>MVQD01000038.1 GCA_002067095.1 Methanoregulaceae archaeon PtaB.Bin056
AATGCATGCGGGTCGAAAGACCATCAAGGAAGAGGACGTCATACTTGCGGCAAAGTCCATGTGATGTCCTACCCCCTCCTGACTCACAGGTTCCTTTCTTTTTTATCCCATGAAAATGGCTCCTGCCATTTTCATCATCATGCATGCAGTATCCCGCAAGGGGCCATGGTATTATCCTGGTAACATCCAGGAGTGTCCAGTATCACTCGAAATCGTGGCATCTAGATTCCGGCAGAATGGGGTCCGTTGTGTAAAAAGGTGCCTTTCCGGAGACTCACTCCCTTCCGGGAGAGGGGAAACATTTATTATCCTTCCCCAGATAAGAACCAGTACCTGTTTTCGGTCAAGGTGGCAACGAAGGAAACAGTGCGGAGAAGAGAAAATCCGGTAACGCATAGTGTCCTGCTTCGAGGCAAAACACTACTTACCCCGGAGATCTGGCGGGAAGAAACATAATAGGGAATTAAAAAAAGACAGTGCAGGAAGAAAACCGCAGATGGGGGGGCGGATAGGGAAACCAGCCAGGGCGCAAATCCCCTGAAGGGCCGACCTGATTCCTCCCATTTCCGTCCGAATCAGGAAAGGACCAGCGGATACCGGACCGCGATTCCCGCATGGATGAGCCGCCTGAAACCGGGAGGAGGGGGCTCACATGAAAAGTAAGGATCATCACATGAGACCGTGGAAAGGATTTGGGTATGCGATCCTTTTCCTCGTCGGAATTCTCATAGCATGCAGCGTTGTATCCGCCGATGAGGTGCTCACGTGTCCGGAATTCGTCATGATAAGTGAAGGCGGGTTTGGTGACCCGCAGAACAACTATGCATGGTCGGTAGCAGAATTTAACGGCGACGTATACGTGGGGACAGGGCGGAACATACCCTATTTCGTCGCCCAGGCGATGAAAGCCCAGGGGAAATTCCCTGCCAACTGGACACTCTCTTTCCTGACATCTCCATCCGGATCGCCGCCGCCTCCCCTCGTCCTCCCCAACCATACCCCTCCCTCGCAGGAGGATGTGATTGCGTGGTCGAACGACATGCGGGGGGAGATATGGAGGTATTCCGGGGGTTCCTGGGAACGTGTTCACCAGGCATCCACGTTTGTCAATCCCGCAAACGGATACACCTATCCCGAGGGGATTGGGTATCGCGCTATAACGACGTTCTCTGATGCGAACGGAACAAAAGCCATCTATACCGGGGTCGGGTTCGGGTTTGGCCGGATCCTTGTCCTGCAGTCAATCGATGGCGAGACATGGGTGCCGGTGAACACTTCGAGCATTCCCAGCCGGGACACCCGGGCCATGATCTCCCACAACGGGAGACTCTATGTGGGCACTGGTGAAGGGATCTATGCCACCGATTCGCCCTCCCCGTATGAGGACAACTGGGTGAAGGTAGCGGACTTCCAGACTGCCTCTCTCGCAAGTTTCAATGGGTACCTGTATGCCGGGACCGGAAACCCCATCGGCCCTTCGGAGACGAATGGGTTTGAGATATGGAGAAGCACTTCGGGATCGCCCGAGTGTCCCGATGACTGGGTAAAGGTGGTCTCCGGCGGGGCGGGGGATGCCTGGAACGTCCTTGCGGGAACTATCCGGGAACATGACGGGGACCTCTACGTGGGGTCGATGAACCTCCCCTTCGGGACCGGGACCGAGGGGGTCAAGGGGTTCGACCTCATCCGCCTCGATTCTGAAGATACGTGGGACCTGATTGTCGGGAATTATCAGCCGAAGATCCCCACAGATCCCCGCGGTCCCCCGCTGAGCGGGTGGCCGTCTGGTTTTGCGAACCCCTTCAACCTGTACGCCTGGTCGATCGAAGAGTATGAAGGGGACCTTTACATCGGTTCCTTCGATATCTTCTCCTTCGCCCGGTTCATCGACGAGATCCCCGGGGGTACCGAGATCCTGATGGCGGCACTTGAATCTCTTGAGGGAGGGACACAGTCAGGGGGGTTCTCCGACGAGCTTGAAGCACTTCGGGATTTGGGTCTTGCACACATGGAGGAGGAAGATATCGCCCTTATCATCAAGCTCATGGGAATCCACTTTGGGGGAGCGGATCTCTGGAGAAGTCCGGACGGCGTTACCTGGGTTCCCATGAACCTGAACGGGCTTGGAGACCCTGACAACTACGGGCTCCGGACAATGCTGGCGACCGATGAAGGGATGTTCATCGGCACGGCCAACCCGTTTGCTGGGTGCCAGGTATGGGTTGCTTCGGTCCCCGAGCCAAAACCCCCAGTCGCCGACTTTTTCGCGATTCCCCGGAGCGGTGATGCGCCGCTCTCGGTGATATTCGCCGACCAGTCCACGGGAAGCCATCTCTCGTACTTGTGGGACTTTGGTGATGGAACGAACTCGACTGCCCAGAACAATGTGCACCAGTACCTCGACGCCGGCACATACAACGTGACGCTGACTGTCACGAACGCTGCAGGGTCGAGCACGGAATGCAAGGAGTCATATATCAAGGTCACAAAGGAAGAGCCCCTGGTCGCAGACTTTTCCTCCAACGTAACCACCGGGGCAATTCCTCTCTCCGTCCAGTTCAATGATAACTCAACCGGAAGCCCATGTGCATGGTCATGGGTCTTCCAGAAAGACTCTTACTACCCGTTGCGCGACGCGGCAACGAAACAGGCGGTTCCCTACTATGGCAACGAGTTCTCTGCCGAGAAGGACCCGGTTGTCGTCTACACCTACCCCGGGAACTACTCGGTGAGCCTCACGGTCAGCAGGACCGGTGAAACGGACACCGTCACAAAGGAAGAGTACATGCATGTCGATCCTCCTGCGCCGGAGGCAGACTTCGACGCATATCCTCAGGAGGGTGATGCGCCCCTTGAGGTCCAGTTCTGGGACTTGGTCCCCTATTCCTGGTACTACGATGAATTCCTCTGGGACTTCGGCGATGGGACCACGGGAAGCGGGACCTGGCTGTACCACACCTACGACACCCCCGGCATCTATAATGTCACCCTGACCGTTACGAGCATCTACGGCAACAGTTCGATTACAAAAGAAGGGTTCATCAACGTAACGCAGTCCCTGCCTCCTGTCCCCGACTTCGAGGCCACTCCCCTGTCAGGGAATGCACCACTCGACGTGGCATTCACCGACATCTCGACAGGCGTTGTCACTTCACGCTGGTGGGACTTCGGGGATGGAACGACCGTGTGGAGCAATGAGAGCACGGATATCGAGCATACGTATGCCTTCCCAGGCAGCTATTGCGTCTCGATGACAGCAAGAAATGCTGTGGGCCAGGAGACTCTCACAAAGCCAGGATATATCCAGGTGTCGCCATCCGGATCACCCCCCATTGCATTCTTCACGATGAGGCCGATGTCCGGTGTCGCACCACTGACCGTTTCCTTCACCGACCGCTCGATGGGAGCGCCGCTTGCGTGGGAGTGGGACTTCGGGGATGGAACCACCTCCACGGAGCAGAACCCTGTGCACACCTACACGACGACCGGCACGTTTTCCGTCACCCTCAAGGTCCTCAACTACGGCGGGAGCAGTTTCCGCTCGGCTTATGTCTGGGTGAGAGCGGCCTCCACCGTGTTCCAGCCAGTTGCCACGTCCTCTTCAGGGATATCGCCGACGGCCACCGCAACGCCTGTGCCCCCCATGATGCCGGGCCGGGCTCCCATCTCCTTCTTCATGATGAGTAAAAGTATGGGGTTCGCCCCGATGACCGTCCAGTTCACAGACATGTCCTTTAATGCCCCCTTCGCCTGGGACTGGAACTTCGGCGACGGCCAGACCTCGGCTGTCAGGAACCCCTCCCACACGTTTACGACGCCGGGGACGTATGCAGTCTCCCTTAAAGTGACGAATGCATACGGCGAGAGCACCACCTCGCGCCGCGTATACGTGAGGTGACGGCCTTCTCCCTCCATTATTTTCGCGAGGATTCCTCACGTTGCTTCGAGAGGCTGGGAGTTCCTCCTGCCTGCCGTCTCTCAACAGGGTGGCCTCGTCCATAAGTATATACGTTCGATCGCGTATCCTCAGGCAGTATGGACATCGTTGCAGATCTCATGAAACAGGTGGCGACTGGAGACAATCTCTCCATGATCAGCAAATCTGTCGGTTCGGATGAGAAGAGTGTGCAATCCGCACTTGGCATGGGCATTCCAATGATCATGGGCACGATGGCTCAGACCGCACAGAAACCGGGTGGAGCAGATATTATCACGTCAATGATGGGGCAGATGGGAGGAACCAACCCCCTTGACAACCTGGGCGGCTTCCTTGGGAGTTCCGCTGCATCAGGCGGATCCGGGATGGCACGGAGTCTTCTCGGGAACCAGATGGCGCCGATCTCGAATGCGATTGCACAGAAGACTGGTCTTCCCACTGCAGTGGTTGATAAGATCCTCGGCATCGCGACCCCGATGATCATCGGATACGTCACAAAGAGTATGGGTGGCAAACAGATGGACCAGCAGGGCCTCACAAGCCTCCTCGGCGAGCAGTCGAAGATGGCGGTGCAGTCATCACCTGATGCCGCACGAATGGCAGAGCAGGTGCTGGGGTCACAGAAAGATGCAGCAGGCGTCTCGGGAATCTTCAAAAAATTCCTCGGGAAATAATCAGGACCACCTTTTTTCTCTCCCGTATTACCTTGGAATCCCGCCCATGGGACCTACCACACGCTCCCCAAACGTATAACGCGGAAATTAGTGGAATACCCGGGTGCGTTTCTTCATTTCAAATATCAGTGACGAAGCCTCTTTTGAAAAAAAGCGAAAAAAAGACAGTGCAGGTTACTCCCTCTTGAGGGGAAGAAGAAAATCTGCATTTGGATGCAGCGTGATAGCCTGACCCTGGAGGGAAAGAACCCTTTTTTGCAAAGAGTGATTCGAAGGGACGGGCGGGAAGAGGTATTCCCGCCACTTCTATTCCGCGCACCCGCTTTTCGCGATGCAAAGAATGCCCGGGTTAAATCAGCGCCGAGGTGATGCCAAGGACCCCGGACTGGATGATGACGGCGGTCGCGATGATGACGCCTGCCATCAGCAGGGCAACCGCGACATTTCCTTTCTTTAATTCCTCGAACTCATCGAGCCCCTTCGTGAGCCGGTCCATGACGTGCAGCGCAAAGTAGCTGACCGCGACGGCAAGGATGATGCCAAGGATTAGCTGGATGACTGCGGCGATGAGCGAGAACCAGTCTCCGGCAAGAGCGTTCATGATACCGATGGAGATCCCGGCGATCCCGGACTGTACCACGATTGCAATTGCAAAGAGGATGGAGGCGATGATGATCCCCACGGCAACATTGCCTTTTTTGAGTTCAGCGGCCTCGTCCATTCCCTTGGTGATCTTCGAGAACGTGGCATACCCGATGTAGAGGGCTGCCACTGCCAGGATTATGGCGATGACGAGCTGAATCAGTCCAACGAATGCGTTAACTATATCCATCTGTTACACCCACAGATTTCATAGAGATGAGGGCTTAAATTCATTTCCCCAAACAATCCATGCGCAATGCTCCAAATACGACGTTTTTGCTAGTATCTGTACAATGCAACAAATGACCATGCCCGACTGCAATCATCCCGGTCCACACCTGCGAACGGTACAGTTTTACGAGGACCTGCATTCGCATTGCTGGAGGGGAGGACAGACAAGACACCGGGGATAAAGGCGGCTGCTCAGGCTTCGAGGGTCCGCCTGGATGAATGATGTCTCACGCATCAGGGACCAGACGACAGGGGAACCCTGATCCGATTCTTCGGGACAAAAATCCAGTAAAAACCCTGCCATCACAATTCGCAGCGGATCAGTCCCCACCGTGCATCCGCAGCGCCTCGCAGAGGAGGGACGAGGAGATCCAGGCATACTCCCGCATGTAGTCATTTACGCTCGTGAATGCCGGGACACAGAGCGTGTAATAGAGGAGCGCCAGGTAATACTGCAGGATGTCCTCGTCGAGCAGCGTGATGGTGTCGGCGTACCGCCTGAGCTGCTGGACAACCTTGAATGCCTTTGCGACATCAGGGTCAGCGATACCTTCGGGAAGCGATGGGATCTCGCCGAGCTTTTTTGGGGTCAGGAAGACCCGGTCCAGCGCGACAAGCTCGCAGAGGCGATCCTCTGACTCGATGGGGACCATCTCGAGTTTCAGGACCGATTCGAGCTTTGCGACGTCACGCAGGATATGCGAGTGCCCGGTCATCGCAAAGTCGATGAGCCAGAGGTTCCGATCGTCGTCCATGAGCACGTTCTTCATGTTCAGGTCTCCGTGGACAGATCCTTCGTACACGCTCCATGTCCATGAGCGCCGTTCCGGGAGGATGTGTTCCATGAAGTACAGGGGGTTTTCCGACCTCCCCAGTCCGTAGGGGAGATCGATGGTCTCGTCCCCCGTGGTGATGCCGTAGCGGGATTCTGCCCACCTGCGGACATCCTCGTACCGGAAGATGTCGCCGTAGACTTGGTACAGGGGAAGGTCCCGGAGCCGCGGCTGGCCGTACCATGCCCTGAGCACTCTCCGGAAGAGTATCTCAAATACCGCGAGCACTTCGTCAGTCGGGTGGGTGCGGTAATAGTCCTCGAGCGAGAAGATGCGGCTCTGGGGCCCCTGGATCCCTACGAACGTGTAGAGGATGCCCCCGTACTCGCCGCTTCGCGCTTTCTGGATGATCTGGGTCGCGTTGTTCTGGATATACCGTTTCACGTGCCCCTCGTACCCCTCGATCTCGGCCCGGATGTTCTCCCACCGGTCGAGTTTTAAAACAAATGGCATCTCTCTCCTGCCGCTGCGGTCGTAGGCATCGTCGCGGAAGACGAGCGACCCGGAATAGCCGCCGGATATCGGGTGGAGGCGCACCTCCGAGCAGTCATGGTGAACACTCTTCGTGATCCGCTCGTAGTCGGGGTTCCACCCCGGGACATCCCCGTCGAAGACGATCGAGGTACCGGTGTGAAGCCGGATGTCGGAGATGACGTAGAGCTGGAGGGTCGCCCGAAAGACCCTTGTGCGGGGAGAGAGATGGCGGAGGAGTGCGTGCACACCAGAAGAAAGTCCCCTTTCGACAGCCTCGCAGGCGGACTCTCCCTCGCCTAAAAAGAGATCCCGGAAGACGAGCGCTGTGACCCGGGGGACCACGCCCGGCCTTCCGGGAAGGTGGCGGACCAGCACGTCGGTGACCACTCCCCCCAGGTGACCCGGGAGGGCTGCAGCATCGACAGTAACCGCACATCCCGCGAGCATGGCGGCTGGAGGCGTGACTGCCGCCGGATCGAGGGTCTGGACGTCCGGAGAATCGGCAAAGAAAGAGGTGCAGAGGACTCCACAGTAGCAGGGATCCACCTCTTTTGCAATCTCATGGAGGGAATCAAATAGATCCGAGAGCGTGATTCCGCCCGGTGATACGGCACGCACCCGGACCTCGCCTGCGGGTGGCCCGGAAGGGGAGACGAGAAACGAGGCGGCGAGCGGGATCCCTGCCACGCTCTTTTCGAGAACCAGGTAGTCGAGGGTGTCGCCGCTGTCAGGGAGAACCCACGCCGCGACGTGCCCAACAGACAGAAAGTCCCCCATTACGCGCTCTTCGCTGTCATCCGGGAGGCCTGGTGAACCGAATCCGAGAGAGCAGGCGGATACAGGGATCGTGACAGGGATGGCGGGACCATTTTCCCTTCCTCCACTCCCCTCCCCAAGGGGAAACCCGGTAATCTCGAGAGTGCAGGCCTCCTGCCCCGTGCAGGTCACTTCAAACTCCGCCCCCCTTGTCTGCACAGCGAGAGGGGCGTGCACTGGAACGCCAATTTCCCGTCCGGCCGTTGCCCGTGCCGCCCGGACTGCCTCCCTGCGCGTGGGATGGATGGAGAGCACGGTAGAGAAACCCGTCATATCGAGGACCGAGCGGGGATAGGGCTGGAGATCCGAGAGGTGGATACGGCCGCCCCTCTCCTTCATCCTCTTCTCTGTCGCGACAATTGTCCTGATGCCAGCGCTGCTCATGTAGGTGACTCCCGACATGTCAAAGACCACAGTCCTGTCGGTCTCCCGGAGGAGGTCTTTTAGCACCGCGTCTATCTCCACGGCGCCCTGCGCATCGAGCCTTCCCCCAAGGGAGAGGACCAGGACTTCTCCTTCACGCATCGTTTCGCTCTTCATCAGGGCTCACCATTTTACTGGCAGCAATACTACTATCAACGTCTCAACTGCGTATAAATGCCTTGGAAAAATTGGCCGGCAAAAGAATGGTGGGTATCCGGGATTAAAAACCGGATATCGACGATTGAGTCAGGGGCCAATGATAATACGGGGAAAAACCCCTATTCCTTTCCGGTCAGCCCTTCTCGCGCCGCGATGACACAGAACCCTGCCCGGGGATCCACAGCGGAGACCCAAAACCCGTTATTTTCAAGGAGAGATAATACCTCGTCCCGGGCATAGAAGCGTGCACGGGAGAGAAATCGTCCCTTTCCCCCCTCATAGAGGTATTTTTGGTGTATTGGGCCGCCGCGTTCTATGAACGCGAGCACGAGAACGCCTCCCGGTACAAGGATTCTCCGGATTTCGGCGAGTACCTGTGAGGGGTTCTCAAGGAAGCAGATGACTGTCACCATCAGGACCAACGGGATGGATGCGTCCCTGAAGGGGATTGCCCCGCCGGCTGCCCGGACAACCTCGACCCCCCTCTGTCGCGCAATCCGGCAGAGCGCCAGCGAAGGATCGACCCCGAGCTCAATTCCGAGCGGTGCGGCAAACCGTCCCGATCCCACTCCCACATCGAGGGAGAAGGGAGGGGTTACCTGAGGGAAAAGTGCGCGAACCCGGGCGAGTTCTGAATGATACTCGGCGGGGTGCTCCTCAAACCAGCGGTCGTAGTCCTCCGCGTACCGCTCAAAGACATCTTCCGGCACGAATCTTCCCCCGCTCACTCCCCGTGGAGGCGTCGGCGGACCCGCCCGGCGACTGCCTCCTCCCGCTGTTTCAGGCCGGAAAGGTCGGTCTTCTCATCCTGGAACGAGGAGAAGAGAAAATACGCAAAGTCCATTGTCAGGTCCATCACCTCTTTTTTGAACCTCACCTCGACAGTCGTGTCGCCGGCAAACCCCTTGATGGAGAACCAGTCCGGCTTCTCGAACCGGAAGAATCCTTCGCCGAGCTGCGGGAGCGCCTCGACCCTCCCGAAGTGTGCGAGAAACGAATAAAACGACGCAGGGACGGGCTCGTCGAGGAGGAACTCCTTCATGAAGGAGCCATCCGCGCAGACCTTATGCCGAACTGACCGAACGATCCGCATTCTGCGCAATCTCCCTCACGGCCCCGGCCGCGATCCTGCATTCTTCGTCAGTTGTAAACCAGGAATGGCTCAGCCGCACGCACCCTGCTCCCCCATCGATTGCCTGGTGAACGAGCGGGGCACAGTGGAGCCCGGTCCTCCCGATTACCTTATACCTCCGGGCCAGGATGAACCCCACATCATCGTTTGGAAGATCCCGAATGTTGAAGGCGATGATCGGAAGGTCCGGGTTGCCATGGTAGATCGTGATGTTCGGCTCTTTTTCAAGTTCCCTGATAAGATACGCCGTCTGGCGTCCTGCTTTCTCCATGATTCTTTTAATCCCGAGCGAGAGGATGAACGAGACTCCCGCGGCAAGCCCGGCAAGGCCCGGGTAGTTGTGAGTCCCCGCCTCGAACCGCTCCGGCATCCCGGTGGGGTGGAGGAGCGAGAAGGAATCGGTCCCGGTCCCCCCGAACCTGACCGGTGCGATTGCCTCTGGGTCCTTTATTGCAAAGCCCCCGGTCCCTGCGATACCGAGGAGTGCCTTGTGGCCGGTGAAGGCATAGGCATCGACAGGGAGGCTCTCAAGGTTGATGGGCACATGCCCAGCTGCCTGGGCCCCGTCGACAACAAAGCAGGCTCCGTGATCGTGTAACACCTCTCCAATTGCCTGGATGTCCTGCACGGTCCCGAGCACGTTGCTCGCGTGCGTCATGACCATCAGCCGGGTCATGGGGGTGATCGCCTCTGCGACCGCACCGGGGCTGACGCGGCCATCTTCAAAGGGGAGGACAGTCAGGCGGATCCTCCCCTGGCGCTCGTACTCGTGGAGAGGGCGGAGGACAGAGTTGTGGTCGAGCGCCGTTGTAAGGACGTGGCAGGTACCCGCATGGCGTTTGAGGAATCCCTGGATGAGGACGTTCAGGGAGTCGGTTGCGTTCTGGGTGAAGACCACGTGCCCGGGGGTTTTTACGCCAAGGAGGCCCGAGAGTGCATCGCGGGCCTTCGTGACACAGTCCTCTCCCTGGGACGCCGTGGTCCGCCCCGAGCCAAAGACCGGGAGCGAGAGGGATTCCGATACCGCTGCAAGGACTTCGGGAGGTTTTGGCCAGCTGGTGGCGGCGTTGTTCAGGTAGATGAAGGACCGGTCTTCTGCCATGGCACTCGTTCTCCCTCGAAGATCTCGCGAGGGTTGCAAAAAAGTGATCGGTTCTGCAGCAGCGGTGGCAACCATTATCCGGGCGCTCCCGAAACCAGTATTCAATGGCCAAATTTTCGGCCGAATTGCTGAGGGACGCGGCCGACCTCCTCGGGATCAGGGATCAGGCGAACCTTCACGAGATCCGTGCGCTCTACCACGAGCGGGTCAGGGAGTGGCACCCGGACGTCTCCCGGAAAGACCCTGCCGAGTCGCATGAGATGACCATACGGCTCAGGGATGCGTACGAGATCCTTGTCGAGTACTGCATGAACTACACGTTCTCTTTCAGGGCTGAAGACCTCGCACGGGAACTTGCAGATGCCCCCGCGGACTACTGGATGGAGCGGTTCGGAGACGACCCTATCTGGGGCTGAAGCGGGATTGGCCGTGTCAGTGCGTCCATTCGATGATGGAGACTTCCGGGCCGGTGGCGTTCTTCACGCAGTCCCTCATGTCGGAATAGTGCGGGCACGGTTCCCAATCGGGTTTCCCCTGGTGATGCACGAAGCGAACACGATTCCCTGCGCCCCCCCCTCTCCACGAGCACCTTTGCCCGCGGGATGGAACGTGTGCCCGGGCACCCCCGCGCGTCAAGAAGCCGACAATCTCGGCCGGGCCGGTATCGGCAAATGCACCCTTCTCATCGGATGACACGAGAAAGCCCATGGTCTCCTGGCAGAAGTCCGCGGTCATCAGGCAAGCGGATAATGCTTACCTTTATAGAGGAGGCTTTGGGAGGTTTCGGGCAATACGCGGGTGGAGTTGCGCAGAAGAGCAGAAGTCACCCTGGCACTGTATCTGACCGGCTCATTCCGGGAGGGGAAGGTTACCCCGATTCCCAAAAAACATCACCTTAAAGTCATTTCCGCTCCGTTCCCTATTCAATAGACCATCAACGCAGGTGATGCATGAATAAAATGTCGTTATGTTTCCTTATGGTCCTGTTCCTTATCGCCGCCGCGACCCTTACCGCAGGCTGCATATCGGAAAAGGATACCGGGGCTCCATCCACAGCCGATAATCTCGCCGCACAGGCAGCCGCGGAGTTCAGGGCATCGAATTACCGTTCTGCAGCTGAACTCTACCTGCAGGCATACGACGACTACCAGGCCAGGGGCGATACCGTCTCTGCCCGGAAGGCCATGAGGGAGGCACTCGTATCGCAGAGAATGATCTTCGAGTTCCCGTTCAACCGCTCGGCTGCCGAGTCGGAGATAATGCAGGCGTATCCTGAATTTTCAGCCAGGGAGATCGCCGATCTCCTCTCTGACGGGAAGAGTATCCGTATATTGAGTGACGGCGAACACCTCTATTTCTCCGATACAGTCAGCAATATCATGTTTCATAATCTCACACTGGCCCGGAGAATGACAAAAGAGTTCAACCATTCGCCTTTCTTTGACGAGACGAGCAGCCTTGCGTTCGCCCCTCCGCTTCCCCACAGGGGGCCCTACGGCGACCCGGTCGTATTCGAAATCACCCAGCGCCTCTTGCTACCCACGGAACTTCTCCCGGAGGCCGGCACCATGCGGGTATGGGTCCCGGCTCCCATAGAGTCCGGTTCACAATCGGATGTTGCGATCCTCTCGATCGAGCCGGCACAGTACGTCCGTTCCTGGCCGGATACCTCGGCCGGTATCGGGCTTGCGTATCTCGAGATCCCGCTCGAGGATATGAAGGGAGATTATCTCAATATTACGACCCGGTTCCGGTTTACCCAGCACGAGGTGCGGTTTGTCATTGATCCTTCCAGGGTGGAGGCCTACAACACGAGCACTCCCGAATACCTGAAGTACACCGCGTCTGGAAAGAATATCGCCGTCACGCCAGAGATTAAGAAGAAAGCACTCGAGATCGTCGGTAACGAGACGAACCCGTACCTCCAGGCGGAGAAGATTTACTGGCATATCATGGACACACTTCCCTACAGCCACGTTCCGCACTTCATGCTGGAGACTGCAGGGATCCCCGAATCCACCTATGTCCTTGAGACCGGGTTCGGCGACTGCGGATCGCAGAGCATGTACTTTGCTGCCCTGTGCCGGTCACTTGGTATCCCTGCACGGTCCACGGGAGGGTTCCAGCTGGTCCCGGGACTTGCGGGTGAACACTTCTGGGCGGAATATTACCTGGAGGGGTATGGCTGGATACCGGTTGACGTCACGATTGCAGAATCGGCAGACTGGTCCCATGATGCAACCGACGAGGATCGACACCGCTACAAGGAGTATTACTTCGGAAGCCTCGATCCTTACAGGTACGTCATCCAGAAAGACGTGGATGCCCCTCTCACCCCTGACCCCGGGGACGCAGTGATGTTCCGCCTGGCAGTGCAGAACCCGAAGATTGCCTGCGATACGTGTACCAAGGACATGGAAATCCTGCTTGCAGAGTACTGGACGACGAATGTCACGCAGGTATGAAGACTTCGTTCAGAATCATGCAGGAAAGGGGTTTTGAGGGGGGAGAGAAGGGAGGAAAAAGGAGGAATCTCTCCTCTTTTCCCCCCGTTTCTGAATATCAGTCCGGGGTAAGCACGGTGAAGTGCTTCCTGCACTTTCCGCACACTGCGTCCCTTGATTCCTTGTAGAAGGCCTTTGGCATATTGTATACAATTGAGTTCTCTTTTTCACAATTGGGACAGGTAAAGCGTATGGTGTACCCTGACCTGGTCCCGATTACCGTGGGTCTTGCGCTGTTCTTTATCATCTAATCCTGTCTGTGTGAGGCGTGGAGCAACCGGATGGAACGATCCACGGCATTCATCATTCGTTCTGACAGCCGATACATGCGGTATGCCCGGGGCAAACGATACGGGGCGGATATGTAATTCCCGTCTCCAATCAAAAGGCGCTCCCGGAATCCAGGGGTTGTCTGGAATTGTAATATACGCCGTGCAAGGGTAAATACCCATGGGATGGGGTGAAGGAAGGGATCTGAAACCATGAAGCGAAACGCGTATGGCTGCACCCTTGCCAAGGGCAAGCCGGCCGGCCGCTCCCTTGCCGCCGGTTGTTTCCCGACAGCGGCTATGCCTGCCTCATCCCTGGCAGGTCTTTTCTGGGAACCGGTTGTTTCCTCCATTGACCCCATTCATCGATGAAGGGATGCATTGCACTTTCATCCACTCTTCAGTGAATCGAGGATTGTCCGGATCACACTCTGGGGCACCGTCACTTCTCCGGATCCGCCGGCGACTGCGACCCAGTTGTTCAGCGAGATCCCTGCCGAGAGCGCCTGTGTGTCGCTCTTGAGTGCGGGTGCGATGGTGCGTGCTATTGTCTCCCTGTTTTTAATCCGGATCCCATGGCTGGCCTCGATCATCGAGAGGTGAGAGAATATCGCCTGCGCCATTTCATACTCGGTGGTGCCCGAGATCTCCTGCCCGAAAATGTCCCGATAGAGTGAACATGCGTCATTCCCGTGGCACACAAGTATGACCTTTTTGATTGCGGGGTGATAAGTGAGGAACCCGATTACCGTGCGAACCGCGATACGAGCTGCCCGCTCCCGCGGGAACCCGTAGGCACCGGTGCTGATGGCGGGGAACGCGATGCTCTGAAGGCCGCTCAGTTCCGCGAGGGCAAGGGAGTTCCTGTAACAGGAGGCAAGGAGTTCATCCTCGTCGCAGGTTCCACCCTTCCAGACCGGGCCGACCGTGTGGATCACGAAGCGGGCCGGGAGCCGATAGCCACGGGTGATCTTTGCCTCGCCGGTCCTGCATCCGCCGAGGCCCCGGCATTCCTCGCGCAGCTCCGGACCGGCGGCACGGTGGATCGCGCCGTCGACGCCTCCTCCTCCAAGGAGTGACGGGTTGGCAGCATTGACGATGGCATCGACCCGCAGCGTGGTAATGTCCCCTTCAATTATCATCACGCGTTCTTCGATCCCGGCCGGCATCACAGACAGAGGGGGCGGGTGGGAAGATAAGGATTGGGGCGAGAAGAGTCTGCATCAGGCACCCGCCAAGCCTTCCCTGTAATCCGGCGCTCGAAACAGAAGAGAATACCTCCACGTTTATTCTGCATTGAAGCGAGATCCACTGTTACAGAGTATTTTCCCATGGCACCTCCGCGATGCAAGAAGGTCTCCATTTGCCTGCTGATTGGCGTGGTCATCGCCTCTGCCGCATGCATGGGCTGGGTCTTATTCATCATCCACCAGAGCATGGCAGAGAGCGAGCGGCACGACTTTTACTCCTCCATCAGCCTCTCATACACGACCACGATAAAAAACGTGACAATCATGCTCCCTGTCCCAGGCCCCAACGGGACGCCGGTGCTCGCAGATGCGTTTATCAACAGGAGTGCACCTGGAATACCGCGTGACTGGGACCTCTCGATTGAAGAGGTGAAGGGAACCCCAATGCTCGTCATCCGCGCGGACAGGATGGTCCCCGAATACCATGGATATCCGATCCAAATCGAGCCGGGCCAGAGCCCCCTTCCTGCGACCGTCGCGCCGCGCACAGAGTACTCCCTCGAGACTCCCGTTCTCTGGCCAGTCCACATCGGGACGATGGTCCAGGTGAACCGGACCATCGAGACCCGCGACCCGATTGGGCGGGAGCCCGTGTTTGCCTACACGGGAAAATTCACCCTTATGGAGGAGAGTGCTGGACCGCACGTCGAGGGGAAGGAGTATGCACATCCCGTGCCGGTCTATGTCTGGTTCGAGCAGGAACAACCGGCAGAGTTCTCATTTCAGGCAAACATCGAGGGGATTAACTCGATATGGCGTGGCGGGTGGATTTTCAACAGGTACGAGGACAGCGTATCAGTAGAGCTGAAGGGACCACAGGGATGGACTGAGGCAAGGGGGACCCTCCGTGTCGGTGAGGGCGTATATTACACGTCAGGAAGCGATCAAGGGGAACGCGATGGTGAAATTTGAAGGTGTTTCTCTCGTTCACGCAGGCGATACAGGTCCCTTGGTCAGGATCTCCCCCAGAAAAAAGATGTGTGGGAGAACTGCAGGACCGGCGTATGTTCCGTATTCCTGGGAAAACCCGGGGGGGGAAATCTTTCGACAGAACCGTTATCTCCATGCCGCACTCACCATCCCTGCATGACTTCCCGCGATGATCCCGGGAAACACCACCAGCACAGAGTTTTCTCTGCATCCCGTGCTGCACACCTTGATACCTGGTTCCGCCGCGTTCTCTACCGTCCCGACCATCTCGCGGAGCGATACGTTGGGCCGGGGGACCGGGTCCTCGACTTTGGGTGCGGTCCCGGGTTCTTCACCCGCGAGTTTGCAAAACGGGTGGGCGATACAGGCAGGGTCTACGCTGTCGACCTGCAGGAAGAGATGCTGAAGATCGCAAAGGGAAAGCTCGAGTCTGAAAACCTCCTCTCAAGGGTCACGACGCACCAGTGCAGGCAGGACTCGATTGGCCTCCCTTCTGAACTGAACGGCACCTTCGACGTGGCGTTTGCCATCTTTGTGGTCCACGAGGTTCCTGACCCCGAGAAACTCTTCCACGAAATCGCCGCACTCCTGAAACCGGGCGGGACATTCTTCTTCTCGGAGCCGCCCATAATTGTCCCGGGCAGAGAGTTTGAAGACAAGGTACGGCTTGCGGGAGAGTCCGGGTTCCGGCCGGTCGATCGCTCCTGGTTCTTTGTCAACCGAGCAGCAACGTTCAAAAAAGAGCAGGTACCTGGCTGAAAGGAACACACTTTTTAATTCCTGTCTGTGGCTGTCCCGGCAAATCCGAAAACATGGATGGGCTCCAGGGGAGGAACTTTTTTTTTACATCCAGGTATGAGAATGTTGACCATGTCTCCAAGAAAAACGAATCCCCCTGAAACCGTGAACCAAAAACCAAAACCCCGGTCAAGTACCAGCCAGGACAGGGAGAGGCACTTCGAGGAGGCGAAGCATCACCCGGAAGAGCACCTCCAGCCCCATGCCCCGCACCATCCCCAGGAAAAACCTGTGCTTCCCCAACGCCACTATCCCCATACCCAACCGCCGGAGTATACTCTGGACATAGACCATGGAGCACACGAAGACCGGCCGCGACCGGGGAAAATCGCTAAAAAAGGCAATAAAAAAGGATCTCCACGCTGATTGCTCGCTCCTCTTTCTCCCATGACCGATCCCCCTCCACATTCATACGTCCCGAAACCCTCGAAAACGGCCCGGTGATGGTGAGCCGGGCTCTCTCCCATCCCCCTACTTTTATCCCGTGGGAATGCACAAATTCCCCTTATGCCACCTGCAAAGGCGGTTGCGAGGGCTTTTCCCGCTCGCGAGACAGTCGAGGGCGCTGGTGTGCGGCTCCACCGGGCGTTTGGGTATGACCACCTCCCCCTCTTTGACCCCTTCCTGATGCTCGACGATTTCCGGGCTGAGGACCCGGCTGACTATCTCGCGGGGTTCCCATGGCACCCTCACCGCGGCATTGAGACGGTCAACTACATGCTGGACGGCAGAGTTGAGCACCGCGACAGCCTCGGGCACTCGGGCAGCGTCGAGGCGGGCGGTGTCCAGTGGATGACGGCCGGGTCAGGGATCATCCACCAGGAGATGCCAAAGCCTGTTGATGGCCGGATGGGTGGGTTCCAGCTCTGGGTGAACCTTCCCCGGAGCCACAAGATGATCGACCCACGCTACCAGGAGGTGCCCGGAAATGAGATTCCGATCATCTCTCCACAGAGGGGGGTGCGCATCCGGGTCATCTCCGGGACAATCGGGGAGGTGACCGGCCCGGTACAGGATATTGTCGGGTTCCCGGAATTCCTCGACGTGACGCTCGGGCCCGACGTGCCGTTCTCGCACGAGGTGCGGGCAGAGCATACCGCGGCAGCCTACGTGATCGGCGGGTCCGGGAACTTCGATCTCCGCCAGGACAGGGAACTCCCAAACCTCACGATGGTGCTCTTCGGGCAGGAGGGAAGGTGGGTCCATATCATTGCGGGCAACAGGGGCGCCAGGTTTCTCTACTTCTCTGGAAAGCCCCTCAAAGACCCTGTTGCATGGAGAGGCCCGATTGTCATGAATACCAAAGAAGAGATCAGGGAGGCGTTTGAGGAGTACCGGAAGGGGACGTTTCTTCGAAAACGCTGATAACAGGGTTTTTTTTACAGACCCTGCATTCAGGCGGAGATTTTCCCGTTATTCAAGGGCTATGCTGACATTTCCCTTTAGACCAGGAGAGAATCACCCCTTTCGTTTATCAGCCCCTGCGTGCAACACCTCTCCATGGCAGCGATGAATCCCGAGATGATGACTGCATTCAGATCGATAAAGACATTCCCGCTTGCAACTGCGTCAAGGGAGGGTGAACCGAATGTTGCCCCAATGGGGGCGGTGTATCCCCGTGATCCTGAGACGATCTGGATAGGCAACCAGTTCATGAAGGAGACCATCAAAAACGTCCTCGAGAATCCCAGGGCCTGCCTCTACGTATGGGGCCCCGGAATCAGCGGATGCTTCAAGGTCAAGGGGGACGTCGAGGTAAAGACCAGCGGGGAAGACTATGAGACGATGAAAAAGGAGGTTGCAAAGGTAAAACCGGGCCTTTTTTGCAGGGCCCTCCTCGTGATGAAGGTTACAGAGGTCTATGACTGCATGCCGGGCGAGCATGCCGGGGACCGGCTGATATGAACCGATGAACTCCTAAAATTTCTCGCGGCCGAACCCAGGCATCATCCTCTTTTCCCCCGTTTCCGTGCTGTTCTGCAAGAGATCGTTATGAGTGGCCATGTGCCTGCCTTGAGCCTATCACTCGATAGTCCTCTCTGAAGTGAGATTGTCTGCGATATAGTGACTATCCCGGTTACCTGTTCATCCAGGAGAATAACGGGGGGCGGGGATACCCGGGGCAGCATTTTTTCATAACAGAGCGTCCCGGGAATCAGCATGCCTAAAAGGAAATGCCTTTCATGGGGGATTCTGCCCCGGTTTTCCGAATCAAGGGGGAATAACATTATGGTGTCGAAAATCAGAAAGTACTGTTGTAGTGAATATGACAACTTGGATATGCAGGAGTCTTTTATCCATGTTCCACCTGAGGCGAGTGGCGGGATCTTATATCCGGAGTCAATTTTACTGTGACCCAGTCCCGCGGATCCCATTCCAGTCCATGATCTGCGGTCATCATGGAGGGACTTTCCAATGATTAACCCGTTTCACTGGCTGGCGCACGCCATCACCACCCATCCACGCATCGTCGCGGGGGCAGCGGTCCTGGTATTTGCCGTTGCGCTTTTTGGTGTCACGCTGCTGACGATGGAAACGGGTGACGACACGTATATCGACAAGGCGACTCCCCGCGGCGCCCTTCTGTCCCATTATACGAATACGTATGGGTCGGACGCCATCATGATCATCGTCGAGTCTGACGATATCACGGATGTCGAAAGCCTCCACTATATCGAGCGGCTCCAGGATGATATCGCGAACCAGCAATACGTGGAACGGGTATCAGGGATTGTCGACCTCCTGAAGCAGGCGAATGGCGGGACCCTCCCAGGTTCATCAGCCGAGATCAGCCGGATCATCAGCCAGGCGCCCCCCGAGATCGTCGACCGTTACATCCCCTCGAAGATGATGACAATCAGCGTCGTTGCGCTCCAGCCGGGAATATCGAGTGACCGGCAGGAGCAGGCCCTCAACAATATCCGGAGCGTTGTCGCGCTCTCGGGTCCTCCTCCCGGCGTGACTGTCATTCTCTCCGGATCGCCGGCGTTCTCGCAGGAGATGCAGCAGGAGATGGGTTCGTCGATGGGAATCCTCATTCTCGCAGCCATGACGCTGATGGTCGTCGCAGTCATGACGCTCTTCAACCACGTGCGATATACCCTGTTACCCGTCATCGTGGTCGCATCTGGCCTGATCCTCACGTTTGGGTTCATGGGACTCGCCGGCATCCCCATCAGCATGGTGGTGATCGGTGCATTCCCGGTACTGATTGGGATTGGCATCGATTATGCAATCCAGATCCACTCAAGGCTTGACGAGGAGATCAGGATATCTTCTCTCCCTGACGCGATCACCACCACGATCACGAAGACCGGCCCCTCGGTGCTCGTTGCGATGCTCGCCACCTCGATGGGATTCATCGCGATGGTCTTTGGCCCTATCCCCATGGTGGGGGACTTTGGGATCACCTGCACCATTGGCGTGATTTCGTGCTACCTTGCCGCCATCATCATCGTCCCGGTCTTCGGCATCCTGATACGGTATCGTCCAAAGAAGCCGAAATGCGGGACCAGGGACATTGCCGCCTGCGAACTGGAATGGAAGGGCTGTGATTCGGCTCCCCATTCGAGGGAAGGCTCGCGTGGATCCTTCATCGAGAAGTACGACGCGTTCCTGGGAACGGTCGCCTGCAAGATCGCAAAGAACCCGGTGCCCATCCTTCTGTTCGTGTTCCTCGTGGCAATCGTCGGGTTCAACCTGGACAACGACGTGCCCATCAGCGCAGACGAAAAGACCTTTGTCCCGTCAGAGATGCCAGCGCTCCAGAACATGAACAAGGTCACGAGGGCGATGGGCTCGACGAGCACCATCCCTGTCATCGTGACCGGGGAGGCCGTACTGAACCCCGATACGATTGCATGGATACGGGACTTCGGGGAGTACGAGATCGACCATAACGAGAAGATCACCGACGTCACCAGCATCGCAACCCTCCTTGCCCAGTATAACAATGGAGTGCTTCCCGTGACAGAGCGGGAGGTACAGGAGACGCTTCAGAGGATCCCGGCCGTGACCAGGGATCGGTACCTCAACGGGAATATCGAGACGGTACTCGAGTTCTCGACTGTCGACATGTCGATATCCCAGGCCCGATCACTGGTCGGGTTGATTGACAGGGACGTGGTGTGGAACTCCCCGCCGCCGGGTGTGACTGCCCGTGTCACAGGCCAGACCGAGATGTTCGCGGCACTGATGGACGACATCACCGATTCAAAACTTATCATGACGGTGCTAGGCTTTGCGTTTATCCTTGTCTTCCTTCTTGCCGTTTACAGGCGCGTCCGCGCCGTCTCTCCCCTCCTTCCCATCGTAGCCATCGTGGGATGGAACGGGGCGATCATGTACCTCCTGGGTCTTGATTACACGCCCCTCACTGCTGTGCTCGGGTCGATGACCATTGGGGTGGCATCCGAATACACGGTCCTCATCATGGAGCGGGTCGATGAGGAACTGGCACGGGGCCTCGATCTCTTTGCAGCGATCCAGACCAGCGTCCAGAAGATTGGCGCGGCCATCACCGTCTCCGGATTGACCACGGTATTCGGTTTCTCGGCCCTTATCCTCTCGGAATTCAACATCATCTCAAACTTCGGTATCACGACGGTGATCACTGTTGGATTCTCTCTCCTGGGCGCGATCCTGATAATGCCGGCAGTCATTGCCCTCATGTACCGTTCCCAGGGCCTTGCGGTAGAGAGCAAAGGAGAAACGACACATGCCGCAGAGCAGGGATGACCATCTCTCATTCCTTTTTCCTAACCTTCCCCCGGGAGAGAGAGAGACCCACTATATCCCGGGAGTAACAATTCTATGATGCACCATGCCGTCCGACCGGATCACAATCGGGAGGTTCTCGACCCTCACCCACCTCTCGCAGAAGGCGCTTCGGCTCTATGACCGGAAGGGCATTTTAGTCCCTGACATCAGAGACCGCTTCACCGGGTACCGGTATTACACTGTTTCACAGATAGAGAGTGCGCTCAGGATCAGGACACTCTGCACCCTTGGTTTTGGGCTTGCCGAGATTGGAGAGATCCTCTCTGCTCACGCATCCGGAGACCAGGAAACCCTCAGGCGAATGATCGCGAAGCGGATGAAAGAGGCACAGACCGAGATCGCACGGCTGGAGAAGGTCACGTCCCTCCTGATCGAGAACAGGGACTTTTCGGAGCTGTTTGCAATGAACGTTTCAGAACCGAAAATTAAGGAGATTCCGGCCATGAGGGTGATCTCTGGCCGGAGAACCGGCACCTACGAAGAGGTATGCGGTGAGGTGTCGGTTGCACTGATGGCGGTCATATTCTCGCCAGAGAACCAGAAGAACGGTGTTGCGATCACCGGCCCCTTCCTCTCGCTCTGTTACGACAGCGAATACCGTGAAACTGATGCCGACATCGAGATGGCCATCCCTATCCAGGGACCGGTGGCGGTATCCGATCCGAGGTACATGGTCAGGACACTTCCCGCAGCAAAGGTAATCTCGGTCGTGTACCGGGGGCCGTACGATCACGATGGGTTCTCGGTCGCGTTTGAGAAGGCGTTCCGGTATGCGGCGGAGAGGGGGCTTGAGCCGACCGGGCCGGACCGGCAGGTGTACCTGAACAACCCGGACGAGACGCCTGCAGAAGAGCTGCTGACCGAGGTCCAGATCCCGGTCGCCGGGTGAAAGAGTGGGACCGTGCCAGTTCAGACCCACACCCGGTGAATCCGTGCTCATCCGGGACCCCGGAGGACTTACCTTATCTCGATACCCGGCATGCTCCCGCAGATCCACCAGGTCTCATCGACCGCCCTGCGGTACACGAGGGCAGGAATCGGCTTCCCTGAACCACCCGCCCGGTCGGGAACCATGGCATGGACAAAACCCGTGCCATTCCGAATCGTGCTGATCCCGGAAAGGGTGGTCTTCTCACCGTACGCATCGGTTGCTTCCAGGATGTTTTGCCCGACAAGTTCTTCTCTCGAGGAATCGGCAAGGAGGGTTCCCGAAGCATCCTCGGCCCAGAGACAGATACCCCCGCCTCTGCATGATGCGTCGGTTTTTCCCAATTCAATAAGCCCCTGCTCCTTCCCGTGCTCCAGGGTATAGTTGACGGCACTGCTGACCGCGGCGACGAGGTCCTGTGGGTCCTGGTTCCTGATCCTGATACCGGAAAGATTCCCGGACCGGATCCGGGTGTAGTCCGGGTTGAGTATCGCAGCGGAGATCCACCAGGTCTCATCAACCGGCAGGACATAGTGCAGTTTCGGGGCAAAGACCCAGGTTTCGGCAACCGGGATCTTCTGGGTGGTATGAGTGAATCCGCCACCCCGTTCTGCAATATCTGACAGATGGGCAATCGTTGCAACTGCGTCCTGGTCCGTATAGTGGGTGAGGATTAGGCCTTCAAGCCACGGGGCATAGGGATGTGCGAGGTTGGTCTCGTTGAAGTCATAGGCGATCACGTAGAGTTCGCCCCGTATGAATTGCCCCTCCGGGTCCCGGAATGCCGCCACTGCCTGCTCTTTGCCGGCCTCTCTTGCAAAATCCACTGCTTCGTTCACAAATGCTACGAGATCCTCCCTTGAGAGATCCCGCTGAATCCCTTCCATCCCTTTGGCAGGGAACGTGGTTCCCAGGTTCTCGTAATGTCCTGCACCGATATAGTAGGTTGGATCGATATTGACGACATAGGAGACCTTGGGCTCTATCGTGTAATTCCGGGATGGATTCGGGTAGCAGTAGCTGACAAGCCCCCTCCCCTTCATGCCGGTATCGACCAGGTTCTCAACAAGCGGAATCCCGTAGGAATCCACCATGTGCATGATGTTGGTCCCGACGATCTCGTGCTGGAACGGTTCCGCAAGGGCATTGCCGTTCGCATCCTCTGCGAATATGTAGAGTGCACCCTGGTTGAACCGGCTCTCCGGGTCATTGAACTCCGCAATGGCCTTCTCCTTGCCCACTTCACGTGCATACCCGGCAGCGGCGTCGACATAGGCAATCACGTCCTTTGTGGTGACAACCGCTCCTTTCGGGGGGATCGGGAAGGGAGTCGGTGCCGGAGTTGCCGGGCCTGGGCGCTGGGAATCGATGCACCCTGCCGAAAGGAGGCAAGCCATAAGAATGGCAAGTATTACGAAGGCAGAAGCGGGGGAGGACATGACATCAGTCCTCTTTATGCCTAAAATTCATAAAAGTTACCGAAAATACGTTCTCATACGCTGTATACATGGATTTTAGATACCAGGTACAACCATGAGATTCCGAATCTTCTTACCTTTTCGCTGCACATCTCTTCCAACAGGTGCACGTTGATGGTACGGCAAGCCCCCTCTTTTCAGGATGCGATCATCGATTTCCTCCCCGATGCTACGCTTGTCATCTCCCGCGACGGCAGGGTGCTGGCGTGGAACAACGCCATGGAAGCACTTACCGGAGTTCCGGCAGCACAGATGCTCGGCAAGGGCGACTATGAGTATGCCCTCCCTTTTTACAAAAAGAGGAGACCGATCCTGGCGGACCTCGTCTTCGTGCCCAAAACCGAGCTTGAAGAGAAATATGATACCGTGGAGCGGATCGGAGATACCCTTATCGTCGACATCTTCATCCCGGACTTCCGGCCCGGCGGGATCTACCTCTGGGCAAAAGCAAGTCCGCTCTATGACCCTGAAGGCAATGTCATCGGTGCAATCGAGACGATCCGGGACATCACAGGCCGGAAACGGGCCGAGCAGGAGATGGCGAGGACGACCCGGGAGATGGCAGAGATCATCAATTTTCTTCCCGACGCGACGCTGGTCATCGACCGCGAGGGAAAGGTGATGGCATGGAACCGGGCGATGGAGGATCTGACCGGGGTTCCGGCTGGAGAGATGGTCGGGAAGGGGGACTACGAGTATGCCCTCCCGTTCTATAAGGAACAGAGACCGATGCTTGCGAACCTCGTCTTCCTGCCCGGGGCCGAGATCGAGAAACGGTATGACTTCGTGGAGCGGATGGGCGATACGCTCGTCGTCGACATCTTCATCCCCGATTTCCGACCGGGAGGGGCCTACTTCTGGGCGAAGGCGAGCCCCCTCTATGACCCTGAGGGAAACATCATGGGGGCCATCGAGACGATCCGCGATATCACCGCCCGGAAACGCGACGAGCAGGAGATTGTCCGGTCAAGAAGAAGCCTTGCCGATATCATCAGTTTTCTCCCCGATGCGACTTTTGCCATCAACCGGGACGGAGTCGTCATCACCTGGAACCGGGCGATGGAGGACCTGACGGGCATCCCCGCGTCGGCCATGATCGGGAAGGGGGACTACGAGTATTCCCTTCCCTTTTACCAGGAGCGGAGGCCGATGCTCGCAAACCTTGTCCTCATGCCCGAGGCAGAGGTGGAGAGCCTCTACACCCACGTGAATCGGGAGGGGGACACGCTTGTCGTGGACACGTTCATCCCGAGCATTCGGGGGAAATCAGGCAGGTACTTCTGGGCGAAGGCGAGCCCCCTCTATGACCCGGATGGAAACGTGACCGGCGCCATCGAGACGATCCGGGACATCACCGAACGCAGGGAGATGGAGGGGAGGCTTGCACGTTCGAACGCCGAGCTCCAGATCGCCGCGGATATCCAGCGGAGCTTCATGCCAGACGTGATCCCGCAGATAAGGGGATTTGACATCGCTGCACGGACTGTCATGGCAAAGGAGGTCGGCGGCGACTTCTTTGACGTGATCCCCTTTGAGATCATCGCGTTGTCGAAGGGGACGCTTGGGCTCCTCGTCGCCGATGTATCCGGGAAAGGCGTCCCGGCAGCGCTCTTCATGGCGCTCTCCCGGATCGTGGTGAGGGTGAATGTGCTCTGGCACCGGGACCCTGCGAAAGCGATATACGACGCGAACAACATCATCACCGAGGACTCAAAGTCCGGCATGTTCGTCACCCTCTTTTTTGGGGCGCTCTCGGAATCTGACCGGACCCTGAAGTATGTGAATGCCGGCCACAACCCCCCTGTTGTCATCAGGAGCCTTGACGGGACCCTTGAAGAACTTCTCCCTACCGGCATGGCGATAGGGGCGGACTCACACCAGGAGTATGAATCCCGTACCGTATCGATCGGTACAGGAGATGTGGTCGTCATCTACACCGACGGGGTCACAGATGCGATGGATACGCAGGAACAGTTCTTCGGGGAAGACCGGCTTTACAGCATCATACGGGAGAGTGCTCATCTCACAGCACGGGAGATACTCGACCGGATCCTCTCGGAAGTGCGGGAGTTTTCAAAGGACATGCCCCAGTTCGACGACATCACGGTGCTTGTCGTGAAGGGGAAATGAATAAGTGGTCGTACGGCTGCCCGGTCGGATATACGGGTCGTGATTGAAGAATGGAGGTAATCGAGGAATTGGTCGTTCGATTTCCCGGTACCCCTCCGCAGTAAGGAATGTCCAGCGAGAGGTACCTTGGTTTGTTGGAAAGCGGGAGTGTCAACGTGACCACCGATGAAGTATTCGCGCTCGTGAGACGAATTTAAAAAATTTTGTGCGATCAGGGGAGGTCCAGGATCACCCAGTTTTCCGGGAGGCTCTCCTGCTGGTGCACGGGTTTTGGGTAGAACGAGACGAGCGTATCGAACTCTGACCATAATTTCTCATTGGTAAAATCAGGATCGGTGGCAATCTCCATGCCGCGGGTCTGGTTGACCTCCCCTGTTACGTCGAATGCACGGTAGACATGGGGATAGCCCTCGGCGCCGAGGAACGAGGCTTTTTCCTCCACCACCTGGAAGTGGAGGTGGGGGAGGTCCGAGTTGCCGCTGTTGCCCATCAGGCCGAGGACCTGGCCCTCAATGACACGGTCACCCGGTACAACCCGGACCGAGCCGTTGACCATGTGGGCGTAGCAGGCGTATTTTCCGTCCCCGATGTCTACAATCACGTAGTTGCCTGCCGCTGTCGCGATCGTCACCCCCTGCGGGGAATAGATCCTCTCGTGGTCCGGCAGGCCGTCCAGCATATCAACGACCGTGCCGTTTGCAACCGAGAGGATCTCCTTCCCGAAGCCGTAGTAGTTCCTTGCAAGCCCCGGGTCACCCTCCACCGCCTTCCCGGTGACAGGGTCGACGTAAATCCAGTCCTGTGCGTACTTCTGCGGGACGCGGGTCACCCCGCCCATCGTGATCTGGGCGCTGAAGTGGTGGGTATTCGGGGCGGTGGTCTCGAGTGCGAGCCAGCCCGGGCCACGCATCGGGGAGCCGACGACAACAGGGGAGAGGTCTTTTCGCACCGCGACCTGCCCGCCGGTCAGCGTCAGCGGGGGCTTCCCACTCCCGCTCATGTTGAGCGTGACCCGGTGGACGAGCCGGTCCGGAACCGCATCCGGATCGACTACAAACCAGAGGGATATACGAGGCACAGGCAACTTCCCGGTGCCGTTCTGCAGTTCAGCAGCGGATGGAAGCGGGTCTGCGGCAGGGTGATACAGGGATGCAAGGAGAGCATCATCAAGGATGTAGATTACCTTGCTGGTATCAGGATCAATGACCTCGACTGTCTCGGGTGTGAATACCTCATCTCCCGCTGCGAGGAGCTCAAGTTCGTAGGCGAGGTTGGTCCCATCCCTGCTCTGGACTGGTACCGGGGGAACAGGTACTGTGATGGTCACCTGCGATCCCACGGGTGCAGGGCGGTGTTCTTCTGTTGGCTGCGTGCATCCTGCAGCAAGAATTGCCAATGCTGCAAAGACGAGAAGGAGGAGGTGTATTTTTTCCATGATCTGAACACCATGGTAGTTGGTAAAGATGGCGTATAAAAGAGATTGTTTTGGGCCTTTACCAGAAGATTTGACGGGTAAACGGTCCGAACCGGAGTGGAGACAATTCAAGGAACCGGACTATGCAAGCACACCCCCGGGAAAAACGATGAGTGATCGGATTTCCTCGGGTATCCATGCATTATCATTCGATACCCTTCAGTTCGATGGCAGCGAAACCTTTCTTGATCGAGGTGGCGGATCTGGCTCCCCTGGGGTAAAAGGATTGTGCATCAATCATGGGTCCAGTCCGCCTTTTTGGACGGGAGAGAGAGCCAGAGTACTACCCTGCATGGATAGGTGATTGTGTCAGGAGCGGGAGTAGTTATTCCAGGTTTTATTGCCTCAATACCGCTCACAAACGGGTCCTTAAATCAAAGCCCGGAGATGGAGTCAGGGAGAGATGAGGACTGCATGGTCTGGTTCCGGTGTAAATAAAGGGCCGGTTGAACCAGCAGAATCATGAAAGAGGGGTGAATTTTTTCCCTGCATCTAGTCAGGACTGTGCACGCATCTCCCTTGCAAATTTCTTAGCATTTTCCAGATCTTCGGGGCTGGGATGCCCCCTGTTCGTGAAGAGGAACTTCCCCCTGCAATGAAAGTTGCCAAGGACCGTTGCACCCTTCTCTTTTAATGCGACAGCCATCGTATCGAGCACCTTCTCTGCTCCCGCAGTACCTCCCGACGTGGCGAAAAGCGCCACTCTTCGCCCCGTGAAATCTCCGTTCCCGATGAACTTTGTCATGCCATCCCCCGGCTTTCCCCCATAGACCCCGCTTCCGAGAAACACGACCTTTGCATCCGCGGGAAGGGGTGCATTGAGGTCTCCCAGCGCAACACCCAGTTCGCTTGCGATGGCGTCCGCCACCTTCCGGGTGTTCCCACCCCTTGAATCGACCAATACCGCGATATCAGACATAGTTGCAGATGGAGATTAAGAACTATATAATGGGTCCCCTGCCTGGCCGCCAGGAGAATGTGACTCTGTTTCGCGCATTGGCTCTGCCGGGATCCATCCCCGTTGAGGGGCAGGTGGCGATGCCGAAACGAGGCCTATTCGCGTCGTGGGGCACTTTTACCGCGGGCTGCACTTCCATCGCCTTCCCTTTTGCCGTATTATCTCACAGTATAAGAAACCCGTCGGGAGCAAGGCTTGTGGCCAGCATCACCGTATTTATTCCGTGGTGCCCGATCCAGGTATCGTTCAGTCTGTTTGTGTGATTCAGCCAGAATTGCTCGATCTCTTCTCTCAAGGGAGTATATTTCAGAAGCGAATGGATGAGTTGTCCGGATACCCCCTGCTCATCGGCCATCCCTGGATTCTCTTCAAGCAGTCCTGGTAGCCTGGCAAGCCCGGCAAGGCCGATCGAGAGGCCGAGCTCCCTGAAGGCCAGTCGTTGGGTTGCAGGGAGAGCAAGTGTTCCGCTCCGCGAGAATGATTCCAGTCCGGCAAGGGCGGCCGTGAGGATCGGCGTGAGGAGATCACAGGGGGAATCTCCCCCTTTCACCCTGATCTGCACGATCCGTGACGCATCGGCCAGGAGCCCCCCTGTCCCGAGCGGGTCGTCGGTCTCGAGCGAGAGCCCCCGGAGAATGCCTGCCATATCGCCGATCTCGCGTGAAAGGACGGGCCGGCCTGCAGCGAACTGCAGTTCGTGATACGTGACCAGCCCGTCCAGGGGATCGTGCTGGCCCATCGAAGGGACGAGCGGGCGGGAGAGATCGATGCTCATCTTCCAGTACATCCGCCTCTGGCTGCTGCCTGGGAGAGTATAGACGAACCTGGCATGTGCAACCTGTGCCAGCTCGATCGCCCATGTCACAAAGAGCGGATCGCCGGTCACACTCCCCACGCGGGCCAGTGCGTGCATCCATTTGGTCAGGTAGTGGTAATACTGCCCGTCCCGGTCCCATTCCAGATATGGATTGTATGGCTCGCCAGCCATCCGCTCAGGGAGGATCTTTCCTATCCTCAACCCCCCTGCTGTCGGGTGGAGTTCGCCCTCCTCCGGCGCAAGCCCACTGATCCACCCCCGCATCCCGGAATCGTTCCGGTGCATCCCAAGGGTGTGGTGGACCTGCCGGACGAGCCGTATGGCCAGTTCCCGGAATTCAACCCGCCCGGTCTCGCGGAAAAGTCCCAGGTAATTGCAGACCGCAAACGCATCGGTCCAGAGGTAGCGATCGGGAGATTCGGATAGTGGTTTGAGGCCGGTCCTTTGGGCGTACTCCTCCATCAGGGTCCCCATATTGGACAGTCTTTCCCCAGGAACCATCATGGTGTGAGGTTGCCATTCAGCAAGAAAAATCCTCTTGTTATTCCTCCCGGCAGGCAAACGCCTTTGCCCATCCACCGTAGAGGGTTTCAAGGCATCCCGGCAATTTCCGCGAGTACCTCGTGATCGTCAAGGTCGTACCACTCCTCATAGGCATCAGCGACCGCAAACGACCTGCCGGAACGGATGTTTGGGCAGACGAGCCGGTCAACCTCCCTCCCTACAAGTTCTGCCGATGACCGCGAGGCTGTGGGAACTGCCACCACGATTCCGGACGGTTTGCGGATCCGGGTTCTCCGGACTGCCGCAAGCATCGTGAACCCCGAGGCAAGCCCGTCATCGGTAAGAACCACTGTCTTCCCAGCCACCGGCGGCATCGGTTTCCCGCCGCAGAACCTGGCGACCCGCTCTTTCACATTCGCCTCAGTCTCACTCACAGCCCTCTCGACATCCGCACTGGAGAGAAAGAGCGCATCCCGCAGCCGCTCGTTGATCAGAACCTCCCCGTCCCATGTCACTGCCCCGAACCCCGATTCGGTCGTGCCGGGGACCCTGACTTTCCGCACTATGGCAAGCGAGAAGGGTGCGCCCAGGGCTGCAGCAATCTCTTTTCCGACGGGCACCCCTCCGGCGGGTATCGCCAGCACGATGGGATCATGGATGGCAGGAAGGGTAAGGAGGAACTCCCCAAGCTTCCTGCCTGCGTCGTGGCGGCCGGCAAAGACGAACATCTTGTCCCGGAGCAGGGGGTCCTCGATGATCTCTCCCATGATGTGCTGGTCTGGCATTCAGGGGACTTGAGACTTGTGGGAGCAATGGGAATGGAAAAAGGAACTGTCAAGTGTGATGAAAAGGACCCGATAAGAAAAACCGGCGATCCTTTTACAACCCTTCGCGGAAAAGTCAGCGCAGGGGCCATGAGCCATACCCGGCAGGCTATCAGAGCCTCCTTCTCCGTCATATTGATGATCCAAATCTAAAACCTCCCCTATCTGCCTTCCTTCGATCTGCAAGGAGAAAAAAAGATGGTGTCCTGGAATAATATAAAGAAGGACCATCACTCACGTCCGTCTTTGAGAGGATACCATGCACAGGTCTTTTCATTATTTCCGCATTCATGTGGGACGTGTTCACGCGTGAAATCCGGTGAATATGTCCTGAGTCTTCTGAAAGAAGCCCCCAATACGGAAAAGACTATCCTCTTTCTCCGCCACTCGAAGAGGAATTCCTTTGCAGGAATCCCGGATCACCTCCGGCCCGGGGTGGAGATAACCCCCGAAGGCCGACTCATGGCAAAGGAATTTGGAACGTCTCTGGGACAGGTGTTCCCCGGGAGGCGTCTCTTACTTGCGCACACCACTGCCCTCAGGTGCAGGATGACAGCGGAATGCATCCTCCAGGGATATTCACCGGGCACACGGGTTCCCATGATCGAGTACCCGGAAAAGATAGGTGACCCGGTCCGCAATTATCCTGCATTCATTGACCTTCGGGAAACGCTCGGCTGGCAGGTGCTCATCCGCAAATGGCTCGATGGGGAAATTTCCCCGGAGGTCATTGAGGACCCGGTTGTGTATTCCAGGACCCTCCTGCATACTCTCCTTTCATCGCAAGGCACAGGGAATGGCGACCTGTTCGTGGCCATAGTTCATGACATCACACTTTTCCCCATCATTTCAAGGGTATTTCGAAAAAAAATGACGTCAATAGATTTCCTGAACGGGATCGTGATCTCCTCGCTCAGGTCGACTGCCGAGATCCGGTTTTCCGATGCAGACTGCTCACTGAAACGAGTGGTCGGGGCTGAATGGACGTCCGAGGTCTGAATGCAGTTACATGGAACCCCGGGATGCTCGATTTAATAGATAATATCGCTTATCTTCCGTGAACACTCCCTTCCGGTATAAAGTCTTCCGAGTTGCTCACAGGTCTCCTCCTCCTTATCCTGACTGTCTCTATAATTCCTCTCCAAGGGGATACCCCTGTTGCAGGTAATGGAGAAGCGGCTACCGAAGAAGGCATGGTGACCGCGACCAGTTTACCTCCAGGTCAAGGCCTCTCTGATCCCGCGCAAGTAGAGGCGTTCCCTGGTACAGTCATACCTGCTGCCATGGCCCGGTACAATGTGCCGGGGTCGGTCGTTGCGGTTGTCAATGAAGGAAGGCTCGTTATTGCAAAGGAGTCCGGGTACAACAATCTCGTGAACTGGATCCCTATCGATGCCAATACTAAGATCTTTCGCACCGGATCTCCCCCTGATTTTTTGGTTGACCATGCCTGGACAGGCCATAAGTAGTAATCCCTTAAGAGGCTGCCCCCCGCTCCTGTCACCGGTGGAGATCAGGGTTGGATCGCATCATATTCCCCGGCAAGCATCCCGTAGTACCTGGTCGACCGCCAGTGGTCCCGGAGCCAGACATGCTCCCGGATCGTGCCCTCATAGGTCAGTCCGCACTGCTCCATCAGACGGGCCGATGTGTAATTCAGTTCGTCGCACTTGCCGTATACCCGGTGCAGGGAGAGCGTGCGGAACCCGAATTCCAAGTACTTCCTGAGGATCTCTCTCCCATACCCGTATGCCTGGTATTCGGGGAGAAGGACGATCCCGACCTCACCGGTGCTTTTTTGTTCGGGATCGATCTCGAGGAACGTGAGCCCCGCAAACTCCCCGTTCTTCGCGACCCTGGCGGCAAGGACATAAGAGGTCCTGTCGATCCTTTTTGCCCCGTCTATTCCCCGCTGGAGAAATCCGGCTATCTGATCCTCGTTTTCGAGCCAGACGAGGACATAGCGCATCACGTCCCTGTTGTATGCAATCCTCCGGATATTGTCGAGATCACCCTCACTCAAGTCCTCGAGGATCAGCCGTTCTGTCTTCAGTCGAAACGCCATGTCGTTCCTGTGGGATGTTCCTTACTTATCCATTTCATCCGCCATGATTGATTCTTTCTCTCCCTCGCTGCCCAGCGAGATGCAGATTGGGTGATGATCTCAGTCCTGCGCAATCTGCGTAACTATTCCTGCCTGAAATAAGGGCAGGTCTCGGTCCCGATATGTTCGGACCTGTCTTCCCAGATAATGACATGCCCAATACGTTTCCATTGGGGTATGCCATCTTGTTCCATCACCCGGAATACGTCATAGGATGCAAGGGCCCTGTCACCCGCCTCGTTTGTCACGAGCGACCCGGTCTCACCCTGGTAGGTGTTGAGGTGCCGCTCAAGGGCCAGTGTAAGGTGGGTCTGATCCGCATTAATGGGCACGTCGTTCAGGAGATCATGCACGACCCAGAGGGCATCGTAAAGTGTGATGGGCCCTGATGAAGGGGGATATCCCAGCCGCTCGCGTATCCGGGTTTGAGGCTCGCTGGAAGGGTCTCCATGGGCTATTCCCCAGACTACGCAGGTAAAGTTGACCCGTGCAGCCTCCATGGCTGCAGGGGAGACACCTGCAAGTGACGGGATACCTGCATTCCCGTCGCACCCGAACCAGCGGATACGGGTGAGGTTCTCTCTTCCGGCTGCTTTCTCAATGATAGGGGCGCTCTCCTCGAATCCGATCAGGTAGATACCGACATGGTCCGCACCATATGCCTCTATTGCATCCCCTGCAAGGAGGTCAAGGCTTGCAACGTGGAAGGAGAAGTCCGTGGTCTCCGGACCGAACCGGATCCCATCGATAGCCAACCCGCCGTGTTCAAGAAATGCACCCCGTGTCGCGTTGAGAAGATTGTCCCCCCAGATATCCCCCCTCCAAAGAGGGACAATCGCTCGTATCTGTTGCTCTCCGAGCCACATCGCCATTGCCTCGCCCTGTGCTGAATCGTCGGAAATAAGCCGGAAGATCGAATCACCGGGGATGGCAAGAGAAGGAGACGTGCTCCCCGCGTCGAGCACCAGCATCCCGTTCTCGTCGACAAATGTCTTGATTGAGGCGATCTCAGCACTGGTCATGTGCCCAAGGAATATCCTCCGGCCGCTCTTCTGCACCTCTTTGGCCCGGGTAAGCGCGGTCGCAGGGTCTGAAGCGGTGTCATGGAACACGACACTAACCCGGCGCTCCGAACCGATGGAAGCAGAATACCGGTTGATATCCTCCTCTGCAGTGAGAAGGGCGGCCTTTGCGATCGCTCCCTGAGAGGAATACGGACCAGTGAGTGTCACGAGCGCGTCGATGACAACCGGCGACGAGGCCCCGGATCCAGGCCCGGTGGTCTGGGGAGCTGAAGTATTCATGCAACCTGTAGCGAGCAGGAGAAAGGTAAGCAGAATGGCGGTTGGGAGGGTGGGGTACTTCATGAGGGGTGATTAATCCGGGTGATAAAAATCTCTTTCGAAAGGAGATGCCGGGGGTATCATTGGATGGTGCCTTACTGGACTGGGATTGAGGAACGTTGTCGTGTTTCGGTCGCAACTGTGTGCAACTGTGTACCGCAATGGTTCGGCAGAATCGATAAAGGATTGAGACCCCTAGTGCATGTACCGATGAAGTACTGCTCTTTTGCTTTTTTTGTCAGGCAAAGATGAGATCAAGGAGGATTCAGGATTCTGGCAGGAAGAATAGAGAATCCCACTGGTGGGTCCTCCCGTTTGAATACGTTTATCTTTCAGCAATATCCAGAAGAATCCTGACCAATTCGCCCGGCATGTCGGCCATAGGGACGTGCGATGACGGCAGTTCTTGGTACGTCCACCCTTTCCTTTCAGCATCGATCTTCTGCTTCGCAAGTCCTGTGACGATACGAAATTCGCTCTTCGTGCAGAGGATGTAGGTCTTGGGGATTGCTTCGATGTTGCGGGGGTCAAACTCTATCTTCTCGATATAGGCTTTCGCGGGTTCGAGCCCGGTAAAAGAGAGGGGATCCCTTCCTGCGAGAGCGAACAGGTCGAAGAGCGACTGTCCCGGGTCGGGCAACGCAGCATCGAGATAGACAAGGCGCCGAATCCTTTCGGGTATTGCTGCCGCGACCCCGGTGATGATCATCCCGCCATAACTGTGCCCGACAAGGATGACATCCCTGAGTGAGTTCCCGGCAAAAAGCGAGTATATTTGCTGGATGTGCCCTGAAAGGCCCGTCGTGTGTTCGTCCTTGAGAGTCGGTGCGAATGCCCGGTGACCATGTGCGCCAAGTGCTGCCACGGTCCCGTCCCAGTATGCCCCGCCGAGCAGGCCTCCCGGTGGGTAATCTGCCCTCCCCGCAAGCCGGTTCCACGTGTCCGTGGAGAGATTGCCTCCCTGGACGAGGACAAAGGTTGCCATGGTATGCCCAATCTTTCTTCCGGGCCCACTATTGGTTTTTTTTTCTTTCAACCGCCAGGTATCCCGCTGCCAACCTTGGTATGAAGGGTGTTCGTGGTATAAGGGCCTTTGGATATGATGTATGGATATCCTCCCCCTTTATAGTCTCCTCCTCTCAATATTCGAAAAAGGAACTGTCATGTCCCCCCGAATACTGGTTGCATATGCATCGGTACACGGATCAACTGCCGGAGTAGCCGAAGCGATTGGAAAAGCGCTGCAGATAGAAGGCTATAGCGTTGACATCGCCCCGATGAAAACGGTATCTTCTCCTGGGGATTATGATTCCATAGTCATCGGGGCACCTGTGTATATGGGAAAGGTGGTGGGCGATGTGAAAAAGTTCGTAGTGAAACACCGGGATGCACTCGCGAGGGTCCCGGTCGCTGCATTCTGCATAGGTGTTGCACCGCTCGGAAAAGACCCGGGGGACGTCGACACAATCATGAATATATTCCGAACGGCTCTTGCACCCCTGGAGCCCGTCGATGTGACGATGTTTGCCGGAAAAATCGACATGGAGAAGCTCCCGTTCATGCACAAGTGGATATGGAAGAAGATGGACGGGCCTGTCGGGGATTTCCGGGACTGGGAAGCAATCGGGGTGTGGGCGAGGGAGCTCCCACGAAAACTCGGGATATCCGCAGAGCCCTGATCACACGCGGATTCCCCTCCCCTCTCCATTTCTCTCAATTTTTATTGATCTCGTTCCTTATCTTCCGGATCAGGTCTGCAATCATCTGCCGGAACTCTTCCCCTATCGTCTCCCACGTGGGGCATTTCCGACCGGGTTCCGTGCTCCCCCCGGATTGTGAGGGTGGAGCCGCATCAGGTCCTTTCATCTTCACAAATATGGAGAGGTAGCCTGCGACAAGGACGATGATAAGGGTGAGCGGAAGGAGAAAGAGCCGGACCATGGCGAGCGCATGCCCGATACCGATGGCATAAAAGTCATTGACATACACGAGGAGGGATATCAGGAACGAGACCAAAAGCACACTTGCAACGGCATTGAAGACCGGGAACGGGAGGTTGAACGGAAATGAAAACGCAGCGAATATCTCCCCGATTGTAAAAAGGATCGAGAAGAAGATGATGAGAGCGGCGTGCGCAAAGAGGAGGTCAACGAACCCGTCAAAGAGCGGCCATGAGGTATGCTGCGCGATGAACCTGAGAATCACGAGGCCGACAAGGAAGATAAGTATCCCGATGATGCCCCAAATCAGGGCTTTGAGAGGGGTTGTGGGCGAATGCGGTTTCATGGCCGTGTCATCCGTATGGGATTCGGATTGTCCCTGACAGATTGAGTGAATGGGATGATAAAGGGATGGTTCAGTATACGAGACCTCCCGAGTCCTCTTTTGTTGTGAAGCGCGCAGCCAGATAACACAGATCGGTCCCCTTACAGGATCAAATCTGGAAACACCCTGAAATCATCTTTCAATTCACATTTTGAATTAAATTCAGGAAGCCCAGAGGAGGGTACGTTCCGGAAATACTTATACATTTTAAAATACCACAGGGTAAACCGCAAAATTGATCGTACTCGAAGAAAAATTCATAATTGAGAATACGAGCACTCCTTCGTGATGGTGGGACGAAAGGATCCTAAAAAGGTCCATCCTGGAACAGGTTCAGACCGATTGCATTTACCTGGCTCTCCACTCCTTTATGACCCTGCTCTTTTGAATCACTTCCTGTAGGGGGCGGACCATGTAGGAGACCATGTCCTTCTCGACCTTCCTCCTGACACCAGGGACGCACAGGAAAAGAGAGAATGCCCGGGCCCCGATCCGCTGCAGGTAGTTTTTCGTAGGGAAATCATAGCAGCCATGAGACCGGTAGTAACGGTCATCTGCCTGAAATATTGCCCGCATGTGTGCGTATATCTCGTCCCGGAAGAGCTTCCTGCCTGCGATGGCTGAAAAGATGACCGGCGCAAAATAGCCCTGACCTGCGAACCTGACCGAGCGTTCAGCAAGTGCGGCGAGGGCTGCGTCGGTTTCGCCCGGGTTTTTCGGCTCGCTGGTCACTATCCCGACAAGGTTCGCCCCGCTGTTCACAGCCCTGGCTGTAAGCACTTCTCTTAAGTTCGGAAGGTGGGCGAGCGGTCCTTCCACCAGGTAGCCGACCTGCTTTCCCCTGAGTGCAGGAACATGCCCGTTGAAGAAACTCCGGTCATTCCACTGCTTCCACGTCGCTGATAAGTACCGGTCCTGAATCGTCCCAGCCATGATCAGGATATCGGCCGGAACGACGTATCTCTCCCAGAAATCGCGGAACCCGTCCTGGTATATGCACGTATTGTCAAACGCACACCGGCAGCAGCCAAGGCAGCCCCCCTTCATTGTAGAATCCCTTATATCGGCGACCGTGGCTCTCCCGTCGAATAGAGAGACCATCCGCCGGACCATCGCCTCCTGGTCGGAGCCTGGTGTTGCATCATGGAGGATCACCACCTGATTCCCATGGGTATCAATGACCGTGGATTGAGCGGAGGGATTATAATTATAGGTAGGAGAGACCTTCGGCAGCGGAGGGAACTCGCGCGGGATGGACCTTTTTTCTGAAATCGCAGCAATAAAGTCGGAAAAGAAGAGCAACAGCCGCTTCTGTTCGTCCTCAGATTTCAGGTCTTCCATGTGAGCCGAGTAGGATCCGGCATGGTGCATGCCGAGGTCCTCGGAGATCCCATGCAGGTAGGAATGGGCGGTGTGATCGAAGTAATGGATAGAGGTGGTGAGTGCCGCAGAATATTTCTGCGAAAATGCGTGGGTGCCATCCCGTTCAAATGCCATTTCGATGAACCGTTTCAGCTGGCCCGGAACGAGCATGAAATAGACCGGTGTTGCAAAGAGCACGCCGTCTGAATCCTGGACTTTGCCGAGCGCGTCGTCCCACGCCTCCCGGTGCTGCTCCATCTTTTTGATGTCCCGTCCCGCATGCACGACCGGGAAGGTGTGCTCTGGAAACGCCTGCTCAATGAACCGGACATACTGAAGGGTGATGCTCTCCTCGCCCTTGGGGCTCCCTGAGACAATGCAGATCTTCATGGTAGTCTTCCCCCGGAACCAATCCTAGTCCTCGGGAGCCTCCTCCGGGTTGCTGTCGAAGATCTTCAGCATCTTCATCGCCATCGCATGAAGCGCGTCAGCCTTGACGATGGCAATACCCCTCTTCTCGTCTTCCAGCAAAAGGAGCGTATCGCCGGGTTGTATGGAGAAGACCTCGCGGGCTTTCTTCGGGATGACGATCTGCCCTCTCTCGCCTACCTTTAGGGTGCCGAAGATATGTTTCCCTTCGTGGCCTCCTTCACACATGATTTATCATTCCCTTCATACTATTCACACAATCATATTTGTGTGAATTTTAAGATAATGTGTTGTTGAAAAAAGGGTCAGAAGGAGAGCCAGCAGTATAGTCCTGCAAAGGAATCACCTTCATTAAATTCAAGATCCTTTATATCAATTATTTCATGTATGGCTGATGCGGAGAGATTCTGGGCTCATGCGGCCAGCGTCTACGATGATGGAATAGACTACGTTTTTGGGAATTCCATGCGGCAGATCCTCCTTGATGCCCTGAAACGGGAGTCAAACCTTGGCAGGACCGTAGAGTTCGGTTGCGGAACCGGATTTTATACCCCGCTGCTTGCTGAGGTCTCCGGGAGTGTGGTCGCGACCGACATCGCCGAAGAGATGCTCGATCGGACCCAGAAGAGGATCCTCGGCTTTCCCACGGTGAGAGTTCAGAAAGAAAACTGTGAAAAGACAACCTTTCCCCCCTCGTCCTTTGATACTGCTTTTTTTGGTCTTACCTTCCACATGGTTGATGGCCCGGCGACCCTTGACGAGATGTACCGTATCCTCACCCCCGGCGGAAGGCTTCTTATCCTCACACCTGTCATCGACGGCCTCCGCATATCAGATATCCTGCGCACTATCCTTCGCAATAAAAGAGTGTTCGGGCGGTTCAGGCAGCCTGGAACCGTCCTGTATACGAAACAGTCGCTGTGCGACCTTGTAACGCGTGGGGTATTTTTGATTCAGACAGCAGAGCAGCTACAGGATCCGGCTCATCCCGGTGGATTTTCAGGGCTCTATCTCACCGCGGTGAAGGCATAACATCTCCTGCTCTCATTTCCCGGCGACCAATCAACCCTCCAAGGATTTCTTTTCCAGAAACGGAGAGTTGGGGGTTGCCAGCCAATGTTCTGCAAAAATTGGATGTGAGAACCCGAAAAAGAACGAGAGGAGTATCGAGTCTTTTTTAAAAAGCAATGGGTATTTTAATCCCTCCGGAGAGAATCAATTGCGACATTGAAAGGTTTGGCATTATCCACATACACCAGATCGATCTCGTCATGGCCGATAAATGTGCCATAGCTGTATCCCCCCTCCTGTTCGGCGATGGTAAGGGTCTTCCCGTCAGGGCTAATCACCCCTGCAAAACTCGTTGGCTTCCAGGTCAATTCCGTGTATACGAATTTTCCCGTGAATATCCGGTCTTTCTGTCCTGTGACCATCATCGTTATTTGCGTGCCGGAATAGTCAGTAAATCCCTGGCCATCCACATAACCAGTCATTTTACCGGACCAGTTGCCAAGAAGGTGTGGAATCTTTGGGGCTGTCGGGGCATTTTCTCCAGTGGGAGGTGCGGTTGTGCATCCACAGATGAGTATCGCCAGCATCACAAGAATAGCTGCAGAGAGAATTGCTTTCATGATACGTCGATCCCGATGTGAAAAGAGATAAATCATATGATTATTCTATGGAGAGATGTCTGCTCATCATTCTCCTGACCCTCCCACACACAGTGGAGAACAGGATCACCCATGAGAATGTATTGCAGGGAATCTCTTCGGATTGATATCCATTATTTATATCCACGAATCTCCTGACAGGAAAAAAAGAGAGATTCAGTTATTCCGGCACTGCGGTCCGGTCCTTTATACCCATGCACCGCCGGGTTTGAACCGTGCGCTCCCCCAGTTGTAGTCCCATTTCCCATCAATTGATGTCATTGACATCTGTGGTATTGGTGGGGGCGTCAGGTTCATTCCCTGGACCTGCACCTGGAACTGGTGGAATGTTGACGAGTCTTTCACGTCAAAGCCGGACAGATAGGTTCTCGGCGCAGAGATCTGCGGCATGGTGCTCTTTGCCGGGAAATTGAATAGAGCTGCAGCAGGAGCCACGAGAAACGCGACTGCCAGCAGGAGGGCGGCAACGAAGTAGGTATTCTTTCTCATGAGAGAAAGAAATGGCATACTGATCATATAAATTTTGAGATTGGCGACCATCAATCATGTAAAAATGGCCTTCTGGACAGGATCGTATCTATACTAGGATAATACTGCAGGGAGTATGAAGTGAATTGGTTTTGGAATGTGTATTGATGTAAAATTGATTGTCAGGACAATACAAAGTTCAGATTCATAGTCACAGGTCTCTTTTTTTCTTTGCATAAGATGACGAATGTAATGTTTTGCGCTCTCTAAAAGGAGGGGTTAGGGAATTGCATCAGGTTTTTATATTGGTAAGAAATAAGGTTGCTCCATGAAAAAGACGGGCTTTTCCTTTATCGTCCTAGTGCTTGTATTCGCACTCACTTCTGTATCAGTATCTGGCGATATTTCTGAATCGGGAATATTTTCGCCATTTGATGGGTATACCCCCTCAGCATATTTCGACACTCCCGGCTATCAACCCTCGACATTCTTCGAAGGGTTGGAGTACACCCCCTCGAACTATTTCGACACTCCCGGCTATCAACCCTCGACATTCTTCGAAGGGTTGGAGTACACCCCTTCTAACTATTTCGACACTCCCGGGTATCAGCCCTCAACATTCTTCGAAGGGTTGGAGTACACCCCCTCTAACTATTTCGACACTCCCGGCTATCAGCCCTCGACATTCTTCGAAGGGTTGGAGTACACCCCCTCGAACTATTTTGACACTCCCGGGTATCAGCCCTCGACATTCTTCGAAGGGTTGGAGTACACCCCCTCGAACTATTTCGACACTCCCGGGTATCAGCCCTCGACATTCTTCGAGGGGTTGGAGTACACCCCCTCGAACTCCTTTGAGCTGCCGGATTACACACCCTCATCATATTATTTCTAATTTTTTACTGGTTTTATAACCTGATTCGCGCAGAAATGCAAGGTTCGAGAATTATCCACAATGGGACCTTATGGAATAAAGGCCACTAATTTGACCACTATCTATGGATTTCTCACACACAATTGTCTCTAGTTTACTTTCATCAGCGCTGTAATGGGATTGATGGATAACCTGATTGAAGGGAAATTCTCTCTGCGAGAGCGGGGACAACCACTCAAGGCAGGGATGTTCCTCGCGTTCCAAAACAATGAATGTCACATTCCGCAAGTAGGGTTGGGCGCACTCTCAGGGCTCCTCCTGATTCGGACAAGGGAATGCACCAGATTCATTTCAAAACCGTTTCGTGACGCGGTATAAAATGGAGGGGAAGGAGGGTATACGGTAAAATTCAATAATCCTTTTTTTTCTGGCGATATTGTCCATCATATTCTTTTTATTTCGAAAATATTATTGTCGAGGCATCTGGCACCCTGATTGCGGGTGTAGGGGGTCCTTTACGGTGGTGGTCCCGGTCATTTTTTTCAATACCTTTCTTGAAGTGACCTGTATATCTCTCGTGCCGGAATCCTGGCGTCTTTTGTGATTTCCCTGATGGTTTTCTCCTATGCAATCCGAAGCATTTCGTCCATTATCAGATCGATAGCCGCGGAACGATGCGATCAGATTAGGATCCAAGACGTATAGTTCGGATTATTTTTTCCATTGGAGCAATCCCGGTCACTATTCTTCCGCCGATTATAATGGTGCTCTGGATCTCACCTGTTATATCCATTGCCCTTCCGTTCGTCGGTTACGACCCGTTCACTTCCTTCTTGCTTCTTAGTTTCGGACACCTCATCCACATTCTGCCCTATAAACCCCATCCGGCCGGGGTATTGCCCTGGCAGTGAGGAGAAGGGCGAATCCGGGGTCGCAATATCCCTGTATCACTCGTTAAAATGTGCATAGAGCCGGTGGGCGATGAACTGGAATATCACGAAGAAGCAGACGAGCATTACCACATCAAGGAAGGGGTCAAATGATGCCGGATTCCCGTAAGCGCACTGGATGAGGTCATTGCCGTAGGTAAGCGGGGAGAAGTACGCGATTGCCACACCGACAGGTGGCATGGCGTCGAGGGGGATGAACGTCCCAGAAACAAAGATGAGCGGGAGGCGGACGAGGTTCAGCATCGACATAATGTCCCCGGGGCTCTCGGTCGGATAGGCGGCAAACAGTGTCCCCATGGTGGAGAAGCAGAGCGCGGAGAGGAGCATTCCTGCCATGAGCACAAGGGGCGAGGTTATGGTGTTCCCGAACGCGATAATCCCGACAATGAGTGGGAGAAGCGCGATCCCGATGCTGTACAGGAACCCTGAGAGGCTCTCTCCGACGACGATGGCATGAAGAGAGACCGGTGCCGAGAGGAGACGCTCAAAGGTCTTTGTCCTCCGCTCGATCGGGATTGAGACCGGCTCGATTGAGGATGAGGAGAAGAGGATGGTGACCGAGATAAGGCCTGGAATAAGGGCGCCGAGCGGGACGTTCTTTCCGGCCGCAAACGCGAGAAACATGAAGAGTGGAAAGAGGAGCCCGGCGATGATGATGTTTGGCTTCAGGTAGTAAATGATCATGTCCTTCTTTGCAATCGCCCAGGCAGCAACCGCCTCTGCAGCAAGCTGGTTTCGGTCAAAGCCTTCAATCACGGCTCTTCCCTCCCGTCTTTTGGGCGCCGGAGCCCCGTCAGTCGTATAAAAACGTCCTCAAGGGTGGGTCCGAATGTCGTCGCGCTCACCACCCGGTCCTGGTGCGAATCCGCATACGAGACGATCTCCCGGAGAAGCCCACCCGGATCTTCCGTGTAAAGTCGTACCTTGTCCCCGACCTTCCTCGCCTCGCTCACCATAGGGAGACCTGAAAGAGCGGAGAGCGCCTGGGCGCCCCCATGCTCAAATGCAACTTCGACCGACTGGACGCTCTGGATAGTCTTTTTCAATCGCTCGGGAGAATCGATCGCCGCGATCCTGCCCCGGTTTATGATTGCGACCCGGTCGCAGGTCTGGTTCGCCTCCTCGATATTGTGGGTGGTCAAAAAGACAGTAACCCCACGTTCCGTCAGGGAGCGGAGCACGTCGCGGATGATCAGGTTGCTCTGGACATCGAGGCCGGAAGTCGGTTCGTCGAGAAAAAGGAGCTTGGGGTCATTAATGAGGCCCATTGCGAGGGTAAGGCGCCGTTTCATCCCTTTTGAGAACCCCTTGACTCTGCTCGCGCGGCGGTCCCAGAGGCCAAACACCTCAAGGAGTTCCTTTCCACGGCTCTCGCGGTCCTCTTTTCCCACATGATAGAGCTCCCCCGCAAACATCATGTTCTGCCATGCGGTGATGTCATCATAGATGTTCGAGGTCTCGTACACGATCCCCATATTTCTCCTCGCCTGGATCGTGTCCCTGACAATGTCCGATCCAAAGATAGTGGCAGAACCTCCCGAAGGAGAGGTGATGCCTGTCAGGATCCGGATTGTTGTTGTCTTGCCTGCACCGTTTGGGCCGAGGTAGCCGAACACCTCCCCAGTCTCGACCGTAAAACTGACGTGGTCGAGTGCGAGGATCTCACCGAACCGCTTCTCGAGACCATTCACCACAATTGCATGCATGGAATGGGCGCAACACCTGCCCTTCACCTTGTCAGGTATTGAAAGATAGAAAAGATAAGGGTTTAGAATGGTCACCGTGATAGGAAGGGGGGGTTCAACGTATCACGAGAGAAGAATGGGCTCGACAGATGAGGATAGATTGGAAGGTTCTTCTGGTTACTGGGAAAAACAGAAAGAAAAGGCGACTTATCTATGCAGGTCGGTGAAAGACATACTGGAGGAGCAGGTAAGTGATTACGAACCACACCAGTGATAATCCCCAGATGGATGCAAGCGCCTGGAATGAACCACTGGAGCCGGGATCAAACGTCAGGATAGTGAGACTGATCCCAACCAGGACCGCGATGCAGAGCGCATACCAGAAATTGTCGTTCAGAAGGGAACCTGATGCGGCGGAATGAACCCGGTTGTCCCTGCCTATGGGGTCGAGAGGATTGCGCGATCTCAGCCTCAGCTCCTTCACCTTTTCGTTGCACCGCCTCGCCTCATCGACCCTTCCCAGTTTCAGAAATGAGAGCCCGATATTGTTCCAGGCCTCGATAAAGTTGGGGTTCAGTTCCACAGCCCTTGCGTAAAACCTGAGCGCGATGCCATAGAGCCCTTTCTTGAAGAACTTGTTGCCCGAACTCTTCCATACCACGGGGTCGTTTACTGCGTTACCCCGGTAATGACTGCCCGCCATGATGCCAAATATTGCATATACAATTAAGGGAGATAAACATGTCCCTCGTTTGGGGGATAGCCCCTGGTGGGGAAAAGGCCGGATAAGGTCTGGAAGCGACCCGCTTTTATCCTATTCTGCATTCTCCAAGCGAGAAACGCTCGCGGTCAAAAAGAAATAATTCTTGGATGGAGAGGTGGGAGCCTTCAAAAGACACGGTGGAACAAACCAGAAGACTACTTATGGTTTCCTTCGTGCATATTCCTGTTCTGCCAGGGATTTAATGGCTGCGTTCGCCTCTTCGAACTTTCCCTTTGTCTGATTAATGGTGCGGGAGAGAAATGGAACAAGGATCCCGGAGAATTTTTCTTGCTGGATAAGCAGAGAACACTCCCTGGTTTCCTCGATTATCTCAAAACTATGTTCCCCATCAAAGAGTCCCGGAATCCAGAGGTATCCCATCCAACGTAAATGCCGTGATGGATCAGAGGCAATGAGGGTCACGGTCAGAGCCATTTTCCTCCCTTCATTACTCATCAAGACCCTGAAAGGGAGTCCAATCCTCATTTCGTGAACAGCATCCCCAATCTCCGGAGGAATGGCATTGGACGAGAGGAGGGCTTTCCATACAACATCAAAAGGTGCGTGTATCCTGATCTCGGAACGAATGGTTGGCATGGACAGGTTTCAGGATCAGGAATCTGACTGCAAGAGCTAAAAAAGGGTTGCCTTGTCAGTTCTGTCTGCAAGCCTGAAGAAAAATCAATCGTATTGGGCCTTCTCGATCGCACGCTTCAGGTCTTCCGGCTGATCAGTCCCGATCCGAAACTTCTTCCCCGACACCAGCGTCACCTCCACAGCCTTGAAACCTGCAACATTGTAAAGCGGTCCATGTGGAGTCCAGCGGATACCCCAGCCATAGTACCACGGGTTGGTGACCGTCGCCACTGAGGCAATATCAGATATCGGCCAGCTCTTCTTGACCAGCGGTAGGGGTCCAAACCAGATCCGCAGTGCATCCTGTCGCACCGACACCGTCAGCGTGGAGAAGCAGGCGAGCATCAATAGCATGATGCCGCCTACAATTACCGTAATCCATACAGGGCCGAAGACGACCATGGATACGGCTATGACCATGAGCACCGCCATGACTGCTGCGATGATGAGGGTTCCCCGCTGGGTGTGCTTGTACTCCTCTTCCATGTGTTTTCCTGAAGGGTCAAATCCTGCAGGTTCCTGGTTATCCAGGTTCACTTCATCAACCCCTTGTAAGCATGATGGCGCCTTCGGGACAGATGTATGAGCACAAAGAGCAGCCGTCGCACCGGCTATAGTCAAATTCGGGCTTTCCGCCAAGGAGGGCGATTGCATGGTAGCCCCCGTCCCTGCACGCGATGGTGCAGCGACCGCAGGACGTGCAGGCATCAGGCGAAGAGAGGACTGGCCGGACCCTGGTTGCACGGCTGAGTGACTGGTGGGTCTTCAGTTTTCCAAGCGCAAGGCCCCTGAGCTGGTCGGGGGAGGAGAATCCTTTTCCGGCTAGGTATGAAAAAAGACCAGACTGCATCTCCCTGATGATCCCGATACCGTGCCACATGACCGCAGTGCAGACCTGGACCGCGGAGGCGCCAGCCAGCATATATTCTGCGGCGTCGCGCCACCCGGATATCCCGCCGATACCTATCACCGGCAGGTCTACGGCGGATGCGACCTGCGAGACGACCCGCAATCCTATTGGTTTGACCGCAGGGCCCGAGTACCCGCCATACGTCGAGTACCCGGCAACAGAGGGGAGGGGTTCGAAGGAGTCGAGGTCGATCCCCGGGAGGCACTGGACCGTGTTGATCGCAGAGATCATGTCGGCTCCGCCGGCAGAAGCAGCCCGTGCGATCGGGATGATATCGGTCACGTTCGGTGTCAGCTTCACGATCACCGGGATGTCGGCTGCATCCCTGACCGCACGGGTCAGATCCCTGACCATTGAAGGGTTCTGCCCGATTGCTGCACCCACCCCCTGTTCAGGCATGCCGTGCGGGCAGGAGACGTTCATCTCGATCGCATCTGCCCCGGCCATTTCGACTATTCCGGCAAGGGCCTTCCACTCTTCCTTGTCAGGACTACCCATGATGCTCGCGATCAGCAGTTTATCCGGGAATTCGCGTTTGATTCTCGGGATATGTGAAGTCCAGTATGAGACAGACTTCTTGCTGAGCAGCTCGATATTCTCGAATCCCTGGATATCGCCGCTGATCCCCTTTATTGCGTGAAAACGGGGTGAGACATCCTCGATGACCATCCCGTCCGGGCGGATTGTCTTGATCACGGCCCCGGCCCAGCCGACTGAAAACGCCCTCCGTATATGTTCATACGAAGCAGTAGGTGGAGCAGACGAGAGCAGGAACGGGTTTTCAAGGTGAAACGGCCCGAGCGTGGTGGCAAGTGGATGATCTGCAGTCATTTCTTTATCACATACCATGGGAAATGAGCGCTGTGTGTTGTGGTGATCGTTTCTCATGCATGAATATTGGGACCATGTGTTCACCCCTTTTATCGGTCTTCAGAAAGAATCCCGGTTCCCGATGACCTTTCCGCGTTTCACATTCTCAAAAGATGCATTTTCGCATCAGTGGGTGTTCCTTTTCCTTGCCCATTCCCTGCCGTATACGTATCCGTTTCTTGCAGCCGGCTCAAGGACCAGCCAGAACAGGACAAGACCCGCCGTGAGTGCCCACGCGATGTTGTTCCCGAAGTAGCTGATAAACTTGCTCGCGAATGGGCGAGAAAAGAAGGCCGTCCCGCAACCGGCCAGGAGGAGCATGCAGGAAAAAATGACAACGAAGGATACCAGCAGGTAAAATCCTGTACTCACCCTGTTCACCTTTATCTCCTGACCTCTCATCAGCCTGTGCCAGAGCAGGTATGAGAGATACGGGGCGATAAAATTCGTGATAAACCCAAAAATGCTCATCGGGGACCAGGAACCGTAGAGATCGCCGGCAATATTTCCTATGGCAAGACCCCATGCGGAGGCAGGGCCAAAGAGGATCCCAAAGAGTACCGGGAGTGCTGCCGCAGGCCGGATGGATATGCCAGCCACCGTCAAGGCGAGCTGGTTGAAGGGGATCAGGACGAGGGCATAAATAAACGCCGTCGCTCCAATCCACGCGAGCCCCTTTCGTTCGGTCCAGATCGCGACAAGCTCGTGCATACCAATTCGTTGTTTCCCGTGTAAAATAAAACGGCAGGATTTGAGGTGAGGAGAAAAAACTCCGCATCATGAGAGACAGGATCAATCAGGGTGACCAATCCTGATATTTATCGCATGAACCCGGGGGCCGTGTCGAAAAGTGACTGGCATACTGCGGGAAAGAGGTGGGATGTTCAATGGCACGCACAATGACAACGTGGGTGTCTTTCCCGCTTGCCGATTCTCCCGGAGAGATGTCTTCCTTTCAGTGTCAAATCCAATATAGTCCTGTCCGCTCTCCGATTGGGGGTTGCAGCGGCGGACAGTTGAAATGGACGAGCGGGGGATTCTTAAATGGGACGAGTATTGCACGGCAGATCTCATGCGCCGTGCGACACTTGGTGTTCATCGGGAGCCCGTTCAGAGTGTCCGCGTTAAAATCGCGAATTCACCGGACCAGTCATGTCTGGTTCCTGAGGAAAAGTGATACCTCCGCTCGTACTTAAATGGTCAAAAGCCCCTGATACATACCTGGACTCTGCCTTGCAGAGATGAACGATCGGTTTTACACCTCGATTCTCTGGCCATCAATTGCAGCAATGAGGCCCGGGCACTCTCCTTCGTACATACGCTCAATTTCAAATCTCTCTTCGAGCGTGGTGTAAGTGTGCGCAGCAAAATGAACCAGGGCGAGCCGTTTCGCACGTGCTTCCCGTGCAATCCGGATGGCATCACCGGGGTTGAGGTGCGGCCATTCCGGGCTCTGTTTACCAGGTTTCAGCCCGCACTCGGTGATAAGGAGGTCCGCGTCCCGTGCAAGCAAGACGGCATTGGCGCAGAAGCCCGTATCGGTACAATATGCGATCTTCTTTTTGTCCAGCGTCAGCGCGTACCCCACGCACGGGGCAGTGTGGACAAGCGGCCGGCACTCGATCGGAAATGGGATCTCATGCATACCTTCGTCAAGCTCGATGAACCTGACTGGAAAAGGCAGCTGGTCGAATGGGACAGTGAATGGCTCCCGCACAATCGATTGGAGCTCCCGGGAGACACCTATCTGGCCGCAGATATGCAGGGGATGACTGAACCTGAATTTATTCAGGGCGTGCAGCCCCGTGATATGATCAAGGTGGCAGTGACTGATGAAAAGGAAGGTGGGTAATTCCTGGTCGAGATACTGGTCAGCCTTTGCAATGCCGTTCCCGGCATCAAGGATCACGTTGTAGTCCGCGGACTGGACCAGCACCGAGCAGGTATTCCCGGTAAGGGTGTCGTACCACCCGTTTGTCCCAAGGAATGTAACAAACATCCTCCAGTATGATTGGCGCGGAAGGTGAAAAACCGGACACTCTCAACTTGTAAAAAGATAATACCGGGAATGAACGGGACGGGGCGTGTGGGTGCAGGGAGCATCGCAATACTTCCATCGGCCGGAGCGACACATATCTTCGGGGAAAATTGTAGGAATGGATGAAATCAGGCCGGCCTTGCCTGGATCTCGGCAGGGAGGATTCGTTCGATAAGGAACGAGGGGACCTGGCGGGAGGTCCTGACAATCAGGAAGAAGTCTGCATTCGGACCGGATCGTCCCCGGTACGTCGCCTCTATCAGGTAGTTCGTGGAGAGGAGCGGAATCGCGAGCGCCCTGAACTCGGCCCTCCGTTCGGAGATAGTCTTTGTCTGCCCGGCGACGAACTTTTCGTTCTGGTCCCCGATCTTCATGATCAACTCGTTGCCCGAGGTGAGGACGAGGATTGGGGTTTCCGCGATCCTGATGGGCAGCCCGTCGGGAATGAGGACCGCATACGTGGTGGTGTAGGGATAGCCAGTTCCGGGATCGGGTGGCAGGTCTGCCTTGACGGAGAGAGTGAGGAATGCGGCAATGATCAGGATGACAAGGATACCAAGTATCGTCCCCACGATAAGGTAGTTCCTGTGGACCTTCTTTTGCGTCCCGGGAACAGGAGAACTCGCACTGGCCCCTTCCCCTGAAAGTGGTTGATTGGCCATATTACTCAGCAGGTAAAATCAAGGTCGTCTCATTTATACCTTGCGAAGCAAGCACGCTTCATTGGTGGAGATTCAGGGGATGCACTGTGATTATTCCCCGGGTAATTTGAACCATTAGCGGGAAACGGCGAGATGTCGCACAGCGTTCAATCGACCCTGTCAAGCGTATCTGCCACATCCAAAAGACCGAGACGTTCGAGTTTTGTCCGTTCCGGGATGCCGGTCAGGAGGTTGCAGCCGTGAAGGGAGTAATACGCATCCAGGAGTGCCTCGTGCCGTGCCAGGTCTTCTTCTCCCCTGCGTGTCCCGGCAATCTCGGGGCGCTGCGGCATCCTGTCGTCTGCGCGGCTCTTCCCCTGCCGTACGTTGAATGACATCTCAAGGAGGTAGATGCGGTCGAGGGCGTCCTCCAGTTCCCTGGGAGTGTATTCGATTCCCGTTGCGGCCCGGATGAGGCGGATCGCCCCTCCCCAGAGAGGGTACTTCCTGACCAGCGGCACTGCCGAGTTCCAGCTGTTCACCGCCCCCTTGCACCTCCCCAGTGTATCAGCAAGCGTCGTGGCACGCTCTCCCACGATGAGCGCCCCTGCCGGGTCTGTGGGAATGAATCCTTTCTGCACGAGGTCCCGGTAGAGCCCCTCCTCGTTCTCGCCGCCTGCCCATGTCCTGCCCCGGAGATGATCCGCTCCCCTCGTCGATGTTGCATGGGCAAGGCTGTAAATCCCGGAGGGATACACGCCCCGGGTTACCCCCTTGACATCGAAGCAATACCGGACCGCGTCTCTTCCGAGTCTCTCTGCAAGCCCGGCCATGCCAAGCGCAAGGAGGTCACCAAAACCCTTTCGTTCCGCGGTCATGGTGATGAGAAGTTTCTGCGACTCTGCGTCCTCCCAGTCTAGGGAGATCCCGCCTGTATCATCGGTGGTGACGATGCCCTGCTCGTAGAGTTCCTTTGCAAACCCTACCACGCTCCCAAGCCCGATCACGTCCATGCCCTGCCGGTCGGCATAATTCGACATTTCCATGATGGCAATGGGATCCATTATCCCGCTGTTGATCCCGAGCCAGTGGATGGCCTCGTATTCGAGTCCTTCGCCTACCTCGCCCTTCCGGGGTCCCTCCGGGATACGGATGACGTTCTTGCACCGGAGCGGGCACCCGTGGCACCCGGTATGGCCGACCTCGTACTCCTTCCAGGCATCCTTTCGCAATGCCGGAGGGACATCCGCAGCAGTCCACCTCTTCTGGCTGTTCCGATAGCCCGGCCCCCAGTCTTCCACCCCGATGATAGACCCGTACCTGCTGACGATGTCGCGGAAGAACGGTTCATTCCTGAATATTTCCCGGTCAATCCTTGCCAGGTCACGGAATCCTCCGGGATCGGCAAGTTCGGGGGAGCCCGATCCCCTGACCGCGACGGCTTTCAGGTTCTTTGAACCGGCGACCGCACCGCTCCCGATAGCCGCCGACGCATACTTGTCAATAATCGTGGAGGCAAAGCGGACCAGGCGCTCTCCCGCCGGGCCAATGCAGGCGACGCTTGTATCTGGACTGAGATCTGACCTGAGACGGTCGGTAGTCTCCCAGGTGTCCAGCCCCCATAGCGAACGGGCATCACGGATCTCAACCCTGGAGTCATCGATCGAGAGAACGCAGGGGTGCGGGGATCGGCCCGTCACCACGAGCTGGTCATAGCCCGCACGCTTGAGCTGCCAGGCGAATTCCCCGCCGCCGCTCCCGTCTCCGAGTATCCCGCCAAGCGGCGAGAGCGTGCTGACAGAGACCCTCCCCGTCAGCGCGAGCGGGGTGCCGGTAAGCATCCCCGGGGCATAACAGAGGACATTCCCGGGGCCGAGGGGATCAGTGCCGGGAGCAAGGGACTCCCAGAGCACCCGGGAGTTGAATCCCCGCCCGCCGAGAAATTTTTTTGCCCACGTGACATCCAGTGCACGCCGCGTGATAGTGGACGTCGAGAGATCGATCCAGAGGGTAGTCCCGGCCCAGCCGTACATGGGAGAAGGTCTCTCACCGGAGGGGATAAAATACTCCATCAGGTTGAAAAGGCCCCGTGCGGTTCTTGAACCGCCTTTTTTTAGCGTGAAATCTTCCGGTACATGGCCAGGCACTCTGGGCAGCCGGCCCCCGGGGGGGTTTTCGGATCAGAGAGGTACTCGTGTAGCCTTTCGATCACCTCCGGGTTTTTTGGCAGGTGCAGGTGGCAATAAAGATCGGGAGATTGGGAGAGCGAGGCGGGATCGAGGGGGAAGATATCGAATCCTGCCCCCTGGAGCCAGGAGTCGGCGTGGGGCACGATCCCGTCTCCCGCATAAGTCGTCTCCCAGCCATTCCCGGTCTTAACCCAGGTCTTTCCGTGGAATGGTGAGAAGAACTCCGGGTCGGCGTTGCAGTTCCCGGTCAGGATGAACCTGTATCTGATATCGTCGCGGATACCCGCAGCATGGAGTGCAGCCATCGTATCGCTCCCGGGCCTGAACTGCCGGACGATGATGTCGTCTGCAGGATTGAATCGTCTGGGGACGAATATCCCGCCGAGGCTCTGCAGAATACGCGGCGAGTGAACGGGATCAAAGAAGAGTTCCGCAAGGGAAGAGCCGTTGTTGGGCGGCCCGAGGCCGATGAGGAGGCGCACCTTCTCGCGCCTTGCGTCTTTGTCGAGGACTTCGAGGAGGTACCGGGCAATCCCTGTTCCCATGGAGTGGCAGACCATGTCAACCGGTCCGAAGTACCCCGTCTCGGCCCTCTGGTCCCAAATGAACTCCTGCAGGAGAGTGGCAAGCGACTCAACTCCAGCTCCTCGGATTCTTGAGTGATCGAAAGTCCAGGAGCATATTGATCTATTATCCAGCCCCTCGACGAGCCTGTCCCAGATCCCGGGATGGCTCTTCCAGCCGTGAACCAGCACGACCGGCCTGCTCTGATCTGTCACGTACAGAATAATTCGTGGTATACCACGAAAGAGGTTGTGAACCGTGAAGGTGTTCAGTCGGCAGCGCCACGATTGCCTGCACGTTCCCAGTCCTTCTTCATCGCCTCGTTCTTCAACTCCTTTGGCATCAGCTCGATAGCGTAACGGAGCGCAGTCCTGGGCATGTCCCTCTTCTTTTCCATCACGAAGGAGAAGACCTCCCCCGAATGCATCCGGCTCGCCTCTTTCAGGAGCCAGCCGTAGCCTTTCTGCACCAGGTCATCCTCGTCAGTGAGCAGGAGGTCTGCAATCGCGAGCGACTCTTCAAGGAACTTTCCCCGCTTTGCCGGGATGATCAGCGAGACTGCTGCCGCCCTGCGCATCCAGCGGTTTTCTGACTGGGTCCAGCGCTTCAGTTCGTCGATGGTATCGGGATACTTCTCGAAGAACGCTCCCATCGTGTGGTTGCAGAACCCGTCACAGGAGGCCCAGTTGGAAATATACGCCCCGATCCAGCGCCTGAATACTGATAGATCCTCCCTCTCGAAGTCGTCAGAAAGGCGCTGTGTCCATTCTGACGCAATGAACGACTCTTCCATGTAGCCCGATTTGTAAAGCTCCTCGCAGAGTGCAAGAATCTCCCCTTTCTCTCTTGATTTGATCTCCTTCCAGTATTGCTTCGCAATTGCGACCACCCTGGCAGTCTTTATCCCGTAACACCGGATCTCCTCCTTGAAGAACCGCTTGGAGTTTTTTTGGATTTCGGGGTCCGCATGTTCGGAAAGTTCCTTTCGGATACGAGCGATAAGTGGGTCCATGATGAAACGTGGGCGAGACCCTGGCATAAAGGGTGAACCCCGCGGGGAGTGAGAGTGAGAGGAGGCAGATTGATGAAACAGAAAGGGAGGAGACTGTCCAGTCATGCCTGTGTTTATAAAAGGAAATGGCAATCCCCGGCTGCCCCTCATGCGGACAACACCCCAAGCCAACCCTTATCATCCCGCACTGCCATCCCGGAAAATGGGAGATGCAGCCGGATGTCGACAATGCGTTTCCTGCTCGAACATCCCATACGGGCCAGGAAGGTAAAAGAGGCGGCAGGTTCAAAGTGCGAACTCTGCGGAAAGATCTCGAACACAGATGAACTCGAAGTGCATACCTTCATCGACCCTGGGGAGGAACAGGAGATGCCCGCCGAGGAGCTTGAATGTTTCCTGCTGGTGCTCTGCCCGCAATGCCACGAGGACCTCCATGAACTCCCCGCAGGGTGCGAGGTGCAGCAGATGCTTGTTGGTCAAAGGGAGGATTCGATAAAAAGGAGGATTCGTGCAATCCTCGGGTATATCCCGAGTCCTTATACTCCTCCTGATTCAGACGTAGAGGCGGCTTATAAGGACGCATGCGCTTCAAAGTTCGGAAACCTCATCTGAAAGGGGTGCACGTCTCTCTCTTGGTGGGCGATGAGGCCGAAGGGCCGTGCAGCCCCCCACTCTTCTGTTATAGTGCATAATCGCGCCCGGAAGCATCTGATATTCGAATTTTGCATTACTGCATTGGGGGAAGGGGAGGGAAAACAGTCCCTTCTATATAATTGAAGTGAACATGCAATGATAACCACGCATGAGGCAGCAGATCCTGATATCCGGGGGACTTATCTTCTTATCGGCGCTCCTGGCCGGTGCACAACACCTTTTCGATGGCCCTGCGGTCACCAATCTCTTCTTTACCTCGCTTGTCCTTGCCGCTTCGTACCTGGTCTTCTCAATACTCCTCGGACAGGTAGTGGTAAGGCGTATCCAGGACCAGAAGACCAGGTATACCGCACGAAAGGTCCTCTCCATCCTCTCGATTGTCGTCATCCTTGTTGCAAGCCTCCGGATATGGATTACGGACACCTCCTCGCTCATTGTGTCGTACGGAATCATAGGGGCGGCGCTCGCGTTTGCGGTCCAGGACGTCTTCAAAAATTTTGTCGGAGGAATCCTCATCATTGTCTCAGGGTATTTCAGGGTCGGCGATCGCATCTCGATCGGCGACCATGTCGGAGATGTCATGGACATCGGGATCATGAATACGACCATGATGGAGATCAGGGGATGGGTGAAGGGCGATCAACCATCAGGGAGGCTGGTCGTCGTCCCGAATGCGCAGGTGATAAACCATGTCTTTTTCAACTATACCAGGGACCACTCGTTTGTCTGGGACGAGATCCCGATCCCTCTCACTTACGACAGTGACTGGAGGAAGGCCCGTGGCATAATCCTTTCAATACTGAAACATGAGACCGATACCATGACCGGGCAGGCGGAGGCCGAGATCGAGCGGATAGGAGAGAAGTATTTCCTGCCAAGGAAAGTGGTCGAACCTTCTGTCTATCTCTCTCTCACGGATAACTGGATACTGCTCGAGGCACGGTACGTAGCCGACACCCGGACCCGGCGGATCCTCCGCTCTCGGTTGAGCGAACTGATACTGGCCGCACTCGAGAAAGAGGAGACGATCACCATCGCTTCCGAGACCATGACCGTGACCACGATCACCGGGCAATATCCTCAAACATTGTGAGAAGCGAAGGATACATTCGCGCAAGGATCTCTTTTCAGACCATCCTTTGCTTATAAGAATGTGAACGCAACACCTGTACCCTATTATAAGGAGATGGACGTTTGCCGGAATTCACTCTCCTCCCCCTGGCCGGATCTGACAAGAACGAGGTAGTTGACCTCTTCAACTATTACGTAAAAACCAGTTTCGCGGCATTCCCGGAGAACCCTGTGCCGTATGAATTTTATGACATGCTGATGCAGGCAGCCCATGGCTACCCTTCAGTTGCCGCCCGAGAAAGGAACGGTGCACTGGCAGGGTTTGGAATGCTCCGCCCCTATAACCCTCTGCCTGCGTTTGCCCATACCGCCGAAGTCACGTTCTTCATTTGGCCTGAAGTGACCGGAAGGGGTCTTGGGACATTGATGCTGCGGTATCTCGAAGAGGAGGGAAAGAAACGGGGCATTTCCGTCATCCTTGCACATGTCTCTTCCCGCAACGAAGGCAGCATCCGTTTCCACGCAAAAAACGGGTTCTCAATAGTGGGGCGGTTTGCCGGGGTAGGACAAAAGCATGGGATACTCTTTGACTCAATATGGATGGAGAAGCAGTTGTGAAGAAATCTCACCCCGCCAGGGAAGCCGGAGAAAGAGGACAACTGGGAGAATGGACGTATTCTTCTGGTTAATCAGAACAAAAAAACGTAGAGATAGGTACCAATCATCGCCGCAAGGTCCTGCCTTTCATTGCGATCTATTATCTCCTTTGTATCAAGAGAGGTATCATGATCTGAATGGGAAAACGAACCTGTGCCTGGATTATCATGCTGGTATTTGCGTTGGGTCTTCTGGCAGGTCTTGGTCTCTCTCCACTGTTATTCTCACAACAACCACATACTGAAAAGATCATCATCGTCAGTAGAGATGCGCCTATGCCTGTCGGCCCTTACCACCAGGCAGTCAGGTATGGCGATCTTGTATTCCTCTCGGGCCAGATCGGTCTTCACCCCGTGACTGGTGCACTTGCAGTGACCACTGAAGATCAGACCGTGCAGGTGATGGAGAACCTGAAAGCGATACTCCGGGAATGCCAGCTTGATTTTTCTGATGTCGTTCAGGCAAGGATCTACTTCACCAATGCATCAGACTGGGATACCATCAACAAGGTATATGAGCAGTATTTTGGGGGGGTATACCCGGCAAGAGCTGCAGTGAATGTTGCAGGACTGCCAAAGGGTGCGAAGGTTGAGATCGAGATGATTGCACGGGTTCGCTGAAATTCCGTTTCAGAACACTTGCCACTGTAGACGCTGGCCGGTCTTTATCAATGATCCTCCCATGGATACCCATCTTTCGGGGGTAAAATCAGGGAACCTTTCTCCCAGATCGTGCGGGCCTCGCGATATTGAGATGAATACCCATATTTCGGCGTTTTAATCACGGAACATTTGAAAGGGATGAAAGTGATATCTTCTTTTGAATGCTCCCTGAAGAGTGGTCATCCGGTTCCCGTACCCTTGTGCTCGCAGGATTCTTCTTTCTCGTGGTCATTGGTCTCAAGTTCTGTGCCTACGTCATCACAATCATCGTTATCTCCCTCATCCTCACCCTCATCGCCTGCCCTGCAATGGACCGGATGAGAAAGAGAGGTATCCCCGATATCGTATCGGTGACTGTCCTGACTCTTGTTGCAATCGCGGCAGTCCTCGCGCTCATCGGCATCTCTCTCTACTCGTTTGGAGTCCTGATGCACGATCTCCCACTCTACCAGGCGGAACTCAACCAGCGGGTGGCGCAGATCTCGGGGATGCTTGCCGGCCACGGACTTCCGTCGGGTGTCATCCCCTCTTCTCCTGACCTTGGCTCCCTTGTCGGGCTCATCCTCTCTTCCGCAATGAACCTCTCAGACCTCCTTCTCTACCTCTTCTTCATCGCGGTCACCACGTTTTTCATGCTGCTCGAGGCACCCCACATCGCGGAGAGGCTCACCCGCCTGCCCGGAATCGATAAGGCAAAGACCGCCCGCCTCTCGCGGATGAGCCGGTACATGATAGATTTCGTGGTGGTCAGGACCGAGACAAACCTTGTCCACGGCGTCCTCTTTGGGGGGTCCCTCTATGCGATGGGGGTCCATGCCGCAGTGTTATGGGGAGTGCTGACCTTCGTGCTCTCGTACATCCCGTTCATCGGCCTCATCATCGCGGCAATCCCTGCCATCTTCTTTGCCTGGCTGCAGTTCGGCCTGTGGGGCGCTGCGGCAGTCCTCGCGATCGTCTGCATACTGAACCTTGTCGTCGAGAACCCCGTATTCTCCTACTTTGCTTCAAGGAAGTTTGAGATCCCTGCGCTGCTCGTGATACTCTCCGTCATATTCTGGGGGTGGCTCCTTGGGATCGCGGGGATGGTCTTTGCAGTCCCTCTCACCCTGATGGTCCTTATCGGGATCCAGTACAGCGACGACCTTGCGTGGGTAAATACCCTGCTCGGCGTGGACAGGATCTTTGGATGCGAGGAGAAAGGGAATCCATGAACCATTCGCCTCCCTGCCGCAAGACCCCTTTTCAGGGAGGGTCCGCCCGATGCACGCGCATTCCAGAATATCAGAAAGGAAAGGTGATTATTAGGTCCACTTTTTTGGCCGGAAGTGTCCGCCTTTTCCCTCATGAACCAATGATCATAGCATGAATTACCCTCGAGAGACCGAAATTGGAAAAGTCCTGACTGAGGGTGGGATTCACGGAGGCAGGATTTGCATCCGGCCCCTCACCCATGAGACCGCGGATGCCACGGCTGAACTCTATACCCGGGTCTTTCTCAACGATGAACCGATGACCCGCCGCCACGGGATCGATCCTGACGAATTTCTTCCTTTTGCATGTGAATACCTCCGTTTCTGCGCAGATCGAGGTCTGAGTGTTATTGCGACCGACAGGATGACCGACGAGGTGATCGCATTTGTTCTCTCAAGTGACCTGACCACGGACTGGAACGCTGCAGGCCCGCGCATTGGAAGGCTGCTCTCATTTTTCCAGGAGAGCATGGAAATTATCGAAGAACTGGAATCACAATGCATGGATCTTCATGATGTCGCCCCAGGAACCGTCCTCCATATATTCCAGGTGGGTGCCCGGCGAAGGTACCGTGGGAAAGGCCTTGTCACCTGCATGGTCCGGCACACCCTCGCAATGGCAAAAGAAAAAGGGTTCACGATGGTCGTTGCGGACTGTACGGGGCCCGCATCAACGCGCGTCTGTGAACGATGCGGGTTCGTTCGTGCGGCATATATCGCCTATGATGAATTTTTTGTCAATGGCCGGGCGTTCTTTTCCGGCATTCCCGGCGGGATAACCCTGATGGTCCGGAATCTCTGACCCTGACCTGAGAACGCCCCACAACACCAATCCTGTTTTCGTTCCAGTGGGGATGACCTGGCAGTGCTGCCCGGGCCGCCTGCCCCCCATGACATGTTCGAGATTCTCGGAAACGGCGTCTTTGCATTCATCATGACGCTGGTCGAAGAGAACAACTTCCCCATTCCAGGGCTGGTCAATGCCGATGGCCTGCCCTTTTTGATCCTGTATGTCAACCAGATCACCAGCGATAGGATTGTGTTGGTTTTCCTTCATCATCATGGCAGTCTGCTACATTCTCATCTTCAAGATATTGCGGCATATGCGGGTCCTGGACCGGGGATTTATGTACTTCTCTAATTCGGATGTCTCCTCTGCCTGTAAGAGGTCTCACATATTGACGAATCTCAGTCTTTTTTTTTGAGGAGCCAATTCAGGCATTACTCGCTCTCGCCTGAATCGACCATAGATTTATTAACTCCCTCATGAAAGCCACACATATGTCAGAAAGACCATTGGGAGTCACCATTATTGGCATCCTCTGGATCATTGGAGGATTGCTCTTGTTACTTGCCGGACTTGGCCTTGCCGCTCTCGGTGCGGTGATTGCCGGCCCTATTGGAGGCGTGGTGGGACTGGCGCTGGGCTTTGTCCTGATCATCATCGGAATCATCGAGATCCTCCTTGGGATTGGCTGCTTCAAGGCATGGGGCTGGGTATGGACGGTGGGTGTCATCATCACGATCATAAGCCTCGTCATGGGGATCATCAATCTCTTCTCGGACTGGATGTCCGGGCTCGTCAGCATCATCATCTCTGCAATCATCCTCTGGTACCTCTTCCAGGCAAACGTGAAGGCGTATTTCGGGAAGTCCTGATCTCAAGACCCACTCCCTTTTTTGAATTGACGCTTTCCTGGCGGGGTTAAAAGGTATATCTCCCCTTTCTCTCCACCCCCTGATAAGACCGAAGACATGTGAGCCATCGGGTTTCTATATGTGGCAAACCCCTCAATCGTCGGAATCATGAACCCTGTCAGTACTGAGGCGGTATTCCCGATCCTGACTCAAAGGTTCACCCCGGAGCAGCAAAGAGGGGTGATGCCCAATTCACTTCGTAAATGACTGATAGTGCTGCTATTCTTCTCTCTCACCGGCCTGATCATCTTCGCTGTGCTTGGGCTCACCATCCCTGCATTCAAAATTGCAGGGGGCATCCTCCTCGTCTCGTTCCCAACCTGGGTGCTGACGGCAAAAAAGGAGGTGTATTTTCCTGAAGAACTTGAGAACATCGCAGTCGTGCCACTTGCATTCCCGCTCACCAGCGGTGCCGGGACGATCACGGTGGTGATCCTGATCTCATCACAGGCGGTTGGCATCCTTGAGAACATGCTGGTGATCGTCGCGGTGCCGGTCGCAATCGCGGCATCTTACACAGGGATGAAGTACTCATCGCGGATACTCAAGTTCATCGGAGAACATGAGCTGCGGATCATCACCAAGTTTCTTGCAGTTTTTTTCTTTGCCATTGCGATACAGTCCATCCTGAGTGGGATCTCAAATGCCATAATGGACATACTTGCACATCTGGTGGACAAAATAATCAGTTGATTCTTGTCGAGACACGAGCATACAAATGAAAATACGCATGATTGAGTTCCGCATCAGCCCTGACAGCTTAATAAAATGAGTGCATTTTCATAGGGATATCGCGGATGCGATTTTAGTAATCACCAATGAATAAAGAGCGCACTCTCCTGCATGAGCGGTGAAAAACAGACCGGAGCAAATCGAACGGTTTTATACCTATAAAATGCCTTTTTAACTGAGGTAATGCATGAAAAACGCAATCGGTCTGATTCTTATCATCTTCCTTGCGGTGGTCCTGGTACTTGCAGCAGGATGCACCTCGAATCCCTCTCCAGCCCCGCACACCCCGCCTCCTGCCACGAGTGTTGCGACAACTCCCGCCCCCCCGGTTGAACAAACCGGGGCAGGCGAGATTGTTCCCCCAGGTATCCCTTCCCCATCCATGTCCCCGAACGCCCTGCCTCAGGTCACCGGTGTCGAGGAGTCGCCCCTCCCCTCGGCGGAGCCTGAAGGGACTGCTGTCGACACTCTCTCTGAAAGCCCATACGTCCCTCCTCCTGAGGAAGCTGAATTGAAGGGATATCTCCTCAACCCATCAGATTTTCCTGAAGGCTACACCCTGGTTCAGGAAGGAGCGATGCTCCCCGGGGATGAAGAGTGCCCGGCCGGCGAGTTCTGCTATCTCGGCGGCTATTCAATCTCGATGGTCACAGGTGATGATCAGAACACGACACTCGTTGACCAGATGGTCTCGCGCTATACCCTGACTGCAACCAAGGAGACGCTCAATGAAGTGCTGATGGACCAGTTCCCCGAGATTGCAGATGGCAGCCCTGCCGAGATTCCGGCGCCTCCACTCGGCGATGCAGGGGTAGCGTACCGGTTCGAATTTCCCTCAACCGAAGCCCCGCTCAATGGATTCCTGGTCATTTTCGGAAGAGGAAACCTGTATGAGATCATCATGATCATCGGCACCGACGCTGACGAACTTCTCGCATTTGACCTGGCGACCAAGGCCTCGGCGAGATTACCCTGAACACCGGGAAAAAGGGAGAGCATCTCCCCCGGGCTCTCATTCTTTTCAGGGTACCCTTGTATTGGAAACCGAATTCTCCTCTGTTCCAGACGGCGCCGCAGTTCATTGGCTCTTTTCGGCCGGCAGAATACAGGGAATATACGTCGGAAAAGGATGCCGGATCCTTCAGATGGTGCCGTATCGTTCTCAATCGAGGGTATGGAGTATCTCGCCGAGCCTGATGAAGTCCTCTTCCAGCGCTGCACGGGCAGGAGGGTTGTGGGTGATCACTGCCGGATGGTAGACCGGTATGATGCTCATCTCCCGTCCCGTATCCTTTTCATTGACTGAAAATCTCTTTCCCCTGACTTCACTGAACGAAGGAAAGGCAACGCCATACCTTGAAAAGATTGCCGAGGCGGCTACCCTTCCCATCGGGACGAGGATCTCCGGAGACAGGATTGCAATCTGGCGATCGAGGAAAGGCATGCAGGCTGCAATCTCCTCCTTTACGGGGGCCCGGTTTTTCGGCGGACGGCACTTCACCACGCTGGTGATGAACACCTCTTCCCTCGAGAGATCGATTCGGGCGAGAAGATCGGAGAGAATAGCCCCTGCCCTCCCGACAAAAGGCCTCCCGCTCTCATCTTCCTTTTTCCCAGGCCCCTCCCCGATAAGCATGACACGGCAGGGGGCAGGGCCTTCGCCGGGAACCGTTTTTATACGCGAGAGAGAGAGCGCGCATTTGCGGCAGGAGCCGATCTGCCCGGCAAGCATCGTCATTGCATTGAGTGGGGTGCCCGGATTCTCAAATGACATGGGACATCACCCAGAAGGAACAGGGGTTGATTGAATGAGACGGCAAGTTGTGTGCGGGAAACCGGATCGCAAACGGCAGATTTCCGTGCATGGGAAATTGGTTGAATACCATGAAGCAAGGATGCTTCGATCCGGAGCCATGGGGATGTGCCAGGAGGCATGAGGCACCTGGCACCTCTTTGACGAGGCCAAGACCAAATATCCCATTATCTCTCATGACAAATATCAAGGCTGAAGTGAACCCGCGCCATGTTCCAGACATTCCTCCTCGGCCTTCTCATCGGCCTTACCGGGGCGCTTGTCCCCGGCCCCACACTCGTTGCCACCATCAACTCATCGGCAAGGGGCGGGTGGAGCACTGGGCCCCGTGTCATGGCAGGTCATGCGGTCATCGAGGCAGCAATCTTCCTCCTCATCATCTTCGGGCTCAGTTCGGTGACCGCTTTACAGCAGTATACGGCGGTCATCGCGGCAGTCGGGGGCGTCGCACTCCTGGCCTTTGGTATCCTGACCATCAGGGCGGCAGGAGAGTCGGTACCTGAAGGAAGGGCTGACCAGGTGTTCGCAAACCCATACCTGGCGGGAGCGCTTACCAGCGTCTCTAACCCGTATTTCTGGATGTGGTGGTTCTCGGTCGGCAGTGCACTGGTCCTTGCCGCAGCACAGAAGGCGTTTCCGTTCGCCCTCGCGTTCCTGATAGGGCACTGGTCGGCCGACTTCGGGTGGTACACCATCGTCTCGACGAGTGTCCACCAGGGACGGCGGATCTTTGACGAGAGGAGGTACGCCTGGCTACTGCGAGGTTGCGGGCTCTTCCTCATGGCCTTTGGCGCCTATTACCTTGCGACTGCTGGTGCGTGGGTGCTGGATGGCTGAAAAGGCGAATATCCCAAGAGTAAATGTTTTTTATCCTGCGTCAAAAGAGGGAGGAGATATCGAGGGGGACACTTCGCCTGCGGTAATACAAAAAGAGGTCCTCGCCCCAGGCGACCGCGTCGGGATCGTCGCTGAAGAGGTCGGACGAGCTGTCATAGAGATTGCTGTCCCTCTTGAAGAGTCCAAGCGAGAGGTTCCTGTCGGTCACAGTAAGGCCCACTCTCAGGCTCTCTCCTGTCACCCATACCTGGAAGTTCTGTGATGACGCAAGGGCTTTCATGTGGCCTGCATAGGGCTCCTGCTTCAGGATACCGATCACCTCCTCGCTGACGACGAGCTCGACAGGCACTCCCTCGTTGACCTTCTCGGCCAGGAACTGTGCGAGGCCCGGGCTTGCAACCGATGATATCCCATGGATGTAGCGGGCTTCCTTGATGATGGCAAGGTAATGGGTGTAGACCGAGAACATGTCTACAGTCGTATCGGTCTGGATATGCGATCCCTGGAGGTCACCGATCCGTGCGAGGAACCTGGGAGGGAGTCCAGAGAGGTCGTGGGTGACCCAGAACTGCTGGTGGGAGGCGATCCCCCCCATGAGAGTCACGTAGGCCTTGACCTCGTTGGCAACCACGCGCCCGAGCGTGCTCAGGCGGTATTCGTACCCCTCCGCCTCTACAAGCGCAAGCGCCTCAAGGTTCCGGATCTTGGGGATAATGGCCTGGGACGTGCTCCCGGTGATGCTCCGGAGTTTCGAGAGCGGGGCCTTGCCCTGGCGCAGGGTCAGCAGCACCTGTATTTTGAGGCGCGAGTTGTAAATGGAGTGGATCAGCCTGGAATGCTGATGGTAGATCTCCAGGATATCCATACAGGGTACACATGTCACAAGCGGTAAAATATGTTATTCGATCGGTATCGGGATAATGCTGCACTGCCCCCAGGTTCAGTTTATCGAGCCTGTTCGCGTGTCTTACATCCCCCGCATGATAATGAATCCAGCGAGTGCGATGACAAGGAACTGCCCGTCTGAGACCACATCGCAGATGAAACCATCATAGTCGGTTCGGCCAATGGCGAGGATGCAGGCCTGGGAATAGAGGAGGGAGAAGGTGATCACTACCAGAAAGCCTGCAGAAAGGAGACCTGCCGCGAGAATTACAAGGATGATCCCTGACAGGAGGTTGAACGCGGAGAGAAGCGTTCGGGTACCTTCAACACCACAGAGGACCGGGATCGTCAGCACACCCGTTGTGGCATCACCAGCCCTGTCCCTCACGTCGGGAATGACGGATGCAATGAAGGTCCAGCAGAAGATGAAGATGAATACAAGAAGTGATGCAGATCCTGCTTCGATGCCAAGCATCGTCACCGGCAGGAGTGAAAAAGTGAACCCCCAGGCGAATGAGACCACGAGGTTCTTGCAGACAGGGATCTCTTTCAGGCGCCGGTAGCCTGATGCGCCGGGAAGAAACGGCAGGCTGTAGACTCCCCCTGCAAAAAGGGGAAGAATTGCGACACCAAGGGCTGCGATCCCTGAACCTGCGGCGATGCAGAGGGCAGCCGCATACGCGGCAACAGCCATTATAAGGAGCGGCCGGGAGAAGGAGCTCGTGATCCTGTGGCGACTGGCATGGTTGAGCGCATCCTCTGCCTCGTCCGTCTTCCGGTTCAGGTTATACACCGAAAAGACCACGAGGCCGAGTGTCGTGGCGACCGGAAGGGAGAGACCCGACCCCTGTATGAGGCAGGAGATGTAGGCCATTCCTACCGCCGCTGCGCCAAGGTAGAGAGAGCTGTAAAGGAAGAATTCCCAGGTTTTTTCGAGAAATTCAAGCCAGGAGCGCCTTTCATGCGGTGCCGGAACTTCACGGGGATATGAGAGAGCATATTCCATGAGGAAAAGAATAGCCCAAGAGATTCACATTCATTGTGATGATGAATATTCATCGCTGCGATGAATATGAAACCCCGTGATAAATATGGGCCCCTACACCCAACAGACTCACTGGAGCCAGGGTTCTCTGGAGAGAGTATGCTTCGCCGATCGTGCAGGAAGAACCAGACACTACCAACTTCTGCGGGGAGTATACTCATGACTTCAGCCTCCCCTTCACCAATGGCAAGGAATTCCGGGATTGGGGGGACACACCGGTGAATGGACGGTGCGATTCCCGGATGGGGGAGATCCTGCTCCAGTTTCTCCTTGCGTACCAGGTCATTTCACATTCTGATCTCGCGTGCCAGGTGGATTTCTTCAGGCAGTTCCTCGCGTCATTCGATATTGTCGTCCAGGATGTAGATATGCATATCCTGGAGAGGACCAACCTCGGAGGGGAGGAGGTTACAATCGGCTCATTTTATCTGAATTTCAAGAGAGAAGGGCATTTTTCGGGGGAGAACGTCCTGGCACAGGGATTGTATACGGTCCGTTGCAGCGAAAGCGAGACCTGGGTGAAATTTACTTCCCGGACCTACCAGTTCAAAGTACACCTGAAGGGACACTCCCCGCCTTCTGCCACCCTTTCCCATGAGGGGAGGATCATGGAAATAGGCCCCATCACGATTGACCCCGCACAAGATCTCACAATTACATAGCGCGGGCCGGGATATGACCGGGCGTTCCCGAAGGTCCTTTGGCCATCCTCAATGCATTTATCCGGAATGGACAATATCCACTCCTTTGGTGCAATGATCTCAAGAGAACTCCTCCCGGGACTTCTCCCCGATGAAAAGGCAAAGGGTGTCTCATTCGGGTTCCAGGTCGTCGGCGACATTGCCGTGCTTTCCCTCCCGCCGGAACTGCATGACCTCAGGTTCCATCTCGCGCGCGAAGTCCTCTCACGTCATCGGAATATCCGCACAGTCGCGAGCAGGGCCCAGATCCCCAGGGGTGATCTCCGGGTTGCGGATATCGAGGTCCTGGCGGGTGGGGGGACAACCACGGTGTGCAGGGAGTACGGGTTCTCCTATCGTCTCGACATAAAGGAGACATTCTTTTCACCGAGGCTCGCATCAGAGCGTTGCCGGGTATGGATGCAGGTAAAACCACTAGAAGAGGTGATAGTCCCGTTTGCGGGAGTCGGGCCTTTCGTGATCCCGCCCGCCTCCCGCGGTGCGATCGTGACCGCGGTTGAGAAAAACCCTGCGGCATGCAGGTTTCTTTGGGAGAATGCAATCCTCAACAATGTCTGGCAACGGGTCGTCATCCACGAAGGTGACATAAGGGAGATCCTCCCAGGTCTCCCTGCAAAGTTTGACCGGGCTATCGTTCCGGCGCCATATGGATACGACCAGGTGCTCTTCTCCCTCCTCCCGCATGTCAGGGAAGGCGCGATGGTCCACTTTTACACATTCAAGCGTGCATCCCAGGTCCCTGCCCTCACAAAGGAGTATGAAGACGCAGGCCTCCAGGTGCGCCTGGTCAGGCGTTGCGGGTACGTGGCGCCGGGAGTGGCACGATACGTCTTTGACATGCTGAAGCAGAAGAGCAGGAGTTCTCCCCGGCAGTGATGTGCCGGGAGGATGCCCAGGAACCAAAAAAAATTCCCAGAAGATCCAGCCGGATTCCTGCATACATACAATTATGCGATGAGAATGGAAGAGTGCAGAGCTATGAAACAGCCAAACCCCGTTCAGGCAATTGTCTTTCTTATCCTCTTTCTGGTGGGACTCTGGGCAGCGTACTCGCTCTATACCTTCACGGGTCAGGTACTTTTTATCGGGATTGCGCTCGTGGCACTGGTGATTGCCCTTTCCCTTGCCGCCGCACTCCAGATAGCCAACCAGTGGGAAAAAGCGGTCGTGCTTAGGCTCGGGAAATACAAGGGGCTCTATGGCCCCGGCGTGTTTGTCATCACCCCGCTTGTCGAAAGCGTCGCGTACTGGATAGATACCCGGATCATTACTACTTCATTTACAGCGGAAAAGACCCTCACGAAGGACACCGTTCCTGTCGATGTCGAGGCAGTCCTCTTCTGGAAAGTGGTTGACCCGCAGCGGGCAGCACTCGAGGTCGAGGACTACAGGACAGCCGTGAGCTGGGCCGCCCAGACTGCGCTTCGCGAGGTGATCGGGAGGTCAAACCTTGCGGAGATGCTGGAAGGAAGGGAGAAACTTGACCTCGAGCTCCAGAGGATTATAGAGAGCCGTGCCGAGCACTGGGGCATCCACGTCTCGTCGGTGGAGATACGGGACGTGCTCATACCTGCTGAACTCCAGGACGCGATGTCGATGCAGGCACAGGCTGAACGAGAACGCCAGGCAAGAGTCATCCTCGGGGATTCCGAGCGGCAGGTGGCCGAAAAATTCGAGGAAGCGGCCAGGACCTACCAGGACAACCCGACTGCCCTCCACCTCAGGGCGATGAACATGCTCTACGAAGGCCTCAAGGAGAAGGCAACCCTTGTCATTGTGCCGGCTTCAGTCTTAGATACCATGACTCTCGGGGACACGTCGGGGATAATCTCTCTCTCGCGGCAGCTCCAGGACCAGGCGGTGGCAAGAGGCCAGCGGGAGAAGAGACGCGACCCTGCCGGGAAAAAACCGGAAGAAAAGGACGAGGCCGTTGAGAGGGCGCAATAAGCAGCCATCTCTTACCTGATGATTCCCCCGGCTCCTCCCTTTCCTGACTCACACCGAAAGAACGCGTTACCGGGGAGACTCTGCTCCATTTTCACAAACCCGGGATGCCCTCATTCCAGTGACAAGAGGATCGCCTTCCGGAAGAGCATCTCCGGGGCCCTTATGCACCGAGCTCCCCGCTCATCCCGCACTACCTCCACGGCAGAGACAAAGGCCTGGCACCTGGATGAGTGGCAGATGAACTGCGCCCGGTCGCACTCGCGGAGCAGGTCTTCGAGAGGGCGTCCGTTGAGCATGAACCCCGTGTCATCCGTGGATGCGTCCTGGACGTCAGGCGTACTGCCGGTTATTACCGCGATGCCATCCCGTTCCAGAACCGGCTTGACAGAAGAGAGGAGTTCGAGGAAAGAGAGGCCCGAATCACTGCAGACCGCGCAGGGCCGGGGTTCACCGGTGCGGGGCGTCCGCGTCACCGTGAGTGTCCTTGACATCAGGACAACCCCTGCGCCACGTGATCAACCCGGGAAACGGATGGGATCCCTTTCTCCGGCAGGGAAAAAAACCTCCCGCACAGAAAGTGTCTCGTTCCGCAAGCGCTTCGCCGGCATTCCAGGCATTGCATGATATCAGAGATCAACGGGTCGTTGAATATCAAGGTTTGAGGGAAATTGAGTGGTTGAACCTGGCACTCACCTTTCAAGGAGTTCGATATGGGCATCTGCCTTCTTGCAGAGATCAGGCATCCCCTGGAGGTCCGCGATGTCCCGGATCGCCTCGAGGACATGGACCGAGTCCTCGAGAAAGGAGAGGATGTCCGCAGGGTAGAGGTCGATGCCATACTCCTCGTGAAGGAACTGGGCGATCTGGCGGTGGTCCAGTCCATTCTCCCGGAGTTCCAGGATCTCCCGGGAGAACTTCTTCTCCGGGCAGCCGCACAAGGGAGCGTCACGGCAGGTGCAACGCAGGAAGGAGTGGATGAAGTTGAGGATCTGCTGGTGAAGCGTGTGGTCAAGACGGCCGAAATCGAGGCGTGAAGAGATTGCCTCAAGGGTGGCGCCATGGAATGCCTGGTCAGGGAGCCGATAGCCTGCCAGGCGTTCCAGTTTGCGGGAGTGACGGAACCGGGCTTTCTGGGCGATCACGTCTCTCCGGCCTCTTCGTCAAAGTTTTTCAGGGAAGAGACGGCTTCTGCCATGCTCTCGACCTCGATAAGCCACTCGTCAAAGAGCGTGGGCTGCTCGATGTCGTCTTTTACGTATTTCGCGCAGCAGGAGGCACCGTTGATCACGTTTGCCGCGATATCTGCGGCGATGTCAAGCGCCTTCTCCATGTCGGATTCGATGATCTTCCTTCCATCTTTGACGAGCGCCTTGATATCCGTCTTATACTCGCCTTCCAAAAACTTCCGGCATCCTGCAAAGAGCACCAGGAGCGAGAGCTGCAGGGACTCGACGTACTCCTCCAGGTCGTCCTTCGGGGACTCCCCCATGACGATGGCCTCGACCGCATTCAGCTTATCGAGCGCCTCCTCCTTTGTATACCGCCCGTTCTGGAAGAGCCTGATGATCTTCAAGACCGAGAGGGTGATGTCCATCGAGAAGTTGTAGAGGGTTGTGTACCCGTCAGGCATCTCCTCGCTGTCCGGGCCGGCTTCAAAGTTCGCCTCTCTCAGGGTGTTGATCCAGTTGTCCCACCGCTCCTGGTTATAGAAGATATAGAACAATTTGAGCGGCTCTTCGGCACTTGCCGCCTTCTCCTTCTTTTTTGCCATTGTCATACAGGTTTTCTCCTGTATGATAAAGGTGTATCGGAATACTACAGGGATGTCTCCCCACGAATCGTCGCGGGAAGTCCGGCAATCGGAAGGGCGAATATGCAAACCCCCACCCTGACTCCCGCTGGCAAGAGGACTGGCGTCTCTCTCTCCCGCAGGAGAGAATCAGACCACACGCAGCAGGCGTGCCGACTTTCTCATCTCGCGGATGGTTGCAGCTATCCCCTCGATATGAAAGAGCATCCGGGAGATCGTGCTGCCGGCAGCGCTCTTTCCGGGGGAACTACGGATGATATGCTGGTGAAAGTGCCGCGAAATCTCAACACGCAGTCTCGTCAACGGAACGCATGGAAGCGTCTATTGTGTCAGAAATATCGGGAAATGCGTCCCGGAGTATACCGACATTCCGCTCGCATGATGAAAGGATGTCCTTTTGTATCAGCACTGAATCCGGGGGAAGCTTCAGACCGCGCTCCTGGTTCTGGAGCAGGATATCAGAAAAGTCCCCGGCTTCATCCGCCAACACTCTTCCATGGCTCGAGATACGGAGCAGCACTGCATAATAGGCTGCATCGCCCCTATCCAAGTCCCTACTGGACATTTCGAGGATTGCGTCAGCGATCTGGTCGTCCAGGTAATGGGCGTACTCCTGAAGCTGCTGCACCCTCTGGAAAGACCCCACGGGAGTATCGACGAGGTGATTGCAAAAATGAGTTCCCAGGAGATCATCGCTGAAGCCTCCCGCCAGGGTCACTTTTAGGAAGGCAGAACGGATATTGTGCTGTACGGATTGCCTGGCCGGGCAAAAAAGAGATCAACGGGGGCCGGCGCTGTGCATGGGGCAGGAGCCGTTCCATGGCGCCTCATTTGGTTCCGGGTCCGAAACGTTTCAGTACCAATACAGGGACATCGGAATTCCGCGCCACGTGCATGGTAGTGCTCCCAAGGAAATTTTTGATAAACCCACTCTTCCCTGCGGATTTCAGGACTATGAGGGAGACATCATTCTCCCGGGCATGCCTGATGATCTCTTCTGCCGCATCCCCCTCGCAGACGGTTGCCCGGACAGGGATATGGAGGCTTGAATACTCATCACGGAGTGCCTTGAGCCTTGTCCAGGCGTCACTTGAATGGAGGTGGACTTCTTCCCTGGATTCACCCGTGCCAACCACGTGGAGGAGGGTCACCCGGGATGCAGGGGGAAGCTCCGCCTTGCAGAGCGCAACAATGTCGGGTGCGGAGAAGTCCGTGCAGATCAGCAGGTGGGAGAAGAGGGGGAGGGCTCCTCCGGGCCCCTGCGTCCCCGGTTCCCGGGCCTGCGGGGCATGTACAAGGAGGAGGTCGCGGTCACCGTACCGGAGTACGTCGGATGCGACACTGCCGAGAAGGAGCGCCTCGATGACACCCATCCCTCTCCTTCCCATCACGACAAGCGACGCGCGTTCTTCTGCCGCGACGCGGTTCACCACGTCAGAAATGTAACCGCCGGAGATCGCCTCGATCCGGGTGCGAATGGACAACCCTTCCCAGTCGATGGATCCCGCGTACTCTTCAAGGCGCAGGCGGGCATAATCGACCGATGGATCCATTGTTCCGGTATCCGTTTTTGGGTGCTTGGCATAAACGACATGGAGAAGCACCACCCGGGAAACACCCGGGATCTGTCTCAGGCACTCTGTCGCATGCCGGGAATCGGCTGAGAAGTCAAACGGGACGAGGACGTTTTCATACATGTCTGAGACTCCCAATATGTTCTGAAAGGTTGACCACCTCTCGCCTCCTCCAGGAAATTGGCCTGGTATTTTTAAAATTCCTTCTCATGGCCCTTTCTTTTTCTATTGCTTGGGTTTCGGTGGATTTAACATTTACCAGTTCCCCGGAACCCTCTGTAAGGGCAGAATCCCATTGGTTTTTGTCAGAGGATGCGAATAGACACCTCCACTTTTCCTGAACCATTCCTCTTGCAGGGGAATTCATCCTCCGCATCTCCCTTTTTTATGAACCACCACATCCAATGTACAGGAAGAATGGTTCACCCTGCGTCATCTCAAAAGGAGCAGGTTGTCATGCTCCGTTACGGCGAGATATTCCTCAAGAGCGAGCCGGTTAAGCGGCATTTTGTAGGAACCCTCCTCAGGAACTGCGCAAGAGCGCTCGATGCCGCAGGGGTTTCTCACCGGGCCGAGGTGCATCGCGGGCGGGTCATCCTCCATGGTACGCACCCGGGAACCATTGCATCGGTGGTGTCCCGCCTCTTTGGTGTGGTGGACGTGTCGGTCTGCACCCTGACACCACCAGAACTTTCAGCGTTGAGGGATGCGGCGGTCGCACTGGCCTGCGAAAAACTCGGGCCCGGGAGGCGGTTTGCGGTCCGTGCGCGTCGGCAGGGGGTTGAAGGAATTACCAGCCAGGAACTCGGGGCGGCGTTGGGAGCCTCGATCCTCGACGCCGTTTCCGGAGCGACTGTTGACCTCAAAAACCCCGATTACGAGATATTTGCAGAACTCCGCGATTTCGGCGGACTCGTGTACGATACCCGCATTCCTGCACCAGGGGGTCTCCCATGGGGTACGCAGGGCAGGGTCCTCTCGCTTCTCTCATCCGGTATCGATTCGCCGGTTGCCACCTGGCTTATGATGAGGAGGGGGTGTGAGGTTGACGCGTTGCATGTGGCGTCCGGGGTATTCGCCGGATCTGACGTCCGGGCAACAACGCTTCGCCACCTCTGCGTGCTCTCATCATGGTGTGCCGGGTTTCCCATCACACTCTATCTCGCGGATTCCGGGGATTTCTACGAGACACTGGTGCAGCAGGCAGAACCGCGTTTCCGCTGCGTAATCTGCAAGCGGTTCATGGTGCGCCTTGGCAGCAGGCTTGCGGCACGCGACGGGTATCTTGCGCTCTGCACCGGAGACAGCATAGGGCAGGTTGCATCCCAGACCATGGTCAACCTGGCGGTGGTCTCGGAGGCAGCATTGGTCCCCCTCATCCGACCCCTGGTAGCCTTTGACAAGCAGGAGGCCGTTGACCTTGCGAAGAAGATCGGCACCTTCGAGCGGGAACCGGGCGATCTTTCGTGTTCGGCGGTCCCCAGGATTCCGGCCACCGCATCACGACTCGATGAGATACGTGCAATAGAGGAGGAGATAGGCCTCGATACCCATGTCTCCGCGGTTCTTGAAAATCTGCGGGTATACCGTGCACTCAACGGCACTCTTGTTGAGGTGTGATATCTCCCAAGGTCACACCTCAGCCGGGGCTTCCTGTCGCATTCAGGGTTTCGTTTGCGATGAGTGGGGCAGGGCGTACCCCGATATAGGAACAATACCCGTCAGTACATGCGATTGCCCCGGCTACCTGTGCGAAGAAGAGGCGCTGACGGTTTCCCGGATCTATGAGCCAGGCATCGATTGCCTGGCGCTCGATCCCCGGAGTATATCCCGTCCACTGCCCGTAGAGTGTCTCGAGGAGGGTCTCGTTCTCGGAGAACCCATGCCACCGCTTCAGCGCCAGCGCCGACGATCCCGTCTGGGGATTGGTATAATTGAGGTACCTGAAATCTGCCATGTCCTCTGAACGGGCGAGTGCGAGCGAGTATGCCCGCCTGTCGTAGGCAATGGGCAGCATCCCCTCGGCAACGCGGAAACGGTTGAGATAGATTATCGCCTGCTGGCTGTCTTCCGGGGTGGAATTTTTCTTGACGGTCTCCATGGTGACGAGGTGCGCCCATCCCCCCACCAGCGTGATCACCCCCTGCAGGGCATTTGCTGCTGCCACTTTGGCGCCTGGAAACGTGACCACAATGAATACGCCGACAGTAAATACCCCGAATATGATGAGGAGGACGATCAGGGTGGTCCGGGAGACAAGCGGCCTTTTCATTCTCCGTGAAGCAGGAACAAGCGCACTCTCTTCCTCAAAGGAGTATTCCTTGAGCCCAAGTCCCTCGACAATGGCATCCATGTCCTGGATACGCAACGTGTAGCCGGATTCAAGGAAGCGCATCTTCTGGATGAGGTCATCGGCGGTGACGATGCGGAACCACTTCACCTTTCGAAAGTCGATCTGTCCCTCCGCATAGGTGCTCCCGCGGCAGAAATAGAGCCAGGAACCCAATTTTCTTAAGTTCTTCTCGCCGATGTGCGGGAAATGCTGTCTGCAGATTGGTATCAGCCGGTCGATGAAGTCCTGCCGGTGTATCTTGGCCTGGAGAAAGAGGTTGGGGAGGGGAATTGGGCCGTCCTTTGTCTTTGCCACCCAGTTACCGTTCTCGACACCCGCGATCTCGCCGCTGAATGCCTTCAGGTCAAGGATGAGCGGTCCGTTTTTGGTAAGGATGACACAGTCTATCTGTCCGTTTGCGACGAGAACCCCGGTGAGAAGATATACGGGCTCCGCTGGATACTCCCTGCGAAGGATCTCGACGATCTCGCGAAGTTGGGAAAATTCATGCTCGTACTTGATCTTCTGCCCCTGGAAAAACCGGATCCCCATAGCCCGTCCCTTGTTGCTGTATGGTATGAATAACTCCAATCACTGATATTGGCCCTCATTTTTGATATAGCTTGCCAGAATGGATTGCCGGAACAGGTGATGGAGTCGGGGAATTGATAACCATGTCCCGCCTATCCACATTCTAGGATTCACATGGGACGGTTTGCAGGCTGGGAACATGTTGAGGTTGTTGACGACGAGGGGACCTGCCGTGACGCAATTGCCCCTGTGATCATCTCTGCCAGCCGATCCACGGATATCCCCGCATTCTTCGGAGAATGGTTCATTCAACGCCTTGCGAGTGGACACGCGGCCTGGACCAACCCCTGGAACGGGCAGACGAGGTACGTCTCATTTGCTCGTACCCGGGTATTCGCCTTCTGGTCCAAAAATCCGCGCCCTTTCATGGCGCACCTTCACTCCATCGGGGAGATGGGCTACTCCTATTATTTTCTCTTCACCTTAAACGACTATGAATCAGAAGGCCTCGAACCGGGTATTCCAAAGTTGTCCGAAAGATTGAAGACTTTTTTTGACCTTTCCGGCATGATCGGACCCGGGAGGGTTGTCTGGCGGTTTGATCCGCTCCTCCTCTCGGACACCCTTGGCGTTGATGACCTCCTCTCGAGGATTGAGAGGATTGGTACCTCCCTGCGCCGCCATACCCGTCGCATGGTGATCAGCTTCATTGACATAGAAAAATATCCGGTTGTCCGAAGGAACCTCGCGAAGAGCGGTTTTTCAGGAGTCCGGGAGTTCTCAGAAAAGGAGATCGACCTCTTCTGCAGCGGACTGTCCGAGATGAATTCAGAATGGGGACTCTTACTCTCTGCCTGCGGAGAGGAGCGAGACCTCTCGTCTTACGGGATCAGCAGGGGGCAGTGCATCAGCGGTGACCTGATAAAAGAGGAGTTCTGTCACGACAAGGCACTCATGCAGTTCATTGGTGAACCTGGAACCAAAAGGGTCAAGCAGCCCGGCAGTATCCCATTCCGGCACCTCAGGGATCCCGGCCAGAGAGGGGCGTGCGGGTGCATCGCGAGCAAGGACATCGGGCAGTATTCGACCTGTATGCACCTCTGCCGTTACTGCTATGCGAATGCGTCTGCACGGGCCGTGGAAGCGAATTTCCGGAAGTATCAGGCCTTGCTTCAGAAGGGGATGTTTTTGGAATCGATCTGCGGGAACCAAAAAAGCATATAACTCCTGCCCGGCAACACCACCATATGACAGAAAGGGACCCCTTCCCTCCGGAGATGAAGTGGCAGGTTTCGTCCCGGCTGGTCGCGAGCATCCCGGTGATGTACGACATCACATTCCGGGATGCAGTGGGAGATCGCTATGATACACTCGAGCAGCAGATATGGGTGTACCTCGCACGAGAGGCTCGCGCTCTTGCTGACAGTGGGAACCTCCCCACCCGCGATGCCCGCGACCTGATGGAGACGCTCCGGGTTATATTCAGAGTCTTCTTCGGTCCGGATCTCCGCACCGAGGAGGTCCCTATCAACCCTGAGCGGGCAGTCCTGATGGTCACGCGATGTCCGTTCCTCTTTCGCGAGATGGAGATGAGAACAGGCTCCGAGCATCTGCTCTCCCGTTGCCTCTCTTTCTCCATTGCGACCGTAGAGGCGTTGAACCCCGGCTATACTCTGCGATTCGTGAGAAGCATGTGCACCGGAGACCGTACCTGTGAACTCAAGATCATGAAGCGCGAGGACGCAGAGAAGGACGACGCCCGCTGATCCTCACCCCCGCGCCATAATGCAAGGGCCCTGTATTCCTCTTCATGGTGGCACGTCAGGAGTCTAGTGTCCCCGCGTTCTCCGCGCCCCGTTTTTTTCCCCTGACCAGGGAGAAGGCAAGACCAACAACACAGAGTGCAAAGAAGAGCAGGAACGCGATGTGGATGCTTTCGATGAATTCAGGGATGTTCCACTCCCCGATCTCCTCCCTGCCGATACTGGTCGCAAAGATGGTCATTGCAAGCCCCATCGAGAGCATCTGCCCGAGAAGGCGCATTGTACCCACCATGCCTGACGCGACACCATAAGACCGCCGGTCCACCGAACCGAGAATGGCATTGGTATTCGGTGACGAGAAGAACCCAAAACCCACTCCGAGAAAGAGAAGGCATCCCAGGATAAAAGGGATGGAAGAGCCTGCATCGAGGAACGTGAGAAGAAAGAGCCCTGCAACCGTGACTGCCATTCCCCCAGAGGCCACGAGTCCAGGATCTATGTTGTCAGAGAGTTTTCCTGCCAATGGGGAGAAGAGTGCCTGCATCGCGGGCTGGGCCACGAGGATGAGCCCGGCATACTCGGCCGTGAAATCCTTGGCGACCTGGAGGTAGAGCGAGAGGAGGAAGGTGACTGCGTAGGTTGCGCTGTAGTTGATCAGGGCGGCGAAGTTCGAGAAGGCAAAGACCCGGTTCCCTAGGAACAACTGCATGTTAAGGACAGGCGAAGGAGATCGGAGTTCGAAGGCCCCAAATACAACAAGGAGGACGATTCCCGTTCCTATCAGGGCCGCTCCCGCAAGTGAGGGGAGGATCGACAAGCCGTAGATTGTGGCAATGAGAGAGACCGCCCAGAGTAGCGACCCGGCGATATCGAACTGCTGGCCGGGCTCATCCCGCCATTCAAGAGGGAGTTTCCAGATGGCAAAAACGATACAGAGGATGCCGAGCGGGGCATTGACAAGGAAGATGCTTCTCCATCCGAGCCTCTCGGTCATGATCCCCCCGAGGAACGGGCCGAGCGAGAGCCCCAGGTATACTGCAGCGATGGTAATTCCGAGCACTTTTCCGCGCTCCCGTGGATGATAGGCCGCGGATAGGATGGCAAGACTCGTCCCGAATATCATCGCGCATCCGGCCCCCTGCAGGAGGCGCAGACCAATCAACATGCCGGCATCGGCCGAGAATGCCAGCAGTACCGATGCCGCGGAGAATGTGCTGATCCCGATGAGGAACATCCTCTTCCTCCCCTTCATGTCGGCAAGTTTTCCAAACGGCACGAGGAGAATGGCAATGGAAAGGAGATACGAAGTGGTGATCCAGGAGAGAGTCACCGCATCAAGGGAGAACTCTTGCCCGATTGCAGGGAGAGCGATATTGACCGCAGACCCATCGAAAGGGGTGATGAAACTGCTGATCACCGCGATAAAGAGGATCACTCTCTGCATCGTGGGGGTGATAGTCCCATTCCCGGCACTCTTCTCCGTACTGCACCATCCCCGGTCAGGTTGAGGAGAAGTGTGTACTGAAACCTGATGAGGGTTTGGAGTCTGATTCCGTACGCAAACTCCGGGAAGAAAGGCTGCTTTTTGGCATCCGTCGGGTACTTCGTTCCTGCAGTTTCCCGTGACTTTCTTCTGCTCACACACCAGAATGTGAAGGGGAGATGTGGCTCAATTGAGACTGGGGGTGCTCTGTTCAGGCGGGAAAGACTCGCTCTTTTCCTGCTTTCGCGCAATGCAGGAGGAAGAGGTCGCCTGCCTTGTCACCCTGGTCCCGGAAAACCCCGAGAGTTACCTTTTCCATACCCCGAACCTGCACCTGGTTCCCCTCCAGGCCGAGGCCGCGGGACTGCCGCTTGTCTCGGAGATCACAACTGGGATCGAGGAGGAGGAGATTGACGACCTGTCCCGGGCACTCGCGGTCGCCGCCGACCGGCATGGTATCGAGGGAGTAGTAACGGGTGCACTCATGTCGGTGTACCAGTCCACGCGGATACAGCGTGTCTGCCATGACCTCGGTCTCTGGTGCTTCAATCCCCTTTGGTACCGAGACCCGGAGCGTTACATGGAACAGCTGATCACATCCGGGTTCCGTGTGATTGTGTCGGGCGTATTCTCCGCCCCATTTGATGCCTCGTGGCTTGGACGTGAGATTGACCTCGAGGCGCTGTCTGCGCTGAAGCAGTATGCCAGGGATTTTCGAATCACCCTTACGGGGGAGGGGGGAGAATACGAGACACTGGTCCTGGACGCTCCCTTTTTTCAAAGGAGAATCGCGATCGAAGAATCAGTGTACTGGTACAAAAATTACAGGGGAGTCCTCGAAGTGAAGAAGGCACGCCTGGAGGAACGATGATCCTTCTTGTTGATCCCGGCTTCCGGGCGGGGTCCCTTTCAATGGATGAATTCGTGCTTCCTGTCGGGCGAATCGTGGAGCGGAGCGAAAGGGACTGGAGATGCCAGCACTATGCAGACATGGAGACGGAAATCCCGGTGGGAACCGAAGGTGTCATCATTTGCGGGACTGCGCTGAAGGATAACGGTTTCCTTGCTGCCATCGACCGGTTCGACTGGCTGAAAAAGGCAGGAGTCCCGGTGCTCGGCATCTGCGCGGGCATGCAGGTGCTCTGTCTTGTGTTTGGCGGAACGGTGAGAGAAGGGTGCGAGATAGGGATGACGGAGGTCCATGTGACGGTACCACATCCAATACTTCCGCCGCCGCCTTCATTCCAGGCATACGAGCTCCATTCCTTCTCGTGCGAGCCGCCTGCGGGATGGGAGACGCTCGCCGTCTCGGCTGCATGCGTCCAGGCAACGCGCGATCCCCATCACCCGCGTTTTGGGGTGATGTTTCACCCTGAAGTGCGCAATGATCGCGTGGTGGAGGCATTCCTGGAGATGTGCGGCGGGTAAGTGGATGTAAACGCCACGCTCCTGCCGGCACGTGGTGCCTCTCAACCGACAGAGAGACCGTTCTCTTCTGCAATCCCGATAAGCGAGGAGGCGACATGCCCTGCCTGTGCACGCGTCATGCCGTAGGTGTTGAACTTCCAGACTTTTGTCGCACCGGGGATTGTGCCGGCGATACCCCTGGCCCTGAGAGCGCTCGAGAGGAAATATCCACGTTTCTTGTGGTTCTTTGCTGCCATGTCAAAGGATCTCGTCGTGTCCACGCGGGTGAGGGTATGCTTCCGGGGATATTCGCTCCGGATCTCTGTCCCCTCGATCCGCCTCAATGCATCGACGACAAGGGCACCGTTTGCCAGTTCGTCGTCCCAGCGCTTTACGCGCTCGCGAACCCGCGGAAACGATGCCATCATCCCGATGAGCGTGACTCCCATGAGCGTACAGCCCATCATCTCTACTTCCTTTATCCCAAACGTCCGGGAGGTCACGTCTGTTTTCACCGCCGTGGTGCGAAAGACCCTGGTCGCCCACTCAGCGGTTGCGGCCAGCACGCCCGAAGGCGCAGGGGAGGCCATGCTCTTGTGCCCTGAGCCCACGAGAAAGTCAGCACCGAGATCTTTCCCGTTCACATCCATTATCCCGACCGTGTAGGCCCCGTTGACAAGGACCGGAATGTCGTACTGGTGGGCGACTTTTGCGATATCCCTGACAGGGTGAAGGTTTCCGTACTGGTAGTCAACCTGGTCGATAAAGAGGAGGGAGGGTGCCTTTCCAGTCTCCCTTATTACGGACTCTATCTTCCCGGCCGCTGCCTCCGGAGTGATGAGGTTTTCTGGTGTCTTTGGTATCTCCCTGATGAGACCTCCCCTCGCCTCGATGGCCAGCACCTCGGTATAATGGGAGAGGGCCGTGATCAGCACGGGGTCATCCTTCTGGACGCAGGTGTCCACCACTGCCTGGAACCCGCGGCGGGCTCCGGGGACCACCCGTGCGACGTCCATGTGCAGGAATGCCGCAAGGTCCCTGAAGAAGACATCCACTGGGGGGGTCTTGATAAAGTCGAGCCGGAAGGGTTTCCGGCAGTGATCGCAGACCGAGTATCCGTCGCCGTACGCAATGACGGCTTTCATGGCTTCAGGGGTAAGCCGCCCGCCTACCTGGATAGGGTCGATGTTGATGCATGACTCGTCCAGGTCCCGGACCTCGATCTCGCCTGCGCACTTCATGGCAGAAGCTCCCGGCGCAGGGTCTTCACTCTCTCCTCGAGGCCGTCCAGCAGTGCGAGTGTCTCATCCCGCTGGGCCGGCGAGAGGACATGCGCCGGGGCGGTCTCCCGGAGCATCACCCGTATGTCGGTGAGGATGAACATCGCCTCGAATACCGCATCGATTGCCGGTCTGGACACCATATCACCATATGAATATACAGGATCCGACTTTAAGATACCCGGTCAAGAGCGCTTCGGGAGGGAGCATTCCGGTCACCCGGCCCCTTCCCAGAGACCCACGCGTGCGCTGCGGGAAGATATCGCCCGGTCATTCTGGGGCAGCGGGCCGTCTCTCTCAGAACGCTCGATCAAGTCCGTCGGTGATGGAGGGGGACTGGATCCTGTTCAGCACGCCGATGTAGTCCTCGAACCTGTGGATCCGTGTACTGACCGGGAACGGAATGCCGATGGTGCTGATAATGGCCTCGCCCCTGTCGAGTGTCTGGATCTCGATCTCCATCCTCGAGAGGTCCTGCTTTGCGCTGCCCATGATGATGTCACGGTCGCCACGGTCACCAAGGCCCATGACCACGAAGGTGTTGATCTGCGCAAGCACCCTGGGGTCGATATTCTTGGGCTGCTGGGTGATGACACAGAGCCCGACGCCGAATTTGCGTCCTTCCATGGCACATTCACGGAAGACCTGCGTTGAGGCGCCGCCGCTTGCAAGCACACGCTGGGCCTCTTCGATTGTGATAAGGACCTGGTGGGTGGACTCCTGCCGTTCGTCGATCCCGAATGTCCGCGCATCAGAGCGGTGGCGCTCCATGATGGTGCGGGTGATGATCGAGAGGACGAAGAGTTCGCTGCGTTCGCTCATATCCGGGATATCGACAAGCACCACGCGGTTGTCGTGGAGATGGGCGATTATTTCGGGGATGGACGATCCCTTCGGCTTGAAGAAGGCCCGGTTGCCATTGACGATATTCTCGATATGGCTCTTGATTACCCGGACCGGCCCGCCCATGGAGTTTCGTATCTTCCATGCCAGGCTCCCCTCGCCTACCCCTGAAGAGACCGGGTCCCTGATGGGAAAGATCTCGGGATCGATTGATTTGAAGAACCCTATGACCTCACTTCCGGGGACGCCCGAGAATGCCTCTACGATCTCAGACTGCGCCGCGGAGAGGTCGTAGAGGATGGCAAGGTCACCTATGCGGAAATCATCGTACTCGATGGAGAGCCGGTTCAGCCCATACTTCTTCCTGTCGTCCTCGGCGCGAATGGTAAAGACGGAGAGTCCCTCCCTGCCCGCAGTGAAATGGACAAGGCCGGAGGTTGGCTCTCCGATGGATGATCTGCCGCCGCGCACGTACTCGCCGTGTGGGTCAACGATGAGCAGCCCGAATTTCCTTGCCTTCATGCAGGAGGCACAGAACACCCTCATGAAGTTACTCTTGCCCATGCCGGTCGTTGCAAAGACCCCCATGTGCTGGGGGAGGATCCGGCTCGGGATACGTACGGCCACGTCGCGGATCACGTCCTGTCCGCTTCGCATGAGGCCGACCTCTATCTCTCCCATGAGATCGGTCAGGAACGAAAAGTCCTCTGCATCAGGATCTCCGACGAGGGAGAACTTCGAGGGGATCGTCCGCGGCTTATGGAATCCCCCGGACGAGTTCTCCACGAATCCGAGGGGGACGGCATCCACCACGAGGAAGACATCCTCCCCGAGGCCGTAGAACTCCTCGGCATACACCCGGGTGTCCCACCGGGAATCGGCAAAGTTGCTGTCATGGGAGAGATCGGTGATCTTTGCAAAGAAGGTCACGTTCTTCGTGGTGTCGGTGATCTTCTTGATCTGTCCGATGTAGAGTGCTGCATCGTAGGGGGCAATGAACTTATACGAAAGGACCGATCGCCCAATTAACCGGTATTTTGATTTGTCTTCCCTGTCAATATCGCGCAAATTCATCATGGTAATCTCCAAAGAGGATCTCAAAGGTCTGTCGTCCGATCCCTGTCGCAGCGATGCGGCGCATCAGGTCAGACCTTGCCTGCTCCACGATCTCACTGGTCAGCACCACAGTTCTGTGGGCATCGAGCAGGGGATAAGGATACCCAGGGACCCTGCCATCCCCTGAACATCCTGCGAGGCGGCTCATGATCCCGGAAACCTGGCGGTCAGGGATCCCGGGTACCAGGTCCACCTTCAGGGGCGACCTTGCCCTCGGGTGAAGGCATACGACATATGCCTGGCCATGCTGCCACTGGGTATACTGGGTGTGGTCGAGTATCTCCTGGTCAACCCGTATCCACCAGGGGGCCGGGATCCCGAATTTTTCTGCGAGCCCCGCGATCGAGGGGAGAAGCGGGTATCCCCCACCCCAGGTTGCAGACGTGTTCTTGCTCACCCCAACAAGATGGATCCGATTTTCACCGCAGGTGTCTTTGATAAGGGATAGGACCGGGTCATGGCTTGCGTGGGAGACCCGGAGCGGCCCGTCGCGGAGGAGGATTGCGCCCGGTGACAGGGAATGCGACATCTGCCGGGTTATCCAGAATTCCAGGGTGTCACGAAGCACAGCTGCGGTGCGTGTCCGGTCATCGTTTCCAAGCTGCGTTCCCGGCGCGTGGCCGAAGCATTCCAGATAAAGACCGGGGAAGTCCTCGTTCTCATCAGCAGGACCGATGAGAGAGAAAAGAATGGGCGAGAGCGACCTGCTGACCCTCTCGCGGTCAAAGAAGGTGCTCTGCGCTGCCCGAAACCCTGCAACTGCCATGCTCCCGGACTCAAGCAGGAGAGCGTTGCTCCCGTCCACTCCACACACTTCCCGGCTCGGGACGGGGACACAGGGACAAAAATCATCCTTTGTAACCTCTCCTTCCTGACATAAGCGATCTGAGAGGTCTTTTGGGACTATCGACCGGATGCGCCTTGCGGTTGCCTCTGCGGCAGTCTCCAAAAGAGCGTCCTTTTCCATCAGGTCACCTCCTGTACCCTGCTTGAAAGATCGCTTCCCATCTCCACCATCAGCGTGTTCGAAAACTCCCCCTGGATATCAGGGATGTGGGAAATGAGGATTATCTGGGGAAACCTGGACTCCTGGGTCCTGAGCGCGGACAGGAGGTTGTTCCGCCGTTCCTCGTCCTGGCTCCCAAAGATCTCGTCAAATATCAACAGGGTGCTCTCGTGGACCTGATGAAGGCTGGCAAGATATCGTGAGAGTGCGATCCTGAGCGCGACGGCAATATCATCCTGTTCCCCGCCGCTGAAACGTTCGATAGGGTAATCGTTGTCAATGTCCCTGACGAGAAGGTTGAAGTCCTCGTCAAGCAGCACCTGTTCGTACCGCCCTCCCGTGATCTCCCCGAGTACCACGCTGACTTCGGCCTCTATCCGGCTCCGGACGACCTGCATCAGGTAGAGCACATACTCGCCGATCATGGTGCGGGTGAGGCGGAGGAGAACTGTCTCTTCACCAAGTGCGGAGGTCTGCCTTTTGAGGTTTGCGATTGCATCCTCCTCGTTCCTGTGCCGCTCGAGCATCTCCAGGAGATACCTGAGCCGCTCCCTGGTGCGCGCCATCTCCGCCTCCGATGCACGGATGGCAGAATCAACAGCAGATATTGCCTCTTCGAGCAAAATCCCATCATCCGGGTTGAATCCAGACTGGTCTATCTGGTCCTTGACAGCGGCGAGTTCTTCCTGCTTCTGCCCAATGCGGAGATCAAGATCGATCCCCTGGCCCTTCAGAGCATCCGCGTGCGCAATGACCCTGCCAATCTCAACGAAGCGCCGGTGGAGGCGTTCCAGTTCAGCGACTTCCTTCTCGGCAAGTATATGGCGGGCCTCATCAAACCCCATCTTCTGCATCCGATCCCTGAGAGTGGCAATGGACGCCTTTTTGACCTGCAGTCGGGAGGAAAGTTCACGGAGCTCAGCATCAATGGAATCACGGCCTTTGAGCCTTTCAGTGATCTCACGTATCTCTTGAAGGGCGGGCCTCTGCCTGATGATCAGCTCCTTCTCCCTGTTGAGGCGTTCCTCCTCGCCGCATGCACGGAGCGCATCCTCCTCGACCTGTAGAAGCCGTGACGAGAACTCATCCTCTATCTTTGTGAAATGAGTGCCGAGTTTCTGGCGGCAGAGCGGGCATATACCATCGGGGCCGGCAGACTCAATCATGTTCCAGTCAGAGACAATCGTTCTCCTTTCATTAACCAGGTGCTCAAGCCTCGCCGAGATATTCCCTATGGCATGAATGATCCTGGCCTCCCTCGAGGCAACCTCCTCTTCAAGAGAATGACCACACACATCATCCCTTATTCCGAGGTGCTCACGGACACCTCTCTCCAGGTGTGCAAGCCTTTCAGCGTCACGGTCGAGTGCGGCTCTCCTCCCGCGCTCTCTCTCGATCCTTGCCTCGATGTCCCTGCACTCCTGCTCAGCAACCCTGTAATCGGAGAGGAGGCGATCGAACTCCACCCTCTGTTCACGTAACTCCGAGAGCTGCTTCACCTTCGTCTCAAAACCGGCAAGGTCGTGCTCGAGCTGCCTGTATTCCCTTTCCTGCCCGGCAATGGCGGCAACCTGCGCGGTGACCCGGTCTTTCTGGTTCCGGAGCCCGGACACTTCGGCTAGGAGCGAACGGTGCCGCTCTACGAGCCGGGTATGTTCAGTCTTCTTCTTGGAAAAATCCTGCATTTGCCGGACCAGCGCCTGTCTTTGGGCAGTATGGCCATCAACCACCTGCGCAAGCTGACTAAGTGTGGACCTGCATTCGTCCGCGGAGCCCGCCAGGAGCTGCCCGGCTTGCGGATCATGACGATCGATGAGCCCTTTGAGCTCGCCTTCCCGCAGCCGGAGTTCCTGCTCCTTTGCATCTATCCGTTCTTTCAGGAGCCTGTCGCTCTCGTTCTTGAGGTAGTCAATGCCCAGTGCACGCAGAAACCATTCCTTCCGTTTCCCCGGGGTATGTTCAAGCAGTGTGAGGAGATCCTTCTGGGCTGCATAGACAGTATTCCGAAAATCAACCGGACCCATCCCAAGGGTTCTCCTGACCTCTGTCTCGACCTGGCTCACGCCGGTCGCACGCAGTTTTCCTGCCCGGTAAAATGTCGCATCGTGCAAAACGGCCTTTCCTTTCCTGAACGTGCGGAGGACCGTGTACTCGTCACCGCCAACCCTGAAATCGAGCCGCACCTCGCACTTCTCCTTCGGGCCGGCAAACGAGGATACGATGTATTCAGACAGGATACCCGTTGCCTGGACACCATACAGGGCAAAAAAGATCGCCTCGACGATACTGCTCTTCCCGGTCCCGTTGTTTCCGAGGATTCCGGTAATGCCATCCCTGAAACGGATCTCCTGCTGTCGGAATCGCTTGAAATTCTTCATAATGAGGCGGTCGATGATCACTCCCCATCCTCCCTGTGCCTCTCCATCACCGCGCCCAGGACTGCAAGACCGCAGCGTCCGACATACTCCTTTTGGCCGGCAGGGATCTGCTGCTTTTCGACAAAAGAGGAGAACTCCTTCAAGTAGTCGATGCTTTTGACGTCCTGCTGAAGAGGGACGACCTTGCCCGTATCAGATGCCCTCACCCGGATCTTAAGGTCCAGCAGTCTCTCCCTGACAGGGATAAGCTCGCGGGTATCCGGCCCCTTTCCATGCTCGCGGGAGAGGCCGTCAAGAGTCACCTGAGCCATCGAGAACAGAGGGATATCCCTCTCTTCAACCCGCGAGACAATCTCGCCAGTGATCTCGCCGGGTGTGACTCCCTCGCAGGGTATTGTCCCAAGGTCGAACATGGGCGTATGGGGAAGCGGGAATCGCGTGACGGTATGGGAGTCGAGGCTGACCAGGAGGCCTCCCTTTGAATCAGAGATCTCCCCGTAGGTGAGATACTCGATGGAACCGGAATACCAGGCATTTTCGGTTATCTGGGACTGGCAATGGTAGTGGCCGAGCGCGATGTAGTCAAACGTGTCAGAGAGTATGGTGCTGTCCAGTTCATGCTCTGCGACCGTGGCCAGTCTCCGGTCCCTTACCTGGGTTGCAAGCCCGTGGGTCACCAGCACGTTGTGGTGGCTGTTCGAGAGTTCCACAGCATCGTATGCACTCCGGTAATCTTCGGCGCGAAGCATGTTTGGGATGAGGTGGAACATGCAGTCTCCAATCTCTCTCTTCTCGTACCGGAACGAATAGGCAGCAAAGATATCCCCGGGGTGGTAGACAAGGACTTCGAAGGGGGACGTCGTGTACCGGGTCTTTGTCATGCTGTGGTTCCCTGCGATGACGACCAGGGGGATCCCTGCCCGATGGAGCCGTTCGAGTGCTTCAAGGATGGTCGTATACGCCTTGGTCTTTGGTTTTACCTGGTCAAAGAGGTCACCGGCATGAACCAGCACATCAGGTTTTGCCGCGATGATCCGATCGACAGACGATAAAAAATTCTCATATATCTGCTTCTCCCGAAGGTTCAGGCCCGATTCGGGATCGAGGCGGTTGAACTGCGAGAGGCCGAGGTGGGTGTCGGCGATGTGGATCAGATTCATCTTTTCTGATGTCTCTTTTTGACGGCCGGGCTTATAAGTGAAAGGGGGGTGGGGTGAAAGTAATCTCATACCCCTCCTTCATCCTGTCGCACACAGGCACTGCATCTCTCGGATCACGCATTGATCGCCATATTCGGCGATTCTCAGTTTAAAAAAAGTATTTCCTTATCTTATCCGTGATATTTTCAAACCGCGTGTTGCTCTTTGGGGTAGTGAATGATGATCTTTTCTTCATATCCAGATATACAGGTCATAGCAGGCACCCGGCACCAACGTGAAATATTCTGATCCTGATCACGACTTTTATAGTGAAAATGGAAATTCCCTCTGCAAAGTCAGTTTTTCTGAGTTCCCGGAATTCATTATGAGCGCGTATATAATTCATCGCAAATGGTGTGATTCACAGAAAAGATCGGGCACTGAATGACGCACCAATTTCTGGTTCACGCGGGAGAAGAAGAATACCCCCTTCCGAAGGACTCAAATCCTCACGAACAAGGGGTTAATCGCTCGATTTTTCCTTTGTTTTTGACCTGGTCTCGATGACCTTGTCGATCTTTGTCATGGCAACGGCATTGACGACGGGGTCTCCCCCCATGATGTACCTCTTCATGACCTGCCCGTAGACCTCCACCACGTCACCCTTTCTTATCTTCTCCCGGGGGGAAGTGAACATCTTGACAGAGATCTCTCCGCTCCTGTCGGCGACGAGAAACTGCGGACGGTTCAGGAACTGGAAGTAGACCCGCTCTACGAGGCCTTCGATCTTCACGAGGTCGCCGAGCATGTGCTCGTTGATCATCTTGATACGGACTGGTCTGGCTTTCGCCCGGTACATCGGTTCGAGCTCTGCATACTGGCTCTGGCTCATGTAATTGAGTGCCATGGGTATGAAGAACATGAAGATGATCGTGGGGATGCCCCAGAGGAGATACACCTGGTCGCCAGTGACAGAATAGGTGTAAATTAAAAGGATAGAGAAGGTCACAACCACCGCGATTGCGACAATTGAGACCTTCGCGTTGACTTCTCCGATCTTCATCAGGTCACGTTTACTTCAGGGCCGCGATCTCTTTCCTGAAGGCAACCCAGTAGATGACTCCCACGAAGAACATGCCACCGACGATATTTCCTATCGTGACGATGATCATGTTGTTGGTCCAGAAGGTCACCCAGTTCAGTCCGGCATTGATCTTTGCCGGGTCAGTGATGAAGCCCTGTGTCAGGATGCCCGCGGAGATGAAGTACTGGTTGGCAATGGAGTGTTCGAATCCGGTGGAGACGAAGGCCATGATCGGGAACCATATGCCAAAGAACTTGCCTACCGCGTCATCTGCGCAGATACCAAGCAGGATTGCCAGGTTCACGAGCCAGTTACAACCGATACCCTTGAGGAAGGCCGACCACATACCCATGGTGCCGACATAACTCACTTTCGCCGATGCTATCGCTATCGCCCTCGTACCGAACGCGGTTACCGTTGCAGTTCCTGCCGCGTCGAATGTGACGAACGGTCCGTTGGCCATAATGTACGCGTACACGACAGACCCGATAAGGTTTCCAATGTACACCCAGACCCAGAGGTTGAGCACCTGGGCCCACGAGATCTTGTGGATGAAGGCTGCCATCGGGGCCAGCATCGCGTCACCGGTGAACAGCTCTGCACCGGTCAGCACGGTGATGATAAGCCCGACAGGGAACACCGCTCCCGTGATGAGCTGGGCAAACCCTGCGCTTGCAGTGCCGTAGCGCATTGCTGCATCGGTCGCGAGGATCCCAGTGCTGCACACAGTTGCAAGTCCGCCACCCATGGCGATGTATGCACCGGACATGAATCCACGAAGGATCATGTTCCAGGCGGGGAGACTCACTTTGTACTTCCCAGCATCACCGGCTTTAGCAGTGATTGCTACCGGGGGATGAAACACCATTTGTTACACACCTCTCGAATGTCCTACCTATACCATAACCCACTAGTTCACTTCGCGTATAGGTTCAAAATTAAAATCCTTTCTGGTGTTATTAATACCTTTCTAAATGATTTTTGCACTGCATTGGCAGTTTGCAATCATTTAAATTAAAATATTATCAAAAAGAAGGCAAAATTCATCACTCAAAAACTTTCTTCTTTATAAGGTCAAAGAGGCCGGCGCCTCCCGCTCGCATCGCGGGAATAATGCCCGAACTCGCTTCTTTTGAGGATATCTCCCCGGAATACCGGCCCGTCTCTGCACACCCTGAATCCTTCCGGGTCGATGGCGCACGAACCGCAGACTCCCATCCCGCACTTCATGTACCGGTGCAGGCTGAAATAACCCATCCCCGGGCACCCGGCATGCACGAGGAAGTCAAGGACCGCCTTCATCATCCTCTCAGGGCCGCAGCAGAAGATGTGGTCATACAAGTCGAGATCTTCGGACACGAGGAGATCGACTACGACACCCCTGTGGCCGCACGTCCCGTCGTCGGTGGAAACGGATAGTTCAGTGAATGATTCAAGGATGCGGGGAAACAGGAGTTCCTCCGCCGAACGCGCACCAAGGAGACACTTTTTTACCACCCCGGCACGGACCGCGGGCAGGAGCGGGGCGGCTCCAACGCCACCGGCTATCGCAAGCACGCGATGGGCCTCCGGGAACCCGTTTCCGAAGGGTCCCCGAATACCGATCATATCCCCCTCTTTAAGGGAGAAGAGCGCCGATGTCGCGTCCCCTACTCGCTGGACGGTAATGGACGATGACGAGGAGAGCGCCATCGGGACTTCATCTACACCGGGAATCCAGACCATGACGAACTGGCCCGGGATGAACGAAAAAATGCGGTCAAATGTGAATGTCCTGACAGAGGGGGTCTCTTTGGTGATGCCTGTGATGCGTACAGGAACGGGCAGCCGTTCAGTCATGGGCGCACCCCACGATGGAATCAGCGGGCTCTCCTCTTCTGTCATACAGTTCTTCCGCAATTCGTCTGAATATTGAGATATCTTCCATGACGGCTGTCCCTATCTGGACTGCTGAGGCGCCGGCCATCATCATCTCAAGGACATCTTCGGCAGATGAGATGCCGCCGCACCCGATAATGGGAATTGAGCAGGCCTCGTAAAGGTCGTATACACACCTGACCGCGACGGGAAATATCGCCTTTCCTGACAGCCCTCCTGTCCTGTTACCGAGCACGGGCCTCCGCAGTCCGACCGAGACGCGCATGGCTTTCAGGGTATTGATGGCCACGAGCGCGCTCGCCCCGCCGCGCTCGGCCGCCCTCCCAATCTCTGCAATGTCGGTCACGTTCGGGGTCAGCTTCACCCAGGTGGGGACCCCGCTTGCCGCGACCGCGCGGGTGCACTCTTCCACGAGTACCGGGTCGCTTCCAAGCGCTGCACCATACCCCTGTGCGTGGGGGCAGGAGAGGTTCAGTTCAAAGCCACTCACCTTCCCCGCAAACCATCCCGCAACGTCCGCAAATTCCGCGGCGCTTCCCCCGAATATGCTGACCACCACGGGTTTTCCGGCAAGGGGGCCCAGCTCGTCCAGGAATTCCATTGAGGGGTTGGGGAGGCCCATCGCGTTCAGGAGGCCCCCGCTGACCTGGACCAGGCAGGGGCCGGGATGACCTTCGAGAGGGACCGGTCCGATTGACTTGGTGACCACGCCTCCCGCGCCTTCCGAGAGTACCCTCGCAAGAGAATAGCCCGTAGTCCCGAGTATGCCTGCGGCCAGCACGAGGTGGTTTCCGAGCGCAATATCCCCGACCCTGACAGGGCCGGGCACAAGTCTGAGCATGTAAAGAAGAGATCACAGTGATTGTAATTATTTATTCTCCGGACGGAGAATGATAGAAGAGTATGACGACACTATCGGTGCTGGGAGTTGGCAGGATAGGGGGGGAGATTGCGTACCTCTCGGCGATTCTGGGTCTTGCAGATGAACTGGTCATGTACGACGCGGTCCCTGCGTTCCTCCATTCCCAGGTCCTGGACCTCAAACATACCGGGCTTGAGATCCCGGTAAGCACCGATTGGAAGGACGTGAAGCAGAGCGATATATGCGTCTTCTCTGCGGGACTCCCCCGAAACCCCGACGTGAAGACGAGGGCCGATCTCCTCCAGGCCAATCTGCCGGTGGCATTCGAATGCAGCCAGGCGCTCCGTCATTTCGATGGCGTGCTGATCACCGTCACGAACCCCATGGATGCAAACAACTACTATCTGTGCAGAAAAAACCATCTCGAACCTTCCCGCTGCATCGGGTTCGGGGGACAGCTCGACTCCGCGCGGTTCGGGCTTGAACTGAAGGCACGAAAAATACGCGGAGACCCATGGGTAATCGGGGACCATGGAGAGTTCCAGGTGCCGCTCTTCAGCCACCTCAAGGACCAGGTCAGAAACCCCGTTCGTGAAGAGATCCTCGCGCACCTGCGCGGGGCCAGCATGGAGATCATCAAAGGGAAAGGGGGAACGGTCTTTGGGCCCGCATACCACCTTGCCGGGCTGATCCAGGCAGTAGTCGAGGACCGCCGGAGCCCAATTGCGTGCTCCTGTATCCTGGAAGGCGAATACGGGCTGGAACACTGCTCAATCGGTGTCCCGGCCGTGGTTGGCAGGGAAGGGATCTCCGAGATCCTGGAGTGGAAGATGGATGACTGGGAGCAGTCGCATTTCCGAAACGCAGGCGATTTCGTGACCGGCCTCTGCAGGGATCTCGGGGTCTGAACTCCCATGGATCCCGGCGGGCGGAACACGGAAACCCATACGCATGGACCCAACCACACGAGTTCTCACCCCGGAGAGATGGCGATCTCCATTACCCAGGTCGAGTACTCGAACACGCCTGACGGTCCACTGGTCCACATATACGGGAGAGAACCTGGCGGGGCGGCGCGGCACCTGGAGGTGAAAGGGTTCCGGCCATACTTTTATGCCCCGGTCGACCAGGTACGAAAGAGACCCCCGGCATCAAACGCTGTCCCCGACTGGGAATCTGTGCACACCTCGATCAAGGGGGACCGCGTGGTCCGCATCTACACGCAGCGCCCGACAGACGTGAGGGAGGCGAGAGACCAGTACCAGCACTTCGAGGCAGATATCCCGTTTGCGACCCGTTTCATGATAGACTGCGGCCTTACCGGGGGAGTAGTTGCGCCGGGAATGTCTGTCGATTACCGCGAGATCCGGCCCGCAGATGTCTATGCCCCGGCGCGGGTATGCCTGCTCGATATCGAGTGCGAGGACCAGCGGGGGTTTCCTGAGCCCTCGCGGGATGCCATCATCTGCATCACGTGCTGGGACTCGTACCTTGACAGGTATTCGACCTTCTTCTTCCCTTCTCCCGGGCAGGAGGAGGGCGCACCGCAACTGGGATCAGCGATGCCAAGACCTTCGGGCTGCTTTGACCCGTTGCGCCACGAGGTAAAGGTGTATTCCTCCGAGACAGAGATGCTGAAAGGCTTTGCCGCCCACATCAGGGAGACCGACCCCGATATCCTCTCGGGCTGGAACTTCCTTGAGTTCGACCTCCCTTACATCAAACGGAGGATGGAGGCGCTCTCGCTCTCCCCTGCTCTGCTCGCAAGGCTCGAGGGTGAGGTGGAGAGGCTTGCGGTCCGTGGCAGGGCCACGTTTGACCTTCTGCCTGCATACAGGAAGATGCACGCCACCCAGAAGGAGTCGTACCGGCTTGACGCGGTCGCTGAGGCAGAGGTGGGGGAGACGAAGATCAGGTATACTGGCACGATCTCGGACCTCTGGAAGCGCGACCCCTGTCTTCTCGTGGAATATAATCACAAGGACGTCGAGCTCTGTGTCGCCATCAACGAGAAGAACAGGATCATCGAGTTCTACCGGGAGATCGCGAGGTATGTGGGCTGCCCGCTCGAGAAGACCCTGAACTCATCGAACGTGATCGACATCTTCGTGCTCCGAAAAGCCCATGGCCGGTATGTCCTCCCCTCAAAGGGGTATGCCCCCGCGGAGGAGTTCGAAGGGGCGACGGTCTTTGACCCGAGCCGCGGAGTGAAGGAGAACGTCGTGGTCCTCGACCTCAAGTCGCTATACCCTATGGCAATGATGACCATCAATGCCTCACCCGAGACAAAGGATCCACAGGGGGAGCTCCGCGCCCCGAACGGGGTGAGGTTTAAAAAATCCCCTGACGGCCTCACAAGGAGCATCATCAGTGACCTTCTCGTTGAGCGCGACGAGAAGAAGGCCATGAGGAACCGGTATACGTTCGGGTCCCCTGAGTATGTCCTCTATGATATGCAGCAGAATGTCCTCAAAGTGATCATGAACACGTACTACGGGGTCAGCGGGTATACCCGGTTCCGGCTCTTTGACAGGGAGATCGGGGCTGCCATCACTTCCGTGGGGCGTGCAATCATCGAGCACACGAGAAGAGTAATCGAGTCTCTCGGATCGCATGTAATCTACGGGGACACCGACTCCTGCATGGTAGCGCTTCCCGGCCTCGACCGCGAGGCGACCATCAGGAGGGCGAGGGAGATCGAGGCAGTGCTAAACACAAGTTATGCGGAATTCGCGCGGGTTGAACTGAACGCCGATACCCATTACTTCTCCATCAAGTTCGAGAAAGTGTACCAGCGGTTCTTCCAGGCCGGCAAGAAGAAACGGTACGCGGGGCACCTGGTCTGGAAAGAGGGCGCAACAGTCGACGAGATCGATATTGTCGGCTTCGAGATACGGAGAAGCGACTACCCACTGGTCACGAAGGTCGTGCAGCGGAGGGTGATGGAGCTGATCCTCCGCGGCGAAGGGTACGACGCGGTCAAGAAGTACCTTGGGGAGGTGATCCGGGACTTCCGGGCAGGGAAATACACCCTTGACGAGATCGGTATCCCGGGCGGGATCGGAAAGGACCTTTCAGATTACCAGACGGACGACGCCCACGTCAGGGGCGCAAAGTACGCAAACCAGCACCTCGGGATGGAGTTTGCCAAGGGCAGCAAGCCAAAGCGGGTGTATATAAAAAACGTGACCTCGAAGTACCAGAAGACGGACGTCCTCTGCTTCGAATACGGGGACCAGGTGCCACCCGAGTTCCAGGTGGACTGGGAGATGATGATGGAGAAGACGGTGAAGCAGCCGATCTCACGGATCATCGAGGCGCTTGGGTGGGAGTGGGCCGACATCGACCCCTCGCGGACGACGCTTGCCCAGTGGGGTATCGGGTGATGCGGCTATGCACATCCCGGAGTCACATGAGTGGCCGGTTCGGGGGCCCCGATTCTCAACGCACTGTTTTCAAGTTCCCTGCCATCGGCTGAACGGATGACCGGGGTTGATGATATATTCAGATCGTGCTCTCCGGGGTTACCCGTATATGGTGTGACCTTCTGCAGTTACGCATGAGATCCCCCTGTCTTTCCGATCTATCAACACATTGCCGTCCTCGGCCACGCTCCCGCTTGCGATGCAGCTCTCCCACGTCACCGACCACAAGGACGAGATAGATGATGATACGGTCCACGAAACCCTCCATAATGCTCCTGAAAGAGACGTCCCTTTCAGGCAAGACCACATGCGAAACGCCTGGAGCGTGAAAGAGTGCGGCAGGGAGTGCAACACCCCAGGCTGCAAGAATGCCCCCTGTTCCCAGTATCGCCTTCTGCATCGTCGTCTTACTGCACGATCGTCCTGGATAAAGATGAAATTCAGCCTGGTTGCAAATATTTTCGCGCCTCTCGGGGCCTCCAGGAAGGAAGGACACCTTTCAATACCCGGGAGGGCGATCTAACAGGGTGAGTGATGATCCGGATACCGTCAATCCCGAGAATTGTCATTGCCGGGACCCACAGCGGGTGTGGGAAGACCACGGTCGCACGCGGGATAATGGAGGCGCTTACCCGCAGGGGATACGAGGTCCAGCCCTTCAAGGTGGGGCCTGACTTCATCGACCCGACGCACCACTCGGCGATATGCAGGCGGGTTTCACGCAACCTCGATGCATTCATGATGGGGGAGGAAGGGGTACTGGAGACTTTCAGGCGTGCATCAGCAGGAGCGGACATCGCGGTCATCGAGGGTGTGATGGGTATGTACGACGGCCTTGACGGGGGAGATGTCGCAAGCACCGCCCACGTGATGCGAATACTCTCTGCACCTGCACTCCTGGTCACGGATGCCCGGGGGATGTCACGGAGCGTCCATGCCCTTGTGAAAGGGTTCCTCGAGTTCGAGCGGGGGATGAGGATCGGGGGGGTGGTCTTCAACAGGATCGGGAGCCCGAGGCACCGCCAGTTGATCGACCGCGGCCGGACTGTCCCTGCCATCGGATATCTCCCAAGGACCCCCGGCCTCGAGATAGAGAGCCGCCACCTGGGCCTCGCGATGGCTCACGAGACCGCACCCACCGCGGGTCTCGGCGAGTTGATGGAGGAACATTGCGACATCGACCAGGTGATAAGGATTGCAGGTGAAGCGCCGTTTCTTCCTGCAGGCAGTACAGAAGAGCAAAAGGGGAATGCCAGGGCAAGGATAGGTATCGCGAGGGACGAGGCGTTCTGTTTTTACTACCAGGACAACCTCGACCTCCTCGAACGTTCCGGGGCAAGGCTTGTACCATTCTCGCCGCAGAGAGACGAACTGCCTGAAGTGGATGCGATATACATCGGAGGAGGCTACCCGGAACTCCATGCGGCTGCGCTCGAATCCTCATCCTTCAGGAGCCGGGTTGCGCAGGCCGCATCTGACGGAATGCCCGTCTATGCCGAGTGCGGGGGGCTCCTCTGCCTCTGCGAATCCCTTGAAACCGACAGGACATACCGGATGGCAGGGCTTCTGCCTGCGGATGCCCGGATGACGGGAACGGTTCAGGCCCTTGGATACTCAGACGGAGACTGGTTGGGAGGACCCGCCCTCGCGCCCACGTCAGGCCGGATCCTCGGTCACGAGTTCCATTATTCGCAGGTCGAATGCCGGCAGGACGCAAGGTTTGCCATCATATTGAGACGGGGCAGGGGAATTGAGAACGGAAAGGAGGGGCTGTATGCGGGGGAAACCCTCGCGGCGTACACCCATGCCTACTTTCAGGCGGAATTCGCCAGGTCGTTTGTGGAGGCGGCATCTGCCTATCGCAGGACCTGAATGAACTGTCTCCTTTTAATCCCCGGCGCCTCTCCCCTGATCGAAGAACGGCAGGCGGTGGGGATACGAGGTGCGCATTTGATTATACCTAAAGGTGGAAACTCATGCAGAGGTGATTAAATGACGATGCAGCCATTACGCAGTGAGGAGGTGAAGAGAGGATACCAGAGGGCGCCGAACCGGGCGCTCCTCAGGTCCCTCGGCGTCACTGACCGGGAGATTGGACTCCCCTACATAGGGATCGCAAATGCCTGGAACGATATTGTACCTGGCCATACCCACCTCCGGATGCTGGCCGGAAAGATCCGCGAGGGCATCGCAGCTGCCGGCGGAGTGCCGTTCGAGTTCGGCGTGATCGGCATATGCGACGGGGTGGCGATGGGCCACGAGGGGATGAGGTACTCCCTCCCCTCGCGCGAGAATATCGCAGATGCCGTGGAGCTGATGGTGCAGGCGCACCGGTTCGACGGGATGGTCCTGCTTGGGACATGCGACAAGATCGTCCCCGGAATGCTGATGGCCGCCGCCCGCTGCAACATCCCTTCAATCGCGGTTACCGGCGGGGCCATGCTCCCGGGTTACCAGGAAGGCCGTGACCTCTCACTTATCGATGTGTTTGAGGGGGTGGGAAAGGTTGCGGCAGGCAGCATGAGCGAGGAGGATCTGGTGACCCTCGAATGCGCGGCAATGCCAGGCTGCGGGAGCTGCCAGGGACTGTACACTGCAAACACCATGGCCTGCATGACAGAAGCGATGGGAATGTCTCTTCCCGGCTGTGCCGCGTTGCCTGCGGTGGAAGCGGCAAAACTGAGAATCGCGAGGGAGTCCGGCGAACGGATACTGGACCTCGTGAATGAGGGGACCTGCCCCCGCGACATCATCACCCGCGCGAGCCTCGAGAACGCCATCCGCGTAGACATGGCCCTTGGAGGGTCGACCAACACGGTCCTCCACCTGATGGCCATCGCATCAGAAGCGGAGGTGGACCTTACACTCGACTCGTTCACAAGGATTGGGGAGGAGATCCCCCATCTCTGCAACATGATGCCCGCCGGGCCGCATTCCATGCAGGCACTCCACAGGTCGGGGGGCATCCCCGCTGTCCTCAAGGCGATATATGACCACCTTGAGGACTCCCCGACGGTTTCAGGCAGGCGGATCAGAGATATCGCGCGCGATGCAAAGGTGCCTTCCCAGAGTATCATCATGAGCACCAGAGATCCGGTCAATCCTGCCGGGGGATTGAGGATCCTCTTTGGGAGCCTCGCCCCGCAGGGTGCAGTCATCAAGTCGATCGCCGTGAACAGGGACATGTGGACGCATACCGGCCCTGCAAGGGTATTTGACGGTGAGCAGGAGGCAATGAAGGCGATTCTCGCCCGGGAGATCCGCGAGGGGGACGTGATCGTGATCAGGTACGAGGGCCCGAAAGGGGCGCCCGGGATGCCGGAGATGCTCTCACCCACGTCGGCAATCGTGGGTCTCGGGTATTCGCGCGTCGCCCTCGTGACGGACGGCAGGTTCTCTGGCGGGACGCGCGGGCCGTGCATCGGCCACGTGGCACCAGAGGCTGCGGCCGGGGGGCCAATCGGGCTTGTCAGGGATGGAGACCTGATTGGAATCGATCTCCATGCACGGACGCTGGACCTCCTCGTCGACGCATCAGAACTTGAAGAGCGGAAGAAAGGCTGGAGCCCGAAAGAGAGGTCCCTGAAAGGAGTGCTTGCGCGCTACGCTGCGATGGTGGGACAGGCCGACAGGGGTGCAGTGCTGGAGCGGCGGTGAGAAGGTGATGGAACAGGGGAGCGGGGTTCCCGGCATCACTCTCCCTGACCATATCTCATCCCACGAGCTGGACGATGACCAGTACCATGCCATCCATGATTCCCAGCGGACCAGGCTTGGAGCACTCCAGCGGCAGGCATATGACCTTGGTCTCCCGGTCATCATCCTCTTCGAGGGGTGGTATGGATCTGGGATCTCCCAGATGGTGCATGACCTCAACAGGACGTTGGACCCGCGGGGTTTCTCGTACCATCCCATCGCAGCCCCCGGTCCACTCGCAAGGGAGCACCATTTTCTCTGGAGGTTCTGGATAAGGACTCCCGCAAAAGGACGGATTGCCATCTTTGACAGGGGCTGGTATGCACGGACCATCCTCGACCGTATGGACCCGAGGAAAGAGAGTCGAGTATCCGGTTCGCATGTCAAGGAGATTCTCGGCTTTGAGCGCACCCTTGCAGACAGCGGAGTCGCCCTCGTGAAGATGTTCCTGCACATCAGTAAAAAGGAGCAGAAGGAGAGACTTCGGAGGCTCAAAAAAGACCCTCTGACGATGGGATACCTCGAAGGCGACCTGGACCGGTACATCAAATATCGCGAGTATCATTCGCTCGTAGAGGACCTCCTTAGCCGGACAAGCACCGGCCAGTCACCCTGGCACGTGATCGATGCGGCAGAGAAGAGATATACCGCAGTGACCGTCTTTGACACGATAATCCGGCGGATGGAGAACGCAATCAAAGAGTCTGCACATGATTATGCCCAACCGGGAAAAACCCCGGTAAATCACGGTAAACATCGATCCCCGAAAGGATTCTCTCCACTTGGAAACGCCGATCTCACCCTCTCACTCGACAGAACAGAATACGATTCCCGCATGAACTCGCTCGGGAATGCCCTTGCCGAGAGCCAGATAAGGCTTTACAAGGAGAAAGTCCCCCTCATTCTCCTCTTCGAAGGATGGGACGCGGCAGGGAAAGGTGGAAATATCATGAGGGTGACCCGCTCGCTCAATCCGAGGGGATATTCAGTGATGCCTGTCGGGCCACCGGATGCAGGCGAGCGCGCCCACCATTACCTCTGGCGGTTCTTCCCTGCACTCCCTGCACGGGGTCACATCACCATCTTCGATCGGAGCTGGTACGGCCGGGTGCTCGTCGAGCGGATCGAAGGTCTCTGCACCGAGGACGAATGGAACAGGGCATACCGCGAGATACGGGAGTTCGAAGGCTCTCTCGTGGATGACGGCGCGATTATCCGCAAGTTCTGGCTGCATATTGACAGGGACGAGCAGATCAGGCGTTTCAACGAGCGTATGGCCGATCAGGACAAACAGTGGAAGATCACCGATGAAGACTGGAGAAACCGCGCACGCTGGGACGAGTATGAAGAAGCGGTGGACCAGATGATAGCCCAGACCAGCACTCCGGATGCCCCCTGGACCATCGTGGAGGCAAACGACAAGTACTATTCCAGAGTAAAAACTCTCCAGGTCATTGTCGATGCGATCGACTGCTGCCTTGCTGACAGGTCCTGTTCACCTGCGTGAGGAGACTGGCCACTTTCATCAGTTCTTATTCTGCGCATCACAAAAATACCCATGTTTTTCGAAAAATCAGCTCGCCATGCCTCAAAAGGCATTTGCAAATGCTTTAATTTTGTCCCTGTTGACATTACTCTGAGAATGATGACCGACCAGGAACACCCGCGGTACGAGAAGGCCCGTTGCTGTCACTGCGAAGGGGCCGGATGCATCTATTGCGACAAGACAGGCTACGTGCTGGTGAGAACTCCACCCTGCCTCTGCAGGCATTGTAGCGGGGCCGGATGCATCTATTGCGGGTTCACAGGCTGGGCGGGGCTGAAAGGGAAATTCGACGAGTAGATACGCAGGCATACCTGCCGATTCCGGCGGAGAACCGTGTTATACTGATTTTTTTGGGTATTCAGTTTCAGGAAGCAGGACCGCGTTCATCGGTTTTTGCCTCAATCAGACGTATTAATCCCTGCACCTGACGATTACCAGCGTGATATCGTCGGACTGCATCGCACCCCCGGCAAACTCTGTCACCCTCCTGTAGATGGTATCGAGTATCTCCCTGGCACTCATGTCCCTGGACGCACACACAGCATCCATGAGCCTCCCTTCCCCGAACTCCTCGTCATTCTGGTTGAATGCCTCAGTCACCCCGTCAGTATAGAGGACGAGGACGTCCCCTGTGTCAAGAGTGAGGTGGCCGACCGAATAGCTCATGTCCGGCATCACTCCCATTGCCATCCCGGTGGGGAGAAGGCTGTGCAGCCGTTTCTCCTTCCGGCAGTAATGCAGCGGGGGGTTATGCCCGGCATTTACGTAACTGACTTTCCCAGTCTCTTTCTCAAGGGTGCAGTAAAAGAGCGTCACGAACATCCCTGCTGCAGCATCGGCAGCAATCAGGCTGTTTGATTCCTCTATCGTCTCTTCCACCCGATTGTCGGCGGTTGCAATCGCGCGGAGTATGGAGCGGGAGAGGGCCATGAAGAGCGCGGCAGGAATGCCCTTTCCTGCCACATCGGCGATGACCAGGCCAAGACTGCGCTCGTCCAGGGGAATGAAGTCGTAGAAGTCCCCACCCACTTCCTGCGCCGGGATATTCATGGCGGCAATCTCGAACCTCGCCGATTCCGGGATTTCTCTGGGAAGAAAGGTCCTCTGGATCTCGGCGGCGATCCTGATCTCTGCCTTCTCGCGTTCGATCTCCCGTGAAAACTGCTGTATCTTGCCGATCATCAGGTTGATGCTCTCCTCCAGGCGCCGAAATTCGGGGTTCGGCATGCTTCGGATGGTGTGGGTGAGATCGCCCTGTGCAATCCTGCTGACATCCTCAAGTATCTCGGTGATGGGTGTAGTGAGAAACCGGGCGATGACGTAGACCATGACGATCCCCATCACCACGGCAATGACCCCGATGAGTGTGTAATAGAGGAGGATCTGTGAGAGTACTTTTCGAAGTGGTTCCTGGGTATAGGTTATCTCCGCGACAAGGCTCATATCTGACGCGGTGGATGACTCCTTGAGGTTGATATAGAGGTAGTGGAGGCGCCTGTCTCCATCCTGCTCCGAGATCTCAATGTCTCTTTCGGTCGTAAAGATCTCTTTAATGAGCGTCTGGTTTACGGCCGTATGGGGGTTGACACCCCGTTCCAGGAGAAGATTTCCATTTACGTCAAAGATGCGTATCAGTTCGATCGATGGGTTCATCTCCTGTATCCGTCGCGTCACCTCAACGTAGGAGAGTTCCGACCGCTGGCTCTCGAATCCCTCCATGACCAGGCCCATCTCCAGGAGGTAGCGGTGATCAGGGGTCGGAAAATAGGCGAATTTCCGAAGTTGCCCGGAGACAGTGCCTTCCGTGGTGTTCACGACAGAGCGGACCACCCGGTCGGCTACGAATTCATTGCCTTCCCGGATACGGGTGATGGAACGGTAAAATTCGGGGTAATTTTTGAAGTCGAGGTACATTACTTCGGGGACCGTGGAGGCGACAATAACCCCGCTCTCGTTTATGATGTAGAGGTCAAGCTGCCCCCGAAAGTCGTCATCCAGGTCATCCCGCACAGCGGGCATGTCGATGCGGGTGATATCTCCTTCGGATGCGTGATATGCCGACAGGTACCCTGAAAACGCCTCCTCCATCCGGGAATCAAGCGTGCTGTCATAGAGGGAGAGTCCTCTATCGGCGAGAAGAACCGACTCTACCAGGTACATCTCGGTGAAAAGCGCCTGCTCGCGATCCTGCCGCACAGTCCATGAATAGGCCTGCGCATATGCGGCGGCCATCAGGAACATGATCACAATGAGGATGATCGCCGTGATACACAATATGAGAGAAGAACGAAGGGAGAGCCTGGAGAACGGTGAGGACACTGCCATGCGGTATCACCGGCCTGCGATGCGGGAATACCATCGTATCATTCTCACCGGTCCTCTCTCCTTCAGGGCCATCCCGCGCATACCCGTTAAAATTCCCGTGTTGCACCGCATACATTATACCGTGAAGCCTGCACTGAGTCCAGGCAGGGAGGTTGTGGCAGGGCCAATGAATGTTATGGGTTTTGCCGAAACATCAGTGTCCCTGCGATAATGTCGTGCAGTCCCTGCTTGTAGCGGGTGAAGGCCGGGATGATGAACCCCACGCAGAGAGTGAGGAACGAGAGCGACATCGCAAAGAAACGGAGCGTTCCCCGTGCAAAAGTGATCCGGCTCCCCTGCATATCGGTCACGGCAATACGTGCCACCAGTTTTCCGAGTGTTGCCTGGTTTCTTGAACTTTCAAGCCAGGCAAAGTAGATCCAGGGGATAAAAAGGAAGAGTACCCCGGCGGAGAACACGATCTGGGAGGGAAGGGCTGCTGTTATGACATTTCCGTATGCATCTGTGCGGGGGACATGACGGTAATACTGGTAGAGCATCACGATTGACTCGGAGAAAGGACACGGCCTCTGCAGGAACGCCGATATGACCGAGATCACGCCGACTGCAATCATGTCAAATAAAATGAGAAAAAGGATATCGATCAGACCGGATCCTATCCTTCTCCCAAGACCGGCATATTGTTCAGTGCTGATATCTCCGACTCTCTTCCGGAGGACAGCTTTTGGGGGCGCAACGCGCGTGTCCGCACCGCACCACTGGCAGAACCTCCCACCGCTCTCCGTCTCCCTTCCGCACTTGGGACAGTACATCCTTCCCGCTCCTTTTCCGTAATGGTAATAATCGATGCGAATGACTTCAATGTATCGAAATTTCATGTCTCAACAGGGAAAAAAGGCAAATTAAGTGCATATTGTCGTTTTTTCTTTTCGCGCCCCAAAATTGGAAGGAAAAATCCCGGGAGTGGCTACTCGCCCGGCACCCGCGTCGACACCCTCCCCGAATACAGGTGGGTGAGGACACCAAGTCCTCCGCAAAGGAGGAGAGTCCCCCCGAGAACACTCCAATGTGGTATCCCCGCCGATCCGGTTGAAAGCAGTGCAATGAGGTTCAGAGGGTTATTGGGAAACGCGAGCACTGCGAGCATCAGTACTACGACAGCAGTGGAGAAGATGAACTGAGCCGCCGTCCTCTCCCTGTAATAGAGTGCCGTGAGGGCCCCGATCAGCACAAGGACAAGAGAGAACGAGAGGACCTGGGCCAGTATCTGCGGGATGTTTGCGATCGGAATACGGTTGAGTGTCAGGAGGAGGAGCCACGTCCCGGTCTGGAGTGGGACAAGGACGATACAGGCTGCGATCTTTCCCCACACCACCTCCGCCATGGTCATCGGGGTGGAAAGGAGGGTCTCAATGGTGTGGTGCTGGAACTCTTCGGTGATGAGGTCTATGATGAGCGCGGCAGAGATGATGGCCGGCATGAAGAGGAGGAGAGGGATGAGGAGGCCATAGATGAATTCATAGAAACCCGGGCCGGGCCGGCTCGCCGGGAACTCAAGGGAAACGGGGAGGAGGTCAAGCCTCTCCGAGCGCACACGGCGGAGCTCTTCTTCATAGTCCAAAAAGACCTCCTTCAACTTCACGTTGACAATGGTTGACTGGATATCATTCTGTATGCTGTAAAGGGTGATCTTGACGGGGTCTTTGGCATCCTTCAATGTCGGGGGCACGTGGATGACCGCGGAGAGTTTACGCTCTCCAAGAGCTGTCACTGCGGTCGGAAGGTCCATAGGATAGACCCGGAACTGGCCGCTCTTTGCAAGGAGGCCCTCGAGGTCAGATGGCCCGCCGACGTACGCGACCTGGTATTTCACCCCAGAGAACCTGGCAAGTGATGACGGGTCGTACATCGAAGTGAGCCCGACCATCAGGAACGAGGAGAAGAGGGCGACGAAGAGCTGGAGAAGGATGGCAAGCATGATCGTCCGCTCTCTCCCCAGACCCCGGAGATCCTTCTTCATGATGAGGGCCACGTTTCTTGCCTTCACGAGAGCCACCCCAGGATGAAATAGGCGTTATAGAGGGAGTGGACGAGGGTCGCGATCAGAATGCCGGGGATATAGCCCGCTGAACCCTTATGGCGGACGAGTCCCGCCACGCAGAGCACACCAGTGAAGTGGAGGAGGAAGGGGAAGACGAGGGCTCCTGTGGAGAGAAAGAGGATGCTCCCAAACACACTCTCGGTGACCTGCGCCATGGTGACCAGGAGGAGGAGTTTCTCTGCAAAGAGGAACGCGGCCGCGGTGACAGCAGAGCCGACTATCACCATCGCCCAGGACCACCGGGAGGGGGTATCAAGGAGAAAGGTGCAGATGCCCACAGACTTTGCAATCTCCTCGACAAATGCGGCGGAGACGATCAGGAGGACCAGGGAAAGCGGCATTGGCAGGTTGAAGAAGAGCACGAGAAGGAGCATCTGTACCATGAATACGAACGGCACGAGAAGGGCATTGACGCCAAAAAGGGAGGCCCATGGGTGCCGGGAAGAGAGTGATGTCGAGATGAACTCCCGCACGCGGTAAAAGATTCCAGCCTGTGAAAAGAGCCTCTCTTCGCGGAAATTTGCAATCCCGACGTAGAAGAGGACAGCGCTTGTAAGAAAGAAGAGGGAGGTGGAGAAGAAGTACTGGCTGATTGTGTAGGGCTCTCCCTGGAGCGAGAGGACGATCAGGGTCAGCGGAGAGACAAGGCTGATGACATGGACGTTTGCAAAGATGCTCGGGAAGAAGAGGTATGAGGTGGCGACAGTGGAGAAGAAGATTGAGATGAAGGAGAGCTCCTTGAAGCTCCTTGCGACCATCCCGATGATGAGGGCGTTTGCGAGAAAGAAGAGGATGACCGGCAGGAGGGGGAGGAGGATAACAAGGGGGGCAGAAAGCCAGAGCGCGATCCCGGCGGATATCGCCAGCATCCCGACGAAGTACGGAAGTGCCTTTCCGAAGATGATCGCCGGTGCCCCCGCAGGAGTAGAGAGGAGTACCTCCCCTCTCCTCTCCAGGCGTTCCTGCATGATGCTCATCATGGAAAACTGTGACATGAAGTACAGGGGGAATATGAAGAGGAATACAAGCAGTATTGAGTCAAACGGCAGAGGAGGGGAGAGCTGAGAGGGGGTCTTGAACGACCCGAACGGGCTTTCTGGCCCCACGAGATCAGAGTAACGTGCAAGCTGACTCTGTGGCTCTGAAGACGCGATGAGACCCTGACGAAGTTCTTCTGTCGAAAACGCCACGCCGGGTTCGGGGACGGGAACTTCTCCCACCGGTCCTTCTGGAACAGGGGGGGCAGTCGATGACGGTGCGATCGAGATCTGCATCCCAGACTGGGTGGCGGAGAAATCAAGCTCGCTCTTTACCTCCTGCAGGTCGATCCAGAGGGGATAGGCGGCAAAGAGGTCCTGCTGCAGGCTGTAGACAGAGTCAAGATATTGCTGATAATCCCGCTCCAGTGTCTTGAGCGCTGATCTTCCGCGCTCGGTGTCCTGGACATAGACCTGCCCGCCGATGATAATGATATCATAGGCGGCTCTCTCCCGGAAGAGTGCTCTTTCGTCTCCGATAGAGATGCTGAACCGTTCGTCGCCGGAAAAGATATCCCCTACGACTGCATCATCGGCACCAAGGCTATAGATGCCGTCCTGGAGGTGGAGTCCCCGCTCGGCTGCAAAGCCGGTTGCAGCAACGAGAAGCACGAAGAGGACGAATGCCATAGGGAGCATGCCTTTTCCCATGACTCCGAAGGCCCGCTTTACCTCCCACCGTGCAAGCGTCCCTATCCGGGAGAGAAATTGCAAAACGTTCACGCGTTGTGCCTCTTTTATGGTAGGTTCAGTACCTATAATATCTTGCAGGTCGAGGAATTGTGAGGAATCGGATGTTAAATCCATGATCGCAGCCCGCAATCTCACCAAGTGCTATGGCACCACCCCTGCCCTTGACCACGTCAGTTTCGATCTTGACCGAGGGCAGATATTCGGGATTATAGGTCACAACGGGGCGGGAAAGACCACGCTTCTCAAGATCCTGGCGGGACTCATCGAGCCATCCGGCGGAGAGCTTGTCATTGATGGTGTCGATATCCTGCGTAATCCCGATGGGATGAAACAGATGATCGGCTACCTTCCGGAAGAGTCCCGCCTCTACGAAGCCATGAAGGTGGATGAGTACCTCGAGTTCTTCGGAGAGATCTACGGCATGGACCGGCCATCCATCAGGGCCAGGAGCAGGGAACTCCTTGACTGGCTCGCACTTGAGCCGGATGGAAAGAAGATGGGTGAATTTTCAAAGGGGATGAAGCGCAAGGCTGCCATCGCCCGGTCCCTGATGCACGATCCCTCCCTTCTCATCTATGACGAGGCGACCTCGGGACTCGACCCGATGACCTCCCGGCACATCGTCGATTTTTTAAGGGAACTCCGGGACAGTGGCAAGACAATCGTCCTTTCTGCCCACAACCTCTACCAGGTTGAAGCGATCTGTGATCGGATCCTCATCCTCCGAAAGGGCGCGCGGGTCGCATTCGGCAGCATGCAGGAACTTCGGGAGATGTTTGGCTCGATCTTCTATTTCGTATATTTCACCATTGGAGATATCTCGAAAGTTGAAGGACTTGCTTCGTATGTCAAGGACGGCGGGTATTTCCGGGCAAAGGCGACGAGTGTCGACGAGATGGGGAGGATCTCGAATGCGATCGTCTCCGCCGGGGGCGTGGTGGAACGGATCGAATCCCACTACCCGAGCCTCGAAGAGATGCTCGTACAGATCGGGGCATAACCCTGTCCGGATCTCTTCTGACCCAAAACCAACTGGCGTTTCCCTCTTTCCATGCCCGAAATCCCTGGATATCTCAGCCGGGAATGGTTTCCCATAGACACGCGTCTCTTTTTTTTCATCCCTGGTAGACCGTTTTTCAGTGGAACCTTCTATCGTCGCATCAGTGCAACCGCGACCGCTAAAGCGGCAACCGCCACCATGGTGGAAAGTGCCGTCCGGGTAGGGGCAGCCGTCTCTTCTGGCGTCATGCAGGCAGATTGCACCCCTGCGAGGTCCACGCTCGCGTTCGGAAGGCCGGGCCAGGGCATGTCGTAGTCGGATTTTATTGAGAGGGAATGCTCAAGCGACGCGATGGCGCCGGGGCAGTCTCCCATTCCTGCAAGTACTTTTCCCTTCACGTGCCAGTAATGGGCGCCTCCCGGATCAAGGGCGAGGGCGGCATCGGCTGCGGCAAGTGCTCCTTGGTAGTCCCCCATTGCAAGGAGAGTCTCGGCTTTCAATCCGTGGCCGGAAGAGTAGGAAGAATTGAGCAGGATTGCCTGTTCTGCATCAGCAAGTGCTTCGCCAGTCTTTCCCATCGCGAGGAACGCGTATCCCCTGTTTGCATACCGTGCAGGTCTCGGGTCAAGCTGTACCGCAACGTTGAGAAGGTCCACGGCTTCCTGGAACCTTCCCATCTTCCTGAGCGCATACGCCTTCAGGCACATCAGTTCGGGCTCATCAGGATATATCGACAGCCCCTCGCTGGAAAGCGCGACAAGTCCGCTCCAGTCTCGCAAGGCCATCAACGACATGCCCTCCTGCTCGTATTCCGAAGCATTCATTCGATAATGATCTGAAGGGCTCGTCGAGATGGATGCGGTGATGGGGGCACCCGCTGCAGGGCTCATCAAGGAAAAGAAAAGGCAAATAACGATAAGAACCGCCAGAAATCTGGCGTTTCGCCGGGTTTGAGGGGGGTCTTGGCAACGGTTCATACAGCATAACGCGATCGGTTTGCGAAGAGATTTATACTTGCGGTATTTCACGGAAATAGCCCGGCGATGTGTCGGCAAATAAAAATGTCCGAAGATTGCAATCTAAAAGAAAGCGGGCCTGAAGGGATTTGAACCCTTGACCTACGGATTAAGAGTCCGTCGCTCTTCCGAACTAAGCTACAAGCCCATGCCTGATCGGCCTATATTTATGATCACGGTTGAAGCATAAATGTTCCGTTCAGTAGAGAAAGCCCCAAAAACCCTTCCCACAGGGGTTAAACCTCGGGATCCAGGTTGTAACCTTAATATTATCCCAAAGTGACATTGTAGCATGCCAGAGGCGGGTGCATATGGTACGGGAGAGAGGGTAAAATACGCGGTCCTCGGGTGCGGGAGCACAGGGTACCACGTGGCCACGGAACTGTCCCGAAAAGAGGGCCGGGTCCTCGTACTGGACCGGGACGAGGGACGCGTGAAGGAACTTCGCGACCAGAACCTGGATGCCATGATCCGGGACATCAGCGAGCCGGGGTTCCTCTCGGGGCTCCCCGCGTGTGAGATCGCGTTCGTCCTCACCGGCAACCACCAGGCAAACCTCGCTGCAGTCAGGACGCTGCGTGAAAAACTCCCGCAGGTGCATATCGTTGCCAGGGCACTCGATCCCATCGGTGCAGGAATGCTCGAGTCTGCGGGGGCTGATTTTGTCCTCTATCCCCAGCAGGTGGTGGCAAGGGCCGCCATCAACCAGGTAAACCGTCTCCATGTGAGCAGGCTCTCGCAGAGGCTCCACGATCTTCTCGCCGGCTGGGAAGGGACGCTCGGGATCATCACGCACAAGAACCCCGACCCGGACGCAATCGGGAGCGCTATGGCCCTTGCAGCAATCGCGAAAAATGCAAATCCACAGAAACTCAGCTGCAGGATATTCTACGACGGCATCATCGGCCACCAGGAGAACCGGACCATGGTGAATCTTCTCGATATCAAGATGGAGAAGATGGAGCCGCAGACCATTCAGGACTGCACGTACCTCGCCCTCGTCGACTGCCCTGCGCCCGGCATGAACAACACGCTCTCGCCGAGGACGCGGGTGCATATCGTGATCGATCACCACCAGGACGGGCACGGGCTGGAAGGTGCGGTGTTTGTTGACGTCCGCCCCGGGATTGGCGCCACCGCAAGCATCCTCTCACAGTACCTCCAGGAACTCGACATCCCTGTCGACAAGAACGTCGCGACAGGCCTCCTCTACGGCATCCGTTCTGACACGAGGGACTTCCGCCGGAATGTCACACCGCAGGATCTCTCGAATGCTGCATTCCTCCTGCCACTCACAGATTCCGATCTCCTCGACCAGATCATGTCCCCCTCCCTCTCTCAGGAGACCCTTGACGTGCTCGGCAACGCCATCCGCAACCGGCGTATCCAGAGCGGGTACCTCTTCGCAAATGTCGGCTATGTCCGGAACCGCGACTCTCTTCCCCAGGCGGCCGACCTCCTCATCTCCCTCGAAGGAGTGAATACTGCCCTCGTGTACGGCATATCTGACGATGCCATCGTCATCTCATCACGGAACCGGGACATACGGCTGCACATAGGAAACGTCCTCGAGGAGGCATTTGGCGATATCGGGGACGCAGGGGGGCACCCCAACATGGCCGCCGCAACCATCCCTCTCTTCTATTTCCGCAGGGTGAAGAACAAGGAAGAGCTCCTCTCGCTTGTCATGGACCCGCTCCTGAAGAAGTTCACTGGCCTTGTGGGCCTGGACACCGAGGCCGGGAATGAACTTTGAGGAGTGGGAGCCGATTTACCAAGAAATTGTCGAGTATTTCGGGTTCGATCGGAAAGAAGATGAGCATGCGGCCGATATTCTCGAAGATCTCCTCCAGAGAGATGACCTCGACCTGCTTGAAGAGACCTGCCGGGGCCATGACGTCTGCGTATGTGGAAATGCACCCTGCCTTGCAAAAGAGATCTCCCTGGTGAAAGGGACGGTCTTTGCAGCGGATGCAGCCTCGCTTGTCCTCCTCTCACACGGTATACGGCCTGACGCCATCTTCACGGATCTTGACGGGGCCACCGACGAATACATTGAGATGAACCGGGAGGGGACGGTTCTGGTCGTGCATGCGCATGGGGACAACATGCCGCTCCTCCGGCACTGGGTCCCGAGGTTCCCGGGGCCACTCGTGGGGACTACACAGAGCCGCCCCCTACCCCACGTCCATAACTTCGGCGGGTTTACTGACGGGGACCGGGCGGTCTTTGCGGCACATTCACTTGGGGCCTCCCGTATCAGGATCCTTGGATTTGACCTCGATGACTCCCGTGTTGACCACATGAAGCGGGCAAAGCTCCTCTGGGCCAAAAAGCTCCTCTCCCTCCTTGATCCATGACCGGGAAATCCGCGTTCATTCTTGACGGGTACGTCGACGAGCCTGCATGTCTCGGTGTCCCGCCATACATCTCACCCTATATCAGGACCGTTGCCGGCGCCCTTTCCAGTCAGGGTTATTCAGCGAAGTACCTGACGATCGATCAGGTGAGGAAGGATGCGGGGCTCATTTCCGCGATGAAATCGTCAGACCTCGTGGTGATGATTGCGGGCGTGACGGTGCCGGGAAAGTACCTGGGAGGGACTCCCGCCACTCTCACCGAGATCCGCCTGATCGGCGCACAGCTCCGCGGGCCCGAAACATTCCTTGCCGGGCCAATAACCTTTGGGTATGCCTCAGCCGGCGGCCGGAAGGCAGTGAAGGGCGAAGTATCCGGGTTTGATCACCTGCTTTCAGGCTCTCCTGCATCCGCACTCGACGGGTTCCTGCGGGAAGGAAAGACGCATGGGACATATGACTATCGCCGTGAAGATCCCTGGGCAGTTGCCGGGGCTTCAATTATTCGCGATCACCCGGCGTTCCCCTGGATCATGTGTGAGATCGAGACGGCAAGGGGGTGCTCCCGGGCACATTCCGGTGGGTGCTCGTTCTGCACTGAGCCGTTTTACGGGCCGCCCGTATTCCGTTCCATCGAGGGGGTTGCAAGGGAGGTCGAATCCCTCTGTGCGGCCGGCGCACGGCACTTCCGCCTGGGGAGGCAGCCCGACATCCTTGTCTACGGGTCATCGCCGGCAGAAGAGTACCCGGCGCCTGTCCCGGGGAGAATCGAGGATCTCTTCTCTTCGGTAAGGGAGGCTGCCCCCGGACTCCTCACGCTTCACATTGACAATGTGAATCCAGGGACCATCGCCCGCCACCCCGACAAGAGCAGGGCAGCTTTTGACGCAATCGTTGCGTATCACACACCCGGCGATGTCGCGGCGTTCGGGATGGAGACTGCGGACCCCGAAGTCATCCAGAAGAACAACCTGAAGGCCAGCCCTGCCCAGGTGATGGAGGCCATACGGATTGTCAATGAAGCAGGCGGGGCGCGGGAAGATGGTATCCCCCACCTCCTTCCAGGTCTCAACTTCATCGCGGGACTTGCAGGTGAGACGCCCCGGACGTATGCCATGAACCGGCAATTCCTTGCAGGTGTGCTGGGATCAGGATATCTGGTCCGAAGGGTGAATATCAGGCAATTGATGCCTTTTTACGGGACAAAGGCATTCTCGGAGAACACCCTTGGTATTCACCATGCGCAATTCCGCGCTTTCAAAGAACAGGTAAGGAAAGAATTTGACCTTCCCATGCTCCGCAGAGTATTTCCTGCCGGGACACTCTTTCGTTCGGTGATAATCGAGGAGGAGGGAATGCCCTCGTTTGGCCGCCAGATGGGTTCATACCCCGTGCTTGTCGGTGTGCCGTACCGCCTGAGGCCAATGGCCATCAGAGATGTCGTCGTAGTAGACCATGGCATGAGATCGGTGACCGGGCTCCCTGTTCCGATTGAAGTCAACATGCTCCCCGTTGCGACGCTTTCCTGGATTCCCGGCGTGGGCAGGAAGATGGCGGGAAAGATCGCTGCACGGAGACCATTTTCGGACCTCCCTGAATTCCAGGCCCTGGTCGGGCCGACCCCCGTCGATGCCTGGCTCTCGTTCTCTATATCTCCTTCAACTCGATGACCTTCAGGATATCTGTCCGGGTGATGATACCGACGAGCCTGTCGTTGTCCATGACCGGGATCCGCCCGATATTGTAGCGCGACATCAGCCGCAATCCGTCGATGACCGGCGATCGAGGGGCCAGTGCGATCACGTCCCGCGTCATGATATCCCGGACCTGCATCGCCTCCCTGTCAAGCGGCGGGATCCTGTGCACATCAGCGAGGGTGATCATCCCGACCACGAAACCGCGGTCCACGACGGGGAACCCGAGGTGCTTCGTGGAGTACATGAGGTCGATCACTTCCCTGATCGGCATGGTGGGCGGAACCGTCATTACAGACCTTGCCATGATATCCTCGACGTTTACGTCTTTCAAGAGGAAATTGTATTTTATCGCGGTTGACTCCTGACCTGCCCCGATGTAGATGAAGAACGCGATGAGTATCAGGATAGGAGAGAAGAAGATGACGCCGAATATCCCAAAGATTACCGCAAAGACTCTCCCGATATCTGCAGCGATGCGGGTAGCGCGGTGAAGAGGCATCCTTCTTGCAAGGTATGCCCGAAGCACCCTTCCCCCGTCCATTGGGAAGGCCGGCAGGAGGTTGAAGGCGAACAGGAAGATGTTGAGGAGCCCCAGGTATGCGAAGATGAAGACGAGCAGCCCTGCAAGAGGGGGATCGGTTATTGTCGCCGAGAAAATGTAGAGCAGCACCGTACAGACGAGCCCGACCGCGAGGCTGGTGAGCGGTCCCACGAGTGCCATGGGAAGTTCCACTTTCGGATCAGGCGTAGACTCCTCCATGGATGAGACGCCTCCGAAGATGAGGAGCGTGATGCTGTTGATGGGGACGCCCATCCTTTTGGCAACCAGGCAGTGGGCAATCTCGTGAACGAGGACCCCTCCAAAGAGCCCGAGCGCGACGAATATCCCCAGTATGTAAGGGGTGTAGCCGGATACGAGGTATGTCTGGTCTATCGCGACGCGGAAGAGTTCCGAGAGGAGATCTGCGGTGAGGACGATCTGGCTCCCTATAATCCACGCAAAGAGGGGGATTATCACAAGGAAGGTCCAGTGCAGCTGGATGGGAATGCCGAATATGGAACCGATTTTGAACGACCCGTTCATTAAAAGAGTATCTTTTTAACCATCATGGTATATATCTTCCATGATTAGGATGAGAACGCAGATAACGGAACTTTTCGGGCTGAATATTTACACGGAGAAGAGCGTGTTCGTTGGCGAGGTTGAAGACGTAATTCTCGATATCGAGGGAAAGAAGATGGAGTCCCTCGTGGTCGGCAAGCTCAACCAGGAACTGGTGGACATCAAGAATTACAAGGGATTGAAAGTACCCTTCCGTATCATCCGCAGCATCGGCGATATCGTCATCATCAGGCACCTTCCCGGCGCCTTCAAGTCGGGTGACTTCGGAGAGGCCGGAAAGTAACGGCCGGTGTTCCTGGCAGGGTTTTCCTGCAAACCCGGATTTCCCTGATTTTTTCATGAAACACAGAGAGCTCTTCAGCAACCTGGTGGCACTTCCCCCGATTTTCCTGCGCCTCGACGGCCGGACCTTCCACCGGATTGCCGAGGCCTGGCACCTTGAGAGGCCCTTTGACAGCCGGTTTGCGGAAGCCATGGCCCGCGTGTGCGCCCGTCTCATCTCCGACAGCGGGCTTTCCCCTGATATCGCGTACACGTTCTCTGACGAGATCAACCTTTACTTCTCCCGCCTCCCTTTCAACGGGCGTGTGGAGAAACTCGATTCGGTATGTGCATCGTTTGCCGCAAGCGCCCTTTCCATCGAGATGGAGAGCACCGAGCCGATCTCTTTTGATGCCCGCATCATCCACGTCATCCCAGAGATGGCCCCGGAATACCTGATCCAGAGGCAGGGGGAAGCCTGGAGAAACCATCTGAACGCCTACTGCCAGTATGCACTGATGAAGGAGGGGATGAGCAGGAAGGAGGCAGCGGCATTCCTGAAGGGGCGTCCATCCCGGGAGATGCACGAGCTGGCTTTCGCGCGGGGCATCAACCTCGCTCACACTCCGGCATGGCAGAGACGGGGCATCCTCGTGCAGAAGAGAACCTACATGGTCAGTGGGTTCAATCCAAAATTGGGGAAGATGGCAGAGAGCGTGCGAAGCGAAGTGATCACGGGACGCGATCTCCCCGTGTTTGCCTCACCTGAAGGCCGGGCCCTGCTCACCTCACTGCTCCGCAGCCCGTGACAGGGAGAGGGTCATCCCCACACCCTCCACGTCCCATTCCGTGGATATCTCGTATTGTATGCCTGCGAGGCAGTCCTGATCAGAGACCTCAAAATATGCAGCCCTGATCTCGTCCCTGATGGCGTCTCTCCATGACTCGGCGACCATCCGGCAGATCCGGGGATCTGCAATGCATGCACGGGCAGTGATGAAATCCTCGACCCTGAGGTCCAGCTGCCTTCGCATCTCCTGGAATCGCCGGATGATCTCGCGGGCGTACCCTTCGGCCTCGAGATCCGGGTCAAGTCCGGTATCCACGTACACTGTCCCCCCCTGCATGGGGGCAGAGAAGACTCCCTCCGGGAGCTGCTGCACGAACGTGACCTGTCCCGGGACGATCTCGAAGCGTTCCGCACCCTGGACCAGCACGAACGCCTCCCCCGCGTCAATGGCAGATTTCATTGCATTTCCATCGGCATTCATGATGAGGTCCTTTACGAGGGGGGCCTTTCTCCCGAACGCAGGCCCAAGCGCCTTCATGACAGGCTCGGCCTTCCACCCGATCCGGTCCCAGGTTCCGCATATTGCGCGGACCACTTTTGCATTGGCCCTGTCCCGGCAGATATCGTTCAGGGATGAGATGGCGTCTGCGACCTCCCCGGAATCCGCCACGACAACGCACTCGCGGACCGGCCAGCGGAGCTTTCTTTTCCCTGCCTGGCGGGCATTTGCCTGTGCCTCATCAAACGACCTTACCGTATCCATCGCCCGCTCCAGGGACTCGTCCCTGAGCGAATCATCTCCCTGGAACCAGTCAAGCATGTGCACGCTCTCGGGATCCCCCTCCAGCCGGAGGTTCCGGTACATTGCCTCGGTGATGTGTGGGATAAAGGGGGACGCGACGCCAAGGAGGATACGCAGAGCATAGTAAATCGTCTCATATGCACGGCTCTTTTCCGGAGCTTCCCCTTCGAGCCACATCCTCGGCCGTACCAGCTGCACGTACCAGCGCGAGAGGTCTTCCAGGATGAACCCGATGACTGCACGGGATGCCCGGTGGAGCTGGCACCCGGAGAGCTCCGCGTTCACCTGGCGCGCAAGGGAGTTGACGCGTGAGACAATCCATTTGTCCTCTGGCGCAAGCGCGGGGAAATTTCGCCGGATGAACCCGTCTTCCCACCTCCCACCGGGCGACTCGGGTAAAAACCCGTCCATGATCATGTAGGGGAGCGGGAACCGGTACACGTTCCAGAGGATGTTCATCGCACGTGCAACGTTCTTCACGCCGTCCCAGTTGAACCTGAGATCGTCCCATGGAGCGTTCTGGGAGAGTACATAGAGTCGCAGGACGTCCACTCCCTGGCTCTGGACAACCTCCTCAGGAGTGACGACATTTCCAAGGCTCTTTGACATCTTCCGGCCCTCTGCATCGAGTGCAAAGCCGTGCATCAGGACACTTTTGTAGGGCGCCCGGCCGAACGCGATGGTGCTCGCCCCAAGCTGGCTGTAGAACCACCCTCTTGTCTGGTCCTGGCCCTCTGTGATAAAGTCGGCCGGCCAGAGCTTCTGGAGAGCCTCTCTCTTGGCGGGGAATCCGAGAGTGGCCCAGGAAGCAACTGCCGAGTCAAACCATACATCGAAGATATCCTCAACCCTGCGCATGGTCCCGCCGCAGGTGCAGGTGATCGCAAGCTCGTCCACCCATGGCCGGTGGGGGTCGGGGACCGGTGATCCACTCGCCTCTTCGAGCTCGGCGATCGTGCCAATGACCCGGTGGCTTCCGCAGGACCCGCAGGTCCAGATTGGGATGGGGATACCCCAGTAACGCTGGCGCGAGATGCACCAGTCCCTTGCCTCCTTGATCCAGTCGTAGAAGCGTGCGCTCCCTGCCCACTCCGGGTACCAGGTGACCTCCCCGACCTCTTCGAGCATGCGATCCTTCAGGAGTGAGGCTTTCAGGAACCACTGTGAGGTTGCCCTATAGATGATCGGGGTCTTGCAGCGCCAGCAGTGTCCATACCGGTGGACAACGTAGTCGCTTGCGAGCAGGTGGTCCCCGAGCGCATCGAGGACAGCGGGGTCAGCGTCTTTGATGAACATTGCGTTGAGCATCCCCACGTCGCCGAAGAAGTGCCCCTGGGCATCAACCGGGCAGATGATGGGGAGGTCCTCCCTGCATCCAAGAAGGTAGTCGTCCCAGCCGTGGCCTGGAGCGATGTGCACCATGCCCGTATTCTCCATGGCAACGAAATCCGCAGTGACCACCCGGTGGGAGATGGTTTCCTGGAGCGGCACCTGTTCGCGGAGGGGAGACTGGTATGTCATGCTGCACATCTCCCTCCCGGGACGTTTCTCCGTGATCGTATAGTCCTGGTACCTGCCCTTCCTGAGGACCGGCTCAACGAGGTCTTCTGCGATCCAGAGCACCTCCTTCATTCCTCCCTTGACCGCCTCCACCCGGGCATAGGAAAACTCAGGGTGAACTGCAACGGCGACGTTTGCAGGCAGTGTCCATGGCGTGGTGGTCCAGATAACGAGGTACTCCCCTGGCGCCCCTTCCAGGGGGAACTTCACAAAGATGGAGGGATCGCGCTCGTCCCAGTATTCGACCTCCGCGTCGGCGATCGCAGTAGCACATCGGGGACACCAGTTCACCACCCGGAAGCCACGTTCGAGCATCCCCTCTTCATCAGCCCGCTTCAGTGTCCACCACGCGGCCTCGATATACCCGGGGTGCATCGTCTGGTAGGGATCATCGAAATCAAGCCACACTCCGAGGCGCATGAACTGTTCGCTCATGATGTCCTTGTTCCTGGCGGCAAACGTCCTGCACTGATCGATGAATTCGCCAATCCCGAATCGCTCGATATCCTTCTTCGATGAGAAACCGAGCGTCTGCTCTACACGGACCTCGATGGGGAGGCCATGCATGTCATACCCGGCCCTTGCAATCACGTTTCTTCCACACATCCGGTGGTAACGGAGCAGGCAGTCCTTGATGATCTTGTTCCAGGCAGTCCCGAGGTGAATGTGTCCGGTGGTGTAAGGGGGGCCGTCAACGAAGAAGAAATCCTTCCCCCCCTCACGCAATACCTTGACTTTTTCGTACGTATTCTCCTCTCTCCAGTATGACTGTACCGAGTCCTCGATCTCCTGGGCCTGATAACTGCTGCTCACTTCTTTCAATTCACTTCCCCCGTCCCTGTCATTTTCGCGGGTAAAGAGATGGACAGTCCTGTAATATGGGCTGTTCCTTCCAAAGTAGTTTGGGGAATCCCCGGATACACACGATCCGGCACGTACGTCCCCTCGTCCTGTTTTCGCCTCGTCGGCCGTCCTGTGAGTCCCCCACAGGGGCCAATACTGCACGCACGTTCAGAGAATAAAGCGATCTGTCATGGAATATCCCATCACGCAGGTAAATGTGGGAGAGGATCGTATAAAAAAGTGGGAGGTCTGTCCGCCAGCCCTGCATACCGATGAGGGGTCTTTTTCTTCCCCTGCGATGCAACCATTGTACCAGGAGCAGCATGCCAGCACATGGGAGCGACAAAATCCCGGAATACGGTTGTATTATTGGGGGAGAAGAGCGGTTCTCAGGGGAGATCCTCGAGGTCAGGTTCCCCTACAACGGGGATCTGGTCGCAAGGGTTCACCAGGCAACCCCCGGAGACCTCGAGGACGCCCTGGTCTTCGCACGGAATGGGTTTGAAAAGACAAGGGCGCTCTCTTCCGGTGACCGGTACCGCATCCTTTACCGCCTTGCAGAGTTGGTGGAGTCGCGGTCAGGGGAACTCGCGGAGATGCTTGTCAATGAAGGAGGAAAGACCATCTCCTTTGCAAGGGCCGAGGTGCAGCGGGCGGCAGAAACCCTGCGGATATCGGCCGAAGAGGCGAAGCGGCTTGGCGGAGAGGTCATTGCCCTTGACTGGACTCCCGGAAACGAGGGGAGGTTTGCCATTACCCGGCGAATGCCAATCGGTGTGGTGCTTGGGATCGTCCCCTTCAACTTCCCCCTCAACCTGTCCTGCCACAAGTTGGGGCCCGCAGTCGCGTCAGGCAATTCCCTCATACTGAAACCGGCCTCCGCAACGCCCGTATCGGCGCTTCTCCTAGGGGAGATGCTCGTTTCGGCCGGTTTTCCGGAACGCGCGATCAGCGTGGTCCCCTGCCCTGGCACACGTGCCGGCGCGCTTGCAGCCGATCCCAGGGTTGCCTTCGTCTCGTTCACCGGGAGCCCCGATGTCGGATGGGGCCTTCGGCAGACCGCAGGGAGAAAACCTGTCTCACTCGAGCTTGGCGGTATCGCACCGGTCATCGTCCACGACGATGCAAATCTCCCCTTTGCAGTCACGCGCATCCTCACCGGCGGGTTCACGAATGCCGGGCAGGTCTGCATCTCGGTCCAGCGTGTATACCTCCACCATGCAATCTACGATGAAGCGTGCCGCATGATCTGCGAGGGCGCAGCAGCCATGGTTACCGGTGACCCCAGGAATCCAGGGACTTTTGTTGGACCCATGATCTCAAAGGATGCAGCAGACCGTGCGCTTGCGGTAGTACACGAGGCGCAGGCCCGTGGCGCACGCGTCCTTGTCGGTGGGCGTGCAGAGGGGACACTATTTTATCCGACCGTGATTGCCGGGACAGACCCCGAAATGGCGGTAAATTCCCGCGAGATCTTCGCCCCGGTCATCACGCTCACTCCCTATGAAACGCTGGACCAGGCGCTTGCTCTTGCCAACCAGGTCCCATACGGGCTCCAGATGGGTATCTTCACACAGAATATCCAGCGAATAATCAACGTCCATTCTCTGGCAGAGTACGGGGGAGTCCAGGTCAATGATATCCCCACGTTCCGGGTGGACCACATGCCCTACGGAGGCGTGAAGGGATCCGGCCTCGGAAGGGAGGGGCCTAAGTATGCCATCGAAGAGATGACGGTGCCAAGAGTCCTTGCTTTCAACCCGGCAGGAGGTCAAGACAAATGATCCCGCTGTCCGGCCTCAAGGCACAGGGAAATTGCGGGTATGGACCCCTCCAGGCTGCCGGAAGAAGCGGCGTTTACGGTACTCTCCGCATCATGCCCGTAATGGAGTCGTCGTAGCCCCCCAGCGCGTGCAGGATCTCGCGAAAACGGGGTGAGCGAATGGCGTCTAACAGCGCCCGCACCCGGGGGTCCTCTCCGAATTCCCTTCGGATGGCGAGTTCGTACCGCTCACTTGCAACCGGGACAAAGGAGAGACCAAGGGCCTTTGCTGCCGAATAGACGCACATCCCGGCCTCTGCTTCACCGGTCTTCACTGCAAGTGCCACACCTATATGGGTGGTCGCTTCCCGGTCGTAACCCGGGATATCGTCGGGGGATATACCCCTTGAGCGGAGCTCGTGATCGAGGAGCATGCGGGTCCCCGATCCCTTCTGCCGGTTGATGAAGGGGGTTCCCGGAATGTCATCGATCGTGATGCCGCTCCTTGACACGATCCCCTGCTCCCTCAAGGCAAGGCCCACGAGGTCAATCTCCTCGCGGGGCAGGTACTTCGCCAGGTAAGGGACGTTGTAATCTCCGTTGGGCGCGAGCAGGTGGATGGGGGCCGCGTGGCAGTCGTTCCTCTTCAGTGCAATAATGCCCCCCATGCTGCCCACGTGGTTCGAATGGATCTCAACATGGTCCTTCTTTGCAAGTTCCGCAAGGTGATCGAGGACCGGGTCGTGGCTGCCGGTCACGAGGACTGCTTCCTCTGCTTCTGCAGGGCTGACCGTCAGGCTTACCGGGACCACTTCCCCCGCTTCATATCCCTCGAGGGAGGAGATGACACGGAGATATGCATTGGACCGGACTGCGCTCATCTGTACGCCTGAGCCCCGTGAAAGGGGTGTCGCAACCCAGGAGCTTCCGATGCGTCCGGCGGCAAGGAGAACGAACTCGTCGCTCCCGGCCTCGGAATGGAGGGTTGCGGTGAGCCTGGCAGGAATAATGGGATGATCAGGTACGGGGATCCCCGAGAGGCGGACGAGTGGGGTGACGATCTCGCGGAGGACGGTCAGCGCGGACAGGGGATATCCCGGCATGCCAATCACCGGTTTGTTCAGGACTCTCCCGATGATGACCGGTTTCCCCGGCTTGATTGCAACGCCATGGACGAGCACTTCCCCGAGACCTGCGATTGTTTCTGCGGTAAAGTCCCTGGTCCCGGCAGAGGACCCGGCCGAAACAAGAACCAGGTCGTTTTCGCTCGCTGCACGTGATATCGCGTCCCGAATCTTTTCAGGATCGTCGGGAGTGAGGGGATAACGCGTGCATCTTCCTCCGAGGCCGGATAGCCAGGCCAAAGCCATGCGGGTATTGCTCTCGACCACCTGTCCGGGCCCCGGCCTTGTGCCTGGCGGGACGAGCTCGCTCCCCGTGGGGATGAGCCCGGCCCTGAACCCCAGGACCTCGATTGAGACGATGCCATATGCGGCAAGCGCACCGATATCGGATGGCCGGATACGATGGTGCGAGGGAACGACCATCTCTGACTCGGCGATGTCTTCTCCCGCCGGCCGGACATGCTGCCAGGGGCTCGCCGGCTTCCTGACCGTAAACCGGTCTCCATCGACCCATACGTCCTCGATCATGATCACCGCGTCATACCCGGCAGGCACCACGTTCCCGGTATTGACACGGAGAGCGCTAGGAAGCGTGACCGGCGACTGCTCGCTTGCGCCGGTTGTATCGATGCTCCGGACCGCGATCCCGTCCATTGCGGCAAGGTGCACTTCGGGCACCGAGTAGGTGGCAAATACCGGCCGTGCGGTGATCCTTCCTACCGATGCTTCCAGAGGGATTGTCTCAGGAGAAAGAGGGACAGGAACAGTCTCAAGGACTGAGAGTGCCTGCTCAAGCGAAATAACGGAGAGGTACCGTTTTACCACATGATCACCTCCACGGTCTCACCCTTCTCGAGCCCCTCTCTCACCGCAGGGACGCGGATTAACCCGTCGCTCTGGACAAGGGTGTTCAGGAGGCCTGATTTGCCAAAGAGTGGGATCGCCCTGTCACCGTCCAGCCTTACCCTGACATAGTCCTCACGGCCGCGCACCGATGGTATGTTCTGTGCAAGCTGTGCGTGACGGGTACACACCCTTTGGGCCTTCTCCCCGGTCATTGCCGCGAGGAGAGGCCTGCCGATCCTGTCCAGTACGACAAGCGCGGATGCCGGGTGGCCGGGAAGACCGAGGACCGGTTTTCCCTGGCACCTCCCTATGATCGTGGGCTTCCCGGGAGCGATCGCCACCCCGTGGACAAGCACTTCACCCAGCTGTCCGATAATATCCGCACAGAGGTCGCGGTCATCCTTTGAGCTTCCACCAGAGAGGATGACGGCCTCATTCCGGGAGAGCGCCTTCTCAAGGGCCTCCTGCAGTGATCTCCGGTCGTCGGGGATCACCCCGTAGAGGGTGGCCCTGCAGCCGGCAAGCCTCAGGTATGCGCCGATCATCACACTGTTGCTGTCCCTGATCTTGCTCCCGGTAGGGGTTTCACGTACCGGGATAAGCTCATTCCCCGTGGAGATCACGCCAATTGAGGGGCAGGTGAAGACCGGGACTGTATGACATCCCACCGCCGCAAGAACGCCAATATCCGGCGGCGTGAGGCGGCATCCCTGAAGCAGCACCGGGATCCCGCGGGCGAAGTCCTCCCCTTTCCTGATGAGGTTCTCCCCCGCAGCGACCGGTCGCTTCACCAGCACCTGGTCATCGATAATCTCGGAATGCTCTATCATCACCACTGCGTCAGCTCCTGCAGGGAGCGCACCGCCGGTGGGAATGTATGCGCATCCCCCGGCCCTGACAGTGAAATCCGGAGCCACCCCCATCCTCACTGCCCCCGAAAGTGTCAGCAGCGAGGGGATTGCCTCTCCGGCGCCGGTGGTATCTCTCGCTCTCACTGCATACCCGTCAACGACAGAACGGTCAAAGGCAGGGATATCGATATCGGCAGCAATGGGCTCTGCAAGTACCCTTCCCCCTGCTTCTTCGATCGGGACCTGTTCTTTTGCGGGTTGATACGCAAATCCAGTTGCAGCACGTATCGCCTCTTCGACCGGGACCGTGCGTAAAAACATGCTCATTTGAAGCAGCCGAGCTGGCAGGCCCTGATCTTTACCCCGTGCGTATTGCAGTACCTTGCGATATCCATCTTGGCAATCCCGTATTTTTCTGATATGGCAAACGCCTGGGGGCACTTGATATCCTTCGTGATCCCTTCAGCCTCGAATGCATTGCGAATCTTCTCTTCGTCCATACCAGATGATATGCGCGGTGAGAGTATTAAATGAGTTGACTTCACCCTGGTTGTTAAGCTGGCGGGTTGGATCAGGGCAGGGTGCGGTCTCCAGGATATCGGAGGATTTCCAGGTGGAGTAGCTGATACGAAAAGAAGAGAGTTATTCCTTCCTTGCCAGTGCAAGGAACCCGACAGCTGCCAGGGCAACAAGTGCAATGGCTGCAGGGACAGGAGATTTGGTGGGTGTCGGAGTGGGTGCGGGGTTCAGGGTTGCATACAGATCAACGGTCTGCCCCTTGGCCGGGTAACTGGTTATCGGAGCCGTGTAGGGCAGGTATCCATCCATGGTGACCGTGTAGGTGCGATACGGTGTCCCCGTGGTGTAGACCTGGATTGTAAGGATACCATTCGTGATGACGCCCTGGTAGGTGTTGTCGAACATGACACTTGCGCCATTGACGTTGGCATGGACGGTGTACCACCCTATGTCACCGCCGATGACGGGCGGTTGTGTTGGCTGTGTGGGGTTGAGGGTCGCATAGAGGTCAAAGGTCTCCCCTTTCCCAGGGACGCCATCAATAGAGTCGCTGAAGGTGGTATAGCCTTCCTTCTGGACAGAGTAGGTCCGGTACGGTGTCCCCGTAGTATACGCCTCTACATACAGGACACCCCCCTGGATGTCGCCCTTGTAATCGCCGTCGAAGAAGACGCTCGCGCCATCTACGTTGCAGTGCACTGCATACCAGGCCCGGTCACCGCCGATGGGTGCCTGGGCGGCTGCCGGCAGGAGAGCCATGCAGCATCCTGTCACCATGAATACCAGGAGAACACGTAAAGAGATCTTCATCATCATCACCTTTCGTATTGCCACGGCAGTATTCGATCCATTCGTTTAAAATGGATTCTATCAGTATGATACCTGGCAATTGCTGAAATTACAGTGAGAAACCCCCAAGGATGCAATAACCGGCCTTATCTAAAAAACAGGGTTGGGAGTGGTTTCACGTCACCGTGATATAATTCACCCGTTCAATCGTCTTGGTGGCAGGTTTCCTGTCAGGGCCCATGGTCCAGACTGTGAGTTTGACCGTGTAGTTCCCCGGTCTTTGGTAGGTATGTGTCGGGTTCTGCTTCAGGGACATGAATCCGTCGCCAAAACTGTACTTCCAGAGGATAGGGGATGCCGTTGAGGTGCCAGTGAAAGTTACCTTGAGCGGTGCGGTGCCCACCAGCGGTGTTCCTGTGAAATCAGCCTGCACTACAGGTTGGGGGGCTCTTTCCACTTTTATATAATTTACCCTGGTTGTAGTGGTATTCACGAGATTGTGCCCGTCCATCCTGTAAATTGTGAGGCTGACCGTATAATTCCCGGGTCTGAGATAGGTATGGGTGGGGTGGGGACTCATCGACGTAAAGCCATCACCGAACCGGTAGATGTGCCTGAATGGATTCCCCATGGAATGGTCCGTGAACCTGACAGTAAGAGGTGAGTAACCTGCCTCAGGTGTAGCATTGAAATCAGCGTGGAATGAGGGGGAAGGGTCCTGGATGTACGACCCGACCGGAGAGAGGAGGGGATAATGATCGGTATTGTTCATCCAGACGGGATATGGCGCGGTCCCTATGCCATTTCCGCTGGTATCAGTTCCATTATACCAGTTCCAGTAGTTTCCAAGGTATCCCTTGTAGATCCGGCCCCCGTATGCGTAGAGGACCGGTTCTTCGGTGTTGAACGTGTTGTCTTTGTCCTGTTCCGAAACTGCCTCTCCCTCATGCGAAAATAGGGTTTCTGAACGTGGGAGTCCCCACAAGAGAGGGGATTGGAGATCTGAACTCTGGTTCCATTCCGCAGAAAGGGGATTTGCCGGTTGAGACGGTGGTGCCTCTGCAGAAACGAAATTGTTGAGATAGATAACATTGGAATAGACTTCGCTTTTATCGGCTGATGTGAAGAAGGCAGCCTTCTCTGCTGAAACCTCATTATGCGTCACCCGGTTGAACCTTGCAGGTATTTCTTCCCCTATAATACCGGAAATAGGTGAGACCTGGAAACCGTACAGACACTCTTCCAGTGAGTTATTCTCAAGTATGTTCATTTCGCTTCCATAAATGAACACCCCCTCATACACGCTGGAGATATGGTTATCCCATGCATGGACATTCGCTGAATTCAGGAAATTGATGCCAAGATCCATATAATGAAGGTCGGGAGGGTTGCCTTCTATCTGGTTGCCTGTCACAGAGATCTCCCGGCCTTCTACATACTCAAAACTCAAACCGGCCATGTTCTCTTCGAGGATGTTTTCAAGGAACCAGATATATTCACATGGTTTGCCTGCTGCTGCGAGACCTGCTATTTCGCTGCCGACCGCGTGGTTACCTGTCACGTTCACGAAGGATGATGCCAGGACTCCTGCACCGTATAACGCACCTTCAAGCCTGTTTCCGGTAATGTGTGCCCCTTCCACATAGCCGAGAAGGATGTTCTGGTAAAGGTTGTCTGAAATGGAATTGTTCGCGATGGTGATGTGATCACCGCCCCGGACAAGGATCCCAAAACCGTTCCGGGACGCCATCGTCACGTCATGCACGCTGATATCCTGGCACCCGATCAGGTAGATTGTTGCGTACCCCGAACCAGTGATCTCCCTGTCATGTACACCTTCCAGATACAGGATGGGCAGGCCATTGACAGTGTTTGAGAGCGTGACAGAATTTTCAGGTGGGAAGACCCACCCGTCATGATACGAGAAACCAGCGTAATTCTCTTCCAGGATGTTCCCATCAACCAGGGTTTTTGACATTTCATCTATGAGAAGTCCAACTCCGCCGTTGTGGATGAAATGGTTGTTCCGGATTGTGACGTTCTCCAGCCCCTCGAAATAGCCGCCCGCGCAATTGTAATCCCCCAGGCTCTCGAAATACACGTAGGTATTGTCCTCGATGAAGTTTTCCTCAATAATTGAATCTTCCAGACCGTTCAATACACAGAGGCCAGTATTCTGGTTGTGCATGATCTCGTTATTTTGACAGTAAAAGTCTCTTGTCTTGTCCTCAGTCATGGTTCCAGAGGTCATGATTCCAAAGGAATTGTCATGCACGTAATTTCCAAAGCAGTGACTGAATTCTGAACTGACTAAAAAAATCCCATGGTTACTATTCTGATAGACTTCATTTCCTTCTATTTTGAAGCCTGATGTGTTATTTCCAAATATCCCGACCTGGCAGTCGGTGATGATGCAGGACTTCACGACAACGTCCGACACGTCCGATGCACCAATGCCAAACCCCGGCCAGTTTTCCTCAACAGCATCAATCCGGATGCTCCCCTTCACCTGGATCCTTTCGAGCACCACTCCATCGGCATCAATAGTCACGACGTTGCCAGTGTAGTCGCCATGAATGACCGTCATGTTGGCATCCTCGCCGCTTACGGTAAGGGTCTTGTTCACCACAACGTGCTCATGGTATTCGCCTGCCATGACCAGGATCGTGTCTCCATCGGAGGCTGCATTGATCGCGTCCTGGATGCGGGTAAAATTGCATCCGGATGGGCAGACTGTATAAGTTGCCGCTGACGCGGGGTTGCAGATGATCAGACACATTACCAATCCAACAAGAATTACGAAACGGACCTTCCAGTCCTTTGCATGCCTATGTGCCACCTTTTGATTCATTAATACCCTCTCCTACGCTGGGGAAAATGGATCATGCTTGAAATAAATTCGCGACTATATATATATTTTCCTGATATGAGTTTCGTTGGGAGAGAGGACGGGTTATCCCGTTAGCGTACCATATAAACACTCCATAATTCTCTTCGAGACGCACGTATTTGCACTCATAAAAATGGTGTGGCCATTTTTACTGGAGAGAGATCCTGTCTCTGGGGAAAAAAGGTGATTTGGTCACGTCACCGTGATATAATTCCCCCGTTCAACCGTCTCGGTCGCAAGTTTTCCGTCGGGCCTGATTGTCCAGACCGTGAGTTTCACCGTGTAGTTCCCCGGTCTCCGGTAGGTGTGTGTCGGGTTCTGCTGTGTGGACATGAACCCGTCGCCGAAACTGTACTTCCAGAGAATCGGGCTTCCCGTCGAAGTCCCGGTGAAGGCCACCTGGAGGGGTGCAGTGCCTGATAGCGGGGTAGCCGAGAAATTCGTCCTGACATCTGGTCCTGGTGCCCCTTCTACCCGGATATAATTCTCTTTTACCGTGGTCTTTGATAAGAGCGTCCTCCCGTCCATCTGCCAGATGGTCAGGCTTACCGTGTAATTCCCAGGTCGCCGGTAGGTATGGGCAGGGTCCGGACTCATCGATGAGAACCCATCCCCGAAGCGATAGAGGTATCGCATGATGTTTCCGTCAGAGGCATCGGTGAACTGCACCGTGAGAGGTGGGTTCCCTGATACCGGGTTCGCAGCAAAGTCCGCGTAGAACGGGGGTTTTGTCCGGAGGTGCAGCGGGAGGTTGTCGACGTTGTTGTCATCGATTACATACGCAGCGTTGCAGAACCCGTCGCCGCGATCCGGCGTTACCTGGGACCATCCGGTACCATCAGGGTTTGCCCAGTAGTTCCCACCGATAAAGGGGCCTTCGACGATGTTTGTCCCGGAGGTCTTGTGAATGTTCCACTCTGTGGCTGTCGCTCCCGGATCTGCCATGTCGACATTTTGGGTGTTGTTGAAATAATTATTGAAGATGATGCAGTCATTTATACCCATAATGCCAATCCCGGCTTCTACGTTGCCCGAAACCCGCATTCCCTGAATGAGAATATCCTCGCTGTTTATTCCAACAATACCAAGCTCGTTGTTCTCGTCTGACACCCCATCCCTGATGGCCAGGTGTTCGATACCATTGAACCAGATACCGTGATGACGGTTGTGAGAAGTCCGGGTCATTTCAAGGGTGATATCCCTTCCACCCTCAACGTCAATACCAGTTCCCTGAAGGATACCGGGACCTTCGTTATGGCTCGCACTGCTATTGGATACATGAACCGCGCTGCAGTCATGGAAGAGCATTCCTCTCATCGTATTGAAGCTCGCGCTGCTGTCTTCGATCGTCACATTTCCGCCATTCGAGATGAGAATTCCCATGCCGTCGTTTTCATTGCAATATACCCGGGAGAGGAGAACAGAATCGCATCCGCTCACAAAATTGATGCCCACGCCGTTCTCCCGGCAGGTCAGGTTCTCCAGGACAAGATGAGATGAGCCCCAGGAGAAAACGCCTGCTCCGTTCTTCTCCAGGGTCAAATCCCTCAATTGGACAGTATCGCAGTCTACAAGGTAGACAGTCCCCGGATCGTCGGGCTGTCCTATCACCCTGCCGGTTTCCTCAACAAGATAATATACCGGCTTGCCTTCAACAGTATTCGACGAATCAACATCATGCAGGTACTGGTCCCTGCTCAATCCCTTTACAAAGAAGTTATAGCGATTTCCTCCAACAGTGTTTGTCCGCAGGAGGTTCCCGGTGGTTTGGGAAAGGACTAATCCGAACTCCCTGTTGTCCCTGACATCATTCTCATAGATCTCATTGTTATCGGACCCTGTCAGGATGAGAATTCCGTCATGGTTGCCTTCAATGCTGTTTCCGGAGACATGGTTGCCGGTGCAGGACATCTCGAGTTTGATGCCGCTTTCCAGGTTTCCGTGGATCGTATTGCTGGTGAATATATTTCCTGATGAAAAATCCCCTGCAAGGATCCCATGCCCTCCAAATTCAGATTCGTTACCCAAACCATTACAATTCAGGGTATTGTGTGCGAACACGTTTCGATGGCTCTGTGCAATAACGAGCCCGGCTCCGTTCATCATCCCGTACATGACCTGCCCGCTCGCGTTGTTTTCATCCACCAGCAGGTCCTCGGTTTCAATGAGGGCGATTCCCCGTGCATTTTTTGTAAGGATATTCCTGCTGACGGCTCCCCCGTGAATCCGTGTGAAAGAGATACCGTCCGCAAAACCGCTGACAGAAATATTCGTCACTGTGACATTTGCGAGGAATTCCCCGATGGGAGCCCGGGCAGAGACACCTGTCGTGTAATCTTCAAAGACTCCCGAGATCAGGTGCGTTCTCCCATCGATCACCACATCGCTGCAGGTGATGTTGATGCAGACGGGTTCTCCGCATTCGAGGATGTCTCCAGCCAGGAAATAAGAACCCGGGTCCGATATCTCAATTGGTCCAATGATGGGTGTCCACCCAGGTTCATCAGCGATACCAATGCCTACGACATAGATGCAGATCGCAGAAAGAAGAAGAAACCTTCCGAGTAATGAAACAGCCTTCATGCGCATGTGCCACCTTTCTTTTTACAAGTGAGATACTGTCCTGCCTATTTAAAGTATCCTGTAACCCTGGATGCCTCGTTACGTCCCCTCATGTTGAGGTCTTCCTGCGTTTTTTATGCGTGAATACCACAGGGCAATTGGTATGCATGTCTATCGTTTCGTGATGAAAAGCCGAATCTCGTTGTCGGAAAACAAGAGGTGCAGATTTCTGAACCCATCAGTCTTGGCCGTGGCTGGCGCCCCCTGTCACTCAGGATCGGTCCCATTGCCGGAGTATTATGAACATGTTTTTTGGATCGTGTCCTTTTATAGAGACAAAATGGCATAGAATGGATGGTAACCAATGAAAATTGCCCTCGTCAGCTCCCATGCAGACCCAGGCGGCTTTACCATCCACGAGGCGCTCCTTTCGCTCCTTGCCACCCCCCACGAGCCCTATTCACTGGAAAGGCACGAACTCTTCCACCACAGGGTCAGGGGACGCTTGATCTACCAGGACCATCTCGACCGGGACATGGATGCTGACCTGATCATCTTTCTCTCAAGGCATTCCTCGGTGAACCCGGTACCTGTCCTGACCGTGCATGTCACCGGGAATATCTCGGGCGCTGAATTCGGGGGCATGGAGCGTTCCCTGGCACCGGCGGCCCCTGCATGGATGCACGCAGTATTGAGAGGGTTGGCAGGGAACGCACCCCCGGGTTACCGCGTTGCGTACGAGGTCACCCACCACGGCCCGTCAGAACTCACAACGCCCTCGCTCTTTGTGGAGGTGGGCAGCACGGAGAAGGAGTGGCGGGACGAAACGGCCGGATTGGCTGTCGCAAGAAGTGTCCTCTCTGCAGATCCCGCGGACTGCATCCCCCTAATCGGGTTCGGCGGGACACACTATGCAGCCCGGCAGACTCATATTGCACTCAATTCGAGGGGAGCATTTGGGCACATCGCCCATACCCGCGAGGTGCCTTCTCTTGATGCCGGCATGGTCAGGCAGATGCTCGAGAAGACCGGAGCTGTTGCAGCGTATATCGATAAGAAAGCTATCCCCGGAAAAGACCTCTCCCACCTGGACGCGCTCCTCGCTGGATGCAACGTCATGACCCTTACAGAGGGTGACCTCAATCACTTCGGGGGACTCTCCTGGGAAACCTACCAGAAGATCCTTGCCCTCGCCCGCGAGTGTGTGCCTGGATGCAGCGTCACACTGCATGGACAGTGTCCCGAAGGAGAACCTGTTGTGATCAACGTGGACTCCGTCCTTCTCGATGAGGCATGGAAGTGCAACCAGGGAGAGTTCCTCAAAAGACTGGACAGACTCCCGCTCGTCCGTCTCTCGACCCGGAAAAAGCCGGTATGGCCTTCTTTCATCACCATCGGTGAAAATAGCGGGAATGTACTGCATGATTTAATAAGCTTATGCGTAAACATCATACGTAGAGGGGAAATTACGTTCGTTGCGGGTGACCACCTGACCATCTGCAGGCACAGGTTCGACCCCGACCGGGCACGTGACCTGGGAATACCTCCCGGCCCGCTGTACGGACAGCTGATGAACGGCTGCCCGGTACGGATTGGAGACCGGGAGATCACTCCCGAGATGGTCCGGACCCGCAGCGAAAAGCGAATCCACATCCCGGCACTGGAGAAATTCCTATGAGGTCTATAGTCGAAGAAGCGCTGACCAGGGTGAGGGAGGACTCACCGGATATCTCGAAGAACAACGAGGATCTCGACCAGATCCTCAAGGAGTTGCGGACAGAGATCGCCGTGATCGGCTGCGGCGGAAGCGGCTCCAACACCATCACCCGCATGAAGGAGGAGGGGATTCACGGCGCACGCCTTGTCGCCATCAACACCGATGCCCAGCACCTCTCCCGCACGATCGCGGATCACCGTATCCTCATAGGCAGGCAGCGCACCCGGGGCCTCGGGGCCGGCTCCATCCCCCAGATCGGCGAAGAGGCTGCACTCGAGAACGAGGAGGATATCAAGCGGGCGGTCAGCGGCTGCGACATGGTATTCATCACCGTAGGCCTCGGAGGGGGGACCGGCACCGGCGCAGCGCCCATCGTTGCCAAGTCCGCGCGGGAGGAAGGGGCCCTCACCATCGGCGTAGTCACGCTCCCCTTCACCGCAGAAGGCGTGATCCGTATGGAGAATGCAGAGGCAGGGCTCGAGCGCCTCCGAGACGTGGCAGACACCGTCATCGTGGTCCCAAACGACCGGCTCCTCGAGGTGGTCCCAAAACTCCCCCTGTACGCCGCGTTCAAGGTCGCCGACGAGGTGCTGATGCGTGCAGTCAAGGGGATCACCGAGCTTATCACCCTTCCCGGTCTCGTGAACCTCGACTTTGCAGATGTCCGGACCGTGATGGAGCGTGGTGGAGTGGCAATGATCGGCGTGGGAGAGAGCGAGAGCGAGGAGAAAGCCGCCGACTCGGTGAAGAAAGCAATCCGTTCACCTCTGCTTGACGTTGATATCTCTGGTGCAACCGCAGCCCTCGTCAACGTCATCGGGGGTCCGGACATGACCATGGAGGAGGCGGAGGGGGTGCTCCAGGAGGTCTATAACCGCATCGCCCCGGATGCGCGGATCATCTGGGGAGCGCAGGTGGACCCCAATATGCAGAATAAAATGCGGACGATGCTGGTCGTAACAGGGGTGCGGTCGCCACAAATATATGGTAGGAATGAAAAAATTACCCCAAAAGTTCAGAAGCAATTCGAGATTGACTTTTTGAAGTGAGTGCTATGGAAATTGCCAAGCCGGATGTGAAATTCAATATCAACGAGGAGCTTTTCAGGAAGTACTGGAGGATCCTCAAACTTGCGAGGACCCCGAAGCGCGAGGAGTTCCAGAAGATCGCGCTCGTCGCCGCGGTCGGCGTCCTCATCGTGGGCCTCATCGGATTTGTGATCTATGAGCTGATGCTCCTACTCCCCTGATGAACATGGAAGAGTTCCCCAACCGTATTTTTGCCATAAAGACGACCTCAAAGCAGGAGAGGACAGTTGCCGACAACATCAAGAAGGCGATTGAGACAGGAGCCACCGATGTCCAGGTGGTCGCGATCATCGTTCCGGACGAATTGAAAGGCTATGTCCTCGTGGAAACCCCCGAGAGCCTCCCCCGCATCGAGCAGCTTGCGGAGAAGGTCGCCCACGCGCGCACTGTCGTCAGGGGTGAGACCAGCCTTTCAGAGGTCGCTCACTTCCTCGTGCCAAAACCTGTCGTCAGCGGCATCTCTGAGGGGACGATCGTTGAGCTTATCGCCGGACCTTTCAAGGGGGAAAAAGCCGTCGTCAAGCGGATCGACACTGGAAAAGAGGAGATAACTGTCGAGCTCTACGAGAGCGTGCTCCCCATCCCCATCACTGTCAGGGGCGACAATGTGCGCGTGGTGGACAAGGGAGATGGGAATTAGGGCTCGAAATCCACCACCTCTCCTGGTATACCTTTAAGTCTGCTGAGGTCAACCTTTCTTACCCACGCTTGGTCCCACCCGGGACGGCATGGTGGTACAGACATGGCAGAAGTGGTCGAGGTATTAGTACCTGGAGGCAAGGCAACCGCAGGTCCCCCCCTGGGACCGGCCCTTGGGCCGCTCGGCATCAACGTGAAGGCAGTTGTCGACGAGATCAACGCAAAGACCGCAAGCTTCAACGGCATGCAGGTCCCGGTTCAGGTCGAAGTCGACGACAAGAAGAACTTCACGGTAAGCGTGGGCATCCCGCCCACCACCGCCCTCATCAAGAAGGAGGTCAATGTCGAGAAGGGATCTCCGGAACCAAACGTAAAGATCGTTGGTGACCTGCCTATCGAGGCCGCTGTCAGGATTGCCCGTATGAAGCAGGGCGACATGCTCTCCTATGACCTCAAGCACGGGGTCAAGGAGGTCGTCGGCACCTGTGTAAGTATGGGTATCACCGTCGATGGAAAGAAGCCAAAAGAGGCACTCTCAGCCATCGACGCTGGCACCTACGACAAGCTCCTCGTGGAATAGACGAGAGAGAACCATAGAAGATCAGTATGGTCGTGCACTATGGAGGAAATGAATGGTTGAAAGGGCAAAAATTTTAGATGCCGTCAAGAAGGCCATCGAAAAGGCGCCTGAAAGGAAATTCTCTGAGAGCGTAGATATTACCGTCAATCTCAAGAATATTGACATGGCGCAGCCCAAAAATCGTATTGATGAGACGATACTCCTCCCCCATGGTACCGGCAGTAAGGTCGGCATTGCGGTCATTGGCAAGGGTGACATCACCACCCAGGCCAGGGAAGCGGGCGTGGACCTGGTGATCGGACCCGAAGAGGTAGAACGGCTGGGCGGGGCTCCAAGAGAGGCCCGCAGCGTTGCCAGCGCATACCGCTTCTTCTTGGCCGAGACCAGCGTTATGCCGCAGGTGGGACGATTTCTCGGACCCCGCCTGGGGCCACGCGGGAGGATGCCTACACCGATTCCAGCCGGGACCGACATCAGGCCCATGGTGGAACGTCTCCGAAATTCGGTGAAGATTCGCACAAAGGATAAGAAGACGTTCCACGTCAAGGTGGGATCCACCGGGATGCCGCCCGAGCAGATCGCCGAGAACATCGATGCGGTCCTGCGAAGGGTCGAATCCGTGCTGGAACAGGGCTCCATGAATATTCGGTCGGTCTATGTCAAGACCACCATGGGGCCCGCAGAGAGGCTGGTATAGATGGCCCTGTATACTCATCACCTCCCCGCGTGGAAGAGGAGAGAGGTGGAAGAGATCAAGGCAGATGCCGGGAAGTACGCCCTGGTGGGCCTTGTCGACATGTACGGCATTCCCGCAAGCCAGCTCCAGCAGATCAGGCGGAACCTGAAGTCCACCGCAAAGATCAAGATGACACGGAACACGCTCATCCGCCACGCATTTGACGAGATGGGCGGGCCGATCGCCGCACTTTCCGGTCATCTCTCGGGGCAGTCGGCGCTCATCTTCACCAATGAAAACCCGTTCAGGCTTTACAAGACCCTGGAGAAGACCAAGACCAAGATGGCTGCAAAGCCTGGCGAGACTGCTCCGGAAGACATAGTGGTGGAGAAAGGCCCAACGAGTTTCAAACCCGGTCCAATCGTCGGTGAACTGCAGCAGGCAGGCATTCCCGCTGCCATCGAGGCCGGGAAGGTCAAGATACGGGAGACGCGGACCGTCGTAAAGAAGGGAGAGGTCATCGGCCCCAAGCTTGCGGATGTCCTTGCGAAACTGGACATCAAGCCCATGGACGTGGGGCTTATCCTGCAGGCCGCTCTCTTCGAGGGTGACGTGTACGAACCGTCGGTGCTGTCCATCGATGAGGACCTGATATACCGCCAGCTGACACTGGCAGCATCGCAGGCATTCAACCTCTCGGTGAACGCGGTGATCTTCACCAGGGAGACTGCGATCCCGCTGGTGGAGAAGGCTGCACGGGAGGCCCGTGGTCTGGCAATCGAAGCCGATGTCTATGCAAAAGACGTCATTGATGCGATTATTGGTAAAGCCTATCGAGAAAGTGCCGCCCTCCAGAGCATGGTAGGCGGAAAATAAGAGGAATTCGAGGTAATTGAGATGGAGTACATCTATGCAGCCCTCCTCCTGCACAAGGCAGGAAAAGAGGTAAAGGAAGAGAATGTGAAGGCAGTCCTGACTGCTGCCGGTATCGCCGTTGACGACGCCAGGGTAAAGGCCATGGTCGCAGCCCTCGAGGGAATCAATATCGAGGACGCCATCAGCAAGGCCGCAGCCGCCCCGGTTGCCGTAGCCGCAGCTGCACCTGCTGCAGCCGCCGCAGCGGCACCCGCTGCTGCCGTGGAGCCGACAAAGGAAGAGAAGAAGGAAGAGGAAGAGAGCGGCATGGCAGGGCTCGGAGCCCTGTTCGGCTGAACACTCCTTTTTTTTCCAGTCACTCACAGGACCTATCCGCGGGAAAAGTCCTGAATTTCTCGTCTGAATCGCAACCGGGCCAGCGAAGGCGTTTCATTTTATCAACCACCTTATTGATATCTGATCTCCTCCTATCATCACTCTGATGAGCCCGCTTGCTGCAATCCTCCTGCTCCTCATCACTGCAAAAGGAATGGGGGAACTCATCGAGAGGCTTGGATTTCCCTCGGTGATCGGGGAGATTGCCGCGGGGGCACTCCTTGGGCCTGCAGTGCTTGGGTTCATCGAGCCCGGCGAACCAATCGAGATATTTGCCGATATCGGTCTCATTGTCCTCCTCTTCATGAGTGGGGCACAAATGAATTTGAGGACATTTGCAAAGACGGGAAAGGCTGGATCACTGGTCGCAGTGGCCGGAGTGGCTGTCCCACTCGCAGCAGGTACGGTGCTCGGCCTTGCATCTGGCTATGGCTCAATCCACGCGATCTTCATCGGGATTGCACTCTCCATCACCTCAATCGGGATCTCGGTGAGGACTCTCATCGACCTGCGGCAATTAAAGTCAGATATTGGGCTCCTGGTGGTCAGTTCCGCGGTGATAGATGATGTGATAGGCATCGTCATGCTGGGGGTGCTCGCAGCGCTCGTCGCAGGAGAGGGCTATGGTGCAGGTCTTCTCACCATTTTCGTCCTCTCGATCCTTTTCTTTGTACTGCTACTGACAGCAGGAAAGAGGGCGATCATCTGGGCGTTCCAGGCCTCTCACCGGGCGCATACGCACGAGATGCCCTATTCCGTCGCCCTCATCTGCGGCCTTCTCTGTGCCATTGCGGCCCACGAGGCCGGGCTCCATTACGCAATAGGTGCGTTCATCGCGGGGCTCATACTCGGTGACAGCATCCGCAGCGACAGGTCGCTTTACGACAGCCTTTCCGACCTTGCGTTCGGGTTCTTCGTCACAATCTTCTTTGCCTATATCGGGCTCCTCTTCCCCCCTGCATTTGGCGATGTGCCGCTTCTCTTCCTTGCAGCGCTGATCATCGTGGCATTCGCCTCCAAGATAGCGGGGGGGTTCATCGGGGCTTATTGGACTCTGCGTAACTGGCGGAGATCGCTCGTCGTGGGCTATGGACTGGTTCCCAGGGGGGAGATGGCGCTGGTAGCCGGAAAGGTCTCGCTTTCCGCAGGTATTATTACCGCTTCACTCTTCTCGGCCGCAACCATCATGATCGTCATCACGGTGTTCGCCGCACCATTCCTTTTGGTGAGGGGTTTTGCCTCGCTCGAGCGAGACTAGATCCTCCCGCTCACCTTCAGGTGTGCAATGATGGTGCAGATCTCCACCACGCCGATGACAACACCCCCCCTGTCAACCACCACCAGGTCAGGGTGGTGGTACTTCTCGAGGAGCCTGAGCGCCTCTTCGACAGGGGTATCCTCGTACACGGTGATATGCTTCCTCGACATGATGTCCTCCGCAGTCGATGCATCACCCCTGATTATGCACTCGATGCACCCCGACTTCTTCCTGCTTCGCACGCCGATTGTGGGAATGAGCTGGGTGATGAGATCAACAGGGGTGACTATCCCGAGAAAACGGTCTTCCTGGTCGACGACCACCAGATCCCTGCAGCCTTTCTGTGAAAAATGTGTGATGCAATGGGCGATCGGCGTATCGGGGAGGATTCTTTCGAAGTCACCGGTCATCAGATCCGAGATGGTGATCTTGTCAACACCTTCACCTTTCCCCCTCTCCTTGAGGTCAGGGGTTTCATCCGACAGATGGGCATCTCTCTTGGCCATGGAGTCCTCCTCTCAGCCACGCTCCGGGGAATGATGGTGACTGTCTCCCCATAAAAGGTTTGGGTTCCCTGAACAGGCAGCAGGCCAGGAAGGTCCCTCTCTCAGGAAAGGCGCTGAAGCTGCGCCTGGCAGGCGGGACAGAATGCCCGTTTCTGCCTCATGATATCCTCAAGGATAAGGGGGTTGTGCATGATGCATTCCGGATAGGGGCAATGGGCAAGACCAAGGAGGTGTCCTACCTCGTGGGCTGACTCCTTTACAAGGCGATCAATGAGATCGCCGTCATCGGGTGGATACCCGTAATACTCGTTTCCGAGGCGGGCTGTCGAGACCACCGCATTGCCGGTGGAATGCCGTGAGAGCCCGAAGAGATACTCGTCCCCCTCTCTGCAGAGGTCCTCGGAGACGACAAGCAGGATGGGACCATTGACGCCAGAGCGCTTCTTATAGAGGTCAAGGGAATCAAGAAGAACGGCGGCATTGGTCTGCCGTCTTGCCGGCATGTATCCGGTCACGACGAAATGGCTCTCGCAGACCTTTGGGTCGAGGGGAAGAATATATTCGAGCTCCCTTGACAGCGCGGCCTGGATGCCGGCAGGAGCGCGATCATCCCAAAAAATAAGCAAATCCATCTCTTACCTATATGTGGGTATGGCCGGGCTTAAACATATTGAGCGAAGTATCGCGTCGTACATTTCGAAACATTACCGCAATGTGGCGGAAATAGGAGTCGGCAGGAACCCGGAGACCGCATTGGCCCTGAGGGATCGTGGAGTCAGGGTCTTCTGCACGGACATTCGGCCGGTCCCGGCAATCCCGGGAGTCGATGTGGTGCACGATGATATCTTCGCACCGGACGTGGCGCTGTACAGGGACCTTGACCTCATCTATTCATTGAGGCCCCATGAGGAGATGATGCCTGCCCTGCTTGCCCTCGCACGTGAAGTGGACTGCGACCTCCTGGTGTATCATCTCGGGTTCGAAGGGTTCCGTGATGGCGGCGAGCTGCTGGACTGCGGGGTTGTCCTCCACCGGTACTACCGCTGTCAGAACCCTTCGAAGAGAGTCTTTTGATCCTTCCGGGAAGACCGATCCGCCGGTGTTTTTTGCGGAGGTGCTTCTTCTTTTTCTGCAGGGAGACCTGTCTGCACCCCATCTCCTCCTTCTCCCCGCTTTCTTCTGGTCTTCGTCTCTCTCTCTCTCTTTATTTCCTGATCCTTCTCTTCAGCAGCAAGGGTCCTATTGACCGAGGCTGCCCGGGACCGGTCATGGAGAAAGAGATCAAGCTCGTCTGCATCGAGCGAGAACTCCCTCGCATAGGTGAGAGGGTCTCGGTCGATGATCATGGTGAGCGGGGACATGTAGGTCTCAAGAAACGTCCTCTGTGGCATGTGAAGCGAAGAGGCAACTTTCCTGAGCATCGATGACCGCACCGCCTTCTGCTTCTGGTAAGAAGACATCCTCTTCCAACGCTCAGGAGGGGTAATCCTGGCATGGAGTCCTCTTTTATCCGCAACACTCCCCACGCCAAGCACCATGAGGGAAGTCGCATACCTCCAGAGGGTATGGTACTGCTGCCGGTACGTGTAGCCCAGGTATTCATCAGCGCGGGACAGGCAGGAATACGCCGAGGCAAGGTCGTCGATCTCGGAGATGGCGGCAAGATTTGCCTCGATCCACTGTATGAGGGTGTCCGGAGTCTCGTCAACCTCGTAGGCAATTTTCATGAGGGAATCGGCAGGTGTGTTCCCATAAATGGCGGCGATAAGGTCAAAAACCGATGATCGATCGTCTTTTTCGGAAGGGAGGATCTCCTCTGAGAGGTACTCCCTTCCGGAGGCCGCTGCATAGAGCATGTTCACTGCCGCTCTCACGTCGCCATGGGCCGATTCCGCGATCTGGTGGAGGGCATGCTCGCTGCACGAGATCTTCTCTGCCGCACAGATATACCTGAGTCTGGGAGCGATGGAACGTGCCGGGAGGGCCTTGAACTGCACGCCGTCGCACCTGCCCCGGATCTCTCCAGGAATTGCATAGAGATCGTTTGCAATGAGGAGGATTGGCTGGCGGGACCCTCTGATCAGATCGAGGATGGCACGAGCCCCTCCACGGTCTGCGGTCCCGTGAAGATTATCGGCCTCGTCAATGATGATCAGCTTTCTTTGTGCACCGGTGAGGCTTGCGGTCGTGCTCCCGCTCACTGCGGTTCGCTCGATGGCTGCCCTGGTCCGCTGGTCGCTTGCATTGAGCTCGATCACTTCCCAGCCCATATCGGCTGCAAGGGCATGCGCACTCGAGGTCTTCCCGGTTCCGGGTTTTCCATAGAGGATGAGCGGCTTTTTGTCCCGGCTCCACGTCCTGGCCCATTCCAGCATCTGGCGCAGCGCGGTGCTGTTTCCCACCACTTCGTCGAGGTGTGCAGGCCGATATTTCTCCGCCCAGTCCATGCCTCTTGTTTCGACCCTGTATCAAATAAATTATCACTGATGATGCTCCAATGAGATATAACAAACCGGCTCTGTTGTCTCTATGGAATTAAACGGCGTATCTGTGGCAAAGATTGCATCGGTGGTGAGAGAATACGAAGGTGTCAGGCGAAAGCATGCCATCGGCGAGATGGTGAAGGCCCTCCGTATCGAGTCTCCCGGTGTGCTGGCCTCGTTCGGTGAGGATGCCGCGGTGATAGAACACGGCGACGAGGCCCTTCTCCTGGCTGCAGACGGCATATGGAGCAGGTTGATGGAAGCAGACCCTTACTGGGCGGGATACTGCGCAGTCCTCGTCAATATCCACGATATCGCAGCCATGGGTGGCCGCCCCCTCGCCATGGTTGATGTCTTTTCGATCTCTGACCCAGGCATCCAGACTCAGGTCATCGCCGGTATGCACGATGCATCTGTCCAGTTCGGAGTCCCCATCGTCGGCGGGCACCTCCATCCCGATACACCCTACAGCGTGATCGATGTGGCAATCCTGGGAACAGCGCCAAAGGACTCGGTGATCTATTCCCACACCGCCAAGGAAGGAGACTGCGTTATTGTTGCAGTAGACCTCAACGGCAGGGTCCATCCGTCATGCATCCTTAACTGGGACTCGGTGACGATGAAGTCCCCCAAAGAGGTGAGATCCCAGGTGAGGGTGCTTGAGGGTCTTGGAAGGGACCGGCTGGTCAGTGCCGGCAAAGACATCAGCAACCCGGGGGTTATCGGGACTCTCGGTATGCTCCTCGAGGTGAGCGGAAAGGGGGCTTCCATTGCCCTCGACAGGCTCCCGATGCCGGACCTTGCTTCACATCAGATGACCTTCGAGCAGTGGGTCAGGATTTACCCCGGTATGGGGTTCGTCCTCACCGCCCCGGATCAGAACGTCCCCGAGATCTGCAGGCGCTTTGAGGATGTCGGAATGACCGCAAGAAACGTAGGACACGTCACTGACGACAGGATGCTCTGCCTGGTGCTTGGGGGCGACGCATCCCCCGTGTTTGATTTTGATAAAAATGGCATCATGCGCCTCTTCTCTGACGATGGCTCATGCCTGAAGTGAAGATAGGGATCGGGGTCCTGGAAGAGAGCGGAAAGGTCGTCGCAAGTATCCAGCGGTCTTGCTGTGCATCGAGTACTCTCCTTTATTGCCGTCCAGGCGGAATCCCACGGGCGGATGGCCTCGAGATCAGGGAAGATCCAAATCCGGGAGAAGCCCTTGTCCGCGACCTCTTCAATGGTACTCTCGACGCTGCCGTGAGGGGTACGCTCCCTTCCAACTCCACGCTCTCGGCGCTCAAGAGAGCGGCGGGTGTTGACAGCCTCGAGAGAGCCGCGGTGCTCGAGACCACGGACGGCATCAAATTCATCCTTGCACCCGTGGGAGTCGACGAAGGGTGGACTGTCCAGGAGAAGGTATCACTGGCCCGCAAAGCGGAAAAGCTCGCCCGGATACTATGTCTCAGGGAAGGCGTGGCCATACTCTCTGGGGGAAGACTTGGCGACGCAGGCAGACACCCGAGGGTGGACGAGAGCATGGCTCAGGCCGAACTCGTCGCACGCCTTGCAGGAGCACGCCATTATGAGATCCTGATCGAGGAGGCAGTGAATGAATCAGGGGTGATTATTGCTCCTGATGGGATCTCAGGGAATTTGATCTTCCGTACGCTCACCTTTCTCGGAAAGGGTCACGGACATGGCGCACCTGCCTTAAATATCGATAGAATCTTTGTAGATACCTCGCGCGCCTCCCCGGATTTTGTCAATGCGCTCCATCTCGCAAATTTATTGGCCGATAGGTGAAATGCCAGTTTCTACGTTTATTTTTCAGAAAGAGGCTGAAATTATCGAAGGGAATGAAAGAATAGCATGTTCTGCACCCACAGGGCACAATCCTTTCAGGGAGACGCGGAAATAGGCAACCGGCGACAAATTACGCGAAAATCGCGAAATCTTTAAATATTTCCTGATACATTTTTTGAATTGAGGTAAAATACAATGGCAGATTTACCTATTGCTGCAGTTGTGAGAATTGCGAAGAAGAATGGTGCTGAAAGAGTAGGCAGCGATGCGGCTGCCGCACTGGTTGCAAAGGCAGAAGAGTACATCGCAAACCTGACAAAGGAAGCCAACAGGCTTGCCCTTCACGCAGGGAGAAAGACGATCAAGGAAGAGGACGTGGAGCTTGCGGCAAAGTCCGCATAATCCTTACCTTTTCCAAAAAAATCCGCTCTCAAAACTGGCCAGCAACACAACAATCAAGGTGGCATCAACCCTTTTCCCTGAATCCTCACAGAGCCCCTGCCATTCATATTGGTCGCAAGATCCACCGAACGAATACTTAAAATTATGCTGTGCATAGCTGAATGGCATAAGGATTTTTACCCCTATGAGCCATCTTTCGTTACCTTCGAAAGAGGGCTTTTCACAGGGGGAGATTGATGACAGGGCATCTGCTGGGTGTGGCAGGAAAGACCAGTCCGGACATTGTCCAGTCAATTGTGGAACTGGGGAAGAAAGGCCAGCCTGCGGTTGACTTTCTTCTCCTGGCATTACAGGACAGGGATAAACGCGTCAGAATAGCAGCAGCACATGCTCTCGGCGAGATCAGAGATACGCGGAGTGTTGAACCGCTCATTTCAATGCTTGCAGACTGCGACCGGGACATCCGGTTCATCAGCGCATCTGCACTGGGAATGATCGGCGACCCCCGGGCAATCGGACCACTCGCCAGCGCATGTGCAGACGAGAATTGTTTCGTACGCATTACCGCAAAGGAAGCACTCGCCAGGATTTCATTCCCGCGCTGAATGAGAAATCCCGGCGCTTATTCCCATTTCCGACAAGTTACTGGGCCTCTTCCAGGAACGGTTATACGTCGGTCTCGACGAGAATCATGTGATTTTTTTTTGGATAAGGTCGAGGAACCATTTAAAAATACAAGAGTCCTCACAATTCCATGCGGCTGCTTCCTTCCTGATGATCAGAGTGTTCCCTTGGTGCTTGGCACTTTCTCGATATTGGCTCCACGACGGGTCGCAGCGCCGATCGCAATCCCAAATGCCTTGAAGAGTGCCTCACACTTGTGGTGGTCGTTCTTTCCGTCAATGACCAGGTGCGCGGTAATCCCTGCATGGATACAGAGGCTGTAGAAGAAGTGCTCGAATATCTCCCGTTCGATTCCTCCCACGCGGGGATGAAAGAATGTGCCCTTGAATACCAGGAACCCCCTGCCCCCACAGTCAAGTGCCGCGGTGGCAATGGACTCATCCATGGGGATGATCGCATGGGCAAACCTCACGATTCCCCTGCCGTCCGCGATCGCTTCTCTGAAAGCCTGGCCGAGGACAATGCCAGTGTCCTCGATGGTATGGTGCACATCCACTTCGAGGTCGCCCTTCGCCGAGCAGGAGAGGAAAAAACCCCCGTGCGTGGCCATTGCGGTGAGCATGTGGTCAAAAAATGCAATTCCGGTGGCGATCTCCCCTTCCTGCGGGGTATCAAGATCCAGGACGATGTCAATAGACGTCTCTTTTGTCTTCCTTGTTCGTTGTACGCGTCTCATTCTGCCGCCTCCATGGCCTCCCGCAGGTGCAGCCTCCCGCTGTAGAGTGCAGACCCAAGCACCACCCCAAAAGACCCAAGCTGCTTGAGGACCCTGATGTCATCCACCGTGGTGACTCCCCCTGCTACCGTGACCGGCAGGCGGGTTCGCCGCAGCAACCGGGCAACCGGTTCCGGGTCGATACCGGACTGCAGCCCTTCAACATCCACATTGGTGAAGAGTAGTCCTCCAGCACCCATATCCTCAAATCGTTCTGCCCATACAAGATAGTCTCCCCCGCTCTTCTGCCAGCCCTCTATGGTGATCTCCCCTCCCCGCGCATCAACGCCTGCCATGATCCGGGCGCTCCCGAATTCGTCGCTCAACCGCTTCAGGACAGGGGGGTCCCTGGTCGCGAGAGTACCGAGGATTATCCTCTCAACACCTGTCCCGAGCCACGCCGCTGCGTCCTCAAACGATCGGATGCCACCTCCTAGCTCCACCTCGATCCCGGTCTCCTGTACGAGCTCCCTAATCTTCTGCGCGTTCGACCATGAATCTCCAAACGCTCCATCGAGGTTCACGACATGCAGGCATGTCGCGCCGAGATCCATCCAGCGGTGGGCACAGGCCAGCGGTTCGCCAAAGACAGTTGCCGATTCCTTCTTTCCCTGTATCAGCTGGACGCATTCTCCTTTGAGGATATCAACGGCCGGAAATACGCGCATGTCAGGGGATCATCCGCTCTATGGGCATGACCAGGATATCCCGCGCCCCGGACCGCTTGAGGAGGTGTATCAACTGGTAAACCCTCTCTTCTTCAACAACTGCGTGAATGGCGACCATATCCTGCCGCGAAGCGACTTCCATCACCGTCGGCCCGGAGAGACCGGGGAGGACAGAGGTGACCTGATCGACGCAGGCACGCCTCGCGTTCATCATCAGGTAGCACTGCCCCCTGGCCCTGATCACGCTCTCGAGGGCAAGTACAATCTCTTCGATTTTTGTCCCTTTCGAAACCATTGAGCCGCGATTTGCGATCAGCATGGTGGTCGTATGAAGGACGGTATCAATGATACGGAGGCGGTTCGAACGGAGCGTGTTCCCCGAGCTTGAGAGATCGATGATCGCTTCGGCAATACCGAGGTATGGCGTGGCTTCGCAGGCCCCGCCGACCGGCACGAGTGTGACGTGAACCCCGGTCTCCTGGAAATATCGCCTTGATATGACAGGAAACTCGGTGGCCACTCTTGCGCCCTCAAGGTCTCTTGGTGATGAGAAAACCGCATCTTCCCTGACGGCAAGGACAAGAGATGCCGATCCAATCTTAAGGTCAAGGAGCTCGGATACCTCAGACTCGCGCTCGAGAACCATGTCATGGCCGGTGATCCCGAGATCTGCTGCACCGTTGGCCACGTATTCCGGGATATCCACCGGCCTTGCGAAGAGGATCTCCACGTGGGGATCGGGAGTGCGGGAGACGAGGCGACGTTCACCAATGTCAAGGAGGTGAAGGCCGCTCTTCTCCATAAGCTCGTTGACCGGCCCCGATATCCGTCCCTTGTTGGGGATGGCCAGTCGGACGACCTGGTTCCCTGAAGTCTGGAGAGGTGCCTTTTCCCTATCAGAACGTCTTGATCTCGCCACGGATAATCTTCTCGGTGATACAGGTGATCCCGGCCAGGCCGTTGTCTATGATTGCCTCGATGTCAGGGCTGATTGTACTTACCTCGACGCCTGGCCCAGGGAGAACCTGCACGCTTGCGACAAGTGGCTGATCTATCGGTTTTCCGATCTGGGAGAGGAGGCGAATGTAAATCTCCTCGATGCCGTCGACTTTTGCCACGCATTCCTGCGCGAGTTGCGTGGAGATGACGTTGTAAATCTTTCCTATGTGGTTGATGGGATTCTTTCCGCTGGTTGCCTCCATGCTCATCGGGCGGTTCGGGGTGATGAGACCGTTGCAGCGGTTCCCCCGCCCCACCGAACCGTCATCGCCCATCTCTGCAGATGTGCCAGTCACCGTCAAAAAGACGCTTCCCGTGTCGATATCATCTGCAGTGTTTATGGCGGCAACTACTTTTCTCGAGGTGTGCTGGCGTGCGACTTTGAGGACATGCTCCCTTAAGAGTTCCTTATACTCAAGATACTCGGGAAGGCCGGAGCAGTAGCGATCAACCATTGCGCAGCCAAGGGTGAGGGTGATGGTGTCACCGTCACGAAGCCCCATGATCTTGATGTCCTGTCCCACCACGGGGTGCAGGGGCCTGAAGGTATGGTCGATGTAATCGGAGACTGCCTTGACGATGGTCTCGGTCTCGGAGAACGGCGCGTGCCCAACGCCAAACGAGGTATCATTGGCCCGTGGAGGGGTGTTCTGGCAGGGCTTGAAGACGTCCCTCAGGTCCGTTGAACCTGTTCCCAACCGACAGTCGACGATGATATCCCGTTCCATGTTGAGGTTGGTCAGGGTGTCCCGGAGGTATGCCCGGGCGGCTTCAACGGCTATTGCGTCGGTGGGAATGTTGATCCCGTTGAACTGCTTTGTTGCCCTGCCGTCGATCAGCATGTAGATGGGCCTGATGACCTTCCCACCCCCGTATTTTGGCTGGGACTCGCCGGCCACGATCTCTCCCTGGTCAGTGTTGTGATGCAGGATTGCCCCGCATTCCTCGAGGTATGCCTTCGAGAGAGCCCTGCTGATTGATTCTGCAATCCCATCGGCAAGGCTGTCTGGGTGGCCTATGCATTTACGCTCAACGAGTTCGATCTCCTGGCGTTCCAGCGGGATCTGGTGCAGTGCTTCGATCTTAATATTCCTTTTCAATGAAATCCCTCGATCACCGGACGCGTAATCATTAATAAAACGACGGTAAGTAACATAATCATTCCTTTTGAATCCCGGCCTCTCCTGCAACGACACGCAGGGAATACGACGGGATGGACATGGATACACATTCAGGAACGAGCGCAATCATCTCCGGCCTCACCGGTCGGGCATAGCCCAGATTACCAGGTCCATGCCGCAGGCAGCCCGATGGGACCTTTCCCGTTCCATCTGCCATTCGTTTCATGGACTCGACTCCAGGTTGGCGGAGAGAGATGAAGAGGGATTCCTACTTCCTCCGGAAGAGCCATCCCAGCACCCTCTTCTTCTCCTTTGTCTTGGCTCCCGGGGCTTCATCGATTAATTTTTTTGGCTGGACAGGCACGTGCGGAATTCCGGGCGCCTGTGCCTGGTGTATCCTCGTCCCGCAATAGGGACAGAAATTTGCATTCATCGGCAACCGGTGGCCGCAGTGATAGCAGAACTGTATCTGTGTGATTGCAGCGCCCTCTGCAGCGGTAACTCTCCCGGGCGGCTCGGGCTCCCTCTGCCGCGCCGGGACAAAAACGCCGCCACCCCTCTCTTCCCTCGTCTGCATTCCGGGTTGCGCGGAAATGGCGGAAAAGGGTTCCACCGTGGTCTTTTCAGGGTACACAATCGTCTCTGAGAGCGCCCTGGCCTCGGCCGATATCGCCGGGGTGGGAGGTGAGGATGCCCCGGGGATCGGGGCTTCCTTTTGCTTCGCCCGTACCTGGCCATGCCTGATCAGGTGCATCCACTCCTCAGCCTGCGGCAGGCGGTCTGCGCCCGTGTGCACAAATGTCATCTTCATGGTTCGGACGTCATCGTCAGATGTGCGGATCGAGAGCACGAGGATTGGCTCCTGGGCAGGGGAATGTTCGAGGTAGGTATCGACTACTGACCCGATGGGGATCTCTTTTGCGGTGACGCCGGGGGTCTTCTCGGCCTGGTCGGTAAGAAAGAGCCGCGTGTCCGTGAGATAGGCATCGAACCTGAACTTCTTTATCTGGATATCCGGGGTATAGATAAGGAGTTCTTCGCCAGGCCTCAGGTACCGTTCGGGGCCCTGGGGCTCCTCCTCTCCGGTCATGGAATCGTAGCCGGGATATGAGTGATCGGTCATCTTTCCTCCGAAAGAGAGTTATTAGTGAGGTACTCCGTGATGGGTTAAATGGTTTCCAGGTGAAGTGATCCAAAATCCGGGAGAGATCAGAGGATCTCCCGGATCAGGCGCGGGACTTCAGAAGGCCGGGAGGCTACCGGCACACCCATCTGCCTGAGCCTTGCGATCTTCGAGCGGGCGTCTCCCTCGCCCCCCTCTATGATAGCCCCCGCATGCCCCATCCGCTTCTCTGGGGGTGCGGAGATGCCCGCGATGTACGCGGCGATGGGCAGGTCGGTTGCCCTTGCCCCTTCCTCCTCGAGCGACCCTCCCACCTCGCCGAGTATCACCACTGCCTTTGTCTGGTCGTCCTCTTCGAAGCGCCGGAGCACGTCCCGGAAAGTCTGGCCAATCACTGGGTCCCCCCCGATACCAACAATGGTGCTCTGCCCGAGCCCTGCTCGCGTGAGCTGGTCAACGATCTCGTAGGTGAGCGTGCCGCTCCTCGATATGACACCTATGTGCCCGCGCGAGGAGAGATGGACCGGCATGATCCCCATCTTGATCTCACCAGGAGACAGGAGTCCCGGGCAATTGGGGCCAATCACGTCGCAGCCATGAATCCTCGCATATGAGATTGCCTTCATGGTGTCGTGTACCGGGATATGCTCAGTGATTGCGACAACGAGAGAGAGCCCGGCGCTTGCAGCCTCCATGATGGAGTCTCCTGCGGCAAAACCCGGGACGAAGAGAACGCTTGCGCTCGCGTCGTGCTCTTTCAGGGCCTCACGTATGCTGTTGTAGACCGGAACGCCTGCGACCTCCTGGCCCGCTTTCCCGGGCGTCACGCCGGCAACCACTCCCTTCCCGCCTACCTTGCGGGCATATTCATTCATGAGCGCGATATGGAAAGCTCCCTGTTTCCCCGTCGCACCGGTGACGATCACACCCGTATTCCTGTCTCCGTAGATCACTGCACCGCCTCCACTGCCGCCTTCACTGCCTGCTCCATGCTCTCCATCATGCGGTACCCCCTGCCGTCAAGGATCTGCCGGCCCTCTGCCTCGTTAGTGCCGGCAAGCCTCACGATCACGGGCTGGACAACCCCCGCACTGATGATGCCCCTCGCGACCTCGTCACACCTGGTGATCCCCCCGAGAAGGTTGACAACGATCACTTTCACGGACGGATCTGCGGCCACGAGCTTGACTGCATGCATCACCCGCTCCTGGTCCGCTCCGCCTCCCACATCGAGGAAGTTCGCGGCCTTTCCGTCGTAATACTCTATAAGGTCGAGAGTGGCCATGGTGAGGCCGGCGCCGTTGCCGATCACCCCGATATCCCCTTTCAGTGGAACGTAGGAGAACCCGTGCTTCTCGGCTTCCCGCTCCCTCTCGGTGAGATCCCTGTTCAGGGTGATACCCTGGCGGGAGAGGGCGTTGTCATCGATGATCAGCTTTGCATCTGCGGCAAATATTCCGGAAGGTGTTACGACCAGGGGATTGATCTCTGCAAGCAGGGCGTCCTTTTCGCAGAATACCCGGAAGAGCTTGTTGAGTACGCTCCCGATCTCTTTAGGCGAAGAGCCGAGCAAATCCCTGATCATGAAAGGGGGGATATCCCGCATAAGGAGGGGGAGCGATGCCTTTCGCAACGCATCAGGATTCTCCTTCGCCAGGGTCTCAATGTCCACACCTCCCTGGTCGGTAAAGAGAATAAGTGCCTGTTTCGTGGAACGGTCGATGGCGATGCTTGCATAATATTCCTTCTGGATATCGAGATACTCTACGGCGAGCACTTCCCGTACTGGAATGCCCTTGATATCTTTTTTGAAGAGCTCCGCTGCAAGGCGCTCTCCATTCGAGGGACTGGCCACGACGATACCACCTGATTTTCCACGCCCACCGACTTCCACCTGTGCCTTCAGCACGAACCGGTCGCCCAGTTCCCCCATCCTGGGACCGAGCTCATCAGGGGAGCGGAGGAGGAATCCCTTCGGGACAGGGATCCCATGCTCCCCGAATATCTTCATGGCCTCATGTTCACGCAGTTTCATTGTATCATTCCTTTCTCTGCAAGTTCAAATCCGAGTTTCATGGCTTTCAGGTTCAGCGATTCGGTACCTTTTGGCACGGAGTCGAGGATCGCCTTCTCGATCGCCTCCTCTCTTACCACGCGGGTGGTCTTCACAAGCGCTCCCAGCATGATGATGTTGGCCACGATATCACGCCCAAGGGTCTGCTTCGCTTCGCGGGTCGCCGGGATCTCGATGTACCGGCAGCCGGGCCTGGAGTGCACAAGGGACGAGTCAAGGACCATCACCGCATCGTTCCTGGCGTGAACACCATACTTCTCGTATCCTTCCTGGGACATGATCACGAAGATGTCGGGCTCGGTCACTTTTGGATAGAGGATCGGCTCGTCATCGATGATTACGGCACTCATGGAAGCCCCGCCCCGCGCTTCGGGCCCGTAGACCTGTGTCTGGACCGCATAATTACCGTCGTACATCACTGCGGCCCTGCCGAGGATCACAGCCGACAGGATGATCCCCTGGCCTCCGAACCCCGAGAACCGCACCTCGTGCCTCATCGCCTCACCCCCATGGCCGGCCGATCGCGCCTGATCAGGTCGCCAAGGAGAATCGCGTCAGCGGGGATGGGGAGCCCCTCATCCCGGAGCCTGTGTGCCTTCTGCACCAGGATGCCGTGGGTCTTGAAATACTCGACCTGGTCCATCACCTGGCGGAACCTGTTCCTTCTCCCGTAATTGGTGGGGCACTGGACGAGCGCCTCGATAAAAGAGAACCCCGGTATTTTGAGCCCTTCATGGATGGACCGTGTCAGTTCCTTTACGTGAAACGAGGTCCATCGCGAGACAAAATTCGCCCCCGCTGCAGAGGCAAGTTCGCAGAGATCGAAAGCAGGTTCCTGGGATCCATAGGGGGTGGTGGTCGAGAGCGCCCCATACGGGGTTGTCGGGCTTCCCTGCCCGCCGGTCATCCCGTATATCTGGTTGTTCATGCAGACCACGGTGAGATCGATATTCCTCCGGCAGGCATGGATGAAGTGGTTGCCCCCGATGGCCGCAAGGTCCCCATCCCCCGTGAAGACGATAACATGCAGGTCCGGGTTCGCCATCTTTATGCCAGTCGCGAATGCGAGCGCCCTGCCATGGGTGGTGTGGAGCGAATCGGTCATGATATATCCCGGAGCGCGCGAGGAGCACCCGATCCCGGAGACAAAGACCGTCTCCTCCTTTTTCCAGCCCATCCGGTCAACGGCACTGAGGGTGCAGTTGATCACGGTCCCGTTCCCGCATCCTGCGCAATAGATGTGAGGGAGGCGGTCCGCCCGAAGCCAGTCGGAATACGTCATCGCCATGCCTCCACGGCCTTCTTGAGCTCGGCCGGGGTATGGAGGGCTCCCCCGAATCTGGGGAGCGGGACCACGGGAATGCAGGTATGCCGTTCAATCTCCCTTGCCATCTGACCGAGGTTCTGCTCCGGCACGAGGAAGACCTTTGCATCCGGGAACTCTTCGAGGGCCTTCTCGGAAAACGGCCAGACCAGGCGGAACCTGAGGTGGCCGATTCGCTCATCCGGGTTGTCATGGAGCACCTGCTCCACCGTCCTTGCGGGGGACCCGTAGGTAATGAAGACCACCTCGGCATCCGGGTTCGCGACACGGTAATCGGCGATATCGTGGCGTGCGGACTCGACCTTTGCAACCAGCCGCTTCACCAGGTCCTCGTGGAGGCTCGGGCTGGTGGCACAGGGGTAGCCCCGCTCGTCGTGGGTGAGGCCCGTCACGTGGACGCCGTACCCCTTTCCGAACTGGGGAAATCCCGGGATCATGTCCTCACCGGCCCGGAAGGGGAGGGCGCCTGCAGTGAGGGGTTTTCGTTCTTCGCGCGGCACGCTGTCCGGGATCTCGATCCTCTCCCTCATGTGACCGATGATCTCGTCGGCCATGAGGAACGCCGGTACGCGGAACCTCTCCGCGAGGTTGAACGCTTTCACCGTCAGCTCGAACATCTCCTGCACGCTCGCGGGCGAGAGGGCGATGATGCTGTAGTCGCCGTGGGATCCGAACCGGCACTGGAGCATGTCAGCCTGCGCAGACATGGTAGGTTGCCCTGTCGACGGGCCTCCCCGCTGGATGTTGACGAGGACGCAGGGGGTCTCGGTCATCACCGCAAACCCGATGTTCTCCATCATCAGGGAGAATCCGGGACCGCTTGTTGCGGTCATTGCCCTCGCCCCTGTCCATGATGCTCCGATCACCGAGGCAATCCCGGCAATCTCATCCTCCATCTGGATAAACACTCCCCCTACCTTGGGGAGCTTTGCTGCCATGTGCTCGGCAATCTCGGTAGAGGGTGTGATAGGGTACCCTCCGAAGAAGCGGCACCCGGCTGCAAGCGCACCCTCTGCACAGGCCGTGTTGCCCTGCATGAAGTCAATTCTGGTCAAAACTCGATCGCCACCTTCCGGGCCTCGCCTGGCTTCTCTTCTACCCACGAGATCGCCTGGTCCGGGCATATCATCTGGCACATCCCGCAGAGTGTGCGACCGTAGAGGGCCTGCAGGCGGCAGTTCGCGCAGCGTTCGGGGCGGTCAAGTTCGGGAACCACGATACCGCGGGCATTTGGTTTCGTTCCCGGTCGAAATATCCGGTACGGGCAGACCATCGTGCAGAGGTTGCACCCCTTGCACCTCCTTTCATCGATCACCAGCCTCATGCAGGAGTCTCCTTCTTTGGTGAGAACCTCTTTCTGAACTCTGCCTGTGCATTCCTGTGCACACCCTCAAAGATATCATTTCCGGCCGCATCAATCCCCACCACGAGGGGAAGGCGGTCGAGTTCGATGACCCAGACGGCTTCTGCCATCCCGAGGTCCTCGAAAAAAACTCCCTTCAGGGTCATCCTCGAGGCCGCAAGCGCAGCACAGCCGCCGGTGAACGCCAGGTACACCCCGCGGCCCTTCAGCTGGTCTGCCACCTGCCTGCTCATTCCCCCTTTCCCCACCAGGGCGCGGACACCTCTCTCTATCAGGAAGCCGGAGAGCGAGTTCATGCGGGCAGAAGTGGTGGGGCCCGCGGCAATCACCCTCTGCCCCTGGATAACCGGGCCGCAGTGGTAAATCACGGCTCCATGGGGGTCAAACGGGATACCCTCCTCAATCATCCTGAGATGCGCCTCGTCCCTTGCAGTATACACTGTCCCCGAGAGGGTGACACGGTCACCTGCGCGGAGCATGAGCACTTCGTGGGAGAGGGGGGTGCAGAGGTCCATGATGCTCAACACGGCACCTCCACCGTTGCCCGGCGGCATGCCCAGCACTGGACATTCACCGCGACAGGGAGAGATGCCGTATGGCACCCTGCGGTCTTCACCTTGACTGCGAGTGCGGTGGTCCTCCCCCCGACACCCATCGGCCCGATGCCGAGCGCATTTACCGCTGCCAGGATCTCCTTTTCGTAGGGTGTCATCGTGTCAATGGGCTCGAGCAGCGCCTCCTTTGCAAGTGCCGCGGCACCATCGAATGTCCCTCCAATCCCCACGCCGAGAACGACCGGCGGGCATGGCTTGCCTCCTGCGATCAGCATCGTCTCGGCCACGAACTTCGGAATCAGCCCACGCTCAGAGGGGAGCATCATCGCGATCCGGGACATGTTCTCTGCCCCTGCACCCTTGGGCAGTACCGTGATGGTGAGGCGGTCGCCCGGCCGCACATGAACGACGGGCATCCCTTCCCCGGTATTGTCCCCGGTATTTTCCCTGGTGAGAGGCCCGACCACGTTAGGGCGGAGCGGTATCTCTCTGGTCGCACTCCTCACCCCTTCTGCAATCGCTTCGTATATCCCGTTGTTGAGCGGGACATGTGGCGGCATGGTGAGGTAGATCACTGGGACCCCCGTGTCCTGGCAGATGGGCACCGAGAGTGCCTCTGCCATCTCCAGGTTGGCAAGGATATTTGCAAGTTCTCCCCTGGCAACCTCGCTCGTCTCGTGCTCTTCTGCGGTCCGGATGGCCTGTTTCACGTCTGGAGGAAGGGTGATCTCTGCCTGCCGGAATGCCTCGCAGGTAGCACGGGTGATGGCTGCGAGGAGTGCGGGGTCCGGGGATGGGATCATATTAAGATAAATTTTGGTCTAGACGGGAATATACATTGTGATACGACGTGATCAAAGAGAGATATCCTCGCCCGGACACTATGACCTCTCTACTCATTGTGCACACATCATTGCCTCCCCCCATGCATGAGGAATATCCGGGGAGGTTCTCCTGTAACCTCTGCGGGAAAAATCGATATAAAAAAGGGATGGTATCCGGAAAAAATTATGCCTGCTGGGGTGCCGGGGATTCGGGGACCATCTTCTCTGATACGGTGATAAAGGATGGGGAGGGGAGTTTGTGACCGCCAGACCTGAGTGCAGTCTTCACCTGGGCAAGGTACTGCGGAGTGGTATAGACTGTAAAGATCTCCTGCCCGGGTGCGACCCGTGCGGCAGTCCCGACCGCTTTACCAAACGAGAGCCTCATTCCCTCTGAGACACGGTCCGCCCCCGCCCCTGTGGCCTGCTTGTTCTCACGCAGCACGTGGTGGGGGTAGACACGGAGCTTTAAGCGGTAGTTCATCCTTCCGAGGTCCTTTATCAGGTGACGGTTGATGGTGATGCGTGCAGCCTCAAGCGCGGTATGGCGGATCTGGCAGGCCTCCTCCACCGCGATACTGATAGCCATCGGGAACTCCTGGGAGAGGTTCCCCATGTCGAACTGCACCACTTTGCTGCCGGGCACCCCGCCCATGTACTCCCTGCGGGTATAGGCTTTCTTTGAGATGTTCCTGTACATCTTCCCTGGTTTTCTTACCATTTCTGAATACTCCTGATCCCTGTCTGTGCGTTATAAAATGGGGATGAATCTTCTTAAACCTTACTGGAAAAAGCAGTTTTTTCCACGTGATCCAGGACATAGCGCCGGATCCTGGCAAAATCCGTGCCCGTCCTCTCCCTTGGGCGCGGAAGATTGATCGGTACGATATCCCTAATAGTCCCGGGGCGTGCCGTGAGGACCACCACCCTGTCCGAGAGGAAGACTGCCTCGTCCACGCTGTGAGTGACAAAAATGACGGTCTTCTTTGTCTTTTCCCAGATTTCCAGCAACTCCCGCTGGAGCATGTTCCTTGTCTGGGCATCAAGGGCACCGAACGGTTCGTCCATCAGAAGGATCTGCGGATCAATTGCAAGGGCCCTCGCAACGGCAACCCGCTGGCGCATGCCGCCCGAGAGTTCGAAGGGATAGTTCTCCGCAAAATCGACGAGTCCCACCATTTCCAGGAACTCGAGAGCCTTCGCCCTCCTCCGTGGCTTCTCCATCCCCTTCATCTCGAGGCCAAACGCGATGTTGTCGAGCACCGTCCTCCAGGGATAGAGTGAGTATTCCTGGAATATCATGGCCATCCTTGGGCATGGGCCCTCAATCCTGTTCCCGTCAAGGAGAATGGATCCCCCCGTCGCGTGGTCGAGGCCGGCTATGATCCGCAGAAGGGTGGTCTTCCCGCATCCCGAAGGGCCGAGTATGGAGACGAACTCGCCGTCCGCCACTTCCAGGTTTATGTGGGAAAGGGCCTGCACCTCAGCCTTCCCTTCTCCCAGAAACGACTTGGAGATGCCCTTCAGCACGAGGCTCACCGGCCGTCACCTGCCTGTAAAGATTTCCTGATCTGTCTCATCGCTCAAGGCCCCTCCATGAGAACCACTTCTTCTCGACACGCTTGAAGACAAAGTCAATCAGGAGGCCAATAACGCCGATCACCACCATCCCGGCAATGATCAGGTTGGTCTGGCCGAAATTGTATGCATAAAGGATGAGGTATCCGAGCCCCTTTGAGATGCCCGGGAGCCATTCCGCGGCGACGACGCACATCCATGCAATTCCAAAACCTACCCGGAGACCCGTCCAGATGGTGGGAGCGGCCCCGGGGAGGACCACTTTTGTCATGATCTGCCGCTCCTTCGCCCCGAGCGTGGTCGCTACTTCAAGCCATGTCTTCTTGACCGATCTCACGCCGTCAACAGTGTTCAGAAGGATGGGGAAGAACGCACCGATGAAGATGATGAATACGATTGAGGTGAGCCCGATCTTGAACCATGCAAGTGCCAGCGGTACCCAGGCAAGGGGAGGGATTGGCCTGAGAAGCTCGATGGTTGAGTCAAAGAAATCGTTGAGCAGGGGTGACCGCCCCATGAGGATGCCGATTGGTATTGCGACCGCTGCGGCGACGAGGAACCCCAGGCCCACGCGCTGGATACTGATGGCTGCATTCTCCACCATGCTCCCTGTCCCAAGGGTGTACTCCGGGCTGAACGGATGCAGGAGAATGGGTATGACCGTCTCAAGCGAGGGAACGATGAATGGATTGTTGACGACCCATGATACCAACTCCCACCCAATGAGAAGAAGAATGGGGAGGAGTAACCGGAGATACCTCATTATCCCCTAAGTTTATCCTTCCTTGACTGATAAACCGCTTGCTTCCAGGGAGTAGCGGATCATGACGTCCTGGATCGACCCCTTGCCGGGAGCGGCGATCTTGAGCGGCTTTCCGGCAGCGGAGCGCTCCTTTGCCCATGCGACAAAACTGTTCCAGTCAGTGGCAGGAGAGTCCTCCGTCACCACGACGCCGGAACCTTCGAAATTGATCGCCATGATGATCTTGACTGGCGTTCCCTTGTCTGCCGCAGAGATTGCGGGGGGGTTTCCTACCAGCGCAAACTGGATGTTGTCAGTTGCCATCAGCTGCATCAGCTGCGGGCCGGCATCCCCTGATATCAGTTTCAGCTCGGCAACCTTCTCTCCATTCACCATGAGATCCGCAGTATCGGGCCTTGATGCAGCAGGGTCCCTTGGCTTGAGGGCAATCCCGTATGTATCGTTGAAGTACTCCCACTTCTTGATGGCGACAAAGAGCGCGGCATGATGATCAGACATCAGGTAGCCCACGCCGACTGCGCCCTCCACCGGAGTAGGTGTCGCGATCATCCCCTTGTCCACCATGGACTGCGCTGCGTCGTATGGGGTAGTGTCGAAGAGGAGTGCTTTTGAATCCGCGTCCGGCGAGTCCTTCAGTGACCCGGTGAGCACCTGGAGTTCTCTTAATGCATGGACGAATTCGATGTTTGAGTCCATCCACTGTTCCGTGGGCTCATTTTCGAATTTCACCGTCGGGAAGGCTCGTTTGAGTACGTCTACCGATGAGACCGAGATATCGCCGTAGGTGAAATTGCCCTTCCCCGCCAGCCATTCTGCGACGATCTCGGCACTCTCATCCGGGTGCTCCTCAAGATACCGTGTGGCGAGGATCATCGAGGCGGTCATGGCATTCACGAGATCAGGGTGTTCTGCGATGGCTTTCTCGGTTGCGGTGAAGACGCAGCAGGGGTGATCTTTCCATTTGCCTTCAGGCGGCATATCGCCCGAGTAGACAAGGACCTTTCCTATCCCTGCCATGGGCGGGACCTCGACAAATGGCTGCCAGGCGATGTAGCCGTCGATCTGGTCTGTTCCGAGAAGGGTAGGCATAGGCCCTGTTCCCTTGGTGTACGTGACGATAACCTGGGCCCCTGCAGGAGACACCGTGGGCGTAGGGGTCCCCGTAGGAGGGGTTGGAGTGATGCACCCGGCGATCAGTGCTGCGCACAACAGGACGCCGATGGTTGCACACGCATGCGACATTTTCATGCAGACAGTGTACTCACCGGTGCAGATAAATTCTCCGAAAGATTACTGTTATTATACAATAGTGTAAGAATATATAATTTAATAGGCCTTTTGTATCTAATATTATGACAAAAAGAAAAATGATTGCTCCAGAATGGACAAAAAGATTATCCCTGGACAGCGCAACATCTCATCTCGCGAGGGAACATGCAGATCGATCCGGTAGACCGCCTGGTAAAAGCAGCGCTCATTTCAGATGAAGAGTTTGTCCATACCCTCCGCGAGGTCATGCAGCGTGACCTGCGTATAAGCGTCAGGGAGCTTGCCGAGAAGAGCGGGATCGCACCAAGCAGTCTGTACAAGATCGTGCATGGAAAGAGGTCCCCGAACCTCTCAACCCTGCGCGCAGTGGTTCATGCGATGAGGAGGATCACCCATTCTGTCGAGGGAGAATTCATCGGCCTCATTGCCGCCCGCCCGGTACTTGACGTGATACAGGAGCGCAACACAGAAGTCGACGGCCGGAAGGTAAGGGTCCGCGAGTACCCCGTGCATACCATGGAAGAGGCTACGATCGCGGCGATACGGGCAGAACGGGAGGGTGCCGTGGCCATCGTCTGCGCACCTATTGTCAGCAGCGTGATCGAGCAGCTGGTGAAGGTTCCGGTCGCCACGATCATCCCGAGAGAATCGGTGCAGAGGGCAATCGAGCTTGCGGCCCGGAAAGCGTGGCTTTAATCTCATTCCAGCGTCCTAACTGTATGCGAGGTTATTGATAGGATGGAGCAGGACGTGGTGCGGAGGGGACGACTCACGGGGGAGCGGAGCGGAGAGATGATGCACTTTCTCTCTTCGATGGGTGCAGACCGCTGCATCGCAGATGCGGATATCCTGGTCGATATCGCCCATGTGCTGATGCTCTCAAGGCAGAAGATCATCGAAAAAGACCAGGCGGGCATGATCCTGTCCGCACTTCTGGAACTATACGATAACGGGATTCCAGAGGGTGCCTTTGATGACCGGTTCGAGGATATCCATGCAGGCATCGAGACTCTTCTCATTGCAACAATTGGAGAGGAAGCCGGAGGGAGGCTGCATATAGGGCGCTCGAGGAACGACGAAGTCGCAACCTGCCTGCGTCTCCGTGTGAGGGAGGATATCGTGCGCCAGCTCTCCATCCTCATCCGCCTGCGAGAGACACTGCTCATCCTCGCAAAGGAGCATATCGACAGTGTCATGCCCGGATTCACGCACCTCCAGCACGCACAGCCCACCACCCTTGCACACCACCTCCTCGCCCACGAGGCTGCATTCGGGAGGGATTTCCAGAGGATTGCGGGAGCACTTTCCCGGGTGGACCAGTGCCCGCTCGGTGCCGCGGCTTTTGCGTCAACCAGTTACCCCATACAGCGAGAGTTCGTCGCAGAACTCCTTGGTTTCCAGGGTGTGCTTGAAAATACCATGGATGCGGTTTCCTCGCGCGACTTCGCACTCGAGTTACTCTCATCCCTCGCAATCATGATGACGCACGCGAGCCGTGTCTGCGAAGAGCTGGTGGTGTGGAGCTCCGGGTTTGCCAGGTTCGTCGAGCTTGATGACGCCTTCTGCTCCACGAGTTCCATCATGCCCCAGAAGAAGAACCCTGATACTGCAGAGGTGATGCGGGCCAAGGCCGGATCAGTGCTCGGTTCGGCCACTGCGGCATTTGCCATCGGAAAAGCCCTTCCCCTGAGCTACAACCGAGACCTGCAGGAACTCAACCCTCACCTCTGGAGAGGGATCAGGGATGCAAAACAGAGCACCCGCCTCCTCGTGGACATGCTCTCTTCGGCCACCTTCAATACCGCTGCCATGGCAGAGGAGGCAGGGAGGGGATACTCCACTGCGACTGAAGTTGCGGACATGCTGGTCCAGTCGCATGGTTTTGCCTTCAGGACCGCACACACCCTGGTTGGCAAGGCAATCCAGAAAGGAGGTCTTGACCTCCCCACGCTTGACCGTGCTGCAGAGGAGATGGGTCTTGCGCCTCTCTCAAAGATGGGGGTTACCGGAAATGATATCGCCGCGGCACTTGACGTGCAAGCCTGTATCGACCGCCGCAGGGCTAAAGGGAGCCCTTCTCCGTTCGCAGTGAAGATATCCCTCTCTTCCCGGAACGCGATACTGGCGGAAGACTCCCGGATACTGCAGGAGAGGATGTCTCATTACGCAGAGGCAATCCGGCGCCTGATCAGCGATGCGAGGAAGGAGGCGGGGGAGTGAGCGAGTTCCTGTCCGGGGACCTTGTCAGGTGCGTCGTGGGTGGCTCCGAACTGAAGGGGACCTACATCACCAGCCGCGACGGCATGGCAGTCCTGAAGGTGGACAGCGGGTACAATATTGGGGTCTTTCCCGGCGACTGCACTCTCATCGAGCGCCCTGCCCCAATGAAACCCGCGAGAGAGGAGGTTATCCAGGACCCCTCCCTCCCCGTGCTCTCCATCGTCTCCACCGGGGGAACAATCGCGAGCAGGATAGATTACAGGACAGGTGCAGTCACGAGCCAGTTCGACGCATCAGACATCCTCCGTGCAATTCCCGGCATGAGCGCAATCGCCCGCTACCGGACCCGGAAGCTGTATACTATCCTTTCAGAGAACATGACCCCCTCGATATGGCAGGAACTTGCACGCGCTGTCTACGAGGAGATCCAGGGGGGGGCGAGAGGGGTCATCGTGACCCATGGTACCGATACCATGGCGTACTCCGCAGCCGCTCTCAGTTTCATGCTCGAGACACCCGTGCCAGTCGTCTTCGTCGGTTCGCAGAGGTCTGCGGACCGCCCCAGTTCAGACAATGTAATGAATGCACTCTGCAGTGCGAGCGTCGCAGTCGGGGACCTTGGCGAGGTGGCTGTGGTGATGCATGGGACGACAAGCGACGACCGGTGTGCAATCCACCGTGGAACGAGGGTCAGGAAGATGCACACCTCGCGGCGCGATGCGTTCCAAAGCATAGGCATCCCCCCACTGGGTTACGTTGACTATCCCTCGCTCAAGGTGACCCTCTCTCCTGGCACCGCAGTGAGGGGCGCCTGTGAACCCGCGCTCCACGACCGGCTTGAACCGGCATGCGGCCTCCTCTACTTCAGCCCGGGCATGTCCCCCGACATCCTCAACGCATATGCGGGATTCAAAGGGGTCGTGATTGCCGGGAGCGGGCTCGGCCACGTCAGCACATCCCTTATCCCTGCAATACGGGAGCTGATTGACCAGGGGACCCTTGTTGTCATGACCTCCCAGTGCCTCAATGGGAGGGTGTGTGACCGCGTCTATGATACGGGCAGGGACCTGATCAGGGCAGGCGTCGTCGAAGGGGAGGACATGCTCCCTGAGACCGCGCTGGTGAAGCTGATGTGGGTACTCGGAAACGAACCCGATAGTGAGAAGGCGCGCCGCATGATGCATGAGAACCTGAAAGGAGAGTACACGAGGAGGTCTCTGCATGGATTATAAACGCCTCGGCCTCGTGGCCGGGATCGAGATCCACCAGCAGCTGAATACAAGAGAGAAACTCTTCTGCCGTTGCCCGACACATCTTCGACCGTTCGAAGAGCATAACGGGGAATTTTTCCGGTACCTCCGCGCAACAGAGAGCGAACTCGGCGAGATAGACCGGGCGGCACGCGAAGAGATGAAGAACCTCAGAAAGTTCCTGTATTATACCTACGACAGCACGTGCCTTGTGGAGAACGACGAAGAACCCCCAGCCCCACTCAACCCCGAGGCACTTACAGTCTGTCTCCAGATCGCAAAGATGTGTGGCATGACCCCGATACCCCAGGTACACACGATGCGAAAGCTCGTCATCGACGGGTCAAACACGAGCGGGTTCCAGCGAACGGCCCTCGTTGCCGTAAACGGCACTCTCCCGAACGGCGGGGCCATTGAGACGATATGCCTCGAGGAAGAGGCGGCCCAGAGAGTGAAGGGCGATGTCTTTTCGCTTGACCGACTGGGAATTCCCCTGGTGGAGATCACCACCTCCCCCTGCATGCATTCCCCCGAAGAGGTGCAGGAGATAGCCGAGTACCTAGGGATGGTGCTCCGCTCGACCGGCAAGGTGAAGAGGGGCCTTGGGACGATTCGCCAGGACGTTAACATCTCGATCCGCGAAGGGGCCCGTGTGGAGATCAAGGGGGTCCAGGATCTGGACCTCATCGCCGAGGTGGTCAGAAGAGAGGTCCAGCGCCAGGAACGACTCCTTTCAATCCGGCAACGATTAACAGAGCGCGGTGCATCGGTATCCAGGACTCCGCACGATGTGACCGCTCTCTTCTCCCATTCCGGCTCGAAGATCCTCAAAAAGGCACCACGGGTCATGGCCGTCACGCTCGCAGGGTTCGCCGGTCTTGTCGGAGAGGAGATCCAGAACGGGAGGAGGCTGGGGAGTGAACTCTCCGATTATGCAAAGAAATGCGGGGTGGGGGGTATCTTCCATACTGACGAGCTTCCTGCCTACGGGATGACAGAGGATGAGGTGTCTGCACTCCGCGCTGAGGTGGGGGCTGGGGAGGCGGACTGCATCGTCCTTGTCGCAGGCGATATGCACCAGGCAGAGTGCGCATGCCAGCAGGTCATTCTGAGGGCCGAGCTTGCATTGAAAGGAGTCCCAGAGGAGACGAGGAAGATGCTGGAAGGTGGCAGCACCTCGTACATGCGGCCACTCCCGGGAGCGGCGAGGATGTATCCCGAGACCGATGTCTTTCCCGTCACGGTCACTTCAGAATGCTGGGAAGCGATACCCCGCGTTGAACTCCTGAACGCGAAGGCCGAACGGTTTTCCAGGGAGCATGGGCTCGATACCGCGGTAGCACGGCAGATGGCGTATTCCGAGCACGTGCTGCTCTTCGAGAGGGCAGTGGATCTCGGCATCGCCCCCACCCTTGCGGCCCGGACCCTTATTGCAACCCTGAAGGAGATATCCCGGGAAGGGCTCGACATCAACCCGCTCGTTGCTGATCATGATCATTGTGGAAACCCGATCATCCCGGAAGTATTGCAGGTGCTGCTCGGGGTAAAGAAGGCGCGCGTCGGCAAGGAGGCCATCCCGGATGTGTTGAGGAGGATTATTCGGGGTGAATCTTCGGAGTCGGCCATGCAGAGCGTGGAATCAACGGCTGAAGGGGCCGATCTTGAAGCGCTTGCGAAACGCATCGTGCGCGAGAGGATGTCGTTCGTGAAGGAGAAAGGCATGGGAGCTCTCGGCCCTCTCATGGGAGTGATGATGAAGGAAGTTCGGGGTGCGGTAGATGGCAGGAAAGTCTCTCAGGTCTTGAAGGCCGCGCTCTCTGATGCACTCGGGGAAAAATAACACCGCCTCCTTCTTTGAAGAGGTCCAAAGTATTAAAAGAAGGCGTCGCAAATAAATTAAGGAGTTTGCCTATGGGAAAAACAGGATCCGTCCAATGGACTCAGGTGAAAGGCGTCAAGGGCCAGATACGCCTGGTTCCAAAGTCTGAAGGGGAATTGAAAAAACCGGGACCGAACCAGCGGTTCAAAGCTGGCGCATCGCTGCGAAAGCTTGAACAGCTGATGGGAGAGGGCCAGGGCGGTTTCCGAGGGGGCCGCGGAGGAAAGGGTGGAAGGGGAGGCCGCGGAGGCCGCGCTTCCGAGTCAGGACCCCAGGCAAACCCCATGGTCCGCAAGGCCATGCGGAGGCCCAAGGTCTCCGTGCTTGGCGCCAAGCAGAAATCGGGCAGATAACCACTATATATCGCCAATTCCCTTTTTTTTCGTGATTTTACTGGGAGTCCAGAAGTATCTTGTATCACTGCAGTACAGTGAGAGTATGGATCTGAAGACAGCGGTGAAGGGTTACCAGTTTGCCGAGCGTGCAAAGAGTGAACTGATCATCTCCTCGCAGCTCACTATCGCCCTGGCCGGGTTCCCGGACGCCGAGCGTCCCGGCGGAAAAAGGATGCTTATCCTCCTTCTGGAGGCGGTCCGATCCGAACTTGAATTTGCCTGGAAAGGGACCGAGATATCGGATTTCAGAAGAGCAATCAACATTCTTTCCGAATCGATCAGCACGGTTGAAAGCGAGAATTATGGCGCTGCATCCCTGAAGATGAGCGAATCGATAAGCGCGGTCACGACTGCTGCCCAGGAATCATGGCAGGTACTCGAAGCAAATGGACTCATCTGAATTCCTTGAATTCCTGGTATCGCGCTGCTCGGTGCGGAGGTACGACCAAAGACAAGTCCCTGACGCGGATCTCACCTACATCCTGGACTGTGCAAGCACTGCACCGAGTGCGGGTAACCTTGAGGCCTGGGACGTGGTAATGGTTGAGGGAGAAGAAGCCCAGGAAAGGATGGCCGAGGCAGCATTTGGACAGGAGCACGTGGCGACGGCCTCTCTGCTTCTGGTCGTATGCGCAAATTACGTGCGATCGATGTCCAGGTACGGCGACCGAGGCGTCCTGTTCGCGATACAGGATGCGACCATCGCATGTACCTACATGATGCTTGCAGCGCACGCCAGGCGGCTGCATTCCTGCTGGGTTGGTTCATTCCAGGAAGAGGAGGTGCGCCAGCTCCTTGACCTCCCATCCCACGTAAGGCCCGTTGCAATCCTCTGTGTCGGAGTCGGAGTTCCACCAGGAAGTTATACAGAACGAATGCCGGTGGTGGAGCATGTGCACCACCAGTCATGGTGAGGGATCATTGTATGCCTGATTATCGTGTAATTCTTGAAGGTGCATGGGTGGTGAAAGACGTCTCCTCGCTCGAGGATGCAGTCAGCATCGCCATAAGCGAGGCGGGAAAGAGGCTGAACCCGGTTGCAGCCTATGTTGACGTTGAGGTAGGAATGCTGGCCTGCCCGTTCTGCGAAGGAGAACTGAACAGTGCCCTGGTGGTGGCACACACCGCCCTCGTGGGGCTCCTCCTTGAGATGAAAGTCTTCAGGGCCGAGTCACCCGAGCATGCCACCCGCATCGCAAGATCGGTGATTGGAAAGGCCCTCCGCGACGTTCCCCTGGAAGTCAAGGAGGTCTGCGCGCTGTGATATACGTCGTGGGGCATACGGCCGTCGATCATATCTGCAGGGTTCCCAGGTTTCCTCCAAGGAACGGGTCTGCCACGATCCTGGACAGGAAGATCTATTTCGGCGGGGGGGCGGCGAATATTGCCGCAGGCATCGCGCGGCTCGGTGAGCCCTGCACCCTGGTAAGCGCGGTGGGCGGGGACTTTCCCGGCAGCGAGTACGACCGCTGGCAGAAGTCGCTTGGGCTCCACCAGCAGTTCTTCACGGTCCCTGATGCCCATACCGCAACTGCGTTCATGTTCACCGATGAAGATGGAGACCAGATCACCTTCTTCGAATGGGGCGCATCAGGCATCCTGTCCCAATCCGAAGCCCCCGCTTTACCCTTCGTGCACATGGCAACTGCAGACCCCGGGTTCAACACCCGCATCGCAGAGCGCGCGACCTTCTCTACGTTTGACCCTGGCCAGGACCTGCACCGGTACAGCAGGGAGCAGCTCGAGACGATCCTTTCCCATATCAATATCCTCTTTGCAAACCAGCACGAAGTGGAGAGCATGTGCCGCACTCTCGGACTTTCACGCGAGGAGCTTGCCTGCCGTGTTCCCCTTGCCATCTTCACGATGGGTGCGGGCGGAAGCGAGTGCATCAGAGGCCGGGAGCGCAGCCATATCCCCGCACTGGAGGTCAATATGGCAGATCCCACCGGGGCCGGGGATGCCTATCGTGCGGGATTCCTTGTGGCGTTCAAACGGGGATACCCCCCACTGGAGTGCTGTCGGATCGGGACGGTGACCGCCTCCTTTGCGGTCGAGGTCGTCGGGTGCCAGAACAATCTCCCGTCATGGGAGGAGATGGAAGCGCGTTACCGGCGCGAATTCGGGGCTCTTCCTGAGACAGGGCCCGGAGCAGGAGACGCTCACCCTGTTTGGAAGTGATACGGGAACATGTCGGTGATGGGGGGTGAGATGAGGATCGAGCGGCTCGGGCGCTTTCTCTTCAATGCCCCTTCATGGCCAATATCGCTTGCTCTTCTCCTGCTCCTGGGCTTCATTCTTGACGGGGTCAGCCTCAAGCTCGGCTCCGCTCTCTGGCTCGGAACCCTGGCATTCACCATCCCGGCGCTCTTTGCTTTCATTGCAACAAAGCCTGCAGTAGAGCTGATTGGGCGCCCCATGACCTGGAACAGGTCGGCGCTCCTGGCCCTGTCCTGCACGCTTTTTGGGGTCATCATCACCCTCTCGGCGTTAACCATCTCCTCCACGATGCTGCCGCTCTTTTACTCAATATCCCTCGGGATCATCCTCGGACTCAGGCTCCTCGTCCTTGTTGCCATCGCCGATTACCGGGTACCCCGCATGATCCTGCCCGCTGCGAGCCAGAGCCTGACAGGGGTTGGGATGGGAATGTTCCTGTTCCCAAAGACTTTCCTTCTCCTGGCACTTGTCCTCCAGGTATTCTTTGGTCTCGGTTTCATCCTCCTGGTCTGGGCAATCGACAGGCCACTCTACCGTACATTCCAGATCAGGGGGCTCGACTTCCTGAACTCGTTCCTTGCACACCTTACTGACGGTTCAAGGGCGCTTGAGGATTTCTTCCGCAAGATTGGAGAGGAGGTCACTGTGCCGCAGGTCACGGTCTTCTTCCGGAGGAGCGGCAGGAAAGGGCTCATCCTCACCGTCCCGAACGTACACCCAGGACCAATGGGCGAGATTGGCGGGGGAAACCTCCCCAGGGGGATGCAGTCAGGGTTCTCGGAGATGGTTATGGTACCACACGGTGCAGCTACCCATGACTTCAACCTGGTATCCGAGAGAGAGATTGACAAGCTCGTGGAGGCGGTTGCCGGGTCACGAAAAGATCTGAAATTCTCTGGTTACGCGACCCGGTCAGTCCGATACCAGCAGGGCTCTGTCTCGCTCCTCTGCCAGGTCTTTGATGACACTCTCGTGATGGTGGGCACGAGGTCCCCAGAACGTACCGAGGACCTTGATTTCAATATCGGGATGGCCATCATGTCCGAAGGCCACCGGTCGTTCCCACATGTCGCCTTCATTGATGCCCATAACTGCTATGCAGGCGATATCACCTACGTGCTCCCTGCGACAAGGCTCGCAATGGAGTATTACCATGCGGGGGTAAGGGCAATAGATGAGACACCGGGAATGGAGAGGTTTACTTTCGAACTCGGGATATCGCACGTTCAGGTCCCTTTCTCGCGCGAACAGGGATTTGGTGACCAGGGCATCCAGATGGCAGTCGTAAAGTCAGGGGGCCAGACCACAGCCTATCTCCTTGTTGACGGCAACAACATGGAGAGTGGAGTCAGGGATGCTCTCAGGAATTTTTTACTCCAATCGGTTGACGACGCCGAAGTGATGACGACCGACTCGCACGTCGTAAACACCATCAGCGGCAAGAACCCGGTCGGCCTTCATGTCCCTGTTTCAGATATCCTCCCATGCGTGAACGAAGCCCTCTGCAAGGCGATGGCCGACATGGCCCCTGCCGAGGCTGCAGGGAGCACTGCCTGGTGCGAGGGGGTCATCGTCTTCGGGTCCCACCGTATCACCCAGATGGCGAGCACCGTGAATACTGTCCTCCTCTTCATTCCCGTCCTCAGCGCCGGAATGCTCTTTCTTGTTTTTCTCCTCTCAATTCTCGTGTATTTCTTGATCGGATGACTTCATGCCGGCAGACGCATGAAATAGAGGGAGATGACAGGAGCGAGAAGAATCCAAAGGATACCCTATATATTTGCGAGAACCTGAAAGGAATGACCACCATGGTCCAGGCAGTGATATACCATTGATGCGTGAGAGTATCAGGCAACGATCAATTGGAGTATCAGCATTATCTGACACTGAACCATGTTGGTTTCACATTTTTTGTTGTATTGTCCATTATATAAACCTTTTGGAAAAACGTGGCAAATCGCCAATTAAATCCTGCTTCAGGCAAGAATGTCGGGCCTTTATGTATAGAGCGCATACCAAGTCCTGTGTAATCCTTGCCGATCACTTGTGCATGCGCAGCACCGCCCGATTCCCAATGCGGCTCCACGTGATGACCGGAATACGTATTGAACCTTGCTCCAGCGTGTATAGATCTCTTTGATACAGCCTTATTTGACTTATCTGGCGCCAATTTAACGTCTGACGCCATGTTTACATGCCGGGAAGGCCAACAGGTATGTGGTGACATCATGAGGCAGGCACCGGTATCCGTCTTTACCCGGGCTGGAATCGCCCGGCGTTCAGGAAAAGGGATGGCTATCTCCCTGGGGGGTTGCATGTTCTATGTACCTCCCGAAGAGTTGGGCGGGCTTTTTTCTGACCGGAACGCCATGATACTCAACGACGAAGGGGAGCAGGAAGGGATGGCCTGGCTCTCCCCGGTTAAGGCAAGTAAGAAGCAGGACCTGACGGCCCTTATCCAGGACAGGCTCTTTGTGGTCTCCTGCAGGGACCTGCATGCCCTGCTCTCAGGCAAAAGGGAGGGTATCACGGTCAGGGAATACCATGCCGACCGGGCAGGATAAAACCCAGCAGAATATCTCCTTTCAAAATTCATCCGTAAAAAGACCTCCGCATGACAGAAGGAGCCTGTCACTCATTTTTTTGGCACACGCGCAAGCCATTTCTCCGCCCGAATCAGCGATAATGCCCTCTTTTGGCCGGGACATCACATCGGGGCATAAAGAACGGGAGAAATGGGCAGGACCGAGCGGAAGGATAAAAAGACTCCAGGTGCCATGACTATCATCCCCACACTGGATATTTGAAATATTGAGATGGTTTCTGGACTGAGGCGGTATATATGATGAAAATCCTGCTGGTCGATGACGACCCCGATCTGCTCGAACTCATCTGCCGATTCCTGGAGCGGGAAGAAGAGATGCAGATAGATACCTGCATGTCCGGTCCTGACGCCATCGAGGCCCTGAAGGATACACATTACGATGCGATTGTCCTCGACTACGAGCTCCCAGGGATGAACGGCATCGATTTTCTGAAGATGATAAAGGGCCAGGGGGATGAGACTCCGATCATCATCTTCACGGGTAAAGGCCGCGAGGAGATCGTCATAAAGGCCCTCAACTATGGAGCAGACTATTATCTCCAGAAGAGAGGTGATCCCCGGCTGAACTTCCTTGAACTCCTGTACATGATACGGGAAGCGGTCCGGAAGCACGACTCCAGGAAGGAACTGCGCGAGAGCGAGAGGAGGTTTCGAGAATCCCTGGAGAATGCCCGGCTCATCGCGTTTCAGCTGGACAGGGACCTGAAAGTCACGTTCTGCAATGCCTTTCTCCTGGCACTTGCGGGATATGAGAGAGATGAAGTCATCGGGGCGTCCTGGTCGGAGATCTTCATCCCTGACCCTGAACGTCACAGGGTCGAGCAGTTCTTCATTTCCGCGATGGCTGGCGACCTGAACGCGCTCTACTTCACCTGCAGCATCAGGACACGAGAAGGAACAATCCGAAGGATCGATCTCAACAATACCTTACTGCGTGACCCTGAGGGGATTGTGACCGGTATATCCTGTATCGGGCAGGACATCACCGACAAGGAGAAGATTGCCGAACAGAAAGCGGCATCCGAGGAACGGCTGAAGATACTCTTTGAATACGCGCCCTACGCATATTTCCTCACTGATATCAGGGGGACATTCATTGACGGAAACGCAGCTGCGGAACAGCTGGCAGGATATCCGAGGGACTCCCTTATCGGGAAAAATTTTCTTGAAACGGGCATCCTCTCGCCCGAAGAGGTCCCAAAAGCAATTTCCCTCCTCGCACGACACGTCGAAGGCGAGCCGACAGGCCCCGAAGAGTTTGTAATCAACAGGAAAGATACAAGCCGCGTAATCGTGGAGATCAGGAATCATCCGGTGGTAATCGGGGGAAAGACCATCGTCCTTGGCTCCGCTCACGATGTGACCAGCAGGCATATAGCCGAGGAATCACTTCGCAGGATGAATGCAAAGCTCACCCTCCTGAATATCATCACCCGGCATGACATCCTCAATACGGTCACTGCCCTTCTCCTCTATATCGATCTGCTCAAGGAGGACCCAAAAGACGATGCCCAGAGAGAGACGTTTGTGAAAGTGGAACACCTCGCCCAGACCATCAGGAGGCAGATCGAATTCACGAAGGTATACCAGGACATTGGGATTGAACTCCCCCAGTGGCAGGCGCTTGAGGAGATCATCGGCCGGGCATCGGTCTCGGCAAGCCACCAGGGGGCAACAGTCAAAAGTGACATCCGAGGCGTTGAGATCTATGCCGATCCCCTTCTCGAGAACGTGGTGCAGAACCTTATTGACAACTCACTTCGGCATGGAGGAGTGGTCGATTCAATCTGGATAACCTCTCTGCAGGATGAGTCAGGGATGAAGATCGTGTATGAGGATAACGGGCAGGGTATCCCTCCACGTGAGAAAGAGGAGATATTCAGGCGGGGATACGGTAAGAATACCGGTTTTGGACTCTTTCTCTCGCGCGAGATCCTGGCAATCACAGGACTTTCAATCAAGGAGACCGGAACATTCGGCAAGGGGGCAAGGTTCGAGATCAGGGTTCCGAGGGGATGCTTCCGGCTGGTTGAGAGGGGCGAAGCGGATCAGCGAAGGGATGAAGATTCCTGATGACCTGGGAGCGTAGACCCATGACAAATACTGTCGAGATCCAGGATATACCCCTCAAGGACTCCCCCATCGTTACCCGGGACTGCAAAGCCCCCCTCCATGACACGCTTCTCATCTCCGGACCGGGTAATCAGCCGGTATTGCACGTGGTACCCGTCACCTGACCGGAGAGCCGTTCTTCTCACCTTATCGACCCTGTCGCGGTCTTCCTGAACGATGAGCATGCCGAATACAGGGTCTCCCCTGACGAGGTCATCCGCAGGATAACCGGTGAGGAGTTCTGCCCCCGCGCTCGCAAAGAGGACCGCCTCTCTCCCTTCGAGCCGGATGCGAAAGACCATACCCGGGAACCTTTCCATAACAGATGAGAATATCCTCATCTTCTCGCGTGCAACCTGGATGTCAGCACGGATGGCGACGATATTCTTGACCTTCTGCATCATCTCCGAGAACTGTGTCCGCGGATCCGGGCTCTTCTCAAGGTACAGGTCTGCGCCGAAATTGAGTGCATCGATCACCACGTCCTCCCTGCCCTTTCCGGTGAAGATGATGAATGGAGTGTCGTCACCCATTGCCTTTACCCGTTTCATGAACTCGATGCCATTCATGCCAGGCATCGCATAATCCGAGATGATTGCATCGAACCTGTGGTGCCCGAGGAGCTCGAGAGCCTGTTCCCCGGACGTGGCGGTGGTCACACGGATACCCCTTCCCTTCTCGAGAAACATGCGGGTCACCTCCAGGAACTGCACTTCGTCGTCAACCAGGAGAACCGATATCATGCCGGTCCTCCGCCCAGTGCCGAATGGTACATCAGCAGGATGATGACCGGGCTACTATTTAAATCAGGCGGAACGGGCCAGTCCTTCTTATAACGAATACCTCGTCGGACATGCATGAAGAAAGGTATATGAGATGTTACACCGACATTCTGCCATTTCATGGCACCTGTCCCGGTCATCGCGGTGGGAGAGAACGAATTCCAGCTGAGCTCGTTTCTCCGGGCATACTGGTTCTTGTTCGTGTTCATCACGCTGTTTGCAGCACTCACTGTATTTCTCACCCGGATATTCCCGGCAACGGTGAGCAGCGAACCGGTCTTCGAAATCCTGGGCATTCCTTTCGACCTTCAGGAGATCAGCATTGCCTCCTGCCTCCTGATCACATACCTCGGCATTTTTGCGGTGCTCTGGGCGGCATTTGCCGAACCCAGGGACAGGCCGATCTTCTATTACTTTATCGGGGTGGAAGCATTCAAGCGCCTCCTCCTCGTCATCCCCCTTGTGGTGCTGGTGCTGGCCCTGACCACATGGATATACCTCACCTACACCCAGGTGCTGGCAGTAATCTTCTCAATTATCGCATTCTGCCTTGGGATGGTTGTTTTTTCTTCCATCCTTGTCCTCATCAGCAGGACGTCACGCATCCGGAAAATAGTCCTCGCGACCATGACATATGCGCTGGTCGTGTTCTTTGTCACCCTCGCCTGGCTGCTTTCGGTTAATGTTCGCTCCATCCCGCAGATATTCACCCCACTGATCTTTTTCGTGTTAGCGATGGGCATTGCCTCGGTCTTTTACATAATCGCCACGCTCATCTTCGAGATTATCCTCCCGCTCTTCCAGGGCTGGAAATAAAAGATGGCCCGACTCTTACCCGCCTCATGCCTCATTTTAAGGCACCACTTTTTATACGAGAGATGAGGAAACGTACTTCAGAAGTGATAAGGAGCGTTCACCAATGCTGAAACACAGACTCGTCGTCCTCGTGGTCCTTGCTGCCCTTGCATGTACTTTAACGCCGGTCATGGCGGCCAATTATGCTTTTTCGAATGAAGACAACGGGAAAACCGTACATGTAAACCCCGGGGATACGGTCACTCTCTCGTTGAGAGAGAACCCCAGTACTGGTTTTCGCTGGATAATGGAGACGAGCGGAGGATTGAAGACACTCCAGGATTCATATGCCCCCTCAAATACCGGGCTTATCGGAGCGGCAGGCGTAAGAACCTGGAAGTTCCTGGTGACGGGGACCGGCAGACAGACAATATCAGGTGTTTACAAGCAGGCCTGGATGCCGACAACCGGCGAAGAGACGAGCTTTTCCCTTGAGCTGATCAGCGGGCAGATATCAGTCCAGAAACCAGTTACATCGAGCAAGTTCAGGACCTATTTCAAACCTGAATTATACAAGACCATCCATTATTGATTCCATTCCTCACGTTTTTTTTCAAATCACATCGTGATTCTTGCGATGATGAAGGGGGGAAAGGTATTCCCTGTATAAGGAAAAGTGTGTCCCGGGACCTGCCGGTATCAGATGCCGTAACTCTTTTCAGTCACACCATTGAACACGAAAACAATACTGCCATGATAATACCGGGTGCTTTTACCCCGCCCTTTTTGATAAAAATTCGGGAGTGATCACCCGCAATATTTCATCCATTCAGAATCCAGATGCTGTACGTCAGGAATGCGGCGAACGTGACCCATGCGAGATACGGGACCATAAAAAACGCCGCATTCTTATTAATTCGGTAAAAGGCAACGATGGTGGCGATGATGAAGAGCCACAGGATGATTATCTCGACAAGGCCGAGGAACGGAGACTGGAGGCCGAAGAAAAGGAATGTCCAGAGTGCATTGAGCGCGAGCTGGACGGAAAAAAAGGTGAGGGCGACTCTGACATCCCTCCTGCCGGTCCCCTCCATCCATATCAGGTAGACCGATATTCCCATCAGGATGTAGAGGGTGGTCCACACAGGGCCGAAGACGAACCCCGGAGGGTTGAAAGAGGGCTTCTCTATGGCTGCATACCATGATCCTTCCCCCGTAATAGTGATAAGTGATCCGATGATTCCGGCAAGGTTGCAGATGACTATTGCCGCGAGCAGCTTCAATGGTGAGCGAACCCGGCCAGACGATGGGAGTATAATCTTCTGGTCCTGTGATTCCATGCATCGGTGTAATACTTATCGGTATTTAGTCGTGTCCATCCCAGAGTGTTCAGGTCAGGACTGGGTCCAGTCCTATCGAACCGGAAAGAATGCGCGGTTCCAGGAGGAATTTGTGACCGTGATCTCCATTCGTTCGAAAAAAGAGAGGACCCGTCCCTTCACCTTGCCTTGGCCTGCACCCTCGGCTCGATGATGGTCCATATCCATTCGGCAAGCTCCCTGATGTTCTTGGTCTGGATGAAGACCTCGCCAGGCCCCTGTATCTCGGTGACCAGTCCCTCTCCACCCAGTATCGTCTCCTTCAGCCCACCGAACTTCGTCACTTTGTACTGGCAGGTGTCGCTGAACGCCACCAGGTGGAAATTATCCACGATTAGCTTTTCACCTTCTTTGAGCGTATGCCGGTCGATTGCGCCGAACGTGTTGATAAATACCGTCCCTTCCCCGGTCGCACGGATCATAAAGAGGCCCTGCCCGAAGAGCCCTTTCGTGAAACCTTCCCACTTGACGTCGAGGTTCACGGTCCCCTGGGAAGCGATGTACGCTGATTTCTGAAGGATGAACCCTCTCTGCTGGCTGACCGGGATGGTGTCGATGTCACCGAGGGGGGCAGCGCTGAACCCTGCCTCGCCAGTCCCAGTTGTCGCGGTGAACTCGTTGACAAAGAAGCTCTGCCCGCCCACGAGCGCAAGCCCGAGGGTTCCCCAGAGACTCTTCTCCCGTTTCTGGGTCTTTACCTCAATGGTAGGCTGCATGTAGGTCATAGACCCTGATTCGGCGACAATGCTCTCGCCCGGTGAAAGGGTGACCACCAGGAGCGAATAAGAGGGTTTGTACTTGATCTAGTACTTCATACTACAGATCTTTTGCGCCCTCCTGGTGAAAGGGCTTTCCAAAGAAGGGGAGAATATACTCCAGGTGGCCTCGTGGCAGAAGCAGCCAGTCCGGAAAATGTAATTCACATCCAAAGGTGCCTTCACCTCTTCGTGGCACAGGCAAGACCAAACCTGTCTCTACTCTCATAATACCCGACCCTGTTTCTGGTGCAGGGTGGAAACCGGACTAACCGTCTGAAAAATTAAAAATTGTTGATATACGAACCAATTCTCATACAGGTGAGCAATACGGGATTATTATTCAAGGGTGCACGCAGTGTCCATTCACCATCCTGATGAATATTCATCGCTTTGATGAATGAATGCATGGCATATTCTTATTACGGCCCTGGAACAGGCTTTAATTGACTGGGAATTATTGCCGGATGACAAAAGCTCGCATACTCATAGTGGAGGATGACGATATCATCGCCAGGCTGATAGAGTGGCGGATAAAGAAACTCGGGTACGATATATGTGGACGAGCTGCCGATGGGAATGAGGCTGTATCACTGATAGAGCGAATGTCCCCGGATCTCGTTCTCCTTGACATAGGCCTCCCCGGGGATTGTGACGGCATCTCCGTTGCCCGGGAAGTCAGGAGAACGAATGACATGCCGATTGTGTTTGTTACCGCTCATTCACATGGTGAGATCATAGAGAGAGCCAAACAGACACGCCCGAACGGTTTTATCCTGAAACCTTTCAATGACGACGACCTGCGGGTCGGAATCGAACTGGCGCTCCGATAGGCGTTCTCTGAATCCTGCAGTTGAATGCACCGTGACAATGAGATACCGCGTATTGCGGGGAAAAAACCATGCGGAGGAACTGAACTTGAAACCCAGAGCCTTTGGGGGGAATCGAACCCCCGACCTACACCTTACCAAGGTGTCGCTCTACCGACTGAGCCACAAAGGCGCAATGCGACAACAACAGTCGACGTGTATACTTTAAAAGATTGCGGAACAGGAGTGATAAAAAGAAATATTCGGGCTTCTTTTAATTGCCTGACTGCATTCACGCGGCCCGACCCGCATGGACATTGCCCTCCTCACCTGTCCAGCGCCTCGAGCACCCGGATGCTCTCAAGTGCACCTTCGAATGTTGCCACCTCCACAATTGGCACTGCACGGTCCCTCCTGATAGCCTTCATGACCGGTATAAAATCGATTGTGCCCTGCCCAACTGCCGAATGGGTGTCATCCTTGCCGTCATTGTCATGGAGGTGGACATGGGAGATCGTTGCCTCCAGGAACCCGGGGAGGCAGTGGTTGAGGTGTGCGTGGCCGACATCGAGCGCAAAGCCTATCCCGTCGAGGCTTGGCAGTTCTTGCGGCGTCCGGAGGAAGAAGTAATTCCAGTTGCCCATGTTCTCGATATAGAACGTGACCCCACATTCTCCGGCAAGATGCTTCAGGTCCTCAAGAGACTTCATGTATTGGCCAAGCGCCCGTTCCCGCTCCTCCTCCCACGCAAAGTAGCCCGGGTGAATCACGACGGTGCTCCCCATCTCGCCCGCAATGCGGAAACACTGGCCGATCACCTCCACGCTCGCCTTTCGTATAGGTTCGTGGAGGCATGCAATGTTCACACTTCGGGCAGGGGCATGGAATGCGTAGCGGAGCGAGTATGACTCAAGGAGTTCGGTTGATTCCAGGAAGTGCGGGCCGTCATCCATGATCTCCACGAGATCGGTATGGGAAGAGAGCACGTCAAGGGCATGCGAAAGGGGGTGATGGTGGAGGCAGAAGGAGGAGATCCCAAACATACATTCTTCTGAAAAAGGAGATGCGAAATAGGTTTTGTTTGGGAGATAGAAGGGGTGGATTCTAAGTGTGCATATGCACATCCATCTGCGGGAACGGGATCTCTATTCCCTCTTCTGCAAACCTCTTCGCAATTCTTGTGTTGATGGCGTCCTTGGTCTCCCATGTCATGGAGAAATCGTTTGTCCATACCACAAGCTGGAAGTTCAGGCTCGATGCCCCGAACTCGAGGAAATATACGATCGGGTCGGGATCTTCCGTGATGAACGGGTATTGCCGGGAGGCATCCCTTGCAATCTCCATCAGTACCTGCCTGACCTTATCGATATCTGACCCGTAGGCAACCCCGACATTGACCCTGACCTTCATTCGCATGTCGGGCTGGGCATAGTTGATCACGTAGCTGTCCATGATCTTCTTGTTCGGGAATGTCACGATCTGGTTGTCCAGGGTCTTGATCCGCGTGCTGCGGGCGCCTACACAGATCACATCGCCGATATACTGGTCGATCATGATCCGGTCGTTGATCTTGAAGGGCTTGTCTACCGCGATAATGGCGCCGCCGAAGAAGTTGGAGAGGAAGTCCTGGGCTGCGAGAGCAAGGGCAATACCGGCAATACCCGCACCTGCAAGGAAAGGCGTGATGTCAATCTCGAGGACATAGAGGACAAGGAGGAATGCCGCAAACCAGATCACGTATTTCGACGCGATCTGCGCAAGAGCGATCATCCGGTCATCAAGGTCAGTCTTGGTCCCGGCCGCGATACGGTGACCGTAAGTCTCGATCATGGTATAGATGAACGTTGAGATCACCCATGCCCCAAGGAGGATCCAGATTACGTTCACGTACTTGCTGTCGAGAATGAACTGGAACTGTGCAGGGAGGTCCGCGACCTGAAGGGAGAGGAAGAACGTAATTACCAGCACCGCGACAACTGCGGGGGTTCCGAACACTGCGAGCAGAATGTCGTCCAGCTGGGACTCGGTCTGCTCGGCTTTCTTCCGGAACCACCCGACGATCCCGTACATGGCCATCGCAATGATAAGCCCGGTGATGCTTACAATCACGGCGAGGAGATTTCCGTTCATTCCAAATACTGTCTCAGTCGCCATATCAGTATCATTATCTCTCGCAGATACAAAATATTTAGTCCGGAATATGGCCCTTGGCAAGGAAATATCACAAAAATTGCGGGATGCGGTAGACAGGGATCTTGCTTTCATGCACATCTGCGGGACCCACGAGGCCGCAATCTCGCGTGCAGGGTTGAGAAGCGTGTTACCGCCCGGCCTCAAGATCGTGATGGGGCCTGGCTGCCCGGTGTGCATCACGCCGCAGGGCGAGATAGACGCTGCACTCGACCTCGTGGACAGAGGCTGCATCGTTGCAACCTATGGGGACCTCCTGCGTGTCCCGGGAAGCAAGGGTTCCCTCGAGTCGTGCGGCGGTGATGTCAGGGTGGTTCAGGGTGTCCACAAGGCCGTCGAGATTGCACGGAACACCGATAAAGAAGTGGCATTCATCTCGGTCGGGTTCGAGACGACCGCTCCGACCGTGGCTGCAACCCTCCTCACCCGGCCTCCCGAAAACTTCAGCATCCTCTCGTGCCACCGCCTGGTGCCTCCGGCGATGAAGTGGCTCCTTGAGCAGGGCGAGGCAAAACTGCATGGATTCCTCCTTCCAGGCCATGTCTGCACAGTGGTGGGATACCAGGACTACGAGCAGTTTCCCGTCCCCCAGGTGGTGGCAGGATTCGAGCCCGAGGACATCCTTCTCGGCCTCCTGATGCTCGTTGAGCAGGTAAAACGGGGCGAGGCAAAGGTTGAGAATGCGTATCCAAGAGCGGTCACACGCGAGGGAAATACCAGGGCCAGGCAGCTGATGTACGAGGTGTTTACACCAGTTGATGCAGAGTGGCGGGGCTTTCCCGTCATTCCGCGGTCAGGCCTGGGTCTCAAGCCAGAGTTCGAACAATACGACGCACAGAAGAAATTCGACCTTAAGTTCCGGCACGTGGAGAAACACACCGCCTGCATATGCGACAAGGTACTCCGGGGGATCGCAGAGCCCACCGACTGCAAATTATTCGGAAAAGTCTGCACACCAAGGACTCCCGTAGGCCCCTGCATGGTCAGCCACGAAGGGGCCTGCAAGATCTGGCACACGTTCCGGGTGAAGCAGAATTAGGTAACAGGCCGCTGCATTGTCAGATATGCCCATCCAATTTTTCTCCCGGCAGCCGATGAAAAACGTATTTACCATAAGACACGCCATAATTATGAACCGCAGCATTTTCCTGTGCGGCGGAATCTTCTCTCACGCGCCCCGGTAGGGTAGTGGATATCCTGGGAGCCTCCGGAGCTTCCGACCCGGGTTCGAATCCCGGCTGGGGCGTCCCCTTCACATTCATCCCTTCCGAAATCCATTACTTCTCAAAAGCCCTATACCAGTTCAATAGTGCAAAGGGGATCACTCAATGCATGATATTTCAAGTATTGCCGGTGAGTACAGTGCTTACCTGAAGCGGCTTTCCGGCACCCTGGGTGAAGGCGAACGCCAATCGAGGACCCTTGCAGGCCTTATCGAGTCCTCGCCAGCCATCCACCTCTATGGATTCGGGAGAAGCGGGACTGCGGGTCTTGCCATGGCAATAAGGCTTCGGCACTTCCTTGCACCGGAACAACAGGTCTTCTGGCTCGGTGACCAGGTCCGGGATCCCATACGTAAGAATGATGTTGTCATCCTTTTCTCAAAGTCCGGCAACCGGAGAGAGGTGATCTGTTCCCTCGAAAGCGCACGGGACGCAGGCGCACGCTGCGTAGCCATCACCAGTGATTCCGCTTCCCCTCTCGCACGGGGTTCTTCCCTCACGATCATTCTCCCCCCGATGGATGGTGGCGTTATCTATGGAGGAGGGGACTTCGAGCTTGCAGCATGGTATTTCCAGGAGATCTTCGTGACATGGTATGGGCGTCTCCATGGCATCCCACCGGAGAGGGTCGGGGAACGGCATATCTGAATACCAGGAAGACTTTTATCTTTCTGCCCTTCCAGTCACACACACGCGAGGATAGAGAAGAGAGATGCCAGCTGACCAGGTTCAGATACTGCTCGTGGATGACCGGACCGACCTCATCTCGCTGTTCGGAGACTATCTTTCCACACAAAAAGGATATGCCGTCGAGCGTGTCCCTTCTTCTAGGGAGGGTATCGAACTTCTCTCCGCCCGCTCTTACGCCCTGGTCATCTCCAATGATTCCGGTCGGGACGGCGCGAGGCTTGAGGCCGTTGCTTCATCCCGCGACATCCCGCTCGTAAGGCTGAAGAACGAGCGGAAACAGCGTGGTTCGTCCAAGTTCACCCTCCAGGCGGGGGATATCATCGTGATGGAAGACTCGCACCAGAGGATGGAATTCCCACTCCAGGGATCTTCGGGCCTCCCTTCGCTCTTCTCTGACCTTGCCCGGAACCTCGAGCAGCTGACAAAGGGGAGGCGGGCCAGGCAGGAGTTTGCCGAAGCGTTCGGGCACCCTTACGATGTCATCAGTTCAGCTCCGGTACCACTCTGCATCCTCTCGTATCCGGAGATCGCATGGATGAACGAGGAGATGGCGCACATCCTGGGGTATGCACCCTCCTCGCTCGTTGGCAGGCCATTCGATTCCCTCCTCTCCCGCGAAGATGACAGGAGGTGGTTTGTGGAATTCGGCAGGCAGGGCAAAAACAGTGTGGGGTGGGGCCAGAGAGACCTTGCGCTCAAAAAAAGGGAGGGGGCATCGGTTCTCCTGCGGTTCAAATACAGGAGGACCGCGGGCAAAGACGGAGGGGACAAGTATATCTGCGTCTGCGAAGATATCCGCTGCCAGCAATCGCTCCTTGATATGCAGCGTTCACTTGACCAGAAGATCGAGGAGATCGAGAGCAGGTACCGCACTCTCCTTGAGAGTATGGGGGCAATCGTCATCCGGACAGATCCGGATGGCACCATCAAGTACTGCAATCCCGCCGCGGAGATGGCGTTCGGATTCAGGACAGAAGACGCAAAGGGGAAGAACGTGATAGGCACGCTGGTCCCCGCAGGCTCCCGGTCGGGACGGGACTTCATGACGATGCTCTCGGGCTGTTCAGGGAACGCCGACGAATCTTCCGTCATCGCTGTTGACCATGTACTCCCCGGAACGAGGAGGGCCTGCATCGCGTGGAAGATGGTGGGAGTGGAAAGGGACGGAATGGTCTCCGACGTCGTCTGCGTGGGCGAGGACATCACTGACTATACCCGGCCTGACAGGGAGGGGATCAGGACCGACCCATGGAGGACACGGCTTTTAAAGGGAACCGACATCCGGCAGGATGTCTTTGATGACGTCTTTTCCATCTGTGTAGAGATCTCGCGGGAAGGATGGGAAGGAAAAAGGGTCGGGACCTCGTTTTTGGTCGGGGATGCCCATGCAGTGATGGCCAGGTCGCAGCAGCTGATCATCAACTCATTTGAGGCCATGGATCGGGATGCGCGGTATGTCAGCAACCAAGAAAACAGGAACTGCATCAAGAACTTCGCGATGCTTGACGGTGGCTTCGTCATTCGGGGTGACGGGTTCATCGAGGCTTCAGGGAGGCAATTTCTCCCTGGAGATATCCCTCTTGACCTTCCTTCAGGTTATGGCACGCGCCACCGATCAGTTGCAGCGATGACACTGGTGACAAGGGCGGTGGGAATCGTCGTCTCCGAGACAGGGGGGCGCCTGTCTGTGTTCAGGGACGGGCGGAGCGTAAAATCCCTGATCTTCTGAATGGTGTCATCACCCCTCTCATCTGGAGAGAAGGACACAAAGGAACCGGACGTCATTAGTTTTTAAATCTCTTCATACCGGTAGAAGTAACAGGCACCCCATTCCATCTTCTCGCCGGGGCGCATTCGCTTCAGCCGGTCCTCGGCATGCTGTTCGCAGACCGTTGACCCGCAGCAGCCGAGGATCTGGATGCCTATGGCCTGCCTGCCGCATACGTCACAGGTCCTCTTTTCGCCCGCACTCATGGCCAAACGAATTGGTTGGATCCGGCATCATGTCAATCCATCGGTCCTGATACGGCCGGGCAAAACGGCAGGATACCGTCTCTCTCCCTCGGCCATGTCTCATGATTGATACGGCGCCCCGCGACTCCCGCCGGCCCCTGATGCTTTCAGCAAAAATTGAGGGTTTTTTTGTCAAATTAATCCTTTTAAAAGAGATTCAAGATTATAATAGTGTTCCGGACGGCAGGGGCCTGAGATAATCTTTATGGTCAGTGGAGACCATATGTCCCATGCTAGACAGAGATCGCAGGAGATGATCTCTGATTTGTTGTCTGGCACCCTCCATGTGGACGGTCTGCAGCCCTCCACACCTTGAATGGCCTGGTCATCCGCGGTATCAACTCCCCAACATGGCCGCACCGGGTACCTCGCGGTCAGATGCCTGGATGACCTTCGGTCCTTCATGTGAAAATTCCTGTGCGTATTCTCCCACTCCTGCGGTATCTGCTCTTTTCTTTTGGCCCAAAAAAACGCGCAGCCATCGTAATGCCCGCATATCAGTGATGCCTGCGTTCCCCCAAATGATGATCGGGATATGCCCAGGGCACATCACCCGGCCGGATATCATGGATAAGGCGGATCACTCATCATTGCCCATGGAAATGATGCGGGGGGCAAAAGACCGGCGCTCCCTTATCATTATATGTCATTTGCCTGTGACTGCCTGTCCCACAAAAAGACCATCGAGTCCAGGGAGTCTATAATAGACAAGAGGAGTATGCAGACATTCAGCATGATCAGGGACCGGAAGGCGAGGGCCGCAACCGCGTCGTACCACGAGGTGAGCATCAAGACGGCCCCTGCCGCAACGTAACCGCAACCCAGCCCGAGGACAGCAGTGGGCATCCACAATCTGTTCTTTGCGCAATGCCTTGCGATGACCCCCGTGGCAAGGCCTCCAACCATGTAGAGGGAGATCTCAGAGAGGGGATCCGGCGCGACAATGCCGGCGAGGAGTCCTACCAGTGCGCCGCCGGCAGGGCCCGCCAGTACCCCCGCACACACGACAATGATATCCCGTGGGTCCAAGACAGGGGATGTTCCAATGGAGAGCGCAAGGGAGAAATACCCGCTGATGACAGCCGCCACTCCAAGCGTTGCAGTTACCCCGATCCTGCGGGCAAGTATTCGGGTGTTCATGTGCTCTTTCGTACACAGATCTGGCGACGTGCATCTTAATACGTGGCCCTGCAGCTCGAGTGACTTCCCTGTTGGGCAAGATTTCCGGGACATTCAAGGCCGGCTGTTGCAGGAACTACAGACTCATATCATACCCGTTACCAATTAGATCTGATGTGGCTGTCACATGTATAGGAGCGAGACCCTGACCACACCCAGGCTGTCACTCCGAAGGTTCTCGCCAGAAGATGCTCCCATCGTGCAGATGCTTGCAGATGACATCTCCATCGCGGCCGGAGTACTCGAGATCCCCCACCCCTACACGCTGGAGGATGCCAGGCAGTGGATCGGTGAGCACAATTCCCTCTGGCGGCGGGGAGAACAGTACATCTTTGCCATCACAGAGAAGGGAACGGCGGACCTCGCGGGTGCTGCCAGTCTCAGGCTGAACGGCGTGCATGCGCATGCGGAGCTCGGGTACTGGATAGGGAGGCCGTTTCGGGGCAGGGGATATGCAACAGAGGCTGCAGAAGCACTCCTGGAGTTCGGGTTCCTCGGCCTCGGCCTCCACAGGATCTATGCAAGACACCTTGCCTGGAACACCGCGTCATCGCGCGTACTCTCCCGGATTGGAATGCGCCACGAGGGGACAATGAGGGAGCATGCCTGCAAGTGGGGCTCGTTTCAGGACGTGTACCTCTTCGGTATCAATTCTCCTGATTTTTTGCCGCGTTACTTCGAGAGGAGGGGCAACAGGAATTCCTGCTACGGGGAGGAGCGCTGAATGCCACCCGTATTGCCGTTGCTTATTTCGATACCCCACGGAGGGGTGGGCGTCCCCGATGAGGCTGCAGAAAGAGTCGCCCTTGAACCGCCTGCACTCCTCTATTACAGCGACCCTTCATCCGGCCGCCTCTTCGGGTTCAGGGAGAGGGTGAGGGCCCTCGTGAGTGCTACGGTGTCGCGGGTGATTGTTGACCTGAACCGTCCTCCCTACCACCTCCCTCCGCGGCGGCGTGACGGGGTGGTAAAGTTCAGGACTTCCCTTGGTGACCCTGTCTGGAAAGACGGGATGCAGCCGGACATCCAGGCCATCCACGGGCTGCTCCTGCGCCATTACTTCCCGTACCACGCAGAGATCGACATGCTGCTAGAGAGAGAGGAGATCGCAGTCGCGCTTGACTGCCACAGCATGGTACCCGTGGGATTACCGGGCCAGCCTGATGAAGGGAAAAAGCGCCCACTCATATGCCTCGGCAACAACGGAGACCGGTCCGGGAATCCAAGGAGGGGTGGGCTCTGCACGTGCCCGCCGGAATGGGTCCGCAGGCTTGCAGGGATCTTCCGCGAGCATTTCCCTGGAGAGGGCAGCGTCGCCCTCAACCACCCGTTTTCGGGCGGCTTCATCTCGAATGCCCACTACTGGCACAAGGGTATCCCCTGGGTCCAGATCGAGGTGAACCGTTCTCTGTATGAAGCAGCAGATTCGAGCCCTGCGCGGGGATCGCTCGTTGATCTGCAGAAACTGAAAAGCCTGAACGAGAGCATCTGGGATGCTATTGAACGGTGGTATGCCGTGTTGGAGGAAGAGGAGCCGGATCACTTTTTCTCTTCCCATGGATGAGCATTCTATATTGCTATTGGCTTACCCCAACCATCCGGCATCCCCTTGCATCACACTCCCCTGGATGCTGCCATTGCGGCCCCCAGGAACAACAGTGTGAGAAAGCACCAGGTAAGGAGCTGCTCGCATACCCTGCGTAAGTGATGGTCCATGGTTGCTAGTCCCATTGCTCACCCGCAGCCGCTAATAGATTGTGACATTGGTCGGGGATCACACAACGAATCAAGGGTATCATCAATGGGAAAACATGGTATCTGTTTCGAACTGCAGAGTTCAAGATACCCCTTCGCCTGTCGATCGTTTCGTGGTGCCCTTTATTTTTCCGGGCAACGACATAATACACTACACGCGGTGCGTCCCTTGTGGGTAACGTTTCGTGCTACTCAATACGACGCATTTTCCCCTATAAAAATTTTCAGGGTCAGGCCTGCTCAGCCCACACGCTCCATGCCGCGCCAAGCAGAGGTGCGTTCCCGCCAAGGGGACTCACACATATACGAGGGGTCTTGCCTGATACTGAGCGGACATGGGGGAGGACAGAAGTTTCAAAGATATGCCAGTTATTCCTGGCAACGCTCCCGTCAATGACGATGACACCCGGATCATAGGCAGCAACGAGGAGCGAGATCCCCGTTGCCTCGACCTTTCCAAGCACCGACATAAACTCCTCTGCGACCGGGTCTCCGCTTTCCGCCGCCGCGAAGATGGCCGCCGAATCGGGAGTGGAGCGGAAGGGAGACAGGCGATTCGACGACCGGCACCACTCAAGGAAGAACGCAGGGATAAACCTCCCTGAACCGCATCCTTCCCAGTGCCCTCTCCCGCCGCACCCGCAGGGAAGGTTCCACGTGGTCTCGACCACGAAGTGCCCGACCTCCGCGAAGTTACCATCCTCGCCGAGGAGCAGCCTCCCCTGCTCGTAGACTCCCGCCCCGATCCCGGTCGAGATCGTCAGGTACACGAAATTCAAAACACCCCTTCCGGCGCCAAATGCCGCTTCCCCCCTTGCGCCCGCATGGCAGTCGTTCATAAACCGGATCGGGAGGCCAAACCGTTCCTTGAGGGGCTCAACCAGGGGGATGAAGGAGAGGGGAATGTTCGGAGGGTTCACCACCTCGCCCTTCTTCGGGTCAACAGGGCCCGCGGTCGATATGCCGATCCCGGCAACAAAAGAGATCGCGGCGGGGGAAACGGCACTGACGATGAGGCTCTCGAGACTCCTGACAATGACATCCGCGTCTTTGGGGTGCGTGGGTGTCGGGGCAGTGACGAGCGAGAGGATCTGCCCGTCCTCACGGACAAGGCCTGCCCGCATGTTCGTGGCACCAAGGTCCACTGCGAGTGCAATGGAGGATGAATCGGGGGAGGTCATTCTTCCCATGTCAGTATGCACATGAGGGGTTTTCTAGTGATCGATCTCAGGCCTCGCGGGTGAGATTGTCGTTTGGGATATCCCGTTGCAGGCGTTGCGGGTCCATGCTTCCCTGTTCAGGAGAAGTACGTGGTGATCACGAGCGCCGCAACCACGATAGTCAGCAGTGTACCGACCGCAAGCTCCAGTGTCCTTGGAGGGGCCCTGGGAGAGAGATAGACACCAGCCTGTGCTCCCACGACTGCGCCGAACGCGATGGGAAGAAAGAACGCAAGGGACACATGCCCCAGTGCAACGTGGGTTCCGGTCGCAAAAAGAGAGGTGATGAGGATGACTGCAGCCGAAGTGGCTACGGCGAAATGGATGGGTATACCCACAATAGTGAGCGCCGGCACGTTCACGATCCCTCCGCCGATACCGGTCAGACCGCTCATAAACCCTGCGAGGGAACCCCAGGACACGAGGTGCACGGGGTATGAACAGAGTTCTATTCGCTCTGCAGGGGGTCTATTGTAACACTCTTTCCAGCAAGGGCCAACCATCAGAGGGAACACCAGGGGGAACTTCCGGTATATCATCTTGATGCCCATGAAGAGAAGTACCACGCAGAAAAGGGCAACCAGGAGATATGAAGGGAGATAGGCGGTGATGAGGGCCCCGAATACCGCGCAGGCCATACCGGGAAGGGCCAGGCATACGGCACTCTTCATCAGTACCTGTCCCCTGAGCCCGTACCCTATCGATGCCGAGAGCGTGGTGCACGTGATGATGGCAAGGCTGGTCCCGACTGCAATGCGGGGGTCAAGACCGAAGAGGAGAACGAGCGCCGGAACATAAAAGAACCCTCCGCCTACTCCAAGGAGCGCAGAGACAGAGCCTATCAGGACTCCCAGCAGGCACAGGAGGATAAGATCAATTGGCACCATTCGAAATCTCGGATCTTGATTAGAATAAAGGTCACTTCATGTATAAAGGTAAATATTCTGCCTGTGTTTTGGAAGGTATCAGAAAATACTCCGGCTTTTCCCTCCTCCTGCACCTTGAGCCGCCCGGGTTTTTTCTGCAGGAAAATATACATGAATTACTCACCGGCAAGATCCATCATTCAACACGCGAGTTATCTCAAGGGATTAACCAATGGTAAAAAACCATAAGGAGCGAGGGAGATCTTGAACATTGGGAAAAAGGGATCCTGGGATCTCCCAGTCCAGCATACGCAGGTATCCTGCCATGATACCCTGGGCCAATCCAGGTATCCCTGCTCTGCTGGAGGTCAAAAATGATGAGATCGTATCGCCGGAGGCGCCATCCCGATCCGCGCCGTCCCGACCCTGGCATGCTCCTTGGAGGGATGCCGGACACCCGCACGCCTGAGAAGAAGAGAGACTGGAGGGACCGGATGCGGTACTGAAGACCCTTCAGTTGAGGGCTTCATCCCGAAGGTTCATGGATGCTTCGATAAAAATACCAAATTAATGCGGTTTATCTCGCAAAACCATGGCATATCCCGCGCTTTTTTTTCCTGTGCACTCAATGCGCTCGGAGTGGATTGGCGAAGTTTGATAGGGAATCACCTCCTCCACTGTTTTGATGAAGAGAGTCCTTATCATAGATGATTCGGCATTCCAGAGAAAGGTGCTTTCCGCCACCCTCCTTGCCGAAGGTCTCGATGTACTCGAGGCAAAGAACGGGAGGGAGGGGATAGAGATTGGTGTCCGTGAACGCCCCGATCTCATCATTCTTGATCTCCTGATGCCGGAGATGGATGGGTTCTCATTTCTGAAAGAGTGGCAGGCAAAAGGGATCCCAGCCCCTGTCTTTGTATTCACTTCGGATATCCAGACTGCGACCCGCACGATGTGCCTGGATCTTGGTGCAACCGGCTTTCTGAACAAGCCCCTGAAGAAGGATGAACTGGTCCGCTGCATCTCCCCGTATATGAAGGAATGAGCGCCATGAATGAAGACCCTGTGGTACTGGACGGGATCAGGGAACTCATTAATATTGGGGTGGGGAAGGCGGCCGGGATCCTGGGGGAACTCACCAGTTCCCATGTCATCCTCGAGGTCCCCACCCTCTATATCGGCGAAGTGGGGAACGCAGAGGGGCCCGGAGAAGGCTTGGGGAATGCTCCTCTCTCCATGGTGTTTATTGACTTTTCCGGGCCGATGAGAGGGAGGATGGCCATCATGTTCTCTCCAGAGAGTGCGGCCAACCTCGTGATCCTCCTCACGAACGAGGACGACACGACTGCGGAGATGGACATGATCCGCTCAGAGACGCTGACAGAGGTGGGAAATGTCCTGATCAACGGCGTGATGGGCACCATCGGCAACTTCCTTGGCCAGCCACTTGCCTTTGCACTCCCGGTCTATGTCCAGAACCGTGCCGCGTATCTTTCGGCCCCGTTTAAGGAAAAAGACCATTACCTCTTTGCCTCCACACAGTTCAAGGTCAAGGGAAGGAGTGTACATGGTGACATGCTCATCGTGCTTGAGATGGGATCACTTCAGCCCCTGGTGAAAAAGATACACGCCATCATGGACCAGGTGTGATGGGGGTGGACGAAGCCATGCAGAGTCCCGGGATTGGTTCATTCCTGGACAGCATTCCCAACGGGGCATGCATCCTGGACAGCAACAGGAGAGTAGTATACTGGAATGCCATTCTCACCGAATGGACCGGGGTGTCCTCTCAATCGGCGCTGGGGAGAGACATCGCGGAATTCATCCATCCTGACCAGCAACATGTCCTTTCTCTCATCCTCACCCAGGTAATGGAAGGCGGGGGGGCAGTCTACCTCTCTCCCCAGCTCCACCCGCATTTCATCCCGGCACCATATCCAAACGGGGGGCTCCGCATCCAGCAGACAATCATTCAGCCAATGAGGGGTCCGCTTCCAGGAGAGAACACCCTTCTCCTTATCATCCATGACGTCACGGAGATGGTCCGCCAGGTCCAGGCATACCGTGCAGTGAGGGACCGGGCACTCCAGGAACTGGAGGAGAGAACCCGGGCCGAGAATGCGCTGCAGGTCTCAAACAGGAAGCTGAACCTCCTCTCGAGCATCACGCGGCATGATATCCTGAACTCGCTGACCGCATTGCTGATGTATGCATCCATGATGAGGGAGGAGGCAGAAGACGAGAATACAAGGGCAGGGTTTGAGAAGATAGAGTCCCTCGGCTGGACTATCAAGCGGCAGATAGATTTTACCAAGAATTACCAGGACGTGGGCGTGAAATCCCCGCAGTGGCAGAACGTGCAATTGATAGTGCACCAGGCAAGGGAGCAGCTGGAGGGAGATGGGTTCCGGCTTGAGAGCCGGGTGGAAGATCTCGAGGTCTATGCAGACCCCCTCCTTTCAAAGGTCTTTTACAACCTGATGGAGAACTCTGTGCGGCACGGAGAGAGGGTTACAGAAATCTGCGTCAGTTACCAGCAAGATCCGGGCGGAATAACTCTTGTCTATGCTGACAACGGTGTTGGCATCCCTGATTCGGAGAAAGAGAAGATATTCCGGCGCGAGTCATTCAAAAATACCGGGTTTGGCCTTTTTCTCAGCCGCGAGATCCTCTCCATCACGGGACTCGCAATCAGGGAGACAGGTATTCCGGGGAAGGGGGCAAGGTTCGAGATACGGGTCCCTGGGGACGCCTTTCGCATCATGCATGAATAGTGTGGCTGCGACCATTCTCTCTCCCAAATATTGGAATATCGGCAGGAAAAGAACGTTCCGGCAGGCACGGATTCTCATATGCCGTCTCCAATCCCTCGCATGGCAGGTGATAAGGCCGGGCATTCCTTTCACCTCCCGCCGGCACGTTTTTTTTTAAAGAAGGATATACAGAGATGAGGTGACGGCAATATGCCGGCCTGAATCCTGCAAGGGGAAGACCATATGGATATTGCGGCATACACCAGCATAATCGAGGTATTCGCCTTCTTATTCGGCGTGGCAGGTGCAGCCCTTATCATCTATGGCGGGGTGAGAGCGGGATTCAGGGTGATCTCAAGGGAGATATTAAAAAAGGAGATCTCTTATAATCTCATCCGGAGGGACTTTACAAGCAAGATAGTCTTCGGGCTCGAGTTCTTTATTGCCGCAGACATCCTGACCACACTTATTGCCCCGACCCAGGAAGAACTCATCCTCCTTGCCGTCGTGGTCATCATAAGGACCGTGCTTGGATACTTCCTTGAGAAAGAGACCAGGGACTTTCCCCTCGAATAGTATCATGGGGGGGACATCCGCATCTTCTTTTTTTTGACTGCGCACTGCAACCACATCACAATCCAAAGAACCGGAGCCACCATGATCTTCGCGTCCCGTGAAATATGCGGCTCTCCTCGCTTCCTTTCCTGATGTCTTCCACCGTATAAAGGAGGTGGGGATACTCTCCTCGGAGAATCTCGAACAATGCGCCCAATTCTCCACGCGGTACCACCATGAAAAGGATCGAGACAGTGGAGGAGAGGTATCCCGTTCCCTCGATCCGTGTGATCCCATACCCCATCTCGCCGAACTTCTTCATCAGCGGCAAGGGGTCAGTTGGGACAAATACCCTCACCACGACGCTCCCGATACTGATCTTCTCCTCGATATGCATGCCGAGTATCGTCCCGATGGCATACCCTGCAATATAGGCGATGATCCCGAGAATATTGTGAAGGTTGGTAAGCACAAGCCCTGTTGAGAGAAGCCAGATGGCAACTTTTACGACGCCGATACCGGCAGCAAGGTTGGTATGACCCCGGTTGATGTAGATGGTCCGTATCGTCTCGAGGCTCGTCTCCACTATGCGTGCGACAAGGACGATAAGAGGGAGTAAAAGGGAGAAATCCGGCATTGGACTTTGATCAAAAAGATGTGCAGGGTGAGGATATCAAGGTATGGGGAAAAATCGGGCCGGTAATCCGCGATGTGTGGGGCCGGCTGGCCCGGTTCTTCTCCCGCGGTGACGGGGCGGCATCGACGACCGAAAATCCGGGAATCGGAACCTTCCCAATCTTGGCGGAGAGCTCCCCTTCCGGGATCCTGGCCGAACCCCCCTCCACCACGTTGGAGAGCGAGCCGGAGGAGATCCTTCATCCCTCTTCGTTATTGGTAAGGTAATTTACTACCAGGTCTTTAGTATTCATTGCCCTGAATTTCTCCGTTGCCAATTTAGAGTGGATACAGGGTGTCTTCAAATTTTACAGCTTTATATAGACACTACATATGATTTTCTTATGATATTAAGAAATATTTATATAATAATAAATAAATATTAATACCTACGAGGTAGTAGATATGACAAAAATCACGTATATTATTGTGTTGATAGTTCTTCTTCATATTTGTATACCAGCAATTTCTGCTGCTATACCATACTCCTCAATAATACAAAATTCAAGGATATCAATCTCATTTCCTTCATATGATAAGCCCGGTGGTATCCCACAAATCTCTATCCCTACCCCAAGCGTTGTCATTGGTGAGATTACAAAGCCGGTGCCCAAACAGCAATCACCCCTGAATTCGGATCAAACGTGGGTATCTATGGGAATATCCCTTGATAAATTGCATAAAAATATAGGACTAGGTATACAGAGGCTCTCTGATGAGCCTGATGCATGCTGGATTCCAATAAATCCCATTGGTCCGATAAGAATACCTATGTCTGTTGCATATATAGATGGATATTATTGTGATAAACCTTGGATACCACATATAAAATTTCCGAATTAAATTTTTAATTATCAATCATCTGCCCCCAAAATAATCTGAACTAGGAGGTCGACACCTCCTGATCCCTACGATTGTATCTCCATTCCATTTCTTTGATTTATAACAGGAATTCCTCCTTCGAGATTCCGTGATGCTTAATCAATCGTTCTTTAGCAAAGGGCTAGAATTCCTCCATATCGTTGATGCAGACATTGCCACTGATGACCTTATACTTATGGTCAATATTGAGATGGCGATACCCTCAGAATATCATGGAGTTGTATCCCCGCCATTTGACAATACAGACAATAGAACCTCTTTGAACCTTTTCACCGTCTTCAGCATCAGAGATAATACAGAAGCATCGGCAACGATGCTCACCGATACCTTTACCTCCCGCTTTAGGATACCAAATACGATGGTCTTTATCCGCGTTATTCGTCCCTTTTTATGAGCCGTTTTTTATTTAAAGAAGTACTGCTTTCGTATCCACTAAAAATTCAACAAAAAATCTGGGAAGCCTGAAAATGGGCATTTCAGGATTTATTGCTTTGGGGGATCAATTCCCGATCCTTTCATCAGGCCATACTCAATCTCGTAGAACCCTCCGCCCCGGTCCTGGTAGGTGAGGTAG
>MVQD01000039.1 GCA_002067095.1 Methanoregulaceae archaeon PtaB.Bin056
GACTGAAGCCGCCGTGCCAACGCCAGAGAGACGACCGCATGTATTGATGATGTCCGAGATCACCGTGGACGGGAAACTGACCCTGAAGAAGGGGGCCTCGAGCAAGATCCTGATGAAGTACATGGACCCCGCAACCGAGATCCTCCTCCACAGGACCAGGGCCGCCTGCGACGCCATCATGGTGGGCTCAAACACCATCAGGATCGACAATTCGTTCCTCACGGTCAGGCACGTGGAAGGAAAAAGCCCTCTCCGGGTCATTCCGAGCAGCATGGCCGATATCCCGCCCGATGCAAACGTCCTGGGACCGGGCGCCCCCACAGTGGTGGCCGTCGCAGCCCGTGCGCCCGATAAAAATGTCGAGGCAATCCGCAGGCGCGGCGTCCACGTCCTGGTCTCCGGGGAGGATCGGGTACACCTCCCCCGCCTGATGGAGCAGCTCTACGACGAGTTCTCCATCAGGACGATGATGCTCGAGGGAGGCCCCACCCTCAACTGGCACATGCTGCATCACCGGCTCGTCGACGAGATACGCCTCATACACCTCCCCTTCATAGTCGGAGGAGCCGATACCCCATCCCTCGTCGGGGGGATGCACATCGATGACGAGAGCGAGATGATCCGCCTGACCTTAAAGAACCATTATCTCTGCGGGACCAACCTCGTGACCGAGTACCAGGTCTGCTACTCCCCTGGAGGCGACGGGCATGCAGGCGACTCCGGCCGATGAAAAGAAGGGCAGAAGAAGGAACCTGGCACTCGTACTGCTCGTTCTGGCCGGTGCAATCCTCTGTGCAGCGGGTCTCTTCTTTGTATTCACCGCGTACGCAAAGGACCTTGGTATCTCGGTGGTGAGGGTGGAAGGCACGATAGTGACCGGAAATTTCCGAGGAGATGGGTACGTGGGGTCCGAATACGTGGGCCGCATGATCAGGGAGGCCGCGGATGACCCCATCGTCGAGGCAATCGTGCTCCGGGTAAACAGCCCGGGAGGCACTCCCGCTGCGGCGCAGGAGATTGCACGGGACATCCGGTATGCGAGGGCGAAAAAACCCGTGGTGGTCTCGATTGGTGATATGGCCACCTCCGCGGCATATTACGTGAGTGCGTATGCGGACCGTATCTATGCAAACCCCGACAGCCTTACCGGCGGCATCGGGACGTCGTGGACGTTCATAGACATCTCGGGCTGGCTCGAGGAGAAGAACCTGAGTGTGATTGTTGTCAAGTCAGGGAGCATGAAGGACATGGGTTCGGATCACCGGCCCCTGACCCCCGGCGAGCGTGAGTATGCCCAGATGGTGGTTGACCAGAGCAACGAGCGGCTTATCGCCGATATCCTGGCAGAGAGGAGGCTCAACCGGAGCGAGATCGATGACGCCCGGCTGATACGTGGCGAGCAGGCCATTCTGCTGGGAATGGTGGACGAACTCGGGAACCTGAACGATGCCATCGCGGGCGCAAGGAAGCTTGCAGGATGATTTCCCCCGGTCAGGCGGCGCCATGCCACGAAGCCTTCATATCATGGCGCATGGGTCTGCCTTCATGTACTCCCTGCATACCGTCGTGGCATACTGGCCGGGCGGAAGCGAGAACGAGAGCATGACATCCGTTCCAGTGACTGTACCCGTGACATCCGTCGCGAGCGAGACAGGCCGGAGGGCGCCGTCGTACCGCACCCCCACCAGCGAGGAGGCCTTGGAGAAGGATTCCGGGACGATTCGCCGCTCCTCGAGAAGAGAGGCGATCACCTGGTCGTCGGCCCCGGAACCCCGCAGTGGCAGGCTCCCGGGCATCATGATCGCCACCCGGCAACGCCCCCGCCCGACCTGCATCCGGGCTGCACCTTGGTTTGTGGCGTTGACAAGGTCTTCCCGGCCGTTTTCGAAGAGGAGCCGGTCACCCGGTTCGGGAAGGTAAAATTCGGGCAGCCGCTCCATCCTTGCAGAGAGCGCCATGTTGAAGAGATGCGACTGGAAGGCACTCACGAACATGGAGAGCAGCTTTGGGGGGAGAGAGAGGAGGGCACCGCGAAAATCCCCCGGATGGGAGACGAGGTGGTGGAGCATCGCCCGTTCGTAGGTGAGCGGAACGGGAAGTGACCGGAGCGCCGCGACCGCGTCCTTCTCGTCTGCGTATGCAGCCCGGGCCGCCTGTACGCCTGCCGGCTCGCCGGGACATGCCATTCCCACGTAGCAGTCGACCGCAGCCTCGAAGTCACCTTTCAGGATCTGTTCTCCCACGAGGTGGGTGATGGGCCGTATCACGCCGAAGCGCTGGATCCCGAAGTAGTTCGGCAGGCCCCTGGCGCATGCGGCAGTGACATCCGCGACCTCCGATGCGAGATCGGGCGAGGTCGTTTCCCTGATGGTGATGGTGAAGTGGTTCGAGTCATGGGCGCCGAGGTGGAGAGGTTCACGCGACCTTCCGATCGGAACGATCTCGAGGTCTTTTAACCGTATCCGGCTGATGTCATCTTCGCTGACCCCGTAGAGGGAGATCAGCTGAGTTGTCACTGCGTGCTTGTCCTTGGTCCCGGTCCACCCGATGCGCCTATGAGAGATGGAGAGCGCTTTTGCGATCTCCCTGACGGCTCGCTGGAGTTCCCACTCCCTCTTGGTAAGGCGGCAGATGAGGTATGGACCTTCCGTTCCCGGCCGTGGCGATACCTCTTCAACCAGAAAGTCTTCTGCCGATGCCCGCAGCCTCCCCCCGATCCCGGGGGTGTCGCTTGCGTACCAGCGCATGCCGAGGGCGTGTTCCAGGGGATAGGGGCTCTCTCTCATGTGGAAGTCCTCGCAGGTGAACGGGGAGACCCCGGAGATTGCAGGGGATCAGAACAGCGGGAGGCCGCTCGTGATCCGGTCCAATTCCTCGCTCTTCGCAGGGCCGAGGCCAAGCGCAGTGATGGTTCCCGGCGGTATCTCGGTGAGCCCCGCGTCCTGGACGAGGCCCGTAGAGATGCCCGCATACTCTGCCAGGGTCTTCAGCTCCAGGAGTGCCCGCTCTGACGGCACTTTCAAAACGACCTTCTTCTGGCCCTCCTGCAGCCACTTCTTCCTCTTTGCGGCGTCCGCTCTCTCGTATGCGATCACCGCGGCATGGGCCACCTGTGCACAGCTCTTCCCGCAGCTCATCCTGATGTCGGTTCGCACGACAAGGCACTGTTTCCATTCAAACCGGGGCTCTTTCTCCATCTGTAGTGCAATATTCGCTTTCCCAGGAGAAAATAGGTGTGAAGGGGGGAAACATCGTGGGGGCCTGCATCTCATTTCAGAGGTGGCCGTGCGGGAGGCTCCTTCCCCGGTCTTTTTGAGCGGCGCGTGGAAGGATCTCCCTTCCCCCTTACTTTCCCCACCGGGCGATGGACTGCGTGCAAGGTGGAGAGGGCAGACATGATCTCCTCGTGATACCCAGCACCGCTCCCATGCGGTAAGGTGAGGGTTTTTCCGGAACCCCGGGACGTGTGCAGGGGATGGGGGGTGCAGAAGACGTGGACAACCTTATACCTTCAAGCCGCTTCGTGACCAGTTCATGATCGGGAATGACCAGGCAATATGACGTGGTGGTGGTGGGGGGCGGGCCTGCGGGGAGCACCTGCGCCCGGCTCTGCGCAGAGCAGGGGCTTTCCGTCTGCCTGGTCGAGGAGCACGGGGCGGCAGGGATCCCTGTCCAGTGCGCAGGGCTCCTCTCGCTGAATGCATTCAGGGAGTGCGAGGTCTCGATGGCGCCTGTCCTTGCCACGGTTCGCGGCGCCAGGGTGGTCTCCAGCCTCGGGCCGGTGCTCGAGTTCGATGCCGGCAGCCCCAGGGCCCACGTAGTAGACCGTGCCGTGCTCGACCGGGAGATGCTTCGGCGGGCAGCAGAGGCCGGGGCCGAGGTCCGGATGAAGACCTCGTTTGCCGACCGGAGGGGTAACCGCATCCTCACCCGCGGGGTGAACGGGAAGGAGGAGATCCCGTTTGAAGTCCTCGTTGCCGCCGACGGGGCCAGGAGCCGGGTCGCGAGGGTGATGGGGATGCCCCGGCCTCCTGTATTCCTTGCAGGCCTTCAGGCTGATATCCTTTATAGGATGGATGAGTCCAAGGTGGAAATTTACCCCGATGCATCGCCCGGGTTCTTTGGATGGGCGATCCCTATCGGCCCGGGGAGGGCAAGGATAGGGCTTGCAGGGAGATCCGGCACCCTGGAAAGGTTCAGGCGGTTCATCTCCCTCTTCAGGGAAGACTCGCACGACGCATTCGTCCACCTGGTGAGCGGCACCATTCCGCTCGGTACCATGGCGCGGACGTACGGGGACCGGGCCCTGTTTGTGGGCGATTGCGCAGGGATGGCAAAGCCCACGTCTGGAGGAGGCGTATATACAGGAGTCAGGGCTGCCCGCCACGCGGCGGTGGTGATTGGGGAAGCGGCTGCAAGTGGCGACTTCGGGGATAGGATGCTCTCCCGGTACGAGCGGGCCTGGAAAGAGGATTTCGGCAGCGAGCTTGACCAGGGGATGCGGCTCTTCCGGATGAGGCAGCGACTCTCGGAAGAGGACATGGCCAGGATCATCTCAGCCCTCGCCGACCCGGCAATCGTGGACGATATCACACGCCTCGGGGACATGGACCGCCCGGGGAGGCTGGTCAGGCGCCTTCTTACCCGGCCGGCTCTCTATCCGCTTCTTGGCATACTCATTCGATCAGGACTGCGTCAAATTTAGGAATAGCAATATTTTTTACCTAATGATTGCTACGGTTAATTATAACAGTAACACACTGGTGACTATTGTGCACATACCCGATGCGTTCATACCCCTCACCCAGGCCGCGGTGTACTGGGTCATCGCCCTGGTCTTCATTGCGCTCTCCCTCCGCTGGGCCAGAAACGAGATGCGAGAAGAGAAGGTCCCCCTTGTCGCGGTGCTTGCCGCAGGGATCTTTGCCATTCAGGCAGTAAACGTCCCGATCCCCTGGGGGACGAGCGGGCACATGATGGGTGCAGCCCTCGCGGCGATCGTGCTCGGATCTCCCTTCGCGGCAGTCTTTGTCCTCACCCTCGTCCTCATCGTGCAGGGGGTGCTCTTCGGTGACGGGGGCATCACCGTGATGGGTGCAAACATCATCAACATGGGCGTGATCGGGGGATTCGTAGGGTTCTACAGTTTCAAGGGCCTGAATGCGGCCATCAGGAACCCGTACCCTGCCGCGTTCATTGCCGGGTGGCTCTCGCTCTTCGTGGCGGCGCTGGTCTGTGCGGTGGAGATGGCGATTGCGGGGACGTTCCCTCTTGAACTTGGCCTCATCTCAATGGGGCTCTACCACGCGGTTATTGGGGTCATCGAGGGCGGGATCACCGCGGTTGCCCTCTACCTGATCTACACTGCACGCCCAGATCTCCTCAAGAGTCCTGCGGGGGTGACCGCCTGATGGACCAGAAGAACCTCCTCTATTTTGGGATCATCATCGCACTCGTCATCGCCGTTGCGGCCCCGTTCATCGCCTCCAGCAACCCTGACGGCCTTGAGAGCGCGTTCTTCGGCGTCTTCGGGGCCAAAGAGGTCCACGGGGCTGAGCTCGACGAAGAGGCGGCAGGAGCCGCAGAGGAGCAGGTCCAGGAGATCACCGGGAACACGTTCTCGTTCGACTCCCCCTTCCCCGACTACACCATAGGGGGGATGGAAAAGGCAGGCGAGGCGCTGATCATCGCTGTTGGCACCCTCATTGTGCTGGGGATTGCATTCGGTCTCGGCCGGGCCCTCTCCCGCTCTGATTAAAGGAATATCTCTATTATTTTTCACGAACTAACGGTGGCAGGATACAGTATCCATGCACCTTATCGAGACCAGGGACCTCACGTACATCTACCCGGGCAATGTCAGGGGCCTTGACCGCGTACACTTCATTGCACCCCGGAACGCCCGGATCGCGGTGATCGGATCAAACGGGGCAGGCAAGAGCACGCTCTTCAAGCATTTCAACGGAATATTCCAGCCCACGAGCGGGAGCGTCCTCGTCCGCGGGGAACCCATCACCCGCGAGAATATCAGGGAGGTCAGAAGGTTCGTGGGGGTGGTCTTCCAGAACCCGGATGACCAGATATTCTCCCCCACCGTTGAGCAGGACGTGGCTTTCGGGCCCACCAACCTCGGCCTCGACGAAGAGATCGTCCAGCACCGGGTCGACGAGGCGCTCAGGGTTGTCGGGATCGAGCACCTGAGGGACCGTGTCCCCCACCACCTGAGCGGGGGCGAGAAGAAGAGGGTCGCGATTGCCGGGGTCATCGCGATGGAGCCGCAGGTCCTCGTCCTCGACGAACCGACAGCCGGGCTGGACCCCCAGGGGGTACACGACCTCGTCGGGTTCATCAACTCCCTCTCGAGGACGTACGGCATGACGGTGATCTTCTCCACCCACGACGTGTCCCTCGTTCCGGAAGTGGCAGATCTCATCTACGTGATGGACCGCGGGAGGATCGTGGCAGAGGGTGACTGCCAGGAGATATTCAGCAGGCCGGACCTCCTCTTCTCGGCCCGGCTCGATGTGCCGGTGCTCCCCAAGCTCATCAGCAGCCTCCGCGAGCAGGGGGTGGACATCACCATGGCCTACACGTTCACGGAGGCCGAGCGCAACTTCCTTGCCGCCTACAGGAGAAGTGCGTGATCGAAGACCTGTTCTCCATCGAGAAGGAGACCTACCGTAAAAGCGTCATCCACCAACTTGACGCCAGGGTAAAGATCGTCATCTGTTTTGCCGTCATCGTGGCAATGGTCGCGACCCCTTATTCCCCCCTCGTCTTTCCGGTCGCAGGCACGTTCGCGGCATTTCTTCTCGTCCTCTGGGTGCTTGCCCGCCTCTCACCCGTCGTGTATGCAAAGCGGATCGTCATGATCCTCCCGTTTGGCCTCTTCATCATCCTCGTGCAGGTATTCGTGCAGAACCCCTATTACACGGCATTCACCCCCATTGCTGACCTCCCCCTGGGATTGCACATCTACCGCGAGTCCGTCGAGTTTGCGACTATCCTCCTCCTCAAGTTCCTCATCTCCGTCTCCTTCATTATCCTGCTCTCATCGACGACGAAAGTGCAGGATCTCCTGGAGGGGGCGGGCAGGCTCGGCCTTCCTGCAGAGTTCACCCTTACGCTCGGGATGATGATCCGGTACATCTTCGTCTTCGGTTACATGTACAGGAAGATCAACGAATCGCTGGCCACGCGGAACTTCGGACCCTTCGATTCGCACCTCTCATACCGCTACCGCCTCCGCACCCTTGCCTATACCATCGGCACCCTCTTTATCCGATCCTACGAGCAGGGTGAGCGGACCTACACGGCCATGCTCTGCAGGGGATACGGCAGGGAGAGCCACCTCTATATCAGGAAAAAGCCGGTGCCGCGGCGGGACTGTGCATTCCTCGCCTTCGGTCTCGCGGTAGCGGTCAGCACACCCGTTCTCTTCTGGCTCTCCTCGATCGGCCTGTTGTGACCGCACCCTTTTTTTCTTCCCGGGGCATTGATCTCTCGTATGGCAAGCACGTTCGGATACGGGTTCATCACGAACCTGATGCACATCTGCAAGCACTTCTCCTTGAAGCCGGAGGAGGCATTTTACGGGGCGGCTGACCACCTGGACGGTTTCGTCATCCCCGAGCAGTTCAGGGGAACAGAGGTCGAGGAGATCGCGGACAGGCTCCGCAAGCGGATCGTATGGCACCAGCCGGGGACACTCGACCGCGAGGAGGCAGCCGAGGTGGTACGGTTGATCAACAGGCTGATCATCGCCATTGACAAGGCGCTGGGTATAAAGGACCCTGATCTGGGCGAATTCCATTGACTTTCGGCCAATCCTACCTTCACCCTTAAGTGGTCAGCGACCCAATACTATATGTGACGTCCGTTTTGCGGCAAAGAGCGTATTTTTTCGCAGGGGGAAGCAATGGCCGACACGTATGATGCATCTCATATCACGGTACTGGAAGGTCTCCAGCCGGTGCGCGAGCGGCCAGCCATGTATATCGGGAGCACTGACGCCCGCGGTCTCCACCATCTCGTCTACGAGGTCGTGGACAACTCCATCGACGAAGGGCTCGCCGGGTTCTGCGACCGTATCTGGGTGACCATTCACACTGACGGATCGGTCTCGGTCCTTGACAACGGGAGAGGCATCCCCGTGGATGCGATGAACAATACCAAAAAGAGCGCGCTCGAGGTCGTGCTCACCGTGCTTCATGCCGGCGGGAAATTTGACAAGAACACCTACCAGGTATCAGGCGGTCTCCACGGGGTAGGCGTCTCGGTCGTAAATGCCCTCTCGCGGTGGCTCCACGCCCGTGTTTACCGGGAAGGAAACGTCTACGAGATGCGGTTCGAGCGGGGCCGCACGACCGGGTCCATCGAGCGCCGTCAGGAGGACCTTTCCGAAATGGAAGCCCGCTACGCGGCTTGGTATGGCGAAAAACCTCCCCTGCAGGGACCCGATCGTGCCCAATTCCTGGCCATGAACGGGAAAAGGCTCTCGGGGACCCTGATCAGTTTCCTCCCGGACGATACCATATTCGAGACGACGGCCTTTGATTACGACATCCTGGCCCACCGGCTCCGGGAGCTTGCGTTTCTCAACTCCGGGATCCGCATCCATATCAGCGACGAACGCACGGGAGATGCAGAGACGTTCTACTACGAGGGCGGCATCGCGGAGTACGTCCGGTTCCTGAACGCAGGAAACGAGCCCCTCCACCCCGACATCATCTGCCTGAAGAAGAACGACCCCGAGAATATGACCGATATCGAGGTCGCCCTCCAGTATACGACTGCATTCTCGGAGCAGGTCTTCTCCTACGTCAACAGCGTGAACACGAGGGAAGGCGGGACGCATCTCGAGGGGTTCAGGAGCGCGATCACCAAGGCCATCAACAATTCTGCAAAGAAGAATAACCTCATCAAGGAGGCGGGCCTGGCCATCCGGGGAGAGGACGTAAGGGAAGGCCTCACCGCCATTGTCAGCGTAAAGCTTGCGAATCCCCAGTTTGAGGGCCAGACCAAGATGCGGCTTGGCAACAGCAATGTCAAGGGGATCGTCGATTCCCTGGTCTACCAGTCGCTCTCGGACTACTTCGAGGAGAACCCGAAAGTCCTCTCCGCGATCGTGGAGAAGGTCATCTCTGCCGCCCGTGCCCGCGAGGCCGCAAGAAACGCGAGGGAGCTCGCGCGGAGGAAGAGCACCCTCGAGACATCCGGGCTCCCAGGCAAACTCGCGGACTGCTCGGAGCGCGACCCTGCAAAGAGCGAGATCTACATCGTCGAGGGAGACTCGGCAGGAGGTTCCGCGAAGCAGGGGCGGGACCGCAGGTTCCAGGCGATCCTCCCGCTCAGGGGAAAGATCCTGAACGTGGAGAAGGCCACCCAGCACAAGATCCTGAAGAATGCCGAGATCCAGGCCCTCATCTCCGCTATCGGCACCGGCATCGGGGAGCAGTTCGACCCCGAGAAGGCCCGTTACCACCAGGTCATCCTGATGACCGATGCCGATGTCGACGGCGCTCACATCCGGACCCTCCTCCTCACGTTCTTCTTCCGCTACATGAAGCGGCTCATCGAGGAGGGGTACGTCTACATCGCACAGCCCCCTCTCTTCCGGGTGACAAAGGCCAAGGCGGAGCGGTATGCGTTCGGGGAGGATGAGATGAAACGGATAGTGGCCGAGCTTGGCGAGAAGGGAGTCTCGGTCCAGCGCTACAAGGGTCTGGGAGAGATGAACGCCGAGCAGCTCTGGAGCACCACCATGGACCCTGGCCGCCGCGTCTTAAAGAAGGTGACAATCGAGGATGCAAGTTACGCAAGCGAGATATTCGAGAAGCTGATGGGAGAGGACGTCGTGGCCCGCCGCGACTTCATCAAGCGGCACGCAAAGGAGGTGACCAACCTTGACATCTGATCCAGGCGCACAAGGGGTGGCCGGGCCTGTCACCGACGCCCGGGTCATCCCCATCAACATCGAGGAGGAGATGAAGTCCTCCTACATCAACTACGCGATGAGTGTGATCATCGGGAGGGCCATTCCGGATGTCAGGGACGGGTTGAAACCGGTCCACCGCCGGTCGCTCTTCTCGATGTGGGAGATGGGTAACACCCACGACAAGCCCACGAAAAAGAGCGCCCGTGTGGTGGGGGACGTGATGGGGAAGTACCACCCCCACGGCGATGCGGCAATATACGACACCATCGTCAAGATGGCCCAGCCCTTCAGCTACCGCTATCCGCTCGTCGAGGGGCAGGGGAACTTCGGGTCAATCGACGGGGACGCGCCTGCGGCGATGCGTTATACCGAGGTAAGGCTGAACCCTATTGCAGAGGAGCTCCTCCACGACATAGAGAAGGAGACGGTGGGCTTTGTCCCCAACTTCGACGAGTCCCTCGAGGAGCCGGTGGTGCTCCCCGCCAAGGTCCCAAACCTCCTCGTCAACGGCTCGAGCGGGATTGCCGTGGGGATGGCCACCAATATGCCGCCGCACAACCTCCGCGAGGTCTGCAATGCCGTAATCCAGTATCTCGATACACCAGACGCACCCGCTGAGGCGCTCATGCAGCACCTTCCCGGCCCAGACTTTCCCACCGGAGGGGTCATCATGGGGACCGAGGGGATCAGGAGCGCATACCTGACCGGGCAGGGGAAGGTGACGGTGAGGGGTGTCGCGGAGATAGAGGACCGGGGAGGGAGGGGTGAGCGGATCATCATCACAGAGATCCCGTTCCAGGTGAACAAGGCGAAGCTGATCGAGCATATCGCCACCCTTGTCAGGGAGAAGAAGATCGAGGGGATCTCCGATATCCGCGACGAGTCTGACAAGGAAGGCCTCCGGGTGGTGGTGGACCTCAAAAAAGGCGTCATCCCCGGCGTCATCCTTAACCAGCTCTTCAAGCACACGAGCCTTGAGAGCACGTTTGGGATCATCAACCTCGCGATCGTCGACAACCAGCCCCGTTATCTCCCGCTGATAGGGCTTATTCACGAGTTCGTCCAGCACCGCATCACTGTCATACGGCGCCGCAGCGAGTTCGACCGGAGAAAGGCGGAGGAGCGGGTGCACATCCTCAGGGGGCTGCTCCTTGCCCTGGACAGGATCGACGAGGTGATCGCGGCCATCCGCGCCTCCGATACCGCCGAAACTGCCAAGAACACGCTCGTCACACGGTTTGGCCTCGACGATGCGCAGGCAGGAGCCATCCTCCAGATGCAGCTCCGGCGCCTGGCAGCACTCGAGCAGAAGAAGATCCTTGACGAGAAGCTGGACCTCGAGAAGGAGATCGCCCGCCTCACGGAGATCCTCTCGGACGAAAAAAACATCAGAAGGGAGATCCGCCTGGAACTCGCAGAGATCTCGTCGAAATACGGCGACGAGCGCCGTACCCGCATATCTGAAGAGGTCACGTCGATCGAGAAAGAGGACATGATTGAGGACAAGAAGGTCCTGGTCTCGCTCACGAAACTCAACTACATCAAGCGGATGGACCTCGACACGTACCGGCAGCAGCGCCGTGGCGGCAGGGGCATCATAGGGATGTCCACGAAGGAGGAGGACTTCGTTGACAACGTATTCGTCGCGAACACCCACGACTACCTCCTCTGCTTCACCACAACCGGGAGGGTGTACTGGCTCAAGGTCTATGACATCCCTGAAGGGGCAAGGACAGGGAGGGGAAAGGCGATCGTCAACCTCCTCAACCTCGATAACGAGAAGGTGACGACGGTTATCCCCGTCCGGGAGTTCAGGCAGGATCACTTCCTCTTCTTCGCCACCCGGAAGGGGATGGTCCTCAAGGTGCCCCTCGAGGAGTTCTCCCGCCCGCGCTCGACGGGTATCAACGCCATCAACCTCCGGGAGGGTGACGAGCTTGTTGATGTCAAGATCACTGACGGCACGAGGGATGTCCTCCTCACCACCCGGAAGGGCCAGAGCCTCCGGTTCCACGAGATGGCGGTCAACCCGCACCACAGGGGGGCCATGGGAGTCATCGGGATACGGATGAGGGGGAGCGACACCCTCCAGGCAGTCTCACTCGTGGAAAAGGACCACCTCCTGACCGTCACCGAGACGGGATACGGGAAGCGGACCGAGTTTGACGAGTTCCGCGGTCATGGCCGGGGGACCATGGGGGTCAGGAACATCCTCACCGAGTTCCGCGGCGGAGTAGTGGACGCAAAAGCCGTCTCAGTCGACGATGAGATCATCCTGATGAGCGCCTCGGGAATCGTCATCCGCACGAAGGTATCAGAGATTTCCATCCAGAAGCGGAGCACCCGCGGGGTCCGGATCATGAAGATGGAGGAGGGCGACCGCGTGGTTGGCTATGCGATCCTCCAGCCTGAGCTTGAAGAGTGATCCCAAAGACCCATATTCATTTCCGTCATGTGAAGGACCCCTCCCCCAGAGGGTAGGCGGCCCCTTATGATCTTTGGGCCTGAAAAGGAAGAGGAGGCCGCCTTTTTCTAGTCACGGTCTTGAAATGGACCTCCCGGAGAGGGAATCCCCCCATAGCCCGCATCCTCCTGCAGAAGCCGGGTAAAGTGTTGTCCTCTCCTCCGGCACATTCATCCACTCAGGAACCCCTCATCTCAACGATGTACCGAACTTTCTTCCACTTCTCCACAAGCGGGGAGGGGGACATCGTGGATATCACCCCCCAGGTAAGGGAGGCGATCAGGGCAGCGGGGGCCGAGGAGGGGATGGTCCATGTCTTTGTCACCGGGTCGACTGCCGCAGTCACAACGATCGAGTACGAGCAGGGGGTGCTCTCTGACCTGCGCAGGGCGCTCTCGGTGGTTGCGCCTGACAACATCCCCTATGCCCACGACAGCCGCTGGGGGGATGGAAATGGCCGATCGCACGTCAAGGCCGCCCTCGTCGGCCCCTCACTCTCCATCCCGGTTGCAGGGCGCGAGCCGATGCTCGGGACCTGGCAGCAGGTGGTGCTGCTCGAGCTCGATGTGCGAAAGGAGCGCTCGAGAACCGTCGTGGTCACGGTCACCACCTGAGACCGCGTATGAAAAATGTGTCAGGCGTCAGCCTGAAAAGAAAAATGAGGTGAAGCGTCACTAGTCCAGGGGAATCGTCTCCAGCTGGGAGACCAGTTCCCATATCCGGGTCCGGGCGTGAACCGGCATGTTCGGGTCGTTGCTGATCTCGTCGATCTTTGAGATCGCTTCTGCCGCCCGGAGGCCGGAATTTTTGTTATTGTTCATCAGCAACTGCCGGGTCTCGTCCGCGACCCTGCGGATATTCCTTGGGATGGTGCTGTCCTCCATGATGTGCTGGAGCATCAGGATGCAGCTCTCGATGGTCTTATCAGGGTTGGTCATTACAATCCCCTCCGGTGTTCTTCCCGGAAAACTCCTCAATAACGAGTCATTTTCGGTCCACTATTTATATCGGGAGCAGGTCATATAAACCATCCGACATGGTCGCATCCCCTGCCGGAGCCGTTCGCAAAGTCGATATGTGCGGACCGCACACCTGCCTGTCAGGAGCTCAATGGTGCGAAGATGAAGCGAGAAGACGAGATCATGGCCGAACATCTCCTGAGAGGGGGCAAGATGCTCTCGGCGTCCTGCCCGGCATGCGGGTGCCCGCTCTTCGAGGTGAAGGGAGAGACCCTCTGCGTGGTCTGTGCAGAAGAGAAGGCGGGGAAGGACGCACCGCAGGAGGTCGTGCCAGCCGCGGGGGCTGCTTTGCCCACGCCGGCAGTCTCATCCACGATTGCCTCACCGGGGCTTGCAGAGGCTCTCGAGGAGACTGTCATTGCCCTCTGTGCGCGAATACGCGACGAGAAGGATCCCCGCTGCGTCGCGGTGCTCATGGAGGCCGTGGTCACTGGGATCGAGGGACTTGGCGCCCTGCGGCCCCGCTAACCTCACCGGTATGGCCTGGATGCGAGTTCGTGTATCTTTCTTGACTTCTGTTCCCCGATCCCCCTCACTGCGAGCAGCTCCTCTTCGGTTGCATTCACCACTGCCCGGACCGATCCGAAATGGTCCAGGAGAAGGCGTGCGTTCTTTAACCCGATGTCCGGAAAGGAGGCGATCACGAGTTCCTGCTGCTCCCCGAAAGAATGCCCGTGGCGCTTCATGGGAAGCGTCCGTTCCCGATCGCCGCCCTCCTCCCTCCGTGCGAGCACGAGGATCATCTGCGCGGTGTCCTCCTCGTCTTTCGTGAAGAGGACGCTGATCCCGAGGTCGACTGCAATGGCGGCAAGGGCGCCCCTGACGGCGTTTGGGTGGATGTCCCTTGCCGTGTAAAGGTCCCCTCCCTCGATGATCAGGACCGGCCTCGGGGCGCTCTCGGCGAGGCCCTTCAGCTGCCCGAAGAGGTCCCTCTCCACGAGGGTGTCAACGAAGTCCCGCGCAGTCTTCCTCTCGATGAGGATGCGGTCCCCGATCGCATAGTCGCCGGAAGAGAGCCTTCCGACGATGAGGGATACCCCCATGTTGCTCAGGACCTCTACTACTTTCGAAGAGGTCTCACGGTCGTCTACCCGGACTTCGGGGCCCCGCCCGGAAAATTCCCCGATGCGCGACTGGACAGGTGGCGGCGCTCTCTGCCAGGTGAGTCCCTGCGATGGGGGGGAGATCCGCGTTATTCCCGAGAGCATCGAGCGCTCCCTGTTCTGGCTCACGTACCGGAAGACCTCGTCTGAGGTTCCCTTCGTGACAAGGACGACGATTCTCCCCTTCCCGCTCCTCCCGGTCCGCCCCTTTCTCTGGATGCTCCGGATCTCGGAGGGCACCGCCTCATAGAAGACCACGAGGTCGGTCGAGGGCACGTCCAGGCCCTCTTCTCCTACAGAGGTCGCAACCAGCACCCGGAAGTCGCCGGCCCGGAACTTCTGCAGGGCCTCTATCTGCCGCTTCTGTGAAAGGCCCTTCTCGCTGTCCTTTGTCGCCTGGCCGACAAACCGCTGGCAGGCGATCCCTTCGGAGTTCAGGTGGTCCACGATCTGCTGTACCATGTCGCGAAACGTCGCAAAGACGATGATACGGCTCTCAGGCGAGGACTCTAGCTGACCCTTCACCACCCTGGAGAGGATCTCCATCTTGGGATGGAGTTCCTCCTTCCATGACATGCAGCGCTCCAGGAGCCGGATGAATACCGGGTCCCTTGCAAGCCGCGCAGTCGCTTTCGGGCCGGAACCGCCAGACCCCTCCGAGAAGAGCCGGGTGATGTAGCCTGCGAGCACCCGGCTGCCCTGGGACTCTGCGAGCGAGAGCGCATGCCGCAGTTTCATCAGTTCCGCATAGATGGAGGCTGCAGCGTACCCCGAAGACTCCCGCGCCTGTATCTGTTCCTGGACCTGCGCATTGAGTGCCTGGAGTGCCTTCATCGAGAGCTGCTGCCGGGGCGGGACGCGGAACCCGAGGTGTTTCAGCTGGGTGAGCCTTGAGTCCACGAGCGCATTCAGGTCGGATGCCGCCTGCTTCAGTTCGGGCGGCAGGTCGACTTCCACGACCTCGATCTCGCGTTCGTGGATGTAGGGGGCCACATCCCGGTCGTGCTCGGTCCGGCTCTCGACCTGGACGATCCCGAGGTTCCGGCAGACGTCCTCGACTTTCTCCACCTGGCCCCCGGGCGAAGCCGTCATTGCCAGGACAAGGGGCGAGGCCGCGGTCTCGAGGTACCGCTGCGCCAGGAAGACGTAGGCGTAATTTCCGACCGCACGGTGGCACTCGTCAAAGATCACCAGTGAGACGTCCCTGAAATCGTAACTTCCCGCAAGGACATCGTTTTTTATCACCTGCGGCGTCGCAAAAACCATCCTGGCCTTCTTCCAGGCGGCGGCACGTTCTCCTGAAGGCGTCTCCCCTGTGAACATTGCCAGGGTATCCTCGTCCTGTGAGGGGAGCGACAGGAACTGCCGGAAGAAGCGGAGGTGCTGCTCAACCAGTGGCTTTGTAGGAGCCATCATCACCACCCTTCCGCCCTCGTTGTAGAGCCTCGATGCCGCGACCAGGAGGGCAATGGCGGTCTTCCCGAGGCCCGTGGGCAGCACGATCATGGTGTGCCCTTCGAGCGCTTTCATCGCGATGGAGAGCTGGTAGGTGCGCGACTCCAGCCTGCCGGGCGCAATGAAGGGGTGGGTGATGGTGTTCATGCAGGGGAGAGGGATGCAAAGGTTGCGGACCCATCCACGAGGGACCGGATGAGTTCGGGGAGGGTGTCGACCGGGACACGTACCTGCTCCATGCTGTCGCGGTCCCTGAGAGTCACGGTCCCGGTCCCGGGGGTCTCGTAATCTACGGTGATGGCAAAGGGAGTCCCGACTTCGTCCTGCCTCCGGTACCGGCGCCCGATGGCCCCGGAGTCGTCAAACTCGGCCATGATCCCCCTGGCCTTGAGAGCAGTGACGATATCAAGCGATATCTCGGGGAGCCCGTCGCGGTTCATCAGGGGGAAGACTGCCGCCTGGATTGGCGCGATGCGCGGGGGAAGGCGCAATACCCGGCGTTCCTCTTCGTGTACTGTCTCCTCGGCGTAGCGGTGCTCGAGCACCGCGTAGATCATCCGGTCTATGCCATAACTCGGCTCGATCACGTGGGGCGTGACCTCCTCTCCGGGGATCTCGACCTCCTCCTCCCTGACCTGGTAGAGGTCGGGGGAGATGAAGACCTCCTCGCCATCGATAATAAGCGTGACTCCGTCCGGGCCGGGAACCGCGTCTGCGAGCGCATCGGCGACCGCCTTTGCCTTCGCCCTGAACCTTGGGCCGAGTGCGCCCATGTTGGCGATGACGCGCACCTTGCGCTCCTTTCGCGGGGCCTCGTAAGGCATGAACACCGCAAACCGCTGTCCGCTTTGCTTTTCGTGTGCTCTCAAGTCATAATCGGTGCGGTCCGCGATACCCACGGTCTCGACCCAGCCGAACCGCTCCGAGAATATCTCCGCGTCCCAGCAGTCCTCTGCATAGTGGGCGCGTTCGTCCGGGAGGTGCTGGCGGAAGCGGAGCTTCTCCGGGTCCACCCCGATGGTCACCAGCAGGTGGTGGGTGAGGGCAAGGTAGTATGCCACGTACTGGTTGGCGATCAGCCCGTCCCGCACTGCTTCATCCATCGTGGTCTCCAGTGCGGGGGTCCCTTCCTGCTGCTGGCGTATCCCGAGCAGGGGCATGCGGTACCCGGCGTACCGGGCGAAGAACGGATGGTCCTTCTTCTCTGGGTGGACAAATATCTCCGCCTCTGCCTGGGTGAACTCCCGGAGGCGTATCATGCCCTGCCTGGGCGATATCTCGTTCCTGTAGGACTTTCCTATCTGGACCGCGCCAAACGGGAGCGTGTCTCGGTAGAAACGCAGGAGGCGCTGGAAATCGGTAAACATCCCCTGCGCCGTCTCGGGGCGGAGGTAACCCTTTCTCTGGGAACCCGGGCCAATGGAAGTCTGGAACATCAGATTGAAGAAAAAGACCTCAAGTTCGCCGAGCACCTCCCCGCAGGCAGGACAGGGAAGGGTGGAGAGCACGCGGGAGAGTTCACCCGTGTCCATGGTCGAGGCCCCCTGTATCCCATGCCCCTCCGCGATATGGTCGGCACGCAGATACTCCCTGCAGTGGGGGCACTGGCACATCTTGTCCGAGAAACCCTTCACGTGTCCCGAGGCGATGAAGACGTCCTCCTGCCCTATGGTGGGGCACTCGATCTCGTAGTACCCCTCACGGACGACATAGAACTCCCTCCACGTATCTTCGATCCGCCTCTTCATCATGGAGCCAAGCGGGCCGTAATCGATGAATCCCGCGACCGAGCCGTAACATTCGGACGCCGGCCAGATAAAGCCCCTTCTCCTGGCCAGGTCCATTATTTTATCGTATATATCGCTCATGGACACACTTCTCTCTTATATCTGGTGCTGCGGCCAGAAAAACTGTGCGGGAGCGGGCGTGTAGTCTGGGGAATGTATTTTCCGGATCAGAAGGACCTGCCTCCATATGTCCGTATCTCCATGCGAAAGCCTTGAAGCCGGAGAGCGGGGCAGAAGGATAGTGTTATATATATTGCTGGGTATCTTATTCGATAATTCACGAGCGAGGTTTCATGCAGGACGACAAGAGAAAGAAAGAGCTGCTCCAGTTGTTCACCAATATATCAGGGAAAACAAAGATCGTGGAACCCATGAAAAAGATCCACGGGACCCTCCGGGACCGTGATGCCGTGGAGCGCGAGATCGCGCTTGTCATGCGGGAGATCCTGGAACAGGGTTTTTTTAAGACGAAACTCAAGCCCATCCAGCTGGCAAGGCTGGTATCTGCGTATTACGCGGGGAAGAACGACACCGAGATCGCCCGCGATCTCGGGGATGAGAAACTCTCAAAGACGGTTGCCCGTGCAAGGGTGAGGCTCAAGCTCTTCCGCGAACTGGACTTCAAGATGCCGTTTGACCAGGACCGGATGGAGGATCTCCTCCTGTCAGGCAAGACAATGAAGGAGGTGAGCGAGGACCTCGGGGTCAGCCCGTCCACGCTGCGGGAATACCGCCACGTGATCGAGCAGAGGGACGATGTCACAATCGACCCATTCCTCGAGCGGATCAAGGACGTGATGGAGGACAGGGACCTCTCCGAGCAGATGACCAGGAGCGCCACAAAGGACAGCCTCGGCGAGGCAATCGACATCACCGAGGCAGAGATGATCGACGTCACGTGAACATTCCGATACCCTTTTTTTCCCGCGCCTGCCCAATATCCCTCACTGGGTCATAACGGAGGAACCAAAGATGAAGCTCACCTGGTTTGGACATTCGTGCGTGCTCCTGGACGGGAGCCGGAAAGTGCTCGTCGACCCGTTCATCCCTGGCGGCAGCGTGGCCGCGGGACCCGACGTGGTTGCGGTCACCCATGGGCATGCCGATCACATGGGGGACGCGGCCTCGTATGGAGTGCCCGTGGTCGCCATCAACGAGGTTGCGAAATACCTCCGGACGAAGGGTGTTGATGCCGAGGCAATGAACATCGGTGGGACGATCGAGGTGAAGGGTGTGCGGTTCACCATGACCCCGGCACTCCACTCCGCGTGGATCGAGGAGGCGGGTATCGGATGCAACGGCGGCTGTGCGGCCGGGTTCGTCATTCGGATGGACGATAAGGCCGTATACCATGCAGGCGATACGGCGCTCTTCTCGGACATGTCCCTGATAGGTGAACTCTACCACCCTGACGTTGCGCTCCTTCCCATCGGGGGGAGGTTCACGATGGGGCCTGAAGAGGCCATGGTCGCGGCCCGGATGATCGGGGCTCCACTTGTCATCCCGATCCATTACAACACCTGGCCGGCGATAGAGCAGGACGCGGACGGGTTCAGGCGCACCATCGAGAGGACCACCGACTGCAGGGTCTGTGTCCTTGCACCGGGAGGATCTATCACGCTCTGAACGAACGGTTCCCGTCAAGATTCCTGGCCGGATTCCCGCACGTTGCTTACAATTGTGCGTTTTTATTTCGCGGTGCTGAGTGTTGGGGAAAACCTCATCAGATACCCTTATAGTGTTATACAGAAATGATGATGCAAAGGAAGAGTGTGTGTTACGATGGAACTTGACGGGAAGACAGTTATTGGCGCAGGCGTTGTACTGTTTGTGATCGTGGTCGGGATATGGTATATGTTCATCAAGTGACAGGGCTGTAACATATCCCAGTCGAAGAACAACACGGTCCCTTATTTACCTTTTTTTCATCCAGTTCCCCTGTATCCCGCGGGTATGGCGCTCCTTCTATGAGACTGCGCATAAACCCTCTGCATTGGAACCAGCGTTGTGGCATACGTTGTTGATAATTGTAACCTATAGACAACTAATAGTAAAGTATATTTAACAATATGTTAAACTAAATGGGCATATGCACATGATAACAGGTGAATACTAATGAGGAGGAATATCC
>MVQD01000040.1 GCA_002067095.1 Methanoregulaceae archaeon PtaB.Bin056
GATTTCCTGGTATTCACACGAAACTGCAAGGGTCCGGTGCACATGTTTTTTTAAAAGAGCCTCCAGGCCAGGTTCATAGAAAGGCGCAATGCCTCTATCGATCGCGCCTGCCTTTTCCCTGTCGATCTCTACCAGATGAACCTCATGCCCGAGTTCCGAAAAACATGCTGCAGTGACAAGGCCGACATATCCTGCGCCGATAATGCTTATTCTCATGACCCGGAACCCTTTTCCCAGACGTATACTTTGCAGGATCTCACAATGAACCTTTTGCCGCGTGTTCTCTCGATATCCGCAAAAATTCTTCGGCCATCCCGAGCCACTGCCCGGAAACTGCATCCCAGTCCCATGCCCCTTCAAGATCCGGAACCTGAGGAGGGGAACGAGATTGGAGTGTTTCCCGTATTGCACCCGCAAAGTCCTCCCCGGTGAGCGGCACTGCTCTCACTCCCCCCATGGCTGCAAGATCGCGAATCGCGTTTCCGGGATGATCGGCTGTCACGACCGGGACCCCGCATGCAAGCGCCTCAAGCGCAACCATCCCGAATCCCTCCCTCGTTGAAGGGAGCACGCACAGCCTGGACGCTTTCAGGAGCGCGAGAATATCGTCCTGGTCCTTCACGAACCCCGTGAACCTGACATTTTTGTCCAGCCCTGACAAGGAGACCTGCGCTTTCAGCCTCTCTTCATCCGGACCCCGGCCGACAATCGTGCAGCGAATCTCGGGGATAGATACCTTCAACAGCGCGACTGCCCCGATCAACACATCGACGTGCTTATCAGGAATCAGCCTGGCGATACAGATAACATCCGAACATTCAGAAGAGGGAGGGATTTTCCGGATCCTCTCAAGGTCGACCCCGTTTGGAACAACGGCAACCGGCTCCTCAACACCAAGATCGAGCAGCATCGCCTTTGTGGTAGGGGAGACTGCAACATGACAGCGGGTGAGATTTTTCACGAGTCTCTCGATGAAAATTCCGACGAGCCCCGTCCTCCCCATGTAATGGAGCCAGTAACGGCCCCACACCTCGTGCCAGGTGAGAATCAAGAGGGAATGCCGGAGCGCTGCGACCAGCCCGGCAGGAAAAGAGGGAAAATACGGAAAGTTCTGGCAGTCGATCACATCGAATCTCCCTTTGCGCAGGAGGGGGAGGAACAGGAACAATGAGAGCCAGAGCGCAGGAAAGATAGTCCTCCTCCCGCTCCTACCTGTATGGAACGGCAGCGGGCGGCAGACTCCATGCAGGTGCACTCCTTCCTGAAGGATGTCCGGCGGCCCCTCCCACATCTTCAACCCAAACACGTGCACCTCGTGGCCTCTCGCCGAAAGCCTCCGCGAGATCTCCCAGATCCGTTTCTCTACCCCGCCAATCCTGAATGGGTAGACCATGTCATACACGAAGGCAATATTCATGCAGGGTTCTTGGCATCCCCGTTCTCTTCACGGAGCAGCATCATGCTCGTGAAAATGGCCATAAAGATGATCTGGAGGCCGATGGTACCAAGGCAGAGGGCCGCAACCGCGTTCACGATCTCGGCGATTTGACCGAACCCTGACTGGACCCAGGCAATGATGACACTCACCCCGGACAAAAATCCCAGTACAAGGACGAGACCCCCAGCGAACAGGAGCCTCTCCAGGCTATGGTAATTCATGATCCATACGATGATGCCTGCTCTCTCCTCGTACCTGTGCGTGACCGAGTAAATTTTCATCAATACACCGATGACTACTATCTGGACTCCCCCACAGAGGAGAAACGCTCCGAGAATGAACGAATGCAGGTGGGAGGTGGCAACCTGCCCCTTTAATGCAAAGAGGATCATCAACGTAAATCCGACCAGCGCGAAGACCGCACCGGGTATGGCAATAAAGGGAAGCGGGTTTAACAGGAGGACGAACCTGACGTGTCGCCAGCCATCGGCGAAACTGTGGAGCTTTGAGGGGGCCTGCCTCGGGTAATAGGTGATCGGGACCTCCTTTACGACCAGACCTTTCTGCCTGGCCCTCACCAACATCTCGGACGCAAACTCCATCCCGGGACTCCTGAGATCGAGGCGCTCTAGTGCTTCCCGCCTTATCGCGCGAAAACCGCTGTGCACATCGGAGAAATCCGCGTGGAACAGTACGTTCACCATCCAAGTGAGGACCGGGTTACCAATATACCGGTGGAGAGGCGTCATTGCGCCAGGCAGTATCCTGCCGTTGAAGCGTGAACCGATAACCATATCGGCACCATGCTTCAGCGGCTCGATCAATGCCGGAATCTGGTGAAAATCATACGTATCGTCGCCATCGCCAATCACCACGTACTTCCCCCTTGCATGGCGAAACCCCGCGAGGTATGCCGCACCATAGCCTCTCTTTTCGGGCCGGATTACCCTTGCACCAAGAGAGGCTGCAATCTCCGGGGTGCGGTCCGAAGAAGAATCGGAGACGATTATCTCTCCTTCGAGGCCATGGTCGCGGAACACCGTCAATATCTTGGAGACGCACTGAGATATGGAGATCTCCTCATTCAACGTCGGAATGATGACGGTAACTTCGATATCTTTCTCCATCCCCTACGCTCCAAAAAGACCTGTTAATCATAATATTTACACAATTCACCTTATACTATTCGAAGATTGGTATCATTAGTCCAGGAAAAAAAGATACATCATCCCCCAATTTCTCTCCAAATTTTGTATATTCGCTTTCATTGGTTCCCCGTTTATCGCAAGAGAGATTCTATGGCTTCACTCGAAAGGGCCACACGTGGGAGAAAACAATGCCTTTCATGAAGGATCCTTGGTAGTTGAAGTGCGATGTACAAGTAAGCCCGCAGAGATGAGAGGGGATTGTTATAGATCCTGAATGTCAGAATCTGTCCGTATATGAGTTTTCGGGCATTCCTTATGAGTAAAATTATAGGGATATTTTTTAGCACAAGCATGACCCTGTTCTTTGTCATATGATAGACATATGCCCCTGAAGGCATGGCCGATCCGTGGCTCTTGTGAAGTACCTTAGCCGAGGGAATGAATACACAGGTAAATCCCAGGAGGTTTCCCCTGAGGCCGAGATCGACATCTTCGAGATATGAACCAAATTTTTCGTCGAACAGCCCCGTTCTCTCGAGAAATTCACGTCTGTATAACACTGCTCCCGCACATGCAGAGAATACAGGCTCGTTCTCTGTCCATTGACTTGCTGGCTCCCCATGACCCCTTTTGAAAGCCAGGCCGTACCAATCGAGGTAATCCCCGGCATCATCTGTCAGGGACGGATTATCCATACATATCATAAGCGAGGCGAGGGAGCCAACTTCTAAAGGAGCCGCCCTTATCGCATCGAGCAAATTGCTGAACCATTCACTCTCGGGAAGAGTATCATTATTGAGAAGTATGATATATTGCCCCGATGCTCTTTTTATCCCTTCATTCACCGCTTTGGAGAAACCATAATTTTTCTTGAGTGTAATTACCTGTACTCCTGGATATTGTACCGAAAGAAAGGAAACCGATTCATCGCTGGATCCATTGTCAACCACTATTATCTCAAAGTCCTGCACGGTCTGGTTCTTCAGGGCATCCAGGCATCCTGGAAGCCAGCGCATGCCATTCCAGTTTGGAATGATGATTGATGCACTATACGGAAAAGAGGTCATTCCGGTCCCCAAACACACCCCTCACTCCATCCATAATCGCCAGCCGGTATGCTGCAGATTCGTTATCGAGGCCTAAAATCACTCCCCGGATGTACTTGTGCATACCCCAGAGGATCCAGAATAACTCCAATATCCATCGAATATTTGAATGGTGCTTCCTGACGAATAAAAATCGGTTTCTAAAAGAATAATACGCATACAGTGAGCTTCGGAGGGGATTGTCTTCGACTACCACGTGATTAGCCCTGACATCCGGGCAGACTGCGCACCGATACCCCGCTTTCAGCACCCTCTTACAGAAGTCAGCGATTTCACCGCTGAAAAAGAATTGTTCGTCAAGATACCCGACGCGTTTGATAACCTCCCTCGTGGTCAGAAAAACCATGCCGGGAACATAATCGATATACATGATTCCCTTCATGGATGTCTCCTGAGACATGATATTTCTTGTATTGGAATGCAACCCCATGTCCCTGCCACCAAGAAATAACAGGTCGCCTTCGCAGATACCTGGGCCCAAACAACCAAGATCATCGCATATTTGGAATTGTTCCAGAAGTATTTCCATACTATTTTCGGATATGTGTGCATCAGAATTAAGAAGGACGATATACCCACATCCATCTTCGATTGCCTTTCTTATTCCCAGATTGTTGCCCCCGGCGTACCCGCGGTTTGTCGGCGACTTTATGAGAGATACCGGCACATCACGGCTATCCTCGAAATACAAGCCGTTCCCACTTGATCCGTTATCAACGACATAAATATTGGGCCTCAGCTTGTGCCATTCCCGCAATGCCCTGACACAGCGGGTAGTGAGCTCTTCGGCATTCCAATTGAGAAGAATGATCCCGAACTTTACCCGGCTATGATCCTGCATTCTTATTCCGGTCCCTCATGAGATATGAGTGTCAAAATCTCAATATTTAACAGCATTTTTTGTCTCTCTTCATTCATTGTCCGGGCAGGTAAAAAATTTCTCCCGAAATCAGGAGATCATTGGAATAGTACTGCAATCGCGACGTTTGCCAGCAGAATACCCGTAAAAAATCCGCATACGGTAATTAAAAGTCCTCTTCTTCCCTTCTTTGCCCCCTTCACGAATATCTCGTAATTGAGGTAGATCACGATACCCAGCATAAGGATGCCAAACATCCCTATAATCCCCTGGAGTTCAAGAGGGAGAAAGGCTTTCGATGCCTGTTCTGCATGGCCCCATATACCTTCGATCACCTCGGCAAGACCCGGAATGCCAAGACGAAACCCGGCACCTGCAAGAATTGCCATACCTAACAATCGGAGGTGCGAACGCCTGAAACCTGCCATTGCAGAATATTTTATTCCCCAATTGCATAAGGTTCCCGGAACAACCATGAACCACCCCAATGCCAACCGGGTGGAAAGACAACATCCCTCTCCCTCCGCACCATTGTACTGATCAGATGACCCCGCTCCGCTTTGGCATTGTGGCCGTACTCATCCTGACTCTTGCGATCACGGTTGTGGCGTATCCAACACTCCCCGATCAAGTTCCATCCCACTGGAACGCCGCCGGGGAGGTGGACGGCTACCTCCCGAAACTCTGGGGTGCTGCGATTGTCCCCCTGATCATGATCCCTCTCACGGCACTTCTCTTCCTGATACCGCGGATTGACCCCCTGCGTGAGAATTACCGGAAATTCAAGCCCTATTACGAAGGGTTCATTCTCGTCTTTGCCCTGTTTTTTGCGATCATCCAGGTACAGATACTCCTCTGGGGCATCGGGATCGAGATAAGCCCCAATATCGTCATCCCTCCCCTCTTCGGCGCTCTCTTCATCTACATCGGGTTCCT
>MVQD01000041.1 GCA_002067095.1 Methanoregulaceae archaeon PtaB.Bin056
TCTCGGTATATAAAAGCAAGTCAGCACGCATGGCCGGAGGAGAACTCCTCGTGGAAGGTCGGGCGCTTCTTGGCGGGGAACTCGAGGAAGCGCCCGTGGCAGTGGTGGTCAAAGACGGAGTCATCCACAGAATCGAGCACCTGACAGCAGCTCCTGATGACTCTCCCTGGATATGCCCTGCATTCTTCAACGCGCACACTCACCTTGGCGACAGTCTTGCCATGGACCTCCCTTTCCGCGGCACGCTCGACGAACTGGTCAGGCCCCCTGACGGGCTCAAGCACCGGATCCTCAAGTCGGCCGCGCGACCCGAACTGGTCAGGGGAATGCGCCTTACCCTCCTCACGATGGCCGCATCCGGGACCGCGGGATGTGCTGACTTCAGGGAAGGGGGAGTCGAAGGGGTGTCAGCCCTGATGGAAGCGGCGCAGGGCATCCCGTTACGGCCCGTCATATTCGGGAGAGAGGGGGGAGAGGCGATTGCTGATGGACTCGGGGTCAGCAGCGCGAGGGATGCAGGCCCAGGCCTGGAGGACGCGGTCTCGGTTGCGAGGAGATCGGGTCGCCTTGTCGCGTTCCACGCAGGGGAGAAGGATCCCGGCGACGTGGACGGTGCCCTCGCATATGATCCCGACCTCCTGATCCACTGCACGCATGCCACCCGCCCCCAGCTCCGCCGCATTGCAGACCTCGATATCCCGATCGCGATCTGCCCCAGGGCCAACTGGAGATTCGGGGTCACCTCGTCCCGCGACCATCCCCCCGTCGCCACCATGCAGGCCCTTGGATGCCGCATCCTCCTTGGGACCGACAACGCCATGTGCGTGCAGCCCGACCTCTGGAGGGAGGCCCATTTCCTCTGCACCGTGTACGGCACCGCCCCCCGGGACGCGCTAAAAGCTGCGACGCTCGGCTCTTTGCTGTATTCCGGGTCATATTCCATAAAAGAGGGCAATAAGGCAAATTTTCTCGTCATCGACCCCGGGCAGTCGAACCTTTCGCTCAGTCGCGATATCGCAGGAACCCTGGTAAACCGGGCGGGCCCGGAAAATATCGTGAGAAAGGTTATAAATTTATAGATGACATTCATTAAGGAGACTGTTTTGGAGGGTAACCGTGTTCTCAGAGATATTGGTGGCTGTAGACGGGTCAAAAATAGGAAAGAGGGCGCTTGAGGTAGCGATCGAGGAGGCCCGCTTATGGAAAGCGAGGGTCCATGTCATCTACGTAGTGGAGACAGGGTTGTTCTCCTCGCTTCCGATGGACAGCACGTGGGAGATAATGTACAGCATGCTCGAGAAGGAGGGACAGGAGACCCTCTCGCTCGCAAAAGAGCAGGCTGCCGCAAAAGGGGTCATGCTCGAGACTTACATCAGGCAGGGCCACGCAGGGAATGAGATCATCAAGGCATCACGGGAACTTGGCGCCGACCTGATCATCGTGGGCTCGCACGGGAAGAGCGAGGTTGACCGCCTCCTCCTCGGGAGCGTCAGCTCGTTTGTGGTTGGGAACAGCAGCGTCGCGGTCCTGGTGGTGAGACCATCCCGGACATGAGCGTCAAAGCGTTTATGACATCCGACGTGGTCTCCGTGGAGATCCCCGGAAACCGCGACGACGTCCTGAAGATCCTCAAGCGTACCGGCATCTCCGGCGTGCCGGTCTTAAAGGAAGGAAAACTTGTGGGGATTATCACAAGGAAAGACCTCCTCCGCAAGGCTGAAGAGACGCAGCTTGGCCTCTTGATGACCCCTGACCCCGTGACCATCGGTCCGGATGCGACCATCCAGGAGGCTGCCACCATGATGGTCAGGCATTCGGTCCGCCGCCTGCCGGTCGTTGAAGACGGAGCATTGCTCGGCCTGCTCTCTGTTGCAGACCTCATCGCAGCCCTCGCCCAGATGAAGATCAGGGACGAAATAAAAGGCATCTACACCAGCCAGACCTTCGCCATATGGGAGGAGACACCCCTCCCCCTCGTGGGAAGGATCATGGAGATCTCCGGGTTCGAGGCGATACCCATCCTGGACGCCGAGAGCACGCTCCAGGGGATCATCTCGGAGCGTGACCTTATACGGCACTCCTCAATCGAGGACATGGTAGAGGTCAGCGATTTCTCGAACGGGACCGACGACGACGAGTGGACCTGGGAGAGTATCAGGGACATGCACACCATCAGTTACGGCATCTCAAAGATCCAGCTCCCCAACCGCCCGGTCAGGACAGCCATGGTCAAGAACGTCATATCTGTTCCCATGAACGCAGAGGTGAGCGAGTGCGCTCTGAAGATGAAGAGGGCGCGCGTGGACCAGCTCCCCGTGGTGAACGGGGACAAAAAACTGGTCGCCATGCTCTTTGACAGGGACCTTATCCGCGCCCTCTGCAGGGACAGTTCCTGATAACAACTTTTAAATTTTATAAGGACATTGTATTGTTTGAAAGCGCTTTTCGAGCATTTTACTGGCGTTTAAGAATATTTTGGGGTGTGTGAATGAATGAGAGATACCAGGAAGGAATGAAAGGGACCACCACCGTCGGGCTAGTCTTCCAGGACGGCGTGGTCCTTGCATCCGAGATGAGGGCCACAATGGGATACATGATCGCCTCAAAGACTGCAAAAAAGATCTACCAGATCGCCGACCGGATCGGGATGACCACGGCAGGGGGTGTAGGGGACGCCCAGCAGATGGCACGGCTGATGACCGTGGAATGCAGCCTCTACCAGATCAGGAGGGGCAGGCCAATGACAGTAGGCGCGGTCGCGACACTCCTGTCGAATATCCTGAACAACAACCGGTATTATCCCTTCTATGTCCAGCTGCTTGTCGGCGGGATTGACGAGAACGGGCCGAACCTCTACGCGGTGGACGCACTCGGCGGGGCATCCAGAGAGGAGGAGATGGTGGCCACCGGGTCGGGTTCGCCGATGGCATTCGGCGTCCTTGAAGACCGGTACCGCAAAGACATGGACGAGGACGAAGCGGTATCGCTGGCTGTGCGGGCGGTCCGCTCTGCCATGAAGAGGGATGCAGGCTCCGGGGAAGGAATCCACGTGGTGGTCATCACAAAAGAGGCATACAGGGAGATTGGAGACCAGGAAGTCGCGAAACACTTTCCGGCCGTCCCCGCATAACTCCTTTTTTTCGGGTAGGTTTTGATGCTTATAGAAGAGAGGCTCAAAGAGCTCAAGAACAAGATCAATGAGAAGGTCCCCCGTGGGATCACCGTCTCTGAGGTGGAGTTCGAAGGGCCGGAACTGGTCATCTACACCGATGACCCCAAGAAGTTCGCCGACCAGGCAGACCTGATAAAGATCCTGGCCCGCGACCTCCGGAAACGGATCGTCGTCCGCCCAAACGTCCTCGAGGACCCGGAAAAAGCGGTCCAGGACATCCGTGCAGTCGTTGCAGAGAATGCAGGGATCACCGACATCTACTTCGATGCGGATACCGGAGAGGTCCTAATCGAGGCTGAGAAGCCCGGTGTCGTGATCGGGAAGAACGGGGCGACCCTCCGTGAGATCACAAAACACATCGGCTGGACTCCGAAGGTCGTGAGGACTCCTCCCATCGAGAGCGTGACGGTCAAGCAGATCCGCCAGTACCTTCGTTCCGTCAACGAAGAGAGGAAGGAGTTCCTCCGTACCATCGGAAGGCGGATCCACAGGGACGTGATCGCCCGGGACCAGTGGGTCAGGGTCACGATGCTCGGCTGCTGCCGTGAGGTGGGGAGGGCGGCGTTCCTCATCTCCACCCCTGAGTCGAGGGTCCTCGTCGACTGCGGCGAGAAACCGGGGAACAGCGCGAGCACTCCCTATCTCTATGTCCCCGAGATCCACCCACTGAGCCAGCTGGACGCGGTGGTCCTCACCCATGCGCACCTTGACCACTGTGCCCTGGTGCCACTCCTCTTTAAGTATGGATACGACGGCCCGGTCTACAGCACCCCCCCGACGCGGGACCTCTCCGCGATGCTGCAGCTCGATTACCTCGACGTGGTCAGCAAGGAAGACCGGAAGATCCCCTACAGCTCAAACGAGGTCAAGAATTACATACGCCACTCCATCACCCTCAACTACGGGAGCGTCACCGATATCGCCCCTGACATCAAACTGACGTTCCACAATGCCGGCCACATCCTCGGATCTGCGATCACCCACTTTCATATCGGTGACGGTCTCTACAACATCGCGTTTACCGGAGACTTCAACTTCAGCAAGAGCCGCCTCTTCAACCCGGCCACGAACAATTTCCCACGCCTCGAGGCGCTCGTGATGGAGAGCACCTACGGAGGAGGCGGTGATATGCAGCCGTCCAGGGCCGAGGCCGAGGAGAAACTGTACGAGACGGTGAAGACTGTCGTACAGAGGGGAGGAAAAGTCATCATCCCCGCGTTTGCAGTGGGAAGGTCTCAGGAGGTGATGCTCGCACTCGAGGAGGCGATGCGGAAGGAGAAGATCCCTCAGGTGAAGATCTACCTCGACGGGATGATCAGGGAGGCGACCGCCATTCACACGACCTACCCGGAGTACCTGAACAGCGACCTCCGCACGCAGATCTTCAAGGAGGGGCACAATCCATTCCTTGCGGAATACTTCGTCCCGGTTGACTCGCCCGATCTCAGGGAGAGAGTGATCAACGGCGACCCCTGTGTCATCATCACCACGAGCGGGATGCTGAACGGCGGGCCTGTCATGGAGTACCTGAGCAACCTGGCACCGGACGAACGCAATGCCCTGGTCTTCGTCGGGTACCAGGCTGACGGGACACTCGGGCGGCGCATACAGAAAGGCTGGAGAGAGGTGCCGATAGGGAGGAAGGACACCATCGTCATCAACCTCGAGATCGTGACCGTGGACGGGTTCTCAGGCCACTCTGACAGGAAGCAGCTGATGAACTACATCGGCCACATCCAGCCCCGCCCCGAGAAGATCTTCACGGTGCACGGCGACGAGAACAATACTATCGACCTTGCAAGTTCGCTTTACAAGCGCTTCCACATCGAGACCCATTCCCCCATGAACCTGGAGACGTATAGGCTGGTATGAGAACGCGCCTGCCCCTCTTCATCGGGGTCTTCGTGGTCATGGCCCTCTCCAATGCCATCGTCCCGGTCCTCCCCTCTTTTGCCGTCGGGACGGCGGCACAGGGTGCTCTCTTCTCCGCATATTTCCTGGGTGCGTTCCTGCTTGTCCTTCCGGCGGGATACCTTGCCGACCGGATTGGCGAGATCCCGCTCATCCAGGCCGGGCTCCTGCTCACCTTCCTCAGTGGCCTCACGCTCGCATTTGCCGCATCTCCGTCTCTTTTCCTGGCAGGACGGCTGCTGGAAGGATTTGGTGCGGGGCTCTTTGTACCTGCGGCGCTTTCCCTCCTCAACGCACGGCCTGATCATGAGCGAATGAGCGGCTATTTCATGGCACTCCTCAACCTTGGCCTGCTGGTGGGCCTCCTTGGCACAGGGTGGCTCGTGCTCCGGTGGGCCGGCGTGTATGCAGGCATATACCTCTTCACCATCGTGTCTGTCCTCCCGCTCGCGCTCTCTTTAGCGATGGGGAGAGGCACACCGGGGACTGCAGGCATTGCGGTCGAGACCGCATCGGCCACATTCGGGCGCCTGAAATGGGTATTTTCTTCCTATTTCTGGCTCTGGGCCTCTGCGGTCCTGATCATCGGCATTACCGGCGCGCTCACCGCGCTCCACCCCGAGTACACAGACCTGCCGCCTGACATCGTCTCCCAGGAGATCGCCCTGATGAACCTTGCCACCATCGCCGCCATCCTGGTTGCCTCCCATGCCAGCCTTCCCCCGGTCCCCACCATCCGGACTGCGGCTGTTGCAATGGCAGGAGCAGTGGTGTTGACCTTCTTCTCGGTGTGGGGATTCCTCCTCGTCGGGTGGCTCGCAGGGATGGTGATGATCTCCCAGCTCGTATTCCTCGCCGGGGTAAGCACCCGCCAGGGGGTCCTGATGGGACTCTTCAATACCGCGAGTTACGGCGGTATGACACTCCTCCCCTTCCTTGCAGGGATCCTGGCAGAGTATGCAGGGTTTCCTGCAGCATTTGCTGCCATCGCCCTGTGCGCCCTCCTCGTCGCCGCGACTATCGGACGCTGCGGGTGCAGCCTGAAGAAAGGGGACGCATGAGGGTCAACCTGCCACGTTCCCCTGGGAGACAGGGTCCCGGGACCCGCGGGGACGGCAGGGTGGTTGCGTTCTTTGATATCGGCACCAACTCCATACGCCTCCTGGTTGTCTGCCTCCAAAGGGACTGCACGTACCAGGTGCTCACCCGCCAGAAGGAGGTCGTGCGGCTGGGAGAAGGGGAGTTCGAAGACTGCTGCATCAGCGAGAGCGCCATTGAGCGGGCGGTAGTGGTCTGCCAGAGGTTCATCGACCTTGCGCATTCCTTTGGTGCCGACGAGTACGTGGCAGTGGCAACATCTGCCACAAGGGAGGCTAAAAACAGAAACGACCTCCTCCACCGCCTCAGGCAGGAAGCCCGCCTCGATGTCAGGGTCGTATCGGGCGAAGAAGAGGCGAGGCTGATCTACCTGGGGGTGGCCGGCGGCACGCACCTTGGAGACGAGCGTGCATTCTTCCTCGATATCGGCGGCGGAAGCACCGAGATCATCGTCGGCGGGCAGCACGCGTACGAACTGCTTGTCTCTCTGCCGCTCGGCGCCATTCGCCTCACGAACCAGTTCTTTGCACGCGGCTTTGATGGCCGCGTCTCAAAGAAACGATACGAATCGATCTGCCGCCACGTGCGCGAGGTGATCGGCCGGGAGATCTGGAGGTTCTCCGGGCCAAGGCCGGTACGGGCTATCGGCAGTTCAGGGACCATCATCAACCTGGCGGAGATCGCAAGCCGGACTGCAAACGGGGCAAGATCAGCCGGTCCGGGGTTCCTGGATAAAAAGAGTCTCTCACGCGTGATCGCGCTTCTCTGTTCACTCACTCTCAAGGAGCGACGGAGTCTCCCTGGCATCAACCCTGAGCGGTCGGACATCATCATTGCCGGGGCGGCAGTCCTGGACTGCCTCATGGAGGCGTTCTCCATTGAGAGGATCGAGGTCACCGGGAGAGGCCTCCAGGAAGGGCTGCTTGCGGACTATCTCAGCAGGATGGAGGGGTTTCCTCTCCTGGACCAGCTCAGTGTCCGGGAAAGGAGCGTCCTCCAGCTCGCCCGCTCATGCGGGGTGAACGAGTTCCATTCGAGGACCGTTGCAAAGCTCGCACTGGAGCTCTTCGACTCTTCGGGAAAGGCAGGGCTCCATATGTTCGGGCCTGAGGAGAGGGAGCTTCTCCTCTATGCCACGTTCCTGCATGACGTGGGGTCGTTTATCTCCTACCAGGACCACCAGGTACACTCCCACTACATCATCCGCAACAGCGATATGCCGGGATTCTCCCGGAGAGAGGCGCTCGTCATGGCAACGATCGCCAGGTTTCACAGGAAAAAGGCGCCGGGGAAGCGGGAACTTGCGGGAACCGGGCTTGTCCCCTCAGACCAGAAGAGAGTCCGGGCGCTTGTCGCACTGCTCAGGATGGCCGAGAGCCTGGATCGGAGCCACGCCGCCCTTGTCCGCCGTGCCGCGTTCCAGGAAACAACCGGGAAGAACGCGGTACTCCTCATCAGCGCGGTGGGAGACTGCCAGCTCGAACTGTGGGGGATCGAGCATGAAGCAGGGAATTTCCGGAGGATATTCGGGCGAAGGCTCGTGACAGAAGTGCGCAGGGTCGAACTGGGCGAGATGCACGAACGGGACAAAGAACCCCTTCCAAACCTTCTCAACCATTCCACCCCGAGGGGATGGCATCCGGGAGAGGGCAGGATGGATGGGAGGTGCGATCAACCGTCTCACCGGAGCGGAGATGGAATGACAACCTGCCATGTACCTGCGGGCGATCCCCGCCATGGCCAGGCCCATGGGGAGAGACCGCCTGCCTCAAGGCCTCTCTTTGCGTCACCCAGCTGCGATCCGGGAGAATGGGAGGGAGATCACGTACCCCGCAGTCGCAAAAAGGATAATCGTCGCCCCTGAAGGGATATCGAGGAGATAGGAGAGCCAGAGCCCGCCGAGAGAGAAAACGAGGCCAAGGAAGACGGAGACGGCCATCATGGAGAGAAGCGTCTTTGCAAATCCCCGGGCTGTGGCCGCAGGGAGGGTGAGGAGGGCTATGACGAGGATGATTCCCACCACCCTGATGAGCATGACCACCGTGATCGCGACCAGCACGAGGAGGAGGAGCGAGAGCCACGTGACAGGCAGGTTCATCACGCGGGCATACTCCTCGTCGAAAGTGACCGCCTGCAGCTGCGTGTAGAGGACCGCCACCACAAAAATGACCACTCCGCACAGCACGGCCATCATCACGATATCCGACCTCGGCACGAGAAGGATATTTCCAAACAGGTAACTGAAGAGGTCCGGGGCATACCCCGGCGCAAGGCCTATGCAGATGATCCCGACTGCCATCCCTGCTGCCCAGACGGCTGCGACCAGGGTGTCAAGGTTCTGCCCGGCCTTCTCCTTCAGGACACCTATGCCAAGCGCCACGACCGTGGTGAACCCGAACGCACCTGCGAGGGGGTCCACCCCGAAGAGATATCCAAGGCCGACTCCGCCAAAGGCCGCGTGGGAGATGCCCCCCGAGATCGAGACCATCCGTTTCACCACGACGTAACTGCCGATGATGCCGCAGGAGATGCTCGCAAAGAGGCCGGCAAGAAGGGCATTCTGGAAGAATTCATACTCCAGGATTCCGGGTCCGATCATTGGCCCTCCTTTTCGGCGTGGTCGCCGAACACCCGGTGTGGCAGTCCGTGGGCAATAATGTCCACCGGGCAATGATAGGTTGCAGCAATCATGTCCTCGGTGATCTCTGGCGTATTGTGGGTGTGGAGCGTATGGTTCAGGCATGCAACCTTGGTCACGTGCCTCGAGATGACCCCGATATCGTGGCTGACCAGGAGAATGGTCATCGACCTCTTCAGGTCCTCGAGGATATCGAAGAACTCAAATGCAGTGGGAGTGTCAACATACACTGTTGGTTCGTCGAGGATCAGGACACGGGGGTTGCCAGCCAGTGCACGCGCGAGGATCGCCCGCTGCTGCTCTCCCCCTGAAAGGTGTGAGAGCGTCCGGTCCATGAGCCCCGTGAGATCCAGCCGTTTTAGCACTTCCCGGGTCGTCGCATAATCCTCCTCCCGGTATCGCCTGAGCACGCCGCGGGTGTGGGAGAGCCGCCCGGAGAGGACCATCTCCTTCACTGTGATGGGATAGCGGAAGTCGAAGGTCCTGAACTGGGGTACATACCCCACCATCTGCCTTCCCTCTCTGGGATCTCGACCATAGATGGTGACCGTGCCGGTCCGGGCAGGGATGAGTCCGAGGATGATCCTGAGGAGGGTGGTCTTTCCCCCGCCATTTGGCCCGATGAGGGCGTACATGTCCCCTTCCATGACCGAGAGCGATACCCTGTCCAGGATGAGGGCCCCGTTCTTCCCGAACGAGACGTCCTTTACCTCAATGGCCGGGATCACGATCCTTCACTCCCCCTTCATCCCGCCATAGCTCCCGGAGATCGCGGACGCGACCCGTTCAAGGTTCGAAAGGGTATCCGGGGCAAGGGGATCTATCAGGACCACCGTCCCGCCAATCTCGCGGGCGACCACCTCGCTTCCCCTCGTGTCATACTGCGGTTCTGCAAAGACTACCCGTATTCCCTCTTCCCTGGCTTGCGCGATCAGCGACGAGAGCCCCCTTGCACTGGGTTCCCTGCCGCCCTCTCCCACCGCCACCTGGACGAGTCCGTACTCGCGGGCAAAGTACCCCCATGCCGGGTGGAAGACCAGGAACGGCTTTCCCTCCATCCCAAGAAGCGTGCCCCGGATCCTCCTGTCCGATTCCTCGACCCTGGCGATGTAGGCGTCCCTCGCGGCGGTATAGTCCCCTGCATTCGCAGGGTCGGCTGCGGAGAATGCCTCCGCCACGTTTTCGGCCATGAGGCGCAGGTGAGCCAAAGAGAGCCACACGTGCGGGTCGACTCCATAGGCAGTGTCATGCCCCTGGCCTGGCACCGCGATGGGGGAGACCCCCCTTGACATGTCCACGATCACCATGCCGGGGTTCAGGGTCTTGAGGCGGTCAACCAGCGCATCTTCGAATGGCAGCAACCCCGGCCCGAGCCGCAGGTAAATATCCGCCCGGGAGATCTGGACGATCTGGGTGGCAGAAGGCTCGTATGTATGCGGTTCAACGCCGGGAGGCACGACGACCGTGATGCAGACCCTCTCTCCCCCCACGGCCCTGGCAACCTCCTCCTGGGGCAGGATCGTGACAACCACTGTGAGCCGCTCCTCGTCGCCCGACGCGCATTGCCGGGAATTTTCTCCTGCACTCCATTCAAGGCACCCCGCAAGGCACACTGCGCCAAGTAACAGCATGATCAAAAGGAATGCGGACCGGACGCCTCGTCTCGCCGTTCTACTGTGCCGGTTCCTGAGAACCCGGGGGCCCCTCACATGCACGCTCCCCTCATTGGTCGTCAATACCGCATCCCTGCCCGTGGCTGATGGTGCCGCATATCCCCCGGGTCGGGTGGCCCATCGACTGGCACATCTTGTTTACGGCGTCCCTTGTGACGTATGACTCGAACCGCTCAGCCTCCCTGCATGCCTCCTCCCCTTCAAGGCCGTAATGGGCGAGGATGAGCCCCAGGATACGGTGGCGCCTGACAAGGAAATCTGCACATTCCCGCCCTTTCTCTGTCAGCGTCACGCCAGTGTAGGGCCGGTGTTCCACAAGGCCCGTGGCAGAGAGTTCCCTGACTGTCTTCGTGACGGTGGAGGGATCGACCGTGAAATGCGCCGCGATCTCTCCTGTCCTGGCCGTTCCATCCCTGTCGTATAGGTATTTGAGGTATGCGACTCTCCTTGGCGAGAGGCCGGTGACATCGCTTGGCTCCATGGAATACCTGTAAGTGGTACGGGATAAAAAAATGTTGGAGAGGTACCAATATCCGGGAACCGGGGCCCTTCACATGAGGGGAGAGGCCCCGGAGAGGGAGATGTTCCCCATCAGGGGTGGGACCTGGAACCACCCCTGGACTGTCCCGTCTGATTGGGCAGGTTGGAGGGGGATCTCAAGCACGATGGTCTCTCCCTCCACTGGGTAGTCCTGCAGGTATCCGTAATACTGCAGGTACCCTTCTGCTTTCACCTGGATGATGCGAGAGGGAGTAGCGGTCACATAGACCGGGATCAGGAGCGATCCGTTCTCGACCGGTCCCCTGTACCGTCCATCCAGGAAGACATGCGCCCCTTCTGCGGGACACCTTACCTCGAAGAATCCCACACTTCCTCCAATCACAGGCGGACCGACACTCACCACCCCTTCTGTTACTGCCTCCGTCACGCCATCATCGGCAACGATGGTGAGGCGGACTGTATAGATGCCCGGAGTCGCAAAGAGATGGCAGGGGGACGGATCCGTGGACGTTGTCCCATCGCCAAAGTCCCATGACCAGGATGCGGGGTATCCGGTCGAATTGTCCTGGAACTGAACGCAGAGTGGTGCCGGACCAAAAGAGGTATTGGCTGCGAAATCTGCAAGGAGTGGCTCTCTTTCCCTTACACTGATGTAATGCTCCCTGCAGGAGAGATTGCACCCGCCTGTCCCGCATACTTCGAGGCTCACCGTGTAGATCCCTGCCCGCAAGTAGGTATGCACGGGGGAGGATTCAAATGACGTCACATTGTCGCCAAATTCCCAGAGCATGCCGGAGACTTCACCCGTGGAGTGGTCCTGGAAAAGGACTGCAAGTGGCGCATACCCTTCGGTTCGGTTCGCGGAAAAATCTGCCACAGGGGTCGGGACCAGGGAGAAGGTCCCCCACAGAGTGTGGTTTGCGGTCACATTTTCAAACAGGACAGGAGATTTGGCATCATACCAAACCCCATCGATCTCTACTCCGTCCAACCGGTATCCGGGGTCAGGAGAGAAGGTGAACACAGCCGAATCCCCGCCCCCTACCCTCACGCTCCCCGAAGGATACACGGAGCCATGGGTTCCCGTACCGGCGGTGATCGTATACGCCGGTTCCTCTTCGAGGATGATGTATGCAAGGTGGGACGGCTGGGTCGAGGAGACGAGCACCTCCCCTTCCCATGGGAAATAACCCTCTGCAGAGACGCGGAGGCGGTGGATCCCCTCTTCGAGCGGCAGGCACAGGGGAGTTGCACCGAGGATGCTGCCGTCAACCGTCACCTGCGCGCCGCCAGGTTCTGAGTCGGTGCAGAGCATCCCCGGCTCCCCTCCCGTCCCGGCATTTGCAGGGTCCCGGTCTTCGCTTCCGCCAGAGTCATCTATAAGAGTTTCAGGGGGACTCGCCGCCGGTTCTTCCGCAACGGCCGTTCCCTCCGGCCCCGGAGGTTCGGGAGAAAGCGTCGGAACGCTGGTTATTGGAAATACCATCTCCTGGGGCAGGGGAGAGACTGATTGCGCAGAACTTTCCTGTTTGGGGAGATATTCAGCCGGCTCCCGTACCAGCAGGGTCCCGTCTATCCCTGGCAGGAAATACGGCGACCCGACCTCGTCCTTCATCCCACGGACCACCACCTGGATCCCGCAGGTTCCCGAGGCATCCCCGCGGATGGTAAGCGTGGCGAGGACCACCTCGCTCTGTCCGGGTCCGACCTTCCTCCCGGTATCGGAACCTTTCAGGATGACGGAATCTGCCGGCACCTTGCTCTTGCTGTTCAGGTTCGCCCACGATGGAAATCGTATGCCCGTGATCTCGCCGATTGCAGGGTTCTCAAGTGCCACCTGCACCTCGAACTCCGAAAGGCCGGGTGAGACCCGGTCAAGGATAAGCGTGCATTCCCCTGTCTCTCCAGGGGATTCGATACTGCAGGGGGTCGCCCTTATCTCTGATCCCGCCGCATGCCCGCATGCTGCAAGCACCAGGACCAGCAACACCGCCCCTGCATACTCCCACCATCTTTCTCTGTCCCTCCATGCGCTCTGCATGACAATTCCTCCATCACTCCGCCCCAATCCGTCTCTCCTCCCCATGAGATTGCGGTCTTGAGATCTGCGGAATTCTGGTATATTTTTCGATAATCTCTCCGGGTATTTATATTATCCCCCAAAACGCAACGTTATTCGCCTGAATCACCACCACTGGCGGGCGAGATGTCCCCTTGCTGCCGGGGTGGCCTCTCTCCCCTGGGGGGTGCGCTTGATGAACCCTGCCTGGATCAGGTAGGGCTCGTGGACCTCCTCGATGGTCCTCGTATCCTCACCGACGGCGATGGCAATCGTCTTTGCCCCTACCGGGCCTCCTCCAAACTCATCGACGATTACCTTGAGTATCCGGCGGTCCAGTTCGTCGAGGCCGAGGCGGTCCACCCCCAGCATGCAGAGCGCCCGGTCGGCAACCTCTCGGTCCACCACTCCCCTGCCGCGGACCAGCGCATAGTCCCCCACCCGTCGAAGGAGGCGGTTCGCAATGCGGGGGGTGCCCCGGCTGCGCCTTGCGATCTCCATGCTCCCTTCCGGGAGGATCGCAATGCCCATGATCGCGGCACTCCGCTCCACGATCTTCGCCAGGTCTTCGTGGCTGTACAGGGTGAGGCGTGAGATGAGCCCGAACCTGTCCCTGAAGGGAGACCCAAGCAGCCCTATCCGCGTCGTAGCCCCCACGAGCGTGAATGGCTCAAGCGTGATCTTGAGTGAGCGTGCGCTCGGCCCTTCTCCGATCATCACGTCAATGAAGAAGTCTTCCATTGCAGGGTAGAGGATCTCCTCAATCACCGTGTGCAGGCGGTGGATCTCGTCGATGAAGAGGACATCTCCCCTCTTCTGGAGGGTGAGAATCGCCGCCAGGTCACCCGGTTTTTCGAGCACGGGCCCGCTGGTGCAGTGGATAGAGGACCCCATCTCCTTTGCAATGATGTGGGCAAGGGTGGTCTTGCCGAGGCCGGGCGGCCCCGAGAAGAGGGTATGGTCCAGGGGTTCGCCGCGCCTCCTGGCAGCCTCAATCGCGATGCGCAGGGTCTCTTTCAGGGTCTCCTGGCCGATAAAGTCCCTGAATCGGTCAGGGCGGATTGCCGGGTCGTCATCCTCGCCCTCCTGCGGGCCGGGCGAGACCACATCCTCCTCCATTCCGGTCAACGCTCCCTCAGTATCCGAAGGGACGCCTTGATCACGTCCTGTACGGTGGGGCGGGTCATTCCCGCGAGGGCTCCCGAGACCGCGTCCCTTGACTCACGCGGGGAGAACCCCAGCGCCAGGAGGGCACTCTCGGCATCGCTCCGGAGGGGGTCGGTCCCGGCATCCATTTCTCCTGTGAGGACTGCCGCCTTCTTCTTCATCCTGTCCTGCAACTCGAAAATGATCCTTCCTGCGTTCTTCCTGCCCACCCCTGATACCCGCGTCAGGGCTTTTTCATCCCCTCCAATCACTGCGGCCGCAAGGTCGGAGACTGTCATCTGCGAGAGGATGGCCATCGCGAGCGCCGGGCCGACCCGGTTGACGGTGATGAGCAGCCGGAACATCTCGAGTTCCCCCGGGGCGAGGAACCCGTAGAGCGCCATCGTGTCCTCCCTTGCAACCAGGTGAGTGTGGATCACCACCTCTGCGGGGGATTTTTCGGCCTCTTCCGCGACGGGCCTTGGCATGAAGACCTGGAAGCCCACCCCTCCGGATTCGAGGATCACGTATCCGTCGCCACACCCCACGACTTTTCCTTTGAGCCTTGCGATCATCGGTGATCCCTCGCGGTGTGGACGTGGCAGAGGGCGACGGAGAGGCCGTCGGCGACGTCGTCAGGCCTCGGCAGTTCCGGGAGGGACAGGAGGCGCATGATCATCTCTTGCATCTGCCTCTTGTCGGCCTTCCCCGACCCGGTTATTGCCTGCTTGACCTGGTTAGGGGTATATTCAACGACCGGTATCCCGCGCTTCCTGGCAGCGAGCATGATCACACCCCGCACCTCCGCCACTCCCAGCGCCGACGTGACGTTCCGGGAGAAGAAGAGCTTCTCCATGGCCATGCATCCAGGGCCATACTCGTCAAGGATGGATGAGACCGCATCATATATTTTCTCGAGGCGCTCGGGGGTCCCTCCCGTGGCGGGCGCGGTGCGGATACATGAGTACGTGAGCGGGATCGTCCTCCCATCCTCCTTTGCCAGTACCCCATATCCCACGGTTGCAAGTCCCGGGTCTATGCCAATCACGATCATGGTGCCTGGAAATGACAAAAAATCACTGCAATTTATTCATTCTATCGGGGAATGCACCAGTTAAGCCTTTCTATTGCGGGGTGAAAGAGGAGGTCCTGCATCAATGCAGCACCCCAGAAGAGACGGCATCCTTTAGATCGGAGAAAAGCCCGCTGGCCACGAGCGCTTCCCATTCCTCCCTAAGGGCGAGGTAATACGCGGCTCTCGCCTCTTTCCGGTCTTTCAGTATGAATGCCATCCCTGCCTCGAGTCCGGGATCCCGCTCCGCCGAAGGATCCTCCCTCCTTTTAAGCGCCTCCTCCAGGTCCATGATCCACACGTCGCAATCATGGAGGTTCCCGAGGATCTCCTGGAGCGCCTTAAGCCGTTTCAGGACGGGCTTCAACTCGTTCCGGTAGAGGGGGGCATATACCTCGATGATGTATCGAAGCCTCTTTGCCGCGATCCGCATCGCATGATGCGCTTCGACGGCATCCGGATCCCCGACCGCCGGGGAGTACGAGAGGAGCTTCTCGACCTTTTTTTGTATGGCTTTCCCGGATCTCTTCATGGGAAACCCCCGCGAGGGGAGACGGTGGGGGGGACCATCCGGCGTATTCCAGGCTCCAATCTCCTCCTCCAGCAGTGATAATATCCCCTTCTGTTCGAGGCGCGAACAGTCCGCGATCACTTTAGGCTGCAGGGCATCCCTCTCCTCTTTTTTCCTGGAGAGGAGCGCAATGCACCCATTCACCTGTGGGCCCCCATCTTCCCGGAGACTCTCGACCAGTCCTTCAAGGTATGCGATCTGGACATCGAGGTCCCGGGCATCCCCAAGGTCTCTTGTGATCCGCCGGACCCCGCGGGAGACCTTCTGGTACGCTTTCCGCGAAAAGCACCGGGAAAAGAGTGGGATGCCCGCGCGTAACCTCCTCGATGCCACCCGCATCCGGTGCACCGCCTCGGGATCCCGGCCCTCCTTTACTCCCCTGATCTCGGCGCAGAACTCACGGTGGATCCGGGAGAGGTACCAGGCGCCGTACCGGCAGAACCTCCCTTCCTCTTCACCTCGCCTCTTTGCCATACTGCCAGCACCCCCTGTGGGCAATGAGCCATTCCTGGGCATTGCATGCCGCCTCTCCCACCGGCCTCTTTACACGGATATAGGTGCCATCCGCCAGCAGCTGCCGGGTCTTTTGGTTGTCCCGGAGGTGCACGGGGAGGATGATGTCCACGATCGCACGGTGGAGATCCGGGTCCCTGACGGGGAAGAGGACCTCCACCCTCCGGTCAAGGTTCCGGGGCATGAGGTCAGCACTCCCGAGGAAGACCTCCTCCTGTCCCCCGTTCCGGAAGTAGTAGATGCGGGCATGTTCGAGGAACCGCCCCACCACGCTCGTGACCGTAATTTGATCGCTCGTGCCGGGAATCCCCGGGCGCAGGCAGCAGATACCCCTGACCTGGAGGGTGACCACAACACCCGCTCTCGATGCCCGGTACAAGGCCATGATGCATTCCCGGTCAACGAGCGCGTTCATCTTGAAGATGATGCGCCCGTCCCCGTGCTCACGGTGACGCGCGATCTCACGCTCGATGCGGGCGAGAATCCCGTTCCTGATGGACTGCGGGGCAACGAGGAGGCTTCTGTAGGAGGGGATGCGGGTATATCCCGTGAGGCTGTTGAAGAGGTGTGAGACATCTTCTCCAAGCACGGGGTCTGCGGAGAATACCCCGATGTCGGTGTAGATCCTGCTGCTGGAGGCATTGTAGTTCCCTGTCCCGAGGTGAACGTACCGCACGATCCCATCCTTCTCCCTTCGCACGACCATGCAGACCTTGGCATGCACCTTGAGACCAGCGACCCCGTACACCACGTGCACACCCGCCCGCTCGAGTGCCCGAGCCCACCCGATATTGTTCTCCTCGTCAAACCTCGCCTTGAGCTCGATCAGTGCGGCGACCGCCTTGCCCCGCTCCCTGGCCTCAAGGAGCGCCTTTACCACGGGAGATTGTGCACCGACCCGGTACAGCGTTATCTTGATAGCCAGCACCTGGGGGTCCCGGGCTGCCTGTCGCAGGAATGCGACTACAGGGGAGAAGCTCTCGTACGGATGAAAGAGCATGATGTCCTTCTTCCTGATACTGCGAAAGATCTCCTCCTCCCTCTCCAGGGGTGGCGGGACCGAGGGGATGAAGGGAGTATCTTTCAGGTCAGGCCGGTCAAGGGAGCAGACCTGCATGAGGTCTGCCATGCCGAGCGGCGCTTCCTGTGTGTAGAACATGTGCTGCGGGACCCCGAGTTTCCTGCCGAGAAGCGCACAGATCTTCCCTGGGATCCCAGGGACCACCTCGATCCGCACGGGAGACCCTGTCCTCCGCATCTCCACTCCCTCCTCGACTGCGGTCAGCAGGTCGGAGGCCTCGTCCTCCTCGATCTCCATGTCCGCGTCCCTTGTGACCCGGAACGGATACGCTGCGACGACCTTAAGACCGGGGAATAGGTGGCCAAGGTTGGCGCAGATGACGTCTTCCAGAAAGACAAGGCGTATCTCTTCGTGGAGGGGGCCCTCCGCATCACGCCCGGGGATGCGCACCAGGCGGGGGAAGAGATGGGTGGGGACCTTGACCCTGGCGAACCGTTCCCCGCCGCCCTCGGGGTCTTCCACCTGCACGGCGAGCGATATGGAGAGGTTTGATATGAAAGGGAACGGGTGGGAGCGGTCGAACGCGAGGGGAGTGAGGACCGGGAAGACCTCCTCCTTGAAGAACCGTTCAAGGTATTCCCGGTCCTCCTTTTCCAGCTCCCCGTACTGGAGGATCGAGATGCCGGATGCCTCGAGGGCGGGAAGGATAGACCCTCTCCAGAGCGCCATCTGCTCCCCGATAAGCAAAAGCAGGGCCCGGTGGATTGCCCCGAGCTGCCTGGAGGGGCTCATTCCGTCCGGGGGCGCCTCGAGGGCTCCCTGCTCCACCTGGCGGTGAAGCCCCGAGACCCTGATCATGAAGAACTCATCGAGGTTGTTGGCGAAGATCGAGAGGAACTTGACACGTTCCAGGAGGGGGTGACCGGGGTCTGCCGCCTCTTCGAGCACCCGCCTGTTGAACTCGATCCAGGAGAGTTCCCTGTTGATGAAGAGGCCCGGGTCTTCAAGGATGTCGCAGCGCTCCCTGTCCCGGGATTCTATCCCTTTCATCGAAGAAGGCCCGGCCATATATTTCTCCCTGTTTTTGGCTACTCTATCACTGTGAATTGCCGGGTACATAAGCATGCTGCCGGAAAGGCAGAGGTTATCGCACGGACCATTCACCGGAGCGGCAGGCTTGCATACCCAATTCAAAACTGTTTTACCATACCAGTGTACAACTAACACTTGCTGTGATTCGCCATGGGATCCAACGAAGACATCATGCATGATTTTGTACGAAGAGAGCTCAAGAGGCTGTACCCAAGCGTGGATGGCTGGCAGATCAAAAAGGCACCCAAAGCTGGTGCCGGTTCGGGTTTCTCCATATCTCGGAGGCTGCTCGGGCGCTTTGAAGGAGCGCAGGTCCTTGTCAGCTTTGACCGGAAAGCGACTCCAGAGACCGTCAACGCGTTAAAAGAGATGGCTGCATCGAACCCTATCGCGGGAGTAGCCTCACCACGCCTTATCCTTATGGCCCCGCAGGGAATAGAGGCATCAGGTATCCCCCCTGAAGTCCAGATCCTCCCCATGCAGAGTTTTGGCTTCGAAGGGAAGGAACTGGTCTGGCTGAAGCGCAGGGCCCAGGTTACCGAGAAGACCACAGCAAAATCCGCTTAATCCTGCAATACATTCTCTTTTATTCTTTTTTCCAGGTCCTTCCCGTGGGAGCCCTGCCAGTAGAGCTTCCTGCACTGCGGGCACCAGAAGAATTCCATCCCCGGCGTGCTCCGCGGGGCGTGGCGCGCCTTGGAGATCTCTTCTTCCCTGGCAGGACGAAGAGGGGTATTGCAGAGCGAGCACCTGTTCAGTCTCACGGCAGGCACGATCAGGCCTTTCCCTGCAAGTACCCGAATCTGCTCCATCACGTCCCGGTCTTCGATGAGGACGGCATCTTCCCCCGCTCTCTTCGCCAGCTCGCGGTCCATCGTGAGCAGCACTCTTCCCTCCCCCCGTGCCCTCTTCAGGAGAAGCGTGTCCTCGCGGGTGTTCCCTTCGCGGTACCCTGATGCGCTCACCGTATCGTACCCCATGAAGCGCAGGTACCGGCAGAGGGTGCCGAGCATCCGGTCGGCGAGAAACCGGGTGCTCCGCGCAGGGTCATCCGGGGTTCCCGACATACTCTATGCGTTCACCGCACTTTGTGCACGTATGACCCTCGAGGTTACGGAAGACTGCGGAAAATCCCCTGCGTTCGATGCAGAGCGCCCCGCACCGGGGGCAGTAGGTGCTCTCGAGAGGGTGGGGATAGACGTTTCCAAGGTAGGGATACCGGAGCCCAAGCTCCTTTGCCTGCCGGTGGATCCTCTCGAGGACCGCAAGTGGCGTGGCGTTCCTGTCCTGCATGTGGTAATCGGGATGGAAGCGGGTGAAATGGACAGGGGTTCCTGCTCCAAGGTGGTCAACGACCCACCGGATGAGCGCTCCTGTCTCCTCGGGGGAATCGTTCAATCCCGGGATGACGAGGTTCACGACCTCCACGTGCATCCCGAGCTCCCGGGCAAGGACCGCCGAGTCCAGCACCGGCTGGAGGCGGGCGCCGCACACCTTTTTGTAGAAATCCTCCGAGAACGACTTGATGTCCACGCGGTATGCCATCAGCATTGAAGAGAGCTCCCGCAGCGCCTCCTCGGTGATATACCCGTTGGTCACATACACTGTGGCTAGCCCTTCTTTCCGTGCACACGTCCCCATATCGAGGGCATACTCGTGCCAGATGGTGGGCTCGTTATACGTCCAGGAGATGCTGGCGCACCCTGCTTCCCTGGCCCGCCGGACCCCCTCTTCAGGCGAGAGGTCCGGGAGGGACGATGCGTCCCGCTCTGCACGCGAGATGTGCCAGTTCTGGCAGTGCTCGCACCTGAAGTTGCAGCCGATGCTGCCGAGCGAGTAAGAGAGGGTGCCGGGCAGGAAGTGGTAAAGCGGCTTCTTCTCGATGGGATCGACCGCCTCTGCGCTCACCTTCCCGTACGTGGTCGCGTAAAGGACACCGTTCATGTTCCGCCGGACGCCGCAGATGCCGGTCCTGGCCTCCTTTATCAGACACCTGTGACTGCAGAGCGAACACTGTACCGCACCATCCCCTGCCGGAGACCACTGATGTGCCCTGTGCATGTTCTCAATCAGGCGTGCAGGAATTATTAAATTGATGCCCCGGATCCTCCAGTGGAGGGTTGCCTTCATCCGGGTCGCGCTCCCGGAGCCCTTCGCACTCCATGATCAGTGAACCCCGGTACCCACAGGACTTGCAGCGGTAGACCTGGCCGATGCAGCCTCCCACCACGCAATAGACATCCCTGCTCCCGCAGGACGGACACCTCAGCATCTCTTCAACACTTATATGTGCCGCATGGAGAAATGATACTGTAGCATGACACGCCTGGTCCTCTCTCTCGGGGGCTCAGTCCTCTTCCCTTCCCTCGAGGGGCACACTCTCCGCGCCTGGGCTCCCGTGCTTACCGCCCTGGCACGCTCCGTCGACCTCTTCGTGGTGGTCGGCGGCGGCGGGGAAGCCAGGAGGTATATCCAGGCTGCAAGGGACACATGGGCAGACGAAGCCTTCTGCGACGAGGTTGGGATCCTGGTTACCCGGCTGAACGCAACGCTCCTCATCGGTGCGCTCGGGACCGCCGCATATCCGCGTGTCGCGTTCAACCCCGGGGAGGCAATTGAGTACTCCGGACGGGGAAAGATCGTCGTGATGGGCGGGGTCACCCCGGCCCAGACCACCGATGCGGTCGCCGCGGTCCTTGCCGAGCGGGCCAGGGCTGCCCTGCTCGTCAACCTCACTTCGGTTGACGGAATCTACTCAGCGGACCCGAAGAAGGACCCTGCAGCCACGAAGTACTCGCGCATGACCCCGCAGGAGCTGCTCGAGGTTGTCGGCTCCGGGGGACTTGCAGCCGGTTCGAACGCGGTCGTTGACATGGTGGCCGCAAAGGTGGTGGAGAGGAGTCGTATCCCCCTCCTGGTGCTGGACGGCCGCGACCCCCGGCTCCTCGGGAAGGTGCTCTTCTCCGGCGATGTTGCCGGGACCATGGTCATCGGTGACCAGGAGAACCCCCTCCCCCTCGAGACCTCCAGTCCACCATAACTTATTTGCCGGGCCCTGTCCAACATGTGATCTTGTCTGGGGTAGTAGGGTAGCCTGGTCCATCCTAGAGCGTTTGGGACGCTTTGACGGCAGTTCGAATCTGCCCTACCCCATGCCATGGAGAGGGAGACCGCGTGCAGGGTATACTCCTTGCTCCGCCGAAAATTCGATGACCCGGCCTCACCCCGCACGTTCCTCGAGTTCGAGAACCCCTACCAGATCGTTATCCTCACCATCCTCTCCGCACAGACCACCGACCGGAACGTGAACGCCGTCAGGGATGAACTTTTCAGCCGTTACCCGGGGCCCGGAGACCTCGCTAAAGCACGCAGGGAGGAGGTGGAAGAGATCATCCGGAGCCTCGGGTTCTACCGCGCCAAGGCAGCACATATCATCGGCGCGGCAAAGATCCTTGCCGAGAGGTTCAACGGCCGGGTGCCGTGCACAATGGAAGACCTCCTCACTCTTCCAGGTGTCGGGCGCAAGACTGCCAACATCGTGCTGAACCACGCGTACGGCATCAACGAAGGAATCGCCGTTGACACCCATGTCCGCAGGGTCTCGGTGCGCATCGGGTTCTCTTCCCACCCTGACCCGGCCAGGATCGAACGCGACCTGATGGCCCTCTTCCCAAAAAAGGTCTGGGGGGACCTCAACTATCTCCTCATCAGGCACGGGCGTGCGACGTGCACCGCGAGGAACCCCAGGTGCAGCGAATGCCCGGTGCAGTCATACTGTGCGTATTTTTCCCGGGGCCGGACATCCTGACCGGTCAGACCCAAAAGAGCGCCCGGTATGCCAGGAACCCAGCAAACGAACAGGTCGCGGTGAGCGGGATCGTCAGGACCCATGCGGCGACGATGCGGCGGACGATCCCCCACTGGACCGCAGAATAGCCCCTGGTCGCCCCCACCCCCATAATTGAGCCGCTGATGGCGTGGGTGGTGGAGACCGGGACCCCGAATGCCGTGACAAAGGAGAGGACCACCCCTCCACCCGTCTCCGCGCAGAACCCCTGATAAGGGCGGAGTTTCGTGATCTTTTTGCCCATCGTCTCAACAACCCTCCAACCGCCAAGGAACGTTCCGAGTGCGATTGCGAGGCCCGAAATGATGATCACCCAGGCGGGAACGATGAACTCTGAGAGGATCCCTGCGGCGACAAGGAGCGCGGTGATGACCCCCATTGCGTTCTGGGCGTCGTTGCTCCCGTGCCCTATGCTGTAAAAGGCGGCAGAGAAGATCTGCAGTTTCGAGAAGATATAATTCATCCACTTTGAGTTCGCGTTCCGGAACAGCCTGATGATGACCATTCCCAGGAGATAGGCGGAGATCATCCCGAGAGTGGGCGAGACGACGATGAAGATGATGATGGCGAGAATCCCGCTTACCGGGAGGAACCCGGTGATCACTCCCGCCGGGATCACGATTGATATCCCGCACAGAGCCCCAAGCGCGGTATACTCCGGCCAGTTCTCCTCCCCCTTGCCCCTCGCGGTGAATGAGAGGACAAGCGCGCCGCAGATCCCTCCCGCTGCTGCCATCGCCACCGCACGCAGGAACAGGTCCGATGACGGCCACAGCACCGAACCGATACCCCCGGATGCGATGGCGGACCCTATAAGGCCGCCGACAAGGGCATGGCTCGCGGAGATGGGGATCCCCCCATAGGATGAGATGAACACCCAGAGGACCGCCGCACTCATACCGACCAGGATGACCTCGGTGGTGAGGAACCCGGATTCGACGATCCCCTTTCCGATGGTCTTTGCGACCACGGTCGTGAAGATGAATGGCCCTGCCATGTTGAAGAACGCCGCCATCAGCACGGCCTGGAGGGGGGTGAGCACGCGGGTTGCTACGACAGTGGCGATTGAATTTGCCGCATCATTGAGGCCATTGACAAAGTTGAAGAGGAGTGCAAGGAATATCCCGGCGATGACGATATTCTCCATTGTTCACTCATGAATGGCGTATCGCGATGTCCGAGAGTACGTTTGCGACGTCCTCGCACTTGTCGGTGGCGATCTCCAGGTGCTCGTAGATGTCCTTGCGCTTGATGATGGCGATGGCATCATTCGACCTGAAGAGGTCGTCGTAGGCGTGGTGAAGGACGTCGTCTGCGAGGTTTTCGAGCCTGTTGACCTCGATGCACCGCTGTTCTATCTGCCGCGGGTTCTTCATCGTCCGGATCCCCTTCACCGCCTCTTCGATCTCCACCACCGAGAGCTGGATGAGTTTTGCGAGTTCCACCATGTGCGTGTCCGTTCCCGGAATCCCATAATGGTACATCCTGGTGGCGGTGCTCTTTATGTAGTCGAGGATATCATCGAGCGCAGACGCAAGCTTTGAGATCTCTTCGGGGTCAAGGGGTGTGATGAACGTCTGGTTCAGCTGCTCGTAGATCTCGTGGGTGATCTTGTCGCCCTCATGCTCCAGCTGCTCGATCTGGTGGACTTTCTCACGGACAGAGGTATAGTCGTCTGCGAGGTCCACAATGCGGTAAGAGGCGAGTACGACCACCGCGGCCAGCCTCTCGAAGAGGGTGAAGAACACCTCGTCCTGGGGGATTATCCACTCTTTGATTCCCAAAGTGTATCACAAGAGAATTTTTTCCAGGGGGGAAAAACACTCCGGTTTGATGGCCGGGGTGCAGTGATGGACCGAGCGGGAATTGAACCCGCGGCCTCTTCCATGCCAAGGAAGCGATCTTCCGCTGATCTATCGGCCCGTGCCTACAATGTATGCTGCAGGGGGTTAAAAGAATTGTTTCCCGGCTAAAAAAAAATTCCGGATTTCCTCACGCGTCCGGGTCTTCTGCTCATCCCTCTGCCTCACGCGCGGCCACTCTGTCCGCCAAGCCCGCTCTCCCGGAGGACCGGGATTCGGGCGAGGACACGCTGCCTGGCATCCTCTACAGTTGTCCGGGAGAGCACGGAACCCTTGCGGATCCGCGGCTGGAGAAGGGGTTCTGCACCGGGTGGGCCCGCCACCTCTACGGGCAGCACGACATGCCTTCCCCCGGAAAACTCCCATACCTGCTTTGAACCGCTCCGCTTCCCCCTCTTTGCGCATTTTTTCCCCTCCTTCTCCACCACGTCCATGGCAAAATCGATCACGGGAGCGTTGGCGATTGCTCCTCCGACACCAAAAGCCCCCACGATGTCCCGGTACCGGGCCACGTCATCGAGGGTGACACCCCCAGACAGGAATATCCTGACACCCGGGTAGCCAGCGGCATCGAGTTCCCAGCGGACCTCCTCGAGGATAGTCCTCATGTCACCCCTCCGCGAACGGGGGGTGTCGAGCCTGACTGCTTCCGCGCCGCAGCGTGCACCGGTAAGTGACTCCCTCTTTTCGTCGCAGAAGGTGTCGCAGAGCATGATTCGGGGGACCACAGGCGGGGAATGGCGGTCAAACTCCCTGAATGCCTCTTCGGGAGAGGGATAGCACATCACGAACGCATGCGGCATGGTGCCTGCAAGCGGTATCCCGCCCGGTGCACAGGTATTGCTCACCCCGTCGACACCGCCGATCCATGCCGATCGTTCGACCATCGTGGCAATGGCCGGGTGCTGCCGCCGGGAACCAAACGAGAAGATCTCCCGATCAACGGCCACGGCCCTGAACCTCGCAGCGGCGGTCGCGATTCCTGATGCGTGGCAGAGAAACCCGAGGACCGCCGTCTCGTACCGGGCAATGTCGCGGTACCTGCCCTCTACCCGCAGGACCGGCTCCCAGGGGTAGAAGAGCGAGCCTTCAGGCATGGAATATGCATCCAGGGGGAGGTCTTCAAGGAGGGATATCACGTCCTCCATCCCGCAGAGGATGCCTGCGCCTCCAGGGATCGCAGATGCCGTGACTTCCATGGAAACCAGGGGATCCCGGCCGGACGCCGAGAGGACCGCCTCGCTCCTCAAGAAATAGATGTCCGTGCATTCTCCTCTCCTTATCCGGTCGTCGTCGACAATGCCGAACCTGCCCATGGGTGTTTGATATGAGCCCAATGTTGATACAGGTATTGAATTCCTGCGAAAGTCTGCACCGAAAGTCAGAACACCCGGCCGCTCAAGAATATTAAAGGAGAGATCATGAACCCGAAGATTTGCGTGGCGGTGGCCTGATGCTCGGGATCATCGGTGGCACAAGCCTCCTATATGCAAGGCTTCCCGACCTGGAGAAGAGGGTGGTGCACACGCCGTACGGCAACAGCGAGGTGATGGGAGGCGAATTTGCCCTCCTCCTCCGCCACCAGCGGAATTCCCCGCCGCACCGTATAAACTACCGGTCGCACCTCTCCGCGCTCGCCCTCCTCGGCGTGGACCGGCTGGTGGTGCTCGGGTCGTCGGGGTCGCTGAAGAGAGAGATCCCACCCGGGAGCATGGTGATCCCGACCGATTACTTCTCATCCGCATATGTCCCTACTCTCCATGATCATGCCATATGCCACGTGCACCCTGGATTCTCCCCGGAGTTGTCGAACCGGCTGAAGGAGATCGTCCCTGAGGCAATATTCGGGGGGACCTATGTCCAGACCCTGGGACCGAGGATCGAGACCGTGGCAGAAGTGAGGGCCCTTGCCCTCTGCGGCGATATCGTGGGGATGACGCTCGCGAGCGAGGCAACCCTTGCAGTCGAACTCGGAATGGAGGTTGCGGCGCTCTGCACCATCGACAACTACGCGAACGGGCTTTCCGACGAGCTGCTCACTTACGAGGGGATCGTGGAATGCTCCGCGCGCCACAAAGAGCGGACAGAGGAGATAGTCTCTCGGATCATCCGGGAGCTTGCATAGGTGATATTCTCATGAACCCGACGAATACGAAAGGCACGTCGCTCCTGATCGAGCGGGTCGTCGTCAATGGAACGCTCCAGGACATCTTCGTGGACGAGACCGGGACCATCGCTTCGGTGGGCGAGGGCACCGCACGCACTTTCCGCGGCGAGGCGGAGACCCGCATCGACGGTGCCGGCGACCTTGCGCTCCCGGGACTGGTGAACACCCATACTCACGCCGCCATGACCCTGCTGCGTGGCTATGCCGACGATATGCCGCTGCAGGAATGGCTGACCCAGAAGATCTGGCCCCTCGAAGCCCACCTCACCGGGCAGGACGTATACTGGGGCACGAAACTTGCGTGCCTCGAGATGATCAGGTCAGGCACCGTTGCCTTCAACGACATGTACTTCTTCATGGAAGAGGCCGCACGCGCGGTTGACGAGACGGGGCTCTGCGCGGTCCTCGCCTATGGGTTCATCGACCTCTTCTCGGAAGAGAAGCGCGAGGCCGAGTGCCGGGCGACCGAGCGCCTGGTGCAATCGATCCATAGCCTGCAAAACCCCAGGATCAAGGCAGCCGTCGGGCCGCACGCAGTCTACACCGTTTCGCCTGAAGGATTCAGATGGATCTCCGAATTTGCTGCCGAGGAGGGGATTGGGATCCACGTACACCTGAGCGAGACGGAGAAGGAGGTAACGGACGCGGTCTCCCAGTGGAAGACGCGCCCGGTGAAGATCCTCGACGAATGCGGCGTCCTGACGCCCCGGACGGTTGCAGCCCATTGCTGCTGGCTGGATCGGGACGAGTGCAGCCTCCTTGCAAAAAGGGGAGTGCACGTCTCCCATAACCCGGCCAGCAACATGAAGCTTGCCACGGGGAGGGCCATGCCCTACCACTGGCTGAAAGAGGCGGGGGCGTCCCTAACCCTCGGCACCGACGGGTGCGCTTCCAACAATAACCTGGACCTCTTCGAGGAGATGAAGATCGCATCGCTCCTCCAGAAGCATGCCTGGAACTCACAGACCCTGCTTCCCGCCGGCGAGGCCCTCGCGATGGCGACCTCCGCAGGCGCAAAGGCCCTCGGGTTCGGGCAGGGCGTGATTGCACCCGGCGAGCCTGCAAACCTCATCCTGGTGGATTCCCATGCCGTGTGCAACACTCCGTTACACCACGCCGCCTCGAACCTTGTCTATTCCTGCTCGGGGAGCGCCGTGAAGACCACCATCTGCCAGGGAAAGGTGCTGATGAAGGACCGGGTCGTCCCCGGAGAGGAGGAGATCCTCGCCGGTGCTGCAAAGGCTGCGGCATCGCTCGTGAAGAGGGCGATGGAAGTGAAGGATTAGGGGGCTTTCCCCCGACTCCCTGGTCACTAAGTTGGCATTCATCCCGATGATAATGCTTCCCGGGGACTTACACCCAGCACTCTTGCGCAACCCCAAAATGCGATAGAGCCAGTACGGGGTTTCTCCCAGATACAGAGGTTTCCATTTTCCCCTTCTTGCAGACTATCGCGTATTGGGGGGAGGTCCGGAGGGGGATTCTCCCCCTCCGGTCAAATGTCCCGGGGCACTTTAATCGAGGACCAATCAGACCGCACTCAACACATGATGACGTTCTTGGGGCTTCGCCCCGCCACTGTGGCATCCCCAAAATGCGATAGAGCCAGTGCGAGATTTCTCCCAGATGCAGAGGTTTCCATTTTGCCCTTCTTGCAGACTATGACGTATTGGGGGGTCTGGCGGTCGAAATTATCACTCTCACCTCTATGTGAAAACCGCACTCAACAAACGATGACGCTCTTGGGGCTTCGCCCCGCCACTGTGGCATCCCCAAAATGCGATAGGGCCAGTGCGGGGTTTCTCCCAGATACAGAGGTTTCCATTTTCCCCTTCTTGCAGACTATCGCGTATTGGGGGGAGGTCCGGAGGGGGATTCTCCCCCTCCGGTCAAATGTCCCGGGGCACTTTAATCGAGGACCAATCAGACTACACTCACCACATGATGACGCTCTTGGGGCTTGAAGCCCCTCCGCGTCTGCCCTCTCACGCCGTCTCAATCTTCGAGGCGTCCTCGAGCCCGAGCGCCTTGATCGAAGCCTCGCGCATCTTGAACTTCTGGATCTTCCCGGTGATGCTCATAGGGAACTCGTTGACAAACATGACGTAACGCGGGATCTTGTAGTGGGCGATCTTGCCGCGGCAGAACTCCTTGACCTCTTCCTCGGTAAGATTGTGCCCGTTCTCCACCATGACCCAGGCGCAGAGCTCCTCTCCGTACTTGACATCCGGCACGCCGACCACGTACACATCGGCAATCTTCGGGTGGTGGTGCAGGAACTCCTCGATCTCCCTCGGGTAGATGTTCTCCCCGCCGCGGATGACCATGTCCTTTAAGCGGCCCACGATCTTCACATACCCCTCCTCGTCGATTGTCCCGAGGTCCCCGGTATGGTTCCAGCGGTTCTCGTCGAGCGTGGCATTGGTGGCGCTCGGGTTGTGGTAATAGCACTTCATCACGCAGTAGCCGCGTGCACATATCTCCCCGATCTCGCCCCTGGGCACGATCTTCCCGCTTTTCGGGTCGATGATCTTGATCTCGGTGTGAGGAAAGACCCGGCCCACAGTCGAGACACGGCGTTCCAGCGGGTCCTTTGTCGTGGTCATCGTCACGCCAGGGGCGGTCTCTGTCTGCCCGTAGACGATGACAATCTCGGACATGTTCATCTTCCGGTTGACCTCCTTCATCACCTCAATCGGGCAGGGGGAGCCCGCCATGATCCCGGTGCGAAGCGTCTTCATGGAGTACTTCGGGAAGTCGGGGTGTGAGAGCTCGGCGATGAACATCGTGGGGACCCCGTGCAGGGCGGTGCAGCGCTCCTTCTCGACGGTCTTTAACACCTCCAGGGCATCGAAGGTGGGGGACGGCAGGACCATCGTGCTCCCGTGGGTCATGCAGGCGATGTTTGAGAGGACCATCCCGAAGCAGTGGTAGAACGGGACCGGGATGCAGAGCCGGTCCTTCTCTGAGAAGTTCATCCCCTCCCCGATGATGTAGCCGTTGTTGAGGATGCTGTGGTGGGAGAGGACGACTCCCTTGGGAAAGCCCGTGGTCCCGCTGGTGTACATGATGTTGATGGGATCATCGAAGTCAAGCGACTCTTCCCTTGCCACGAGCTCGTCCCTGCTCACCTCCTGCCCGCGGGAGATGATCTGGGACCAGGAGAACATCCCCTTCTGCGGCTCATCGCCCATGTAGATGACATTCTTCAGGAACGGAAACTTCTCGGTCTCCAGGTGCCCCGGGCGCGATGTTTCGGCTTCAGGGCATGCCTCCCTAAACATCCCCACATAGTCGGAGGTCTTGAACCTGCCCTGGACGATCACAGTCTGGATCTCGGCCTGTTTGAGGACATATTCGAGTTCATAGGTGCGATAGGCAGGGTTGATGTTCACCATGATTGCCCCTATTTTGGCAGTGGCGCACTGGGTAAGGACCCACTCGGCATGGTTCATGGCCCATATCCCCACGCGGTCTCCCTTCTCCACCCCGATCGCCATCAGGCCCCTGGCGAGGTCGTTCACCCTCTCGAGGAATTCTCCGTACGAGTAACGGATCCCCTGGTGCACCGAGACCAGCGCATCAGTGCGGGGATACTTCCGGGCTATCCGGTTCAGCATCTCACCTATTGTGTATCCGAGCAGAGGGCATGTGGAGGTTCCGCAATCATAACTGCCTGCATCCATCCTAAAGAAGTGAGTCACGAGATCTTATATCCCCACCGGATCAACAGCATAACCATTAAATCGGCATAAAGCGACCTCATAGAGTCACGGGGTCGTGGCCTAGTCCGGAATGGCGACGGGCTCCAGCGGTCTTTCGCGTCGTGTGAATGATGAACAATGGGTCTCCTGAACCAAATGATGATCCGTTGGAGCACTGACGCATGTCGGAGAGACCCGTCGATCGTGAGTTCAAATCTCACCGACCCCACATTTTCTGCACTCCCTTGATCCCGGCTGATGACTCCCCGCCAGGACCAATGAACATGGGACATTGTTTCATCATCCCTGCAGCTTAAGATTCACCGGTAATGCAGCATGACTGATGACAGGTTCGAACGAGGAAGAACGCAGTTGACCACCATGCAGGGTGCCGGCATCGATGCGATGCTCAACAGCCTGGCCGACATCGCCCCCGACCTCGGCAGGTTCGCGGTCGAGTTTCCTTACGGCGATATTCTCTGCAGGCCCGGGCTTGACCTCAAATCGCGAGAAATTGCAACGGTTGCGGCGCTCACTGCGCTCGGCAACGCACCTGTCCAGCTGAACGGCCATATCTCGATGGCGCTGAACGTCGGGTGCACCAGGGAGGAGATTGTGGAGGTCATCACCCAGATGGCCGTCTATGCAGGGTTTCCTGCCGCACTGAACGGCATGGCGGTAGCAAAGGAGGTCTTTGCGGCAATAGACAGGGAAAGGGCGATGCAACAATAAGAAGAGCCGGATCGTGTCTCCTGCAGGGTATTTTTGAAAATTCCAGTTTATTTGGGTTTTTCGCAACGCGGGGGGTCTTCGGTACCTCCGCCCAGTTTTCCGGCAAACAGGGATCACAACGCACCTTTCCATGCCCAGGGATTCTGACCATTACAAGATTTATCATATAACGCAGCCACATACTACAGCAGGAATTGAGAATTTTATGTATCTTATAGGTGAAGCACTGGTGGGCGACGGGCCGGAACTGGCCCATGTCGACCTGATTCTCGGGGACAAGGAGGGACCGGTAGGGGCCGCATTCGCAAACGCCCTCTCCCAGCTCTCTGCCGGGCACACCCCGCTCCTCGCGGTGGTCCGCCCAAACCTCCTCGCAAAGCCGGCAACACTGATCATCCCCAAGGTGACGCTGCGCAAGGGGGTCCAGATCAAGGAGATGTTTGGTCCAGTCCAAGCCGCGGTGGCAAAGGCCGTCGCCGACTGCGTGGAGGAAGGGCTCTTCGGGAAGTCGGATCTCGAATCCCTCGTTATCATGGCAAGCATCTACCTCGATCCCACAGCAGCGGACTATAACAAGATCTACCGGTACAACTACGGGGCCACGAAACTCGCACTCTCCAGGGCGATTGAGAAGTTCCCTGACCAGAAGACCCTTATTTACGAGAAGGACCGGGCCGCCCACGCGGTCATGGGGTTCAAGGTCCAGAGGCTCTGGGACCCGCCGTACCTGCAGGTCGCCCTTGACCTCGTGGACATGAACAAGGTGCACTCCGTCCTCGCAGAGCTCCCGCAGAACGACCACCTGATCATCGAGGCCGGGACACCCCTGATCAAGCGGTTCGGCCTCTCGATCATCCCGGAGATCCGGAAGGTCAGGCCGAACGCCTTCATCATCGCCGACATGAAGATCCTCGACACAGGGAACCTCGAGGCCCGCATGGCCGCAGACGCCTCCGCCGACGCCGTGGTCATCTCGGGCCTTGCACCCCTTCCCACCCTCGAGAAGGCGATCGCCGAGGCAAAGAAGACCGGCATTTACTCGGTGATAGACATGCTCAACGTCCCCGAGCCCCTGAAAGTAATTAAAGCGCTCAAGGTCAAGCCCGACATCGTCGAACTTCACCGGGCGATCGACGCTGAGAGCTCCGAGCATGCCTGGGGAGACATTCCCGCCCTGAAGAAGGCTGCCGGGGGCAAGCTTCTTGTCGCCACCGCCGGGGGCATCCGGGTCGACGGCGTGAAGAAGGCGTTTGCTGCCGGTGCGGACATCATCGTGGTCGGTCGGGCAATCACGGCGAGCAAGGACGTGCACACCGCCGCGGACTTATTCCTGGAACAGATGAACAAGGAAGAGATTGACCAGTTCCGGGTGATGACCGATTTCTAGTCCGTCATAAACCGCATATTTTTTTACGGTTCATAAACTGGCCGTCTGATCGCCAGAAAGAAAAAAGGTGAGGGAATTTTTATTTTCCCTCGCGTTTCTTGTGTCGATACAGAGGTTTACAGCCGGCGGACGCCGTCCTGGATCGCCATCGACTTGCTGAACGCTTCGATCACGCCTGACGCGGTGGTCTTCTCCTTGTAGACGAGGTCAACACCCTGCATGAAGCCTGTCCTGCCATTTCCGCCAACATATGGGATAGCGCCATCACCGGTATCGTAGTTCCAGAACATAATACCGGAACCACCGAAATCTTCATAAGGATAATACCCTGCAGTCCTGCCTTCCATGACATGGGTGTTGATCCATGCTGCGGCAGAGCCTGTTCCGGAAAGCCCAACGGAGTAGCTGGCCTGGGTCGGGACATCCGCGGACTTCGCGATGAAGTTCGTGCCGGCCTGGGTCACTTCAGAGACCTGGCTACCGGTGAAGGAGCTCCCCATCTCGTAGACGTTGCAGTACGGCGGGATGAAGCCCTGGTCTCCGGTTGCGAACGGACAGAGGAACCGGTCGGCGGCGACCGAACCCTGGCTCACCAGGTCGAGCAGGAGACTCTCTGAAGTGGTTGCCCTTCCCATCGCATCAGGGAATGCAACAAAGTCGAACTGTTCAGTTGAAGCAAAGTTCTTCTGGTTTGCAACCTTGTTGCCAGTGTCCATGGACTGCATCTCGTTGAACTCGGAGTACCCATTGTCGGCAAGCACCGATTCGGTGTATGACATCACAGCCTGGCGCTCTGGTAATGAAAGCAACTCAATACCTGGGCCATACACAAAGTGAGCCCAGTGATTACTTGGATTCATACCAGAAATGAACCCTCCCCCATCATAGGCTGGAGTGTGACCGAGTGCCCCCAAAGGCGGGTTGTCACGGAGATCCATGGTGGATATGGTCATCACGACCGATTCAGAGTTTGACATCGTGCCCATGACGACTACTCCGGTGGTGGTAGATATTCCCTGGGTCTCGGTGGTCGCGTTGATCGGGTCGGCCGCCATTGCAAGTCCTATAACGAGGACGATAAGTGTGAGAACAACAATTGAGATTTTTTTCATAATTCCCCCTAAATTTTACACTGAATGTATCCATTCAGTATAAGACTGGTTTTTTGATTTGGGTATTATATACCTATTCAAGCACTTCTCAAAGAACCAGTCTTTTTCATGGATGAGGTTTCACTTCAGAGCAATCCAGTCATAATGAACTTTTATTCCCTAATTCACGGAATCCCAATACAATAGACATGAATCATTCCGGAAATCGGTAACAAAAAGAAAAGGGGCTAGCCCTCCTTATTCATCTCTCAATACTAGCAGATTACAGCCGACGAACTGCATCCTGGATCGCCATCGACTTGCTGAACGCTTCGATCACGCCTGACGCGGTGGTCTTCTCCTTGTATACAAGGTCGACGCCCTGCATGAAGCCGGAACCGCCCAGGCTCTCGTATGGGAATGAACCTGTGTTCATGTCGTAGTTCCAGAACGCGATAGCCCAATAATTACCCTCGGCTTCTGGATAATATGCGGCAGTCCTGCCTTCCATGACATGGGTGTTGATCCATGCTGCGGCAGAGCCGGTTCCGGAGAGGCCCACAGAGTAGGCTGCCTCGGTCGGGACATCCGCGGACTTCGCGATGAAGTTCGTGTTCGCCTGGGTAATCTCGGAGACCTGACTTCCGGTGAACGAGCTGCCCATCTCATATACATTGCAGTACGGAGGGATGAACCCCTGGTCTCCGGTGGCAAACGGACAGATGAACCGGTCAGCGGCGAGCGATCCCTGGCTCACCAGGTCGAGCAGGAGGCTCTCGGAGGTGGTTGCCCTTCCCATCGCATCCTCGAAGGACACGTAATCAAACTGCTCGGTCGACTTGAAGTTGTCCTGGTTCACCACCTTGTTGCCGGTGTCCATGGACTGCATCTCGTTGAACTCAGAGTACCCGTTGTCAGCGAGAACTGACTCGGTATAGGACATCACGGCCTGGCGTTCAGGTAATTGAACTTGAGGACCAAAGGGATCTTCAGGGTCGTTAAGCCAGAGGTTATTGGGATTCACACCAGGGATTAATCCTTCACCTTGTGCACCTAACGGCGGGTTGTCCCTGAGATCCATGGTGGATGCGGTCATCACGACAGTCTCCGAATTCGACATCGTGCCAAGGACAACCACTCCTGTCGTGGTAGCAATGCCCTGGGTCTCGGTGGTCGCGTTGATTGGGTCAGCCGCTATTGCAAGTCCTACAATGAGAACGGCAAAGGCGAGAACAGTAAGTGTGAGTTTCTTCATTACATCACTCTTATAATGTATGCTGATCTTTCACAGCATCAAGTTGAGAATATGAGAGGGGACTATATAAAGACTGGTTCATTTTTTTTAGAGATGACTCACTTTCATTCCCCTATGCTCTCTCGTGTATTCACCTCAACTGGATGAATACTCCGACCCCCTTTCATATTACAAATTAAAATTGGGAATATACTGCTCTCAATCCAGTAAGGTGCAGTTACTGAAGCTGGTTCCATTTACCTCTCCAAAATTTGCTAAAAATTAAAAGTTGACCGGATCAGTCCAGAAAGAATAATCGCGAATTTGGGAGACTCCCAGTTTGATTAAAAATATGCCCGCTCTTTCTGATATTGTGTCTTCAAATTAGGTTCTCCCGAAACAGGTCCTGGTAACGAATCCCCTAAAAAAGATTAGGAGCTTTTCGGAGCCCCAGTTGGTCTTTGATCAATGCTGAGATATTTACAGCCGGCGAACTGCATCCTGGATTGCCATCGACTTGCTGAACGCTTCGATCACTCCGGACGCGGTGGTCTTCTCCTTGTAGACGAGGTCGACGCCCTGCATCCAGCCACCACCTGCGGGAACTCCAAGCCATGGGTCTCCCGTGTTCATGTCATAGTTCCAGAAACTTATCCATGACCACCCGTCATCCTCGTCATAATAATACCCAGCAGTCCTGCCTTCCATGACATGGGTGTTGATCCATGCTGCGGCAGAGCCGGTTCCGGAAAGGCCAATGGAGTAGCTGGCCTGGGTCGGGACATCCGCGGACTTCGCGATGAAATTCGTGCCGGCCTGGGTCACTTCAGAGACCTGGGTTCCAGTGAAGGAGCTCCCCATCTCATAGACGTTGCAATACGGCGGGATGAAGCCCTGGTCTCCGGTTGCGAACGGACAGATGAACCGCTCCGAAGCATCCGATCCCTGGCTCACAAGGTCAAGCAGGAGGCTCTCGGAAGTAGTTGCCCTTCCCATCGCATCAGAGAATGCGACAAAGTCGAACTGCTCGGTGGAAGCAAAGTTCTTCTGGTTTGCAACCTTGTTACCGGTGTCCATGGATTGCATCTCGTTGAACTCAGAGTACCCGTTGTCAGCGAGAACGGACTCGGTATAGGACATCACAGCCTGTCGTTCGGGTAAAGAAAGCCAAGCCCAACCATCAATCAGTAGATGATCCTCGACTCCCCAGTTATTGTTTGGACTTTCACCTGGTTCTAAATCTACGTCTATTAAACCTAATGCACCCAGAGGCGGGTTATCACGCAAATCCATTGTGGATGCGGTCATCACGACCGATTCAGAGTTTGACATCGTTCCCATGACGACAACTCCGGTGGTGGTAGCTATTCCCTGGGTCTCGGTGGTCGCGTTGACAGGATCGGCTGCCGTTGCCATCCCAATGACAAGAATTGCGAGGGTGAGAACAACAATTACAAGTTTCTTCATTACATCACTCCTATCATGAATGCTGACATTCTCGCAGCATCAATGTGAGGGTGGGATGAAAAGCATATAAAATGGTATCGTCCGGTTTACATGAAAATATAGAGAATAGGAATTGTTTCGCTGTCGCGCCT
>MVQD01000042.1 GCA_002067095.1 Methanoregulaceae archaeon PtaB.Bin056
GGCCTTATCGTGCTCAGGGGACGCCACAGTGGCGGGGCGTAAGCCCCAGGAGCGTCACCGTGAGTGGAGTGCGGTTATTCACAGACAGGAGGGGGAAACGCCGCGAGGGCTCCGCCCCTCGACCCCGAGGCGACCTGTCGGCCGCCCCGACGTATGTTTTCTCCGCTGACCGGAGGGGGAGAATCCCCCTCCGGACCTCCCCCGATACGCGATAGCCTGCGGGCAGGGTTCACCGGCGTAAAATTCGGCACATACTGCTCCCCAGCACTGGCCTTATCGCGCTTAGGGGACGCCACAGTGGCGGGGCGTCAGCCCCAGGAGCGTCACCGTGTGTGGAGTGCGGTTATTCACAGACCAGAGGGGGAGAATCCCCCTCCGGACCTCCCCCGAAACGCGATAGTCTGCGAGCAGGGTTCACTGAGATACCAGTCGGCACATACTGCTTCCCAGCACTGGCCTTATCGTGCTCAGGGGACGCCACAGTGGCGGGGCGTCAGCCCCAGGAGCGTCACCGTGTGTGGAGTGCGGTCTTTCCAGATTCTGAACAAGGGGATACGGATATCTATACCGGAGGGGGGTCCCCCCCTCCGGCGCCTCCCCCGCACACCCCCCCGCAGTTGGGTCTGATGCCCCAACTGCTCCCTGGAGCAATTGACCTCATGCTCCCTGCTGCTCATCTAATATCCGCAACGATCGCGCCAGCACTGTTGTCTTCCCAATAACTGATGCAATGATCAGGCAGTCCCTGATCTGCTCACGGGACGCTCCTTCTTTTCGTGCCGCAGCGATATGCACCCTGAGGCAGTCCGGTGCATTGGCTGCTGCCGCGGCTGTCATGGCAACCAATTCTGCCGTTTTTGCATCGAGGCTCCCGGGGCGGCAGGCAAGGTAGTCGCCAAGTGCCGAGAGGACGAAAAGATCGGGGCGTTCTTTGAGGGTGCGAAAGATGAACGGGACAACGCCGAGCATCTCTTCTGCGTCCTGCTCGATCTCGCGAGTCAGGGTATCGGAATGCCTGAGGAACTCCTCCAGTATCATCGCAGATTCCGGTTTCATTGCTGTTGGTTCGAGGGGAGGGATGATGAACGTATGGAGACCCATTGTGGGGGGATCGGGAAAATCGGGGGCACACAGGTTTGCGATTCAGTTCACGGTAACACTCGGAGCCCTGGATCCTTCACTGTGGGAGTGGATTCAGACGAAGAGGCTGGAAAAAAAAGGTTCAGAAGCTGAAGTGCCGGTTGACAATCTTCAGCGCGCAGTAGTCGCCGCACATGGTACAGGCATCGGCATCGGCAGGCATCCGCTCGTCCCGGATCTTCTTTGCCTTTTCAGGGTTC
>MVQD01000043.1 GCA_002067095.1 Methanoregulaceae archaeon PtaB.Bin056
ATTGAACAATCACTTCGCGACAACTGCTCCTTTGGCCTCCTCATCACACAATACCCAGGGCTCGGTCCCGTTATCTGAATTGAACAATCACTTCGCGACAACTGCTCCTTTGGCCTCCTCATCACACAATACAGGGGATTGGTGCCGTTATCTGAATTGAACAATCGCTTCGCGATGTTCATACCACCCTCGACGTGGTCGAGAGTTCGATCCCCTTGTCTGTGATATTGAAAGGAATCAGGCGTTTGGGAACCTGGCCGCGGCGGATCTTGTGCACTGCGAGCTGGCGCTCGATCTCGTTCATGAATATGACCTCCTTTAACTCGATCACCACGTCGGCCATCCGCATGATGCGGATCTCTTCTTGGGCGGAGTGGAGATCAGGGTAGAGGATGAGCATGATGTTGGCGTTCCTGGCCGCGATATCCTTCTTGATCCTCTCAAAAAAAGCGATCGCGGTATCGATACCGCGTGAGATGATGATGCTCGAGAGCGAGTCAACAACGACACGGTCACCCTTGCAGAGCTCCACGAGCTGGTCCGGGGTCATTCCGGAAGCATTGAGCATCCCCTGTTCGACCTCGCCGTCGAGCATCAAATAACTCCCCGTATTGTCGTCCACGCTCCAGAACTGGCGGGCCATGTGTTCTATCCCGGTAAGAGGTGAACCCTGGACTACTATCGATGCACCGAGGGGGAAGCCTCCCTCCATGGCGAGATCCAGGCCTGATATGCCGGTGGATCGCCTGTTGTCCTTGGCCAAAGGAGATATCTCCAAACCGTACTATTTCTGTCCCTTTACATATATCCTTGCCCCGAAATCAGGATATTTTGGAGAACTCTTCCCGTAATGTGCGGCGGAGGAGTTTCCAGCCATGCACCCTGGGGAGGGCGCCGACAAAGATCACCCTCCTTGGAACCTTGTACCTGGCCATCCGGCTCCTGCAAAACGCTTCCACCTCTGCCTCATCCAAAAGTCCGCCGGCCCTTGCGACCACCGCGGCTACGGGGATCTCCCCCTTTCTCTCGTCAGGAACGCCGAACACCGCCGCATCCGCGATATCAGGGTGCTGGAGCAGGATGTTCTCGACCTCTGTCGGATAGACCTTCCAGCCCGACATGACGATCATGTCCTTCTTCCTGTCAGTAATGAACAGGGCCCCTCCCTCATCCAGGTGCCCCATGTCGCCCGTGAGGAACCACCCCCCTGGAAGGAACGACTCGGCGGTCTCCCGGGGCATGTTCCAGTAACCCGCGGCTACCGATGGCCCCCTGAGGGCGATCTCGCCCGTCTCGCCTGTCCCCAGCACGATCCCGGGGTCCGAACTGTCGACGATCCTGACCTCGCTGTACCCGATGGGTATCCCCACGCTCCGAAAATTCCGGGTAAGCCCGGGTATCCCCGGGATCGTCGCAGTCCCTGTTCCAACGACGATGGTCTCTGAAAGGCCGTAGGAGTTTGCGATGGGGATCCCAAACCGCCTGTCGAACGCCTCCCAGACTGCGGGCAACAGCTGGCCGCCCCCGCTGATGATCACCCGGACGGTGCGGAGCGCGTCTTCTGTTCCTCTGGGGGCATCGCAGAGGCCGTGGATGACCGGGGGCATCGCAGAGAGGACGGTGATGCGGTAGTCCCTTGCCAGCCGGAGGTACTCCTCCTCCGAAAATCGCTCCATGATCACGTAAGTCCCCTTTGCCCGCAGGACCGAGACCCCCCACGATACCCCTACGTGCGCCATGGGGTAGATGCCAAGATACATGTCGCCCGGCCTGAGTGCGAGCACCTCCTTCTCTGCGTCGAGCGCGGCGATCCAGTTCCCCTGGGTGAGGACCGCTCCCTTCGGCTTCCCGGTGGTCCCGGAGGTGTATTGTATCTGGCATGGGTCATCGAACCTGCAGGGAACCGGTAGAGGGAAGGATGGTTCTTCCTGCATAACCCGGGACCACGATATCGTGCCCGCAGGCGCATCCCCTGTACAGACCACCATTCCGGGCGGGGAAGAGGAAGATGTCGCCGCCCTGACGACCGGCAACCCCTCCCTGCTGCAGATGATGCCGCGGGCACCGGAGTCCTCGAGAAGGTACCGCAGTTCTCCCTCCTTTAACACGATATTTGCCGGGACTGCGACTGCGCCTATCCGCCAGAGGGCAAAGTAACTGACAAGATACTCGGGGCATGAGTCAAGGTATATGCAGACACGGTCGCCTTTCGAGAGCCCCCCGTCAACCAGTGCCGAGGCGAGTTTTTGGACCATCAGAAGGAGGTCACGGTACGTGTACTTCTCGCCTTTCGCCGGCCGGGCAAGGGCGCATGCAGAGGGATCGAGGGCATGGTTGTCGAGGAACGTGGAGAGGTTCTGCATGGGAGCTCTGCCTGAAAAATTGGTCGGATATTGATATTAAACGCCTACTATCCCCTGGCCTTCACTGGTACTCGGGCGGCTGGACATCCTTTGGGAGTCCTCCCTTGAAGGACTGCCGGATCCGCTCGTAGTACTCTTTCAGCCGGGGGTTCATCGTGGGATGCACTTTCGCAAGGCTCGCCTCGAAGTGTCGCTGCGAGACCTGGCGCGAGCCCTCCCGCATGGCAAACACACCGGCCTCTCGGCAGAGCGCCTCGAGGTCGGATCCGACGTATCCCTCGGTGCGGGCTGCAATACCGCGCACGAGCGACTCACGGGCCTCGTCCATGACCGCAAGTCCCCGTGATTTCATCGATTCTGCCAGGAACCTCCTGCGGTGAGGTCGCGAGAGTGGGCTCTTTGCGGTGACGGTGAGCGTCTCTGCCGCAGCAAGGAACTCTTCTGATGTCACCGTCCTCTCCTTTCCGAGCAGCCCGCAGAGTTCGCCGATGGTCTCCTCGTCGAACCCCTCGATCGCGTCAACGAGCATCTCGATGACCGATCCCTCGACAGGCATCCCCCGCAGGTGAATTGCCAGGATGCGTGCCCGGTCGTCCAGGCCCGGTTCCCCGATGTATACCAGGCGGTCGAACCGGCCTGCCCGGAGGAGTGCGGGGTCGACCAGCATCGGCTGGTTGGTGGCGCCAAGGACGACGACATCTTTCAACTCCTCGAGCCCGTCGATCTCCGTCAGGATCTGGTTGAGCACGCTCTCCATGACGTGGCTGCCCACCTCACCGCCCCTGGTAGGGGCAAGGGCATCGAGTTCGTCGAAGAATATGATGGCAGGGGCCACCTGCCGGGCTTTCTTGAATATCTCCCGAACCGCACGCTCGCTCTCACCCACCCACTTGGAGAGGAGCTGGGGCCCCCGGATGGCGATGAAGTTTGCCCCGCTCTCGTTTGCGACCGCCTTTGCGATCAGGGTCTTCCCCGTCCCTGGCGGGCCGAAGAGGAGGACCCCGCGGGGCGGGCGGATGCCCAGCTCCTCGAACCGCTCCCTCTCGGTCAGGGGGTACTCGACGGCCTCCCGTACCTCCTGCTTGGCCTCGTCGAGGCCGCCCACCTCCTGCCAGGTGACATGGGAGACCTCGAGCATCACCTCCCTCATGGCACTTGGACTCACGTCCCGGAGCGCATCGCGGAAGTCCCCGGCGGTGACCTCCATCGTGTCGAGGACTTCGCCCGGTATCTCCTCCTCGTCGAGGTCGATCTCGGGGAGGTACCGGCGCAGCGCCCGGATCCCTGCTTCTCTTGCGAGGGCCGCGAGGTCCGCCCCGACGAACCCATGGGTCTGCTGGGCGAGCATTTCGAGGTTCACCTCCTCTGAAAGCGGCATTCCCCTCGTGTGGATCTTCAGGATCTCGATACGGTCGGGCTCGGTGGGAACCCCGATCTCGATCTCACGGTCAAACCTCCCCGGTCTTCGCAGGGCGGGGTCAATTGCGTCCACGCGGTTGGTGGCCCCGATCACCACCACCTGGCCGCGCTCCTCAAGGCCGTCCATCATCGTAAGGAGCTGGGCGACCACGCGACGCTCCACCTCGCCTGTCACCTCCTCTCTCCGGGGGGTGATGGAGTCGAGCTCGTCGATGAAGATGATGGAGGGGGCGTTCTGCTCGGCCTCGTCGAAGATCTCGCGGAGCTTCTGTTCGCTCTCGCCGTAGTACTTCGAGATGACCTCGGGGCCGGCGATCGAGATGAAGTGTGCCCCGCTCTCGCTTGCGACCGCCTTTGCGATCAGGGTCTTTCCTGTCCCCGGAGGACCAAAGAGGAGGACGCCTTTTGGCGGCTCGATCCCCAGTTTCTGAAAGAGCTCGGGGTGGCGCATGGGCAGCTCGATCATCTCCCTCACGCGCTGCAGCTCGTCCTTGAGCCCCCCGATATCCTCGTAGGAGATGCGTTTTGCGCCTTCCACTCCGGGGGCAGGCTTCTCGGAGAACTCGATGTGGGTGTTCTTGGTGATGATCACCGCCTGCTCAGGCTCGATCTCCACCACCTTGAAGGGCACGAACTGCGTCTGCAGGAACGGCAGCCCGCTCGAGAGAGGGATCAGGTCGTTCTTTACCACCGGGAAGTCGATGAGTGCATTGACGATGTGAGGGGTGATATTGATGGGAACGTTCCGCGGAAGGTCTTCGGGAGGGGCAAGTACCACCCGCTTTGCCTCTACCTCGTCCTGCACGCGGGATATCTTGACGGTATCGCCGATGCTGACCCCCGCATTCATCCTGGTGAAGTTGTCGATCCGTATCTTGTTCTGGTTCCAGTCCTCCACGAGAGACCGCCACACCTTGGCCACGGTCCGGCGTTTCCCCTCCACTACCACGATATCGCCGGGGGAGATCTTCAAAAAGAGCATCGTCTCTGGGTCGAGCCTCGCCTTTCCGCCGCCCTGATCGCCCGGATACGCGCTGTCAACCTTCAGATGGAGTTCAGGCATTAATTTAAAGGTGCAATACGCTGGGATTTATAAGTACGTATGCGAGTCCTGGTCTTTGACCCGTTCCGGGGAGCCGCAGGCGACATGGTCTGCGGAGCCCTTCTTCACCTTGGCGCAGATGCGGACCTGGTATCCCGGGCAATGCGATCGGTAGTGGCCGAACCAGTCATCGCAGAGGTAAAAAGGGGAGGTATCCGCGCCGTCAGGGTGGACTCCCGGGCTCCCGTCGTCTCACGCTCGCTCTCCGAAGTGCACGCGCTGGTAAAGGGCGCGGATGCTCCGGCAGAGGCGATTGCCATGGCATGCAGGGTATTTGACCGGATCGCTGCAGGGGAGGAGGCAATCCACGGGGCAAACCCCCACTTCCACGAGGCGGGCGCAGACGACGCCATCGCTGAAGTCATCGGGGCCTGCACGGCACTCCATTCGCTCTCCGTTGACAGGGTCGTGGTCGGGACAATCTCGCTTGGCGGGGGGACCGCTCGCTCCGCTCACGGAACAATACCGGTGCCGGCCCCGGCGACCCTCGCAATCCTCCAGGAATCCGGTCTTTCGGTGCAGTATGGGACAAAAGAGGAGGGTGAACTCTGCACCCCGACAGGCGCCGCTCTCCTGTCCGAGTTTGCCACCATCCCGCGAAGTGCACCTCCCGCGGGGAGGGTGGTTGCCACCGGCTATGGTGCAGGGGACCGGGACCCGCCGTCCATCCCGAACGTGCTCCGTGCGTCCATCATCGAAGCGTCCTCCATCGTGGGGGGAGACGAAGTCGATATCCTGGAGACCAACGTGGACGACGTGACAGGGGAAGTCCTGGCCGGGTGCATCGACCGTTTGATGGAAATGGGAGCCCGCGATGTCTGTGCCGTTCCCTGCACGATGAAGAAAGGACGCCCCGGATACCTGGTGAGAGTGGTCTCTTTCCCGGAAGACTCTGCACGGCTCGCTCTTGCTCTTGCCAGGGAGACCGGGACGCTCGGGGTCCGGTGCCTCCCGAGCATCCACCGGTTTGTTGCGGAAAGGGAGACGCGGGTCGTTTCGGTCGAACTGTGCAACAGGAAGTGGGAGATCCCCGTCAAGTGCGGGGTCCTGGAGGGGGAGATCTTCTCTCTCAAGGCCGAGTCCGACCGGACCCGTGAAGTTGCCGGGGCATGCGGCATCCCTGCCCGTGAGGTTGCCCGCCTGGCAGAAGAGAAGGCCCGAAAGGCGGCTCAAAGGAAGGATGCATGAGCGCCCCGTTCCTCTCCTCGGGATCGGGCGAGCTTGACGAACTCCTGGGCGGCGGTCTTGCCCCCGGCGTGATCACCCAGGTCTGGGGAGAGCCCGCCAGTGGCAAGAGCACCCTCTGCGTCATGGCCTCGGTCTCGGCGCTCCGTGCCGGGGGCCGGGTTCTCTTCCTGGACAGCGAGGGATTCTCTGCCGAGCGGTTCCGGCAGATCGCGGGGGAACAGGCGGAGGAACTGGCCACACGCCTCTATCTCTACGAGCCTGAGGACTTTACCCAGCAGGGGGTGATGGTAAAAAGCCTCGATGCAATGCTTTGCGATGACAATACCGGCCTTTTAGTGGTCGATTCTGCGACCGGCCTCTACCGGAGCCAGCTCGAGCGGGGCCGCGACGCCATGCAGAAACTGACCGGGCAGGTGCTGATGCTGCTCGGGTATGCAAGGAAGTACCGGGTCCCGGTCCTCATCTCGAACCAGGTCTACACCGACACAACGAGGAACGTCTTCGTCGGCCTGGGAGGTACTGCACTCGAGCACCTCTCAAAGACCATCGTCCGCCTGGAGAGGAGGAATCATTTGCGCAGGGCAACCCTCACCAAGCACCGTTCCCTTCCCACCGGGTCATGGTTTGATTTCGAGATCACCGGGGAGGGGATCCGCGCCTGCAGCCCTCCGCAGGGGCAGAAGAAGGATAGCACATAAGGGCAAATACCACGGTCGCTGAACCCTGTATAAAAAATCAGAACGTGATCGTCCCTGAAAAGACCGTGGTCGCAGGCCCCTCCATCTTCACCTGGCCGTCAAGGTAAATCGTGAGCGGCCCCCCCCTGGTCTCGACCTCGACTTTTTTGCCGACATACCCCAGGCGATGGGCTACCGCCGCAGCCGCGGTCGCCCCGGTCCCGCAGCAGAACGTCTCATCCTCGACCCCCCGCTCAAACGTCCTGACCCGGAGCGAGTCCTTGCCTGAGCGCTCCACGAAGTTGACGTTTGCCCCTTTCGGAAAGGTGGGGTGCCTCCGGATCTTCGGACCTGTCCCGGCAAGGTCCACCCTGTCAAGCGCATCGGTGAATATGACGGCATGGGGCACGCCGGTGTTGACCGCATACACCTCGAATCCCTCGATCTCCTCTTTATACTCCCCCTCGCCGGTCGCGGGGATATCGTTTCGCATGAACTTCGGCTCAGGCATCCCGATGGTCGCAGAGAAGATATCGTCATGGTAGTTCATCTCTACGGAGATGATCCCTGCGAGAGTCTCCACCGTGCAGGACCTGCCTACGTAGCCGCTGTCGTACGCGTACTTCGCAAAGCAGCGAATCCCGTTCCCGCACATCTCGGCCTCGCTTTCGTCCGGCTGCATGAGGCGCATCTTCAGGTCGGCTTTCTGCGAGCGGGAGAGGTAGAGGACCCCGTCGGCGCCGATGCCGAACCTGCGGTCGCAGTACAGTGCAGCGAACTGTGCCTTCATATCGTCGGGTATTGCCACCCCCTCGTACTCATCGACGAGGACGAAGTCGTTTCCGTTCCCCTGCAGTTTGGTAAAGTGTAACTCCATGCCCCTGACATCCTCCATTACCCGTGTCGCCCCGGGACTGATCACGCGGGTCTGTATAGTGTATGGTCATGCACTCTTTCAATCATTCGCCCGGCAAATGGGTCCCCGCACCACCCCCGGTATACGGTCATGCGGTTACCCAAATCCCCCCGAATACTCCCCGATATCCCACCCAAGCACATCCCGGATGATGATGTAGGCCATCTGCGGCGGGATGGCGCCTGCCTCTGTCACGATGAGATCGACATAATCGGCAGGAGTCACGTCAAACGCCGGGTTTCTCACCCGGACATTCGGGAGCTGTCCTGAGAGCGCGGGGGAGAGGACTTCTCCCGGGTCACGCTCCTCGATCTCGATGTACTCCCCGAGAATGGTCCGCGGTGCAAACTTGTAGGTCTCCGCGGCGACCATCACCCGTGTCCTCGCCTCGCGGGCGGCAAGGGCGATCTGCGAGGTCCCGATCTTGTTCACCACCGCCCCGTTCACCGAGACGGCGTCCGCACCCACCACCACCAGGTCGACCTCGTTCATGAAGTACCGGGCCGCGGAATCCACGATGAAACTGGTCGGGATCCCCGCCTTGTCAAGAGTCCGGATGGTCAGATGGCCCTGGTTGCGGGGCCGGACCTCGGTCGCAAAGACCGAGATCTCTTTTCCCTGCCGCTTTGCCTCGAGGATGCATGCCAGGGCAGCCTCCGAGTTGCAGTGGGTGAGGAGGGTGTCTCCGTTGCGGATGTGCCGGGCACCAATCTCGCCAATCCGCTGGACCGCCTGCCCGGATGCCGTGATGAATGCGCTGCACCGCTCCCGGAACGCACTCTTCGCCTCCTCCACGCCAGGGTACTGCTCCCTGAGAACGGACATCACCGATCGGACGGCATTCGGAAGAGAGACTGCAGTAGGACGGGTTTCAAGGAGAGTGTCTGCCGCCTCTTCCATCCGTGCCAGGTAGTCCTGCAGGTCCTTGGTTAAAAGAGTGTCCGAGTGATCGTCAAGGGCTTTTACGGCCGCCCTGGCGATCCTGCCGGCCCCCCGGATCTCCATGCGCTTTATCTTCTCTGCGGTATCAGCTAGCATTGCGGGCACTATGTACCTAGTGCCGGTTACGCTCACATAAATATACGGGAGACACTTCTCAGATGTCCATCGCCGTGGTCTTCGACAGCGCCGGGACCCTGCTGCATACCTACCGGGTTGCAAAGGACGTTTTGAAGGGGGTGCTCCTTCCGGGGATCGAGACGGTCTCCCTCACGTTCAGCTCCAATGAGAGGGTGCTGGTCGTCATCCACGTCCACTCGAGGGAGGTGATTGCCACTCCTCCTGATATGCTCCTCTCCCGTTACCTGGTGGATCACCAGGTGGGGTTCGGGGTGAGCTGCACCCGCAAGGTGATCGCCGCCGACGAGGTCGCTGCTGCACTCTACCATTCCCGCCATGCCACGATTGGTGACCTCCAGGACTGCATCAGGAACGTGTGGCACGTCTGCAAGAGGGAGTCGGTGGTGGCGATGAACAGCGGGGTGATCGTGAACATGGGGCTTCCCGGGATAGAGTTCACCGTCACCACAGGTGGCAGGCCGTTTGAAGGTGCGAGAGAGGCTATCAGCGAGCTTCACCGCATGGGGATCCCCACCTATATCGCATCCGGCGACCGGGTGACGAAACTTGAGAAGATGGCCGACTACCTCGGCATCCCCCGTGATCGCGTCTTCGGGGTTGCGACCCCTACCGTCAAGGCCCAGATCGTCGCGGACCTCCAGGGAGAATACGACCAGGTGGTCATGGTAGGGGATGGGATCAACGACATATGCGCCATGAAGAAGGCGGATGTCGCCATCCTCACCGAAGAGCAGTCCGGGGAGAGGCACCCCGAGCTCTACCAGGCTGCAGACCACGTGGTCCAGAATGTGCGGGAAGTCGTAGCTATCGTAAAAAGACTCAAAAGCTGATGAGAATGGCCAGGATCCGATGCAAGATGAAAAGTAATATGCACCATGCACCATATTGTCTAGTAAGAGGAAGAGAATGAACCCGCTGATCACCGTTGAGAATCTCTGTATGGACTTTGATGGGAAAAGAGTCCTTCATAACATTTCTTTTAAGATCGGTGAAGGGGAGGTCCTCGGTATTATTGGCCGCAGTGGGGCCGGAAAGACGGTGCTCATGCACCTGATGAGAGGGGTGGAGCAGCCTCCAACAGAGGGGAAGATCATCTATCACGTCGCGGTCTGCGATAGCTGCTCCTTCCTTGGCGTTGGCAGTCTATCCGGAAAGCAATGTCCCGGCTGCGGAAAAACGCTCAAGGCCAGGGATATCGACCTCTGGAACGAGCCCGACGAGGGGATGAGGCGCAGGCTCATGCGGCATACCGCCATCATGTTCCAGAGGACGTTTGCCCTGTATGGAAACGACCGCGTGATCGAGAACGTCCTCCATGCCCTCGACGACATCGGGTTTCCCCAGGAGAAGGCCATCAACAGGGCAGCAGACCTCCTCGACCAGGTGCGCCTCTCCCACCGCATGATGCATATCGCACGCGACCTGTCGGGAGGAGAGAAACAGCGGGTGGTGCTCGCCCGCCAGCTCGCAAAGGAACCATTCCTTCTCTTTGCAGACGAGCCTACCGGGACACTGGACCCCGAGACCGCCCACCTGGTGCATTCCATGCTGATCGAGGCGGCCGAGCAGGAGCACATGGGAATGGTCGTCACATCCCACTTCTCACAGGTGATCAACGAGGTTGCCGACCGGGCCATGCTGCTCTCGGAAGGCAAGATCGTCGCCCTCGGATCCCCCGAGGAAGTGATCCGCACCTTTATGGCCGATCTCTCCGATACCGAGGAGTTCGAAGTCCCCTCCTTTGGCAGCGAGATCATGATTGCAAGGGACGTCTACAAGCGCTACATATCCGTGGACAGGGGCGTGGTCCGGGCGGTCAATGGCGTCACTTTCGAGGTGAAGGAGAAGGAGATATTTGGGATCATTGGAAAGAGCGGTGCAGGAAAGACGACGCTCTCCCGGATTATCGCAGGGATCATCGAGCCTACCAGTGGAGAGATGATCATTCGCATCGGCGACGACGCGGTAGATATGACGAAACCCGGCATCGAGAACCGGGGGAGGGCCAAGGGATACATCGGCCTCCTGCACCAGGAGTATGACCTGTATCCCCACCGCACGGTGCTCGATAACCTTACGGATGCCATCGGCCTCGAGTTTCCCAAAGAACTGGCAATGAGGAAGGCCATCATCACCCTCAAGATGGCGGGGTTCACCGAGTCAAAGAGCAGGGAGATCCTTGACCGGCTCCCCGGCCAGCTCTCGGAAGGGGAGCGTCACCGCGTTGCACTCGCCCAGGTGCTGATACGTGAACCGAGGATGGTGATCCTGGACGAGCCCACAGGGACGATGGATCCCCTGACCAAGATTGACGTCAAGCACTCCATCATGCATGCCCGCGACGAGATGGACGAGACGTTCATCGTGGTCTCCCACGACATGGACTTTGTCCGGGACATCTGCGACCGGCTTGCCCTGATGAGAGGTGGCAAGATCGTCCAGATCGGCAATACCTCCGAGGTCCTGGCCAGCCTGACCGAAGAAGAGCGCGAGATCATGGGCAAGGCTGTCACTCCCTGAAGGCCCAGGTATGATCACCATCCTGCTCGACGGAGAGCCCCTCGAGATCAAGGAAGGCGCAACGTTACGGGATATCCTGCCGGATCACGATCCCAAGTGTGCGGTGGCAATCATCCGCCCCGGTGCCCGTGAATCCGCCACGACCGGGAGCATCCGCCTTGTCACCACCACAGGCGAGGTGATCGTGGAACTGAACCACGCGGGCCAGGGGATATTCGAATCCTCTGTGCTCCGCTTCCCCATTTCCCTGCACTGGCAGGACAGGTACGCCGCCGCATTCGGCCCGTTTCCCTCGTCGTTCACCCCGTCCAGGACCGCGTCTCTATATGAGAGGGGGGACGTGGTCCTCGGCTGCGGCGGATATGACCCGCAGAGATCCTACCTCATCTTCTGCCGGAGCCGCCATACCGCGGACCACGGTGCCGCGAGGGGGGGAGGGGTGATCGGAAAGGTCGTCAGCGGCCGGGGTGTTTTGGACCGGTGGAACACGGGCGATACAGCCACTTCAGCCTCTCCTGTCCTCAACTGGGCTGACACGAGCCGATCTTTCACCACCATGGACCGGAATGTCCCCCTCGAGGACGGAATGGAAGTCGTCTCGTTCATTCAGATCACGGCATACGGGTACGGCAGCGGAAAGGTGACCTCCACTGCTGCTGCCGGAAGCGTCGAGCACCTTCTCCTCGCCCTTGAAGACGGGCACTTCGTGGTGGGGCGATCGTCAAGCACGCATATCAGGGATGAAAGGATCTCAGGGACCGCGGTTGACTACCAGGTAAAACAGCCACGCCGAGAAGGTGCAGTCACGGTGAGGACGGCAGGGAGGTCCGGGGGTTCAGTGTATATCTACCTTGAAGATCTGCCCGGAACCCCTACGCATACCGTGGCAGGGCAGGTCACGCACGGCCTCGAGCTGGCAAAACTCGCCAGGGGCGGCGACGTGCTCTGCGCCAGGGTTGATCCGCCCCGGTTCGACCTGGTCGGGCTTCCCCTCGGGTCCGCCGTCGTGGCAGCAAAAGCGCAGGGAATCCGGATCCTGGGAGAACCGGAAGGGACAGATCTTATCGTCGTGGGACAGGAGCCTGCCACGACCATCGAGAGCCTTGCTGCTGGAGCCGTGACACTCTCGGTGGTCCCACTGGAGAAAGTCATTGATATCGAGCTCGACGATGATGGCGCTCCTGTTTCCTGCGATATCTTCAGGCACCTCACCGGTCTCCACCTCCACGACGTGGGCAGGATCCCGTTCTTCTTCAACTTCGAGGACGTGTTCCTCTTCAAGCCCGAAATCCCGAGGGGTGTGAACATCATGCCCGAGAATTCGCCCATCGACCTGGTGCCTTCCGGGGCCCTGGCAATCACCAACGACTCGCGGAAAGGATCAGGCCTCGTGGGGGTTCGCACCAGTGAGAACAGCGAGTTCGGCCCGACCTCAGAACCTTTCGAGGGGACCAACATCATCGGAAGGGTCCTTGACCTTGAAAAACTTGGCACACTGCAGGAAAAAGAGATCGTATATATCAGGGAGAGACATTCATGACCGCCTACAGGCCCCGTTATGCTGGTTCCGTGACAAGATATGTCTTCGTCGAGTCCCCGGACATGACCCCCTCCGATCTCGCCATCAGGGCATACGAGATCTCGCAGGGAGTGATGATCAAGGAGACGTGTTTTGGACTCCAGGTCACAGGGAAAGAGGATGATGTGGACCGCATCGTCGGTTCGCTCCGGGCACTCGACCCGGCCCACATCTTCGTAAAAGACAGGGGGTTTCCTCCTGGTGACCCGAGGAGATGCCGTGCAAACCTGGGAGGGGCCCGCCCCGGTTATTTCGGCCACGAGTTCGAGATGGGTCTGATCAGGAACATCTCAAGGGGGCTCGAGGCGATCCCCGGACGTTCTCCCGACGAACTCCCTCATCCCCCCACACCCTCCAAGGAGCCCAGGCTCGATGCCGCACGTCTGAAGAAGATCATTGAATCACAGGAGTCCTGACATGGCAAAGGTCTTTCTCTATCCCACTACAAGCCTCATCCTCTCGGACCTGGTGGCCAGGTTCGGTCATAAACCCCTCTCCGCAGCCCTCCAGATCCGCGAGAGGATCCAGACAGCGGGGCTTGAGTCCCCTCCTCTTCAGATCACCCCCGAAGAGCCGAAGAAAGGCCTCAGGTGGGCTGCAGTGGAGGTGCCGTCAGGCGTGCGCGGGAGGATGTCCCTTTACGGGCCCATGATCGACGAAGCAGAAGCGGCGATCATCATCAACAATGCGGACTATTCTTTCGGGTGCATGGGATGTGCCCGGACAAACGAACTGATCAAGTACCTGGTGAGAAAGAGGGGTATTCCGGTCCTTGACCTCGAATATCCGCAAAACGAGGAGGAGGGAGTCGAGTTCGTGGCTGCGATCAAACGGTTCCTGGATACCCTGGTGGGGGGTCCGCAATGAGTAAAGTGAGGATTGCCCAGCTCTCCTGCGGCCCGGAGTACAGCGGGGTGCAGAAGGAGATCGACGAGGCAGCAGCGGCAGTGGACGCAGAGATCTTCTTCCCCGACTTAAAACTCGCAGACATCAGGCACTCTTTTGATGAATTCGGCCTCGAAGTGCGAAGTCCCGACCTCAAGCTCGCGATTGCGCGTGCGAAGGCCCTTGTTGAGGGACGAGTGGAGGCCGACGCCGTCTTCATCGCTACCTGCTTCCGGTGCGCCGAGGCAGCAATCGTCCGAAACGAGCTGCGCCGGTACATCCACGAACACTCAAGGCTTCCGGTGGTCAGTTACTCGTTCACCGAGCGCACCACGGCAGGAACGCTTCTCACCCGTATGGAGGCACTTACCACCATCGCCAGGCGGCGGGCGCTCCTGGCAAGAGAGGTGCAGCAGGGGCTGACGATGGGCGTCGATTCAGGGTCCAGCACCACGAAGGCGGTGGTGATGCGGGACAACGAGATCATCGGCACCGGCTGGCTCCCCACCACCGCGGTGCTCCAGAGCGCCGATGATGCGGTTGCCCAGGCCCTCTCTGCCGCCGGGGTCAACCGCGACGACCTTCAGGCGATAGGGACCACCGGGTACGGCCGGTTCCTGGTGGGCGAGCACCTGAAGGCAGACCTCATCCAGGAAGAACTGACTGTCAATTCCAAGGGTGCGGTCTTCCTCGCAGACACCCAGCGGGGCCCCTCAACGGTGATCGATATCGGGGGAATGGACAACAAGGCCATCAGCGTCCAGGACGGCATTCCGGGTACGTTTACGATGGGAGGTATCTGCGCGGGTGCGAGCGGCCGGTTTCTCGAGATGACCTCAAAGAGGCTCGGGGTCGATATTACCGAACTCGGTCCGCTTGCCATGAAGGGCCTTTCGCGAAACGTTCCCATGAACAGTTACTGCATTGTCTTTGGGACACAGAGCCTGGTGAACGCACTTGCCGCAGGGAGCAGCCCTGAGGACGTGGCCGCCGCTGCCTGCCACAGCGTTGCGGAGCAGGTCTTTGAGCAGCAGCTGCAGGAGGTGGATATCAAGGACCCGGTGATCATGGTCGGCGGGACCTCCCTGATCCAGGGGCTCGTCAGGGCGATGGGGGACCTCCTCCAGACCGAGATTGTGGTCCCCCACCACTCCCAGTACATCGGCGCGGTGGGCTCTGCGCTTTTGGCATCAGGGTTCATCAAGGGAGAGTAGATGGAGGCAGTGGAATATTTCGAGGTGGAATGCCCCGAAAAGGCGGGCGGGGACTACTACCGCCGGATCGCCGACGTAGTGCTCCTTGACCATAACCTCATCCGCGTAGTCCTGAAACTGCACATCTTCATAGACCCAAAGGTCCCGCTCTTTGTTGCGACCGGGATAACAAGAAAACTCCCGGGGACCGTGAAAGTCAGGGATTTCGCCGACGTGAACAGAAAAGAGCGGAAAGTCACGATCTCCATTGGCGATGAGGCCTACCTCGCACCGCTGCTGCAGATACTCTGGGAGAGGTTTGGCAAGGAGCGGGTCGAACAGCCCGATCGCTTCACGATCATGCTCGATATCGACGAGGGCGAGTCTGAAAATCTCGAAGATATCCCTGTGTTCGACCCACGCGAGGCTATCTACAAGGACCTGATCTATGCCCTCCAGGTTATCCAGCCAGAGGGGTTCAAGGTCAGGAGGCAATACTACGGGAACGGCAGGTTTTACCTCGTGGCAAGCGAGGACACCCTGCCCGAGGATATCGAAGATATCGTCAGAAAGAAATTCTCGCTGATGGGGGAGTCCCTGTGATCCTGGTCCCGGTCACCTACAAGGGTGGCATCTACCGCCACGACGAGATCATAGACCTCATCGAGGACCTTGGCGGCTACATCATTCAGAAGCACATCATCGCACAGGAAGTGGTGCTCCAGGCCCTCGTTCCAAAAGACGATATTGAACTGATACGCAAGGTCGGAAAACCGCTCACCGGGGACATCACCCCCTCTCCCCTGGTGGGGACCGAGATCGCGGTGGTAACGCCCTCCCTCGAGATCCATCACCTTCCCCATGCATCCTGCGATGTCGCCGAGTATATCCGCCGCTATGGAGCGAAGACCAATATGGTGGGCCTTGCCAGGGGCTTTGGGAAACGCATCGCCCAGTTGAACGACGAGGAGCGGGACGTTATCAACGAGCACGACCTGGCAGTGTACCTGCTCGGGGACTTCGAGACCTGCATCGAGCAGAAGTTCCCGGTCCTCCGCAGGGGGATCATGGTCCCAATCGTCCTCTGTGGCGGTCCCCCGACTGAGGCCCTGAAGGCGATCATCGACCCGCCGGTCGAGGGATACGTCGGGAATATCGGCCGTTTCATGCACAGGACCAAGGAGGCAGACGAGATCTCGAGGCTCGACGATGTCGTGGAGGAGGTCACGCGGGTGCTCGACAAAAGAAGGGAAGAGATGGCAAAGGATCCCCTCTCCATCTCTCCCGCACGCCTGATGGATATCATCTCTGAGAAGGTCGACGAGATCCACGAGGTGCTCTCGCCGACTCCCATCACCGTGCAGATGGGGGGTCTCCGGGTCAAGCTTCCCTACGATACCTTCGGAACGGTGTTGCGAAAGACAGTGATCGACGAAGGGGTGACCATCGGCGATCTCGCAGACGTCCTCCCCTCCCGCATGAGGGACTACATACTCATCAGGATAAAGCCATTCTCGGAGACAAACCTGATGATATGAAGGGAGCCCTGGTTACCAGCCCCCTTCCCCCTTCATGCGGTAAATATGCCTGACATCTCGTAATACTGGTAATCCCGGTACGAAAACGGCTGTGTCGAGAACTTCCACACCTTTCCTGGGCCAAGCGAGTTCACGCTCGCAAACGTGTTCCCGATGAGATGTCCGTTCGAGTTGTAGAGGTTGAAATTCACGGTAATATGGTCGATCCGGTAATTTTCATCGTTCTTTATTCTGCCTGATATGATCCGCTGGCCGGTGGCGTCCAGGTCATCCCTGATCTCGATAACAGATACACGGACACCTGACGTCGGGGTGGTGATGAGGTACCCGTACGGTGTCTTGATAATGTACTGGGGGACACCCCTGCCGGCATCAGGGAGGAGATCGATACCCCCGCCTTCAGTGGGAGTGCCCGGAGTTGTGGTCACCACAGGGCTGACAGTCCCCTCAGGGCTGGGACCAGGTTCCGCCATGAACTCCTGCGGTGAGATGCAGCCTGAAAGTGCGATCAGACATGCAAAAACTGCCAATACCATCATCCAGGATATGCCTCCCCCAGTCTTCATTCCCACCCCATTCATACAGAAGACTCTTCACCGCGTCCTATAAAACCAATTGGTCCTGTTTCTCTTGTCTTCCATGAAATGGCGGTGGAAACGGGGAGGTCACGCAAGTTCAGGGCATGGATGTCTTGCACCAGGATAGGAAAAAAAGGGTGGGGGTGTTGATTAGTGAGCCCGCGGCGGCGCGATGTCATCGGGAGCGTTCTCCACCACGAGGCGGGATAGCGCGTCAACGAGTGGCTGGAGTGATTCAGGGATCGCCGTATCCTCCACGAGCACGGTCTTTCCATGTGCGCGTATCTGATACAGGAACAGGTCTGCACTCCCCGGGGGTGCCCGGTATTCGGGCGAAAGTACCATGAACCCGGAACTCTCAAGGAGGGCGCTGATCTCTCCGAGGTCCCCTTCCGACAGCGCGAAGCTGACGGAATACTCCTTCCTGGTGAGCGAGACGCTCCCGTCAGGGTAGATTTCCAGGTGGTCGTTGTTCCCTGCAAAGCCGCCGGTCCTCCAGAACTCGACCATGGGCTCCTGTTGATCGGATATATCCGCGATGCCTGGCGAGAAGACCAGGATCTCGCTGCCCGATGAGTCCGAGATGACGAGTTCTCCATTTCTGATCTTCCAGGACGCCGCGGTTCCGAGGAGCTGCAGGTAGGTGCTCTCCTGCTTCATGATCGCCCTGGAGGTATCGAAACAGTACATCTCAGTCGAACCTGCAGGCCCGATCCGAAGGGTGGTGCCACTCTGCTCGTATGGTGCAAAATAGAGGTTGCAGCCTGCAGTCCCGCTGACCCTGCCATCTCCCGAAAATTCCGCCGTGATCACGCTTCCCTCGATCACGGGGGCAATGAATCCGCCACGGTCCATGCCGGAAAGGGTCCATTGCCCGATGAGGGACGGGTCAGCCGACTTTTCCTCTCCCTGTCTTGCAGAGATGGAGATGACGGTGACCGGGATCCCCCACATGTAGATGCCCAGGGTGTCAGGGACCGTTCTCGCAGTAAAAGAGACCTCCATCCCGTCAACCTGGAACTCTTTGTTCAGGTTTTGGGGGAGGTAAGACCTTCCATCGGCGGCAACGATGCCGTAAAATCCGCCGGCAAGGTCGATATACTCGATTCTCCCCTCTGCCTTCACCTCTTCGCCGAGTGGAACAGCCGACAGGATCCGCAGGGATTTCCCCCACATGTAGATGCTGGCAACTCCGGTCTTCTCCATGCCGGTGAATTTTACCCTGATCCCATCCACCCTGCAGGAGGCCGGCAGAGTGTCGGGGAGGTAACGGGTACCATCATCGGCGACAATGCCATAGAACCCGCCCTCGAGGTCCATGTAGACCACAGTCCCCGTGCTTGATACAAGGGGCGATCTCATCACCGACTGGTTGAGTGCCCTCTCCCTGACGGGAGTGATCCGGTTCGAACGGTCAGGGATGGTGAAGTTGAATCTCTCTGGGCCCTGCACTATTGATGGCGCAATGACCGGGACGTTCTCGCGAACGATGCTGCCCGGGATGGGACCGGCTCTCTTCCAGGTAGTGGCCGCGCCGGCCATATCAGCGCGGGAGTACGATACCGGGGCACTCGCGTTCCTGGCAGGCACCTGGAAAGAAGATTGCTCCTGTATCCGGTGGGATGACAGTTTCTCGCTGAGATCATATCTCATCGGTGCGGCCTGGACCGCTCCAATCGCTCCAAAACAAAGCGCGATGAGAAGCACCAGGCATGTGGAGCGTAGAAAAGGACTCCTATTTGCCATATATATCTCTCCTGGTCCTCAAATTTGTCTGGGGAACCATCCTGATCTATGGCGTGATTCTTATAAATACGTGACTTTCACTGCGAATTTTTTCGCACCTACCAGGGCCTGGCAGCAGTATAATGTTGCTTCCCGGAGGATATCTAGAGAGAGAGGTTGCTCATGAACGACCTGGAGGAATTTGAACACACCCTGCAGGGGATCGTATCGCGGGGTGGGGAAGAGACCGCAGAGGCCTGGATGAACGACATTGAGGCAGAGTATGGCCGTGCACCGCTCATCTTCAAGCGAATGGCCGAACGGCCGGAAGTGCTCATCTCCCATCTCCTCTATAAGACCGCGGTGACAAGGACCAGTGCCATCGACCCCAAATATATCGAACTGATCAGTATGGCTGTCGGTGCGGCTCTCCGCTGCCCGCACTGCACAAGTTATCACATGCAGGCGGCAGTAAAGAAGGGCGCGAGCAGGGAGGAGATCCTGGAAGTGATCCTCCTGGCAGGAATGATCTCGAACTCTTCGGTGCTGGCAAATGCCTACCGTATTTTTGACGAGAAGTTGGCCCGGTGCATCCCCTGCGACAACAAGGGGATCGAACTCGGCAGTCGCTAACCGCCCTTCGGCTGCACTCCGGGTTTCCTCCCTGACTTCCGGGTGATTTAAGCACATAGTCCGAGCGCATCCAAGATCATTCTCTGTTTTTTTGAAATTTCAGTCGTGATCGTCTCACCCGTCACCAATCGAATCTTCTTGATCTTGGAAAGTT
>MVQD01000044.1 GCA_002067095.1 Methanoregulaceae archaeon PtaB.Bin056
GTGAGTGAGTGGCGTGATCTTCACTTCGGTCCCGTCCCACTCCCACTGCTCGAACGTGATCTCCTCGCGCATCCGTTCACCTGCATCATACTCATCCCTCTCATCGATATCGCTTTTCATTGCGTCCGTGCGAAGACCCGTTGGACCGGCGGGAGGGTCGTCATCGCGCAGGTTCTCGTACATGTTGTCGCCGAGCAGGGCCCGGAATGGTTCGAGGCTCCCGGTGCGGAAGGTGAGAAGGAGGTCTTCGAGCGGGAGCGGCAGCTCGACTTCTTCACCGGTGACGATATTCCTCCCCCGGGCCGGGGTGAGAAGCCTTGTGAGAAATCCCGGCTTCCCCGCGTCCCGTGCCCTGTCGGTTTCCGAAGCCACGAGCGCGATCTTGTAGATGAGCAGCCGGCGCTCCTCCTGCGAAAGCTCCTGCCTGGCAGCGACCTGGTAGATCAGCCTCCCCAGGTATTCCGGGTAAGGAGGCTCCCTTTGCGGAGGGTTTCCGTGCCCGTCGCTGCCGGGAGAGAAGATGACGCCGGCAAAGAGCTGGTCGAGCAGTTCTACGGCAGCCCCGAACGGGATGTCATTCATCTTCCCGATCTCTTCGACAATGATGCAGCGCTCCCGCGCCGAAAAAGGCTCGCGGGGGGTCATGCACTGTCCATCCCCGCACGGCTTTCCCTGGTACTCGCTTCACCATACATCCGAATACTCCTTGTTGGGATTCCTCTCTCTCCCTGCCTTGTGGGAGGAACGCCGGGCCCGGAAGCTGGCCATCCGCCCGACCATGTCCGGATCCGCCCCGAATTCGACGGTGAAGCACGCCAGGTGCACGACGACCCCTTCATGGAGCAGCGCGGACCCTACGAGATCCGTGCCCCCGAACCGGTGCTCTGTCCCAAGCCCCACTGCGGGATAGGCATCCCGTGTGCAGGATGCGACCCGCTGCAGGAACTCTTTCGGCTGCTGGACCTTGTCCTTCGAGAACTGCTGGATTTCGTCATCGATGAGCGCCTCCATGACGTAGCTCCGCATCAGCTTGTCGTGGGTGCGGGCGTAGGCCTCCGGGCGGGAGAGGAACTCCATCCCCGCCGGACGGCCGTCCATGTAGACGAGCACTCCCTGCTGACCCGGCTGGAGCGGGAAGGCCGCCAGGTACTCGTCCATCGCGTGGTTGCTGGACTCGAAGACGTCCTTCATGGCCCCCGTAGGCGAGGAGACCTTCGCCTTCTTCGCCATCTCTTCGATATCCTCCCAGATCCCCATCTGGTCTGACGCGTGACATGCCCTGTGCTTCCTGGACATGCTGACCGAGGCCATCTTCCTGGCCCGGATCTTGTAGTCCATCATGACCCGGGAGTCGTGGAAGACCGGGCTCGAGTAGGTCCACCGCCCGTGCTCGGTGCAGCTGACCGGGATCACGAGCTCCGATTCGCCGGGGACGAGGATGGAGGTGTTCAGCACCCGGTTCTGCTTTGCCCCGGCGAGCTCTTCGCCGTCAAGGAGCAGGATGGGGATCTTGCCCTTGTTCACCACCTTCAGCTCCGGGACCGCCCCGGTCTTGCTGACCTCCGTAACCAGGAGGCGGTTGTGCAGCATGGCCTGGCCGAGCGTCAGGTACTCGGGGCTGTGGTCCTGGGACGAGAAGAGCGGGATCACCTCCAGCCGGGCGTGGATGAAGCTGTTCTGAAATTGTATCGCGTTGAGACAGGATTCTATGCATGTGTCCATAGTTCTACCACCTATTTCCGGGCGGCAGGCGGAGGGCCGGCCGCCATGTATGTTCCACTGCCGGGGAGTTGTCGTCCCGGAACCGGGACTTCGGGAGGGCCCCCGCCCCTCCAGTCCACTCAGGTGATGTATCGCACCGGGTCGTCCTGCACCTGGTCAGGAAGATCCTGTGTATCGACGTGCCGGAACCGGAGGATCGCAGCAAGGTGCACCGCATCATACTGGTTGTCCTGGGCCAGCCGCTCGATGCGGGTTGCGAGGAGGGCGACTGTCTTTGCGCCGCGACGGAACTTCCTCCTGTTCCCCCGTCCCCGCAGTTCAACCATGGCATCGTGGACTTCCTCTTCGAGGCCCGCGATCATGTCCAGCCGGTACCGCATCATCCGGGAGACGAGCCAGACCGCTTCGCGGCGGGTCTGGTCGGTCGCGATCTCCTGGTACTGGTCAAGGAGGGTCATGAGTGGCCCTCCGCCGCCGGGTCGTTCCCGGGCAGGTAGTCCAGCGTCCCGGGAGGGAGCTCAAAGTTCTTTCTCCTCCACCTTGCCGGCGATCCGGGCTCGAGCCGCACCCTTGGCCTCGGGGGCGCGATGACCGTGGAAATCTCTTCGAAGGCATTGACGTACCGGACGATCGAGTTCCTGATGAACGCGAGGTGTCCCTCGAGGAGCTCTGTGCCGCCTGCCACCCGTTCCAGGTGCCCGGACAGGGCATCCAGGTCAGCGCGCGGGTCGTCCGCGGCCTGCTCAATGGCCCCGACCGAATCCTCCAGGTTCCTGATATAGAGGTGGAGGCCCGCGAACCCCACTGAGCCGGTGATGTGCGTGAAGCGGGCACTCATTTCCTGGTACTGCCGCTGCCGCCGGCAATACTTCATCGTTCTCCATTGTCGCCTTTTCATCCATTACCTCGGGGCGGGCGGGCAACTTTTCCGCTCTGCCTCACATATCTGTTGGTGTTCATAGTTAAAATATTTTTTTATGTGTTAAAATTAATTTATTTTATACGTGTGCGCTCACCCGAAATTTTACCTATAAAATTTTGAAAAATGCCTGATTCTTGTGCATTCAAATACAAAAAACAGCACAAAATATTGTTCATACATAAAAAAATTTATTACATAAAGAAAAAAGTATCACCTAATGACATATACGCATGTCGTGTTCGTCGGCCACCACAAGGACCGGCTGATGGACTCGATCAGCCGCTACCGGAAATATCCCATCCACCGCGTCACCCTCGTCCTCGGGAACGATGACTCCTCTGGTGAACGCATCTCCCGCAGGGTCGCGGACAAGGTGAAGCACGAACTCTCCGCTCTTTTCGAGGTCTCCATTATCCGGGTGGACAAGCGGGACATCATGAACGCTGCATCCCAGATCGTGGATCTCATCCAGAAGGAACGTGAGAAAGGCTACGAGTGCATCCTGAACATCAGCGGGTCGCTCCGGACCTTTGCCATCGCGGCATATATCGCCGGCTGCCTGACGCAGTCCCCGATGATCACGGCGATCCCCCGCTACGATGACGATGACCTCGAGGTGGGGGCGGAGGAGATCATCGAGCTTCCCCCCATCCCGGTGCTGTTCCCGAAGAAGGACCAGGCGCAGCTCCTGGAGGCCATCGCCGGCAGCAGCGGGTACCTCGAGGACCTGATCTCCGAGCTCACCCCGGGCGTGAGGGAGGCCCCCGAAGAGTATGCAAAGGAGAGGAGCCGCCTCACCCA
>MVQD01000045.1 GCA_002067095.1 Methanoregulaceae archaeon PtaB.Bin056
CATCGACCCGGAAACCGTGTATGCGAAAAAAAGCGAATGAAGGCCTGATACCCCCATTTTAAAAAGATATTCCTGCACGGATTTTATAAGGGGGATGCGAGCGGAGGCACGCAATGTTGGCTGGCACGAGGGGGGGGCCAGAGGAGGTCATGGATTTCTCCTCTTGACATTGGCCAGTCGGAGGTCCAGCCCCCGGGGCAGGGGGAGTGGGATGAGAGGCTGCACGGTTCCAATTCTCCTGGAACGCATGCCCTTCCGCGTGACAGAACTTTCATGTATTTCCGGGAGCAATGATGATTGTGGACCTTATAATGAAGGCCCGGGGGCACGATACACTGCTGATCAAAGATACCTCCAGTGACCAAAATACGCCCAAGGCGTGCCTGAATCCACAATATAAAACAAAAAAGGGTGAAAATTTTGAAATTAGTACCGGATACCAGCGTAGTCATAGACGGTCGAATCACCTCCATGATACAAACCGGAGAATATAAGGGTGCATCAATAATCATACCAGAAGCTGTCGTCGCCGAGCTCGAAGCCCAGGCAAACCAGGGACGGGAAATCGGGTTTTCCGGGCTTACCGAACTCCAGGCATTGTGCAGGCTTGCGGAAGAAGGCACCATCGAACTCAGGTTTGTGGGGGTTCGTCCCAGTCTTGAGCAGGTGAAACTGGCGAGCGGAGGGGAGATAGACGCCCTCATCCGTCACGCCGCGATCGAGAACAGCGCCAAATTCATCACGAGCGATGTCGTGCAGGCAGAGGTGGCCAAGGCCAAGGGACTGGACGTGATTTACCTTCGTCCCCAGGTCGAGGGTTTCACCCCCCTTGGCATTGACCAGTTCTTTGACGAGCACACCATCGCAGTCTATCTCAAGGAGAGGGTCTCGCCAATGGCCAAGAAGGGCACTGTAAAAGAGATGCGGCTGATGAAGATCAGGGACCAGTTCTGCACGGACTACGAACTGCGGGGCCTCGCACAGGAGATACTGGAGAGGGCGAAGCGTGACCCGGATGGGTTCATCGAGCTTGAGAAGCGTGGTGTGACCGTGGTACAGATCGGCTCCATGCGGATTGCAATCACCAGGAGGCCGTTTTCCGACGGCATGGAGATCACTGCGGTCCGTCCAATCGCAGACGTCAGCCTTGAGCAGTTCAACAAGGCCAGCATCATCAAGAACCGGATCGTCGGCGACAAGCGTGGCCTCCTGATTGCAGGTTCGCCGGGTGGGGGCAAAACGACACTTGCCCAGAGCATTGCCACCTACCTCGCAGAGCACGGGTACGTCGTCAAGACGATGGAAGCCCCGCGCGAGCTGCAGGTCCCAGACCACATTACCCAGTATACTTCCCTCGACGGGAGCATGGAGAACACCGCAGATGTACTCCTGCTGGTGCGCCCGGACTTTGTAATATTTGACGAGTTGCGGAAGAACGAGGACTTCCGGGTCTTCGCCGACATGCGCCTTGCCGGGATTGGGATGATCGGGGTGATCCATGCAATCGGGGCCCATGATGCCCTCCAGCGCTTCTCTGACCGTGTCGATTTCGGCGTGCTTCCCCAGATCATCAACACGATCATCTTCGTTGATAAGGGTGAGATCACCAATATCTACGATGTCGGGTTCACGATCAAGGTGCCCGAGGGGATGTCTTCGGATATCAACCTCCGGCCTGTGACCACCGTTTCCGACTACGAGACTGGGGACCTGGTGTTTGAGATCTTCAAGTATGACGGGGAGACGATTGTCATGCCGGTGATGAGCATGGGGGCGGCTCCTGCACCGCTGAAGGCTCCCTCTGTCCCAAAGGAGGAGGAGAACACCCAGTGGAAGATCCTCGAGAAGGAGATCCAGAGAGAGATCGGGCGTTACACGGATGGGTACGTGGACGTGCACATGCTCTCTGACTCAAAAGCCGTGGTCTACATCGAGGACAAGGATGTCCCTGCTGCCATCGGAAAGGGCGGAAAGAACATCGCTGCCATCGTCAACAAGGTGGGTATCGGGATCGACATAAGGCCCAGGACCGAGCTTGAGAAGGTCCCGGCCGCACCCACCCAGGAGGAGGAACTCCAGCTGGGAGGAGGGGTGAAGATACGGATGGACAAGAAGCAGCTGGCAATCATCTGCCCTGAACAGAGCGGAAAGATCGTCGATGTATTCTCAGGAAAGGAGTACCTCTTCACTGCAACGGTGAACGACTCCGGCGAGATACACCTTGCCAAGAACTCTACCATCGCCCAGGAGCTGATCAAGCGGTACAACGAGGGCGACAGCATTAAATTAAGGCCAGTATAGACATTTTTCTTTATTTTGCACGGGAGAAAGGTGAGAGGACGTGAGCCTACCTGATATGCGGCAGCTGGAGGATGCTGCCCTGCGTGCATGGGAGCATGCATTTGAACCGGACCCTGCGTCGAGAGAGAAGTTCTACCTGACGGTTGCGTATCCCTACCCCAGCGGTGCCATGCACGTGGGGCACGGGAGGACCTATATCGTCCCGGATGTGATCGCACGGTTCTGGAGGATGCGGGGGAGGCAGGTCCTCTACCCGATGGCATTCCATGTTACCGGTGCCCCGGTTATCGGGATATCCCGGAGAATTGCGAGGGGCGACGAGAAGGCTATCCACCTGTACCGCGATCTCTACCGGGTCCCGCAGGAGACGCTGGAGAGATTCACCGACCCATTGGAGATCGTACGTCACTTCTCCGAGGAGTACCGGAGGGTAATGACCGCATGCGGCCTCTCGATCGACTGGAGACGGCGCTTCACGACTGTCGACCCGCAGTACAGCAAGTTCATCGAGTGGCAGTGGCTGCACTTGCAGGCGGGAGGGCACGTGAACAAGGGAGCGCACCCGGTGCGGTTCTGTCCCCAATGCGACAATCCCGTGGGTGATCATGACCTTCTCGAAGGGGACAAGGCCGAGATCCTGAAGTTCACACTGGTCATGTTTGAATGGGACGACGCACTCATTCCGACTGCCACACTCCGGCCCGAGACCATATACGGTGTGACGAACCTGTGGGTGAACCCGAATGTCACCTACGTGAAGGCCCGTGTGGACGGGGTTCCCTGGGTCGTCAGCAGGGAGGCTGCGGAGAAACTTGCACTCCAGGATCACGAAGTGACCGTCATTGCCGAGATCCCCGGCACCTCTCTCATTGACCAGGTGGTGAGCCATCCGCTGTGCGGCACTGTGCCAATACTCCCCGCAACGTTCGTGGATCCTGCCATGGCAAGCGGAGTGGTGATGAGCGTCCCCGCACATGCACCGTTCGATTACATCGCGCTCAGGGACCTGCAGGCAGAGGGGCGATATTTGGCGATCTCGCCTGTCGCCCTTATCAGGGTCCCGGGATACGGGGAGTTCCCGGCAAAGGACGCAGTTGAGCGTGCAGGGATCCGTGATCAGACTGACCCTGCCATGGAAGCCCTCACCCAGGAGGTCTACAGCGCCGAGTTCTCCTCTGGAATACTCTTCGAGCGGTACGGCGGGGAGCCCGTCAGGCAGGCAAGGGAGAGCGTTGCCGCTCTGATGACCGAGAAATTCCACTCCACGGTGATGTACGAGTTCGATACGAGGCCAGTCGTGTGCCGTTGCGGCGGCCAGGTCTTCGTCCGGATTCTCCATGACCAGTGGTTCCTCCAGTACAGCGACCCTGCATGGAAATCACAGGTTTCCGATCACCTGGCACAAATGTCACTCGTCCCTCCCGAGGTCCGCACAGAGTTCGAGCGGACAGTGGGCTGGCTGAAGGACTGGGCCTGCACCCGCAGGGTGGGCCTTGGCACCCGGTTGCCCTGGGACCCCGACTGGCTCATCGAGCCGCTCAGTGACTCCACTATCTACATGGCATACTATACTATCGCCCATCACCTGAAGCAGTACAGTCCCGAAGAACTCACGCCCGAAGTCTTTGATTACCTGTTCCTCAAAAAAGGCTCTCCTGCGCACCCTGGAAAGGAGAGGCTGGATGAAATGCGCCGGGAGTTCGAATACTGGTATCCGTATGACTACCGCTTCTCCGCAAAAGACCTGATCTCCAACCACCTGACATTCCAGCTCTTCCACCACGCAGCAATCTTTTCGGCCCGGAATATGCCACGCGGGATGGTGGTCTTTGGGATGGGTCTCCTGAACGGGGCCAAGATGTCGTCCTCCAAGGGGAACGTCTTCCTCCTCGAGGATGCGATCAGCGAGTTCGGTGCGGATACCGTTCGCATGTTCCTTGTCGGGAGTGCCGAGCCCTGGCAGGACTTTGACTGGCGAAACGAGCTTGTTCATTCCACGAGAAAGCAGATCGAGCGGTTCTGGAACATGGTGCAGGAGAGCTTTTCTGCGGGAGAGGATACCACCGATGCAGACCGCTGGCTCCTCTCCCGCCTCCAGCAGCATATCGAGAAGACCACGGAGGCGCTGGAACGATTCCAGACCCGCCAGGCACTCCAGGAGGCTTTCTATGCCATCGATTCCGACCTGAAATGGTACAGGAGGCGCCTGCCGGCAGGGATGCAGGGGGGCAGCGCATACCGGGCGCTCGGCCAGATATGGGCAAGGCTCATGGCACCGGTCATACCCTTCACGTGCGAGAGGCTGTGGACCGATTCCGGGGGGGAGGGGCTTGTCTCTTTTGCTCCCTGGCCCGTCGCCGATCCGGGCAAGGTAGACCCCGACCTTGAAATGGCCGAGGAGCTCCTTCTCCGCACGCTCGAGGACATCGATTCGATCAGACGCGTCCTCCAAATCACTCCTTCCTCTCTCACCCTCTGCGTAGCCCCTTCATGGAAGATGGCGATCTTCTCGGCCGTTGCAACCGCGAAGGACAGGAACACGGTACTACGCGAGATCATGAAGGACGATCAGATGAGAAAGAGGGGCAAAGAGGCGATGGAGACGACGAAGCAGTGCATCACGCTCGTGCACCGCCTGCCGCCGGCATTCGTCGAGCAGTACCTCAATGGCAGGGTCAAAGAGATGGAAATATTCCGGAATGCCAGGGATTTCCTCGAGAGGGAATGCGCGATCCCGGTACGCGTGGTGGATGCCCTGGAGAGCAGACATCCAAGAGCCGCGACCGCGCTTCCCCTCAAACCCGCTATCATAATTGAGTGAAGCCTACTCTGGCTCCACGCTCTTTGCCTTTTTCACACGATCCTTTGTGGAATACCCTGTCACCTCGTCCAGGTATCTCCGAAAACGCCTGTTGGTGTCCAAGATGACCTCATCGGATACACTGCTGTCAGACCTGGTATCCACTACCAGTGTCTTTTGATCCTTCCCAGTCGAGACGTCGAGCACTTTCAAGGCGCCGTACGTGATCTGGAGGTGCTCACCAACCTTTTTTGGCTCAACTCCAAAGCATTCCACGAGCTTTGATTCCATTGTGACCCTGAGATCCTTCGTATACCCTCTTTTCACAGGATATTCTTGCATAATACTTTTTTAGGTGGATGGAATATGTTAAACTAATGTCGCCTGAACCAAACACCGATATCAAGATTTTCTCCCGCCCCATCTCCAGGCCCGGATCCTCTGTCCTGATGGGATTTCCAGGGAGCGGCCTTGTGGGGAGCATCGCGCTCCAGTACATGGTCGACCAGTTGGAGTTCGAGCAGATCGGGAGCATCAACAGTAAATACTTCCCTCCCCTGGCCATGATGAACAAGGGAGTCATCAATGTCCCGGTGCGCATCTACGAGAAGGGAGATCTCTCAGCAATTGTCGCAGATATCCCTATCCACCCCATGATCTGCTACGAGGTGGCAAACGGGATCATGGACTGGCTCGAGCCATTCTCCGTAAAAGAGGTCGTCACGATCGCGGGCATCATCACCAACGAGCCTGAAAAGAGGGTCTTTGGAGTGGCAAGCAACGAGCAAGCCCTCTCCAGGATCCAGGACTCCACCATCATCCTCCCTGTAGGAAGCATCTCGGGGATTGCAAGCAGCATCCTCACCGAGTGCAAGATCCGGAACATCCCCGCATACGGGCTTCTCGGGGAGACCATCAATGCACCGGACCCACGGGCGTCAGCTGCTGCAATAGAAGTCCTGAACAGGATGTACGAGATACAACTCGATGTCCAGCCGCTGATCGAGCAGGCTGAAGAGATAGAGTCTACAATGCAGAAGCTCGCCGAGCAGGTAAAGACTGCAGAGACGATGCCAAAGAAAGAACAGCTTCCCATGTACGGGTGATCCTCATGAAGTGCTTCGCATTAACCGGAATTTCCCCCCAGGTGATCAGAGAGCTCCAGGAGGGCAGGGCCAGGACCCTGGAACTACAGAGTACGCACAACGTGGTGACCCTTGCCGGGATCCCTGCCGGCTCACTCGTCTTTATGACATCCGTGGACATGGAGGATGTATCTCCCGGAGACTCAGGGATCATTGTCGAGATCCTCGCGGTGAGCATCACGATGAAACGGATCATGGAATATTCCCATGGCCTGCATTACGAGGAACGGGAACGCATGTCTGCCCGAATCAAGGTCAAATGCGTGGGAACCTCTACGGTCCGGAGCGTGACGACAGAGGGGATCCTCCAGCCCATCACCGTGGAAGTGCTGAAATCTGCCTGCTACCATGCAGGGTGACGGAAATCCGGTTGCAAGACGCGCAATGGAAATAATTTTCCTTTTTTTCTCTTATCACGCCGCAACTGCTTCTGAATTCCGCCCGGGAGAGGAGACCGGGAACTCTCCCTGCCCCGCGGTTGCTTCCGCGTGAAGAACGATTAATTACCTCCCGCCCACATATTTATACGCTTCAGGGGGCTTGTGGCTTAGCCAGGATAGAGCGCCGGGCTTCTAACCCGGATGTCGAGGGTTCGAATCCCTCCAGGCCCGTAGCCTCACATCCTTCTCATCGTCTCTCCCCGGGACGGGAAAATTTTTCGGACAGTTCCCATGCTGATTCACCGGTACCTTTCATCAGGATGAAATACCACATAGCTCATGGGTGCAATGCATGCCCGACAAGTGTAGCTATACTAATATGGTGATCGCAAACACCATGGCCGAGATAGAGAGTGCGTTCTATGACATCGAGAGTATCAAGAACGACATCAGGGGGATCCAGTATGAACTCACCAGCCTTGATGAGAAACTTCACGGGATCACAGGGCGTCTGAGAGAGATCCAGGATGCACTTGGGCAGATATGCCCGCTCCCTGGTTCTTCACCCCCCCACGAGGACCCGCACAAGTCTGTGCCGCTCTGACCGGCCTGGTTTGTGGAATCAGAGGGGTTCGGGCTGCACCCCGCTGGTTTCGTGGAACTGTCCATCCCCCGGCAGGAACATCAAGAGGCAGGTCGCCTTTCCATATTCAGGCGACAGTTAAAATAAGAGGTTATTCAGCCTGGTTATTCACCAGGAGCACATCGTTGATATTGTGCTGGCGCTGGGCAAGCTTCTTGGCTTTGAAGATGTTCTTGCCTTCCTTTCCGATGGCGAGTCCCCGGTCCTCCTCCCTGACCTCGACGTGCGCGACCTGAGAGTCCCCTTCCCCCTCGAACTCGATTGCGGTCACCTTCGCAGGCAGGAAACAGTTCCTGATGAACTGCTCAGGGGTGTTTGCATACTCCACCACCTCGATCTTCTTACCCATGGTGTCCATTGCCTTCTTGATGCTGGCCCCGCTCTTCCCGATCGCAAGCCCCATCTCGCCTGGGTTGATCACAAAGATGATGCGATTATTCCGGTCGTCAATCACACAGTCCCTGCTTCCTGCCCCTGTCAGCTTCTCGAACTGGGATATCAGCCGCATGCAGTCCTCGTTGAGGAGTACTTCCGCCATGGTTTCAGGCCCTCTTCAGACTGAGGATATCGGATTCGCCAGGGTTGATGACAGCAAGGGCGCTGACCATGAAGGGTTTTCCACATGCCTTCCCCAGTTGCACGCTGGATCCCTCGTAGGTGTAGACAAAGAGGTTATCCTTTGATTTGAGCATTTCCCTGAAATTTTCCGGGCAGTTGCCAGCCACTACCACCATCTGGGCACTGCCGTTGTCGATTGACTGCGCGGTCATGTTCTGGCCGAGCAGGACTTCTCCTGTCTTCATGGCTCTTCGTAAAGAAGCATTAAAATCCATTACAATTCTCCTAGTTCAATGGTTTTGCAATAAGTTTCACGTCACCGGTACCGAGCTGAATGGGCTGGCCCACGATCACGTTCTCTGTTACTCCTGATAGTTCGTCCACCTCATTGGCTACTGCCGCATCGAGCAGGTGATTGACCGTCACCTCGAATGCAGCACGGGAGAGGACACTCTCCTTCTCACCGGCAATCCCATGCCGGCCGATCTGCTTTACTTCCCCGTCCATGCACATCATGTCGGCAACCAGCATGATATGCCGCACATCCACCATAATTCCCTGCTCGTTCAGCGTGGAGAGGGCTTCGTGGATGATGGCATTCCTGGCTGCTTCGATGCCGAGCACCTGGGAGATCTCGCTGATGTTGTTGGTGCGGGTCCTCGTGGTATCCACACCGACAACCTCAAACACGTCTTTAAGGTTGGATCCTTCAGTATATAGGATATACTCTCCGCTCTCCTTCCTGACCACCACCCGCTCGATGTCATCGATGCCCTGGACGATGACGTTACGGACGTGCTCGGCCAGCTGGAAAAGGTTCTGGTAGCTCTCCCTGTCTTTTGGCATGAAGTACATGACCGCGCCTTTGTCGTCCACCTCGTGGTCGAAATCGCGGTAATGCCGCCGGTCCCTGATCTTCCTTGGGGCAATCTCGACGATCTCAGCAACTGAGATCTTTCTCTTCTCGCACACGGCAGCGTTGAGCTGGACCACGATCTGCATGTTCTCCATGTCGATGACGATGTCCCCAAACTCGTGCAGGGGCGCAGCCTCGATCTGCCAGCTCACTTCCCTCGCCAGGTCCCGGTCGCCTGAAAACTCCTCCTGGAGGTAGATGGTCATGGTGGGAGTGCTCGGCTCCTTCCTGGCATCCATAATCTCGATCAGCCTCGGCAGGCCGAGGGTCACGTTGATCTCTGCCACCCCGGCATAGTGGAACGTACGCATCGTCATCTGCGTGCCGGGTTCTCCAATCGACTGCGCCGCGATGATACCGACCGCCTCGCAGGCTTCGATGCGGGTGTTCATGTACTCGTTGATTACGCGGTCGAGGATGGTAGAGAACTGCTCCTTGGTGATCTCCTTTCCTTCAAGGAAAGTCCGCAGCTGCTGCTTGGTCTTGTCAGGGAGGCTGGCATTTTGGATTGCCTCATCAAACGCGGAATTCATTTCATACCTCCTCCTTCAGGATGCTCTCGACAATCCCTTTTACGTCTACCGGGTCGCCGAAACTGCTCTTCATGGGGTCCGTCCCGTCCTCGCCGTAGCAGAACTGGATGATACGACCGCCGGTTGTCCTGACAGTCCCGTCATATGCCACTTTCAGGTCCTGGAGGGCGTTGATCATGCGCCGCTGCAGGTACCCGCTCTGGGATGTCCTGACCGCTGTATCGACGAGACCCTCACGGCCGCCGATGGCATGGAAGAAGAATTCCGTGGGGTTCAGCCCCGACTTGTAACTGTGGGTGATAAACCCGTGGGCATCTGATCCCCGGTCGCCCTTCCTGAAGTGGGGAAGCGTGCGGTCGTCATAGCCGCGCATGATCCGCTCCCCTCTCACCGACTGCTGCCCGACGCACCCTGCCATCTGTGTCAGGTTCAGCATGGAGCCCCTCGCGCCAGAGACCGCCATGACCACTGCGCTGTTCCCGAGACCCAGGTGCCGGCCCGCGATCTCCCCTGTCCGGTCACGGGCTTTTCCGAGCACCTGCATAATCTGCATCTCGAGTGTCTCTTCGGGCGTCCTCCCTGGCATTGCCTCGAGCTGGCCGTCCTCATAGATCTTGATCCGCCGCTGCACGTCGTTGATAGCATTCGAGAGCACCTCATCGATCTGGCCGTACTCGGTCTTCGAGAGATCCTCGTCATCAATGCCGAACGAGAACCCGTTCATCATGATGGCACGGATCGAGAGGTGGGTGATGGCATCGATAAACTCCGCTGCCCGCTTCATGCCGTACTGCCTGATGATGCGGTTCACTATCTGCCCGTCAAAGGCGCCGATTGCCTTCTTGTCGATTGTCCCTGATTCGAGTATCCCGTCGATGATCCGGACGTATGCGTCGCGTTCACAGAGCTCTCTCCTGCAGGTCTCGCAATTCTGGCAGCTGCTCGCCCGAAACACCATGTTCAGTTCCTTTGGCAGGACGGTGGAGAAGATCTGCTTGTTGCTCCAGAGCAGCCGCCCGCCCTCCTGCATGCCGGGTGCGGGGAGGCGCTCCACACCGATATTCTTCAGGAGGTAGAGTGCCTCTTCCTTGGTGTGCCACTTCACCTGGTTGGTGAGCATGAAGATGCCTGACACGTGGTCGTGGATGCCACCGATGATGGGTCCCCCGAACCTCGGGGAGAGGATGTTCTCCTCAACTGCGACGAGAATTGCTGCCTCGGCCCTTGCTTCCTCTGTCTGGGGGATATGCAGGTTCATCTCGTCGCCGTCGAAGTCGGCGTTGTATGGCGGGCATACCGCAGGATTCAACCTGAAGGTCCGGCCGTCCATCACCTTTACCCTGTGGGCCATGATGCTCATCCTGTGCAGCGAGGGCTGCCGGTTGAAGAGGACGATGTCGCCATCCCTGATCTGGCGTTCTACCGTCCACCCGGGCTCAAGCATCTCGGCGACGGTCTCAAGGTTTCCCTCTGCCAGTCGGATGCGCCGCTTGTCGGGACGGATGACATAGTTGGCACCACACGGGTCGGAGAGGGAGGCCCGGAAGGGTCCGTATCTTACCATCTGCCGGAGCTCCTCGATGTTGAACGGGTTTGCCTGGACGGGAATGGTCATCTCGTTTGCGACCGCCAGGGGTATTCCCACCTCGATCACGCTCAGGTTGGGATCGGGCGAGATGACAGTCCTGGCAGAAAAGTTGACCCTCTTTCCGGAGAGTGATCCACGGAAACGCCCGTCTTTTCCCTTCAGCCTCTGCGAGAGGGTCTTGAGGGGGCGCCCGCTCCTGTGCCTGGCCGGTGGGCAGCCGGCCACCTCGTTGTCAAGGTAGGTGGTGACGTGGTACTGCAGGAGTTCCCAGAGGTCCTCGATGATAAGCTGCGGCGCGCCCGCGTCCTGGTTCTCCTTGAAACGCTGGTTGATCCTGATGATATCCACGAGCTTGTGCGTGAGATCGTCCTCGGACCGCTGCCCGTTCTCCAGGATAATGGAGGGGCGCATCGTGACCGGCGGGACAGGGAGCACCGTGAGAATTGTCCACTCTGGCCTTGCGACTTCGGGGTTGATCCCCAGGTGCCGGAGATCCTCGTCTGGTATCTTCTCCATCCTTGCACGGATGTCGGCGGGCGTGAGCTTGTGCTCGATCTTCTTCCCGTCGTCGATGAAGATCTCCGAGAATGTCGTCGGCTTCTCGAAGTTGATCTTGAGCTGCTGCTCCCCGCAGTGGGGGCAGAGCCTCTCCTTCTTGATATCCTTTTCAGAGAGGAAGTCGCCTGTCAGGTCGTCCTCGGTCCCTACGACCTTCTCTATCTCCTCAGGAGAGAGGAGGAGCCTGCTGCAGCTCCTGCAGGTCACACGGAGGAGTTTCCGGATGAGCCTCGTGTAGCCGACGTGGATGACCGGCTTTGCAAGCTCGATATGCCCGAAATGCCCGGGGCACTCGCTCGCTTTCTGGTCGCACGTCTTGCACCTGAGCCCGGGGTCGATAACCCCGAGGTTTAAGTCCATCAACCCCTGGGGATAGGGAAACCCGTCATCATCGTAGGTGTCGGCCCAGATGATCTTGCGCACGCTCATGGTGCGGATCTCCTTTGGGGAGAGGAGTCCGAATTCTATCTTTCCAATTCTCTTTGGGCTAGGCATGGCACTCCCTCCTACACCACGTCCTCGAGTTTTAACCTCGGGGCAATTCCCATGCTCTTCATCTCGTCAAGGAGCAGCTTGAATGCGTACGACATCTCCACGGGGTAGATGTCCGTCTCACCGCCGCAGGCAAGGCACCTGGTCGTGTTGGCCTTCCGGTCAAGCATTGCCACCATCCCGCACCGGGCGCAGACATACTCCTGCACCTTGTCAGACTCGTCCAGGAGACGCTCCTTGAGAGCCATTGCAGCGCCGTGGCCTATCATCACGTCTCGCTCCATCTCTCCAAACCGCAGGCCACCTTCCCTGGCCCTCCCTTCCGTGGGCTGGCGGGTCAGCACCTGAACCGGCCCCCTTGACCGCGCATGCATCTTCGAGGAGACCATGTGGTAGAGCTTCTGGTAGTAGATGACACCCATATAGATATCTGCCGAGAACCGCTTTCCGGTGATGCCATCGTACATCACTTCACGCCCTGTGTGGGCAAATCCCTGACGTTTCAGAGAGGCACGGAGATCTTCCTCGCGTTCGCCCGAGAATGCGGTCCCGTTGATCCTCCGCCCCTCGAGAGCTCCTACCTTGCCTCCGATCATCTCGAGCATGTGCCCGATCGTCATCCTGCTCGGGATGGCGTGCGGGTTGATGACAAGGTCTGGGGTGAGCCCGGACTCGGTATACGGCATGTCCTCCTGGGGAGCGATCAGGCCGATGACTCCTTTCTGCCCGTGCCGGGATGCAAACTTGTCGCCCACCTCGGGGATCCGCTGGTCCCTGGTCCGGACTTTGACCAGGCGGGAGCTGTTTTCTCCTTCGGTGATGATGACCGTGTCCACGATCCCGCGCTCGTTGCTGCGCATCGTCACCGACGTGTCGCGGCGCTTCTCGACGGTGATCAGGTCGCTTGTCGGCTCCTCGAGAAAACGCGGCGGCGATGTCTTTCCGATCAGGACATCTTTCTCGTTGACGACGGTCTCGGGGTTGATCACCCCGTCATCATCGAGGTTCTTGTAGCTCTCGGCACCGTGGGCACCGGTCACCTCTTCGTCTGGGATCTCGATCCGATCGACCTGCCCACCCGGGTATCTCCGCTCCTCTCCCTCGTAGGTACGGAAGAAGTGGGAGCGGCCAAGCCCCCTGTCGATGGACGCCTTGTTGAATATGAGGGCATCCTCGATGTTGTATCCCTCGAACGAGAGGATTGCGACGACGAAGTTCTGGCCGGCCGGCCTGTCGTCCGAGCCGATCAGGTCCGAGGTCTGGGTATGTACCAGGGGTTTCTGGACGTAGTGGAGGAGGTGCCCCCTGGTATCGGGCCGGATCTTCATGTTGGCTGCCCCGAACCCCAGCGCCTGCTTGACCATCCCTGCACCCATGGTGACCCTGGGGCTTGCGTTATGCTCCGGGAACGGAACATGTGCCGCCCCGATTCCCAGGATCAGCGAGGAGTCAATCTCAAGGTGTGTGTGTGCAGGGGTGATATCGCCAGGATTGATGGCAATCAGGAGGTCCTCCTCCTCTTCTGCGTCGATCAGCTCTATTAAGCCTTTTTTAATGAGCGCGTCGAATTCGATCTCTTTTTTCTTCAGTTTCTCAACGTCTTCTTCCGATACGAGTGGTCTGCCCTGCTGGAGGACGATCAATGGCCGCCGGGCCCTGCCTCTGTCGGTGTGAATGATGACATCGTTGTTGAATTCCTTGTGGGAGATATTCACTTCCGTGGGTATGACCCCCTGGCGGCGCATTGCCCGCACCTGGGAGACCAGCGCCTTTGGGTCCTCCACGAGCCCTATCAGGGCACCATCCACAAACACCCGTGCCTTCTTCATCTGACATCCCCCTTGATGTGCTCCACTCCAAGGGTATAGAGGACCCGGATCACCTCATCCTCGTCCTGAACTCCCTTGCTTATCTCCACCATCTGGGCAAAGTTCTTCACCAGGCCGCAGTTTGGACCCTCGGGGGTCTCGCTCGGGCAGATCCGCCCCCACTGGGTGGGGTGAAGGTCACGTGCCTCGAAATGAGGCTGCGAGCGGGAGAGGGGGGAGATGACGCGGCGGAGGTGTGAGAGGACGCTCATGTGGTCCACTCTGTCCAGCAGCTGGGAAACTCCTGTCCTGCCGCCCACCCAGTTCCCTGTTGCGAGCGGGTGAAGCAGGCGCTCGGTCAGGACGTCCGCACGCACCGCTGTCCCGATGGAGAGGTCGCGATGGCGCATGCTGGCCCGCTCCAGCTGGTACTTGATGTCCCTAGTCAGCCTGTTGAGGGAGATACGGAAGAGATCCTCCATCAGGTCCCCCGCAAGCTTCAGCCGCTTGTTGGAGTAGTGGTCCTTGTCGTCAATCCTCCTCTTCGAGAGAACTAGGTCAAAGCAGGCCTCTGCCATCCGCCCCAGGAAATGGGCCTTTGCCAGTCGGACCTCCGCAACGGCCTCGCGGTATCCCTCGTCGCCCTCCTTGAGATTTGTCGGCATCAGGTAATTGAGGTGAGGGAGGAGATAGTTGTCAAGGACGAACTCCGCCCGCTTCCTCTGGTAATCCTTGGTCTGGTTGGGCGCGAGTTTCTTGCCTACATACATGACCCCCGCGTCCACGCTGTCGCAATCGCTCTCCTCCAGGTTCTGCATCATGTAGGTGAGGATATCCTCGTCGGTAGAGACCGCGCTCACCACGTCATGGTCGCTGACCATCCCGAGCGCACGCATCAGGTCAACGAACTTCAGGTGCCCTGCAACAGAGGGAAAAGAGACCTCCAGGAGGTTCTTCCTGTTCCTCTCCACGACGACAAGCGCCCTGTACCCGCGGTACTGGGAGAAGACCTTTGCCACGTAGATTCGCTCGTTGTAGCGCTCCGTGAACTCGGTCATGATCTTGTTGGACGCAAGATCCTCAAGGGTCATCAGCACCCGTTCGGTCCCGTTCACAATGAAATACCCGCCAGGGTCCAATGGATCTTCCCCATGGGAGACCCGTTCCTCTTTGCTCATCCCGTAGAGGTTGCATGCCGCCGATCCGACCATGATGGGCAGTTGCCCGATCGTGGTGACAACCGGTTCCTGGCGCTCGCCCCCCTGCACGAGGGTCAGTTCCAGGTGGATTGGTGCGGCGTACGTGAGATTGCGAAGTCGTGCCTCGCTTGGGAAGAGATCTCCCTGGGAACCGTCCGCCTCCCTCACCAGTGGCTTTTTCACCTCTACTTTGCCGAGTTCTACCCATACCGGGTCGTTGCTCCTTCCCCGAATCTCGATGTCAGTCTCGATGACGCGCTGTTCATTGACTACCTTCTGCAGGTTCTGCAGAAGGAAATTGTTAAAAGAGTCGAGCTGGTGGCGCGCCACGTGCTCCTGGGAGAAATATGCCTTTGATAATACGCTCCTGTCAATCAGAACGATCAGCCCCGCCTGAATTATTTTTTCGGCCTTTTGATGACCAGCCGGTACGATTCGGCCCTTCCGGCCGTATGGGATGTCCGGACGATACGGATTACGTCCCCCACCTTGGCTCCGATAACCTTCACAGCAGGATCGTCGTGGTAGATTTTTGGTAATTGTTCGCTCGAAATGGTGTAGAGAGAATAGAGTTGCTGGACTTCTTCTTCACTCATAATCTGGTGATCCGGAACCATTACGTGTTCCAGTACATTCAGTTTTATACTCACCCCTAACCCCCGTCCTTTGGATGATCAGTTGCTCGCAGGGACATCACCGGTAAAACCGCTGGCTGTGACCGCGGCAGCGGGCCCGGAGGGATTTGAACCCCCGACCACCTGGTTAAAAGCCAGGCGCTCTACCTAACTGAGCTACGAGCCCATCTTCTACTCACACACAGCATTATTACAATGCAAGAAAACTATATAAATATATTTACATATTCTGTAATTTTTTCTGTCAATCTCAATCCTCGCGGGCATTCAAACAACCCGGATTATTCTTCTGACAGGTGTTTCTCAAAACCTATATTAATATGAAAATCGGATATATTCGGCTTCAATTCGAGGGGAGTCAACAGCATGTCTTTTCTGAGTGCCCGGTCGATGGCAGCCATCAATAATCCGGTATTGATTGGCTTTGACAGGATCTCGCAGACCCCGAGTCCTGCCTTGCGGGACTCCTCTGAAAGTGTCTTTTTCGCGGAGAATATGATAACGGGGATATGCGCACACCCGGGCCGGCTCCTTGCACGTTTGAGTGTCTCCCACCCATCGATCGGCTCCATGGATATGTCAAGCAGGATAAGGTCTGGGATCACCCGTTCCAGGGTATCGAGAGCCTCAAGCCCGTTGCCTGACACAAGGATATGGTATCCCTTCTTCCCGAGGATCGCTTTCAGCCCTTCCACGATGAACCTGTTGTCATCTACAAGGAGGATCGTAGTCGCCATTGCCTAATCGCCACCGTGGCAGCGGAAGACCTGGAACAGCACCACCTGCCACCTCAGTATTCTGTGTGGGGATCTCATCCTGATCGGGTATATTTTTTAACCAAAAAGGTTATATAAATGTACAAAGGATGAACAAAATTTCCGCGTGGTTGTCTAAAAATTCCCCGCCATTCTGTCCTGAAACTTCCCTGGCGCTGACTGCCACGAGGCACCTCTCCAAGGCCGAGCGGGCAAAGCTCTTCTCACCCGACCTCGAGAAGATGCGGACCGCCGAGGGGCGCTGGTATGAGGCCATCATCTACGAGATGTTCGTCGAGATCTCGAGAGAGACGGATGCCATCAGCCGCCTGGCGCTGAAAGGAGCCGACGCACCGCGCGGGGGCAGGAACGCGCGGCTCGGACAGAATGGGATCTTCTATTCCAGGTCAGGGGACATCACGATCCGCGGAAATGGCCAGGACCTGGCAGAGTTTGATCTCCTGATGGTTGACGGGGATAACCAGGTCACCTTCGCCGAGGTCCTGACATCCCCTTCCGATCTCAAGGAATTCGAGGCAGAGATTGAGTACAAGAGGACCCTGCTCGGGTATCTCTTTGACCAGGAAAGGGTGCCATTCCTGATGGTCGCATCATTCAATGTCGCGAACTACTCGGCCGGAAGAAGAATACTCAGGACGCCTGACACCATCCATCTCCAGACTGCGACCTGCGAGGAGATCAAGTCCGGACTTCGCGGAAAGCAGAGGCCTGCCCAGGGATGGAGACCGGGACTGCCACACTCCAAGATGGTGAGAGCCTCCGATCTTACGCTCAAGCGCGCCTTTGATTACCAGAAATTCCACGACTGGGAGAGAAACTGGGTCTTTTCCGGCGTCTCGAACGAGGTGGACGTAAAGAGCGCCGCAAATCCCCACGAGACCTCGATGCTCGTCAAGAAGATACTGTACGGGGGGCTTTATCCCTCTGCCCTCCGGACCGTATGTGAGGAGTATGAATTCTCAATAAGGGGCAAAAAGATCGGTTTTCACGAGATTAAAAAGCAGTTCTCAAAGGTCGTACTCGCAACCGACCTGCCTGGGTATGAACCGCTCATGTATTTCCGGTCAAACCAGAAGAGAGAGTACCTGAAGATGGTCCAGGACCGAGAGGGAAACTTCAAGTTCGAGCGCTTCACCCCTTCCAGGGTAGGGTTTTTCCTCTGGCTCGAATCGCTTGGCCCAAGCCTTGGATCCAGGATCACCTCAAAGATACTCGACGCCTTCTCTCCCAGGTGAATTGCTGCTGCACCGGCCTGGTGTCGAATCATTCTTCTGGAGGACCGCCCTCGGACACCCCCGGGACTTCGCACCTGCAATCCTGATTTCCTGCACGGGAGCGGAATAAAAAAAAGCCTGATTGCTCCCCCCGCTGCGTTGCTGGGGGGAGAATGAGACAGCGGCGGCTTCTCTCATCCCGGTCGGTTCACAAAAACCGCCTGTCACCTCCACGATCCGATTCCCTGTCCCGCACACGACATTCCCTCTCACGGGGCATTATTCCTTTTCGCTAATTCAGGTGGGCAGGATGAATGCTGGCTGGTCCTACATGGAATAGATTGTGGAGATGAAATTTGCGGGTATTCCAGTACCCTCCTGCAAGCCTTCCCCGCTATTCTCCACTCTGCAGCGCAGACCCCAGTATGAGAAAAATTTTGTGAATCTTGTCAGAAACCAAAAAAGATGGTTTTAAAAATTGCCAAATTCATCCCAAAGGACGAATATCCCGAGGGGGGGATAAAAATGTTGTGGGGTCTCTTCAGCCAGCGACCTTCAATCAAGGAGCACGGTAAGCGCCTCGTCCGCGTAGGCATCCATGACGTAAGGGATACCCGATACGCGTGAGGCCTCCTCGGTGAGGGCCATCAGGTCATTGCGCGAGACCGACTGCAGGGTGAAGTTCCTGTTCCCTGCCATGATCTGCTGGAGACCGATCTTGAACTTCTGGGAGTAGGTATAGATCCCGATCGCTCCCATTGGTATCTCCTTGAACCGGGCACCATATTTCTCTTTCAGTTCCTCCCAGGTCACAAAGATCTCTTCGGGCACAGACCCGTACTTGGAGACAGTCTTTGGCAGGTCTCCATCCTTGATCCATTTCTCGATGTTCTTTCCTACCATTCCCGGGATCATGAGGCCCCGACCCATGCACACTGCCTTGAAATAGGGGCTTCCCATGGCAATTGCCTTGAAGACCCCGGGTTCGTCCGAGAACCCGCCAGCCATTGCCATATCGGGCACTCTCAATCCTCTCTTTCTGAGCAGCTCGGCATACTCGATAGCCAGGGACTGGAGGTAGAATGTGGGGATACCCCACTCGTTCATCATTGGCCATGGGCTCATACCGGTCCCGCCAGGGGCGCCGTCGATCGTGAGCAGGTCGATCTTCGCTTCAGACCCGTAGCGGATCGCCATTGCCAGTTCAACCGCAGAATAGGCACCAGTCTTCAACGTAACGCGCTTGAAGCCCACATCCTTCAGCCTGTCGACCTCTTCCAGGAAGCTCTCCTTGCTGATGAACCCGAGGCGCGAGTGGCGCTCGAACTCCTTGAATGCCCCCTGCTTGAAGGCGATCTGAGTGTCCTGGCGCGTGGGATCGGGGAGGACGATGTATCCCCTCTTCTTCAGCTCAACGGCCCTGTCAAGGGACTTTACCTTTATCTCCCCGCCGATACACTTGGCGCCCTGGCCCCATTTCAACTCGATGGTGTCCAGGTTGTGCTTGGACGCCACGTACTCGGCGGTGCCAAGGCGGGTGTCCTCCACGTTCATCTGGACGAGCATCTCGCCATAGCCATCCCAGAATTTTTTATACAGGTCGATCCTGCGGTCCATCTCTGGTGATTTCTTCACCTTGCCCTTGCTGTCGAGGACGAGCTGCGGGTCGACTCCGCAGACATTCTCTCCGCAGACGATCGTTATCCCCGAAATCGCAGCCCCGATTGCAAAATGCTCCCAGTTGATCCGGGCAATATCCGTCGAACCGAGCGCCCCGGTGAAGATCGGGACACGCATCTTGACCTTTTTGTCCCAGCCATACTCTGTCTCGGTGTTGACGGAGTAGAATACGGCGCTGTCCGGGCCTATCTCGGTGCCTTCCGGGAGCCCGCGTGCTCCCATCGCATATCCCTGGATGTTCAGGTGCGAGTAGTCAATGGGGTAATTCTTGTCGGCCCCGGCCGTGATCTCTCCGAACGGGCCCGGATAGAGGACCTCCCTTCCACGGAAAGAGGATAACCAGATCTCGCAGCTTCCCTTGCACCCGTCCACGCACCTGGTGCATATCCCGGAGACCGGTGCAACGTCCCGGGAACGGTTGGTGGTGCCCGTCGCTTCATTTGCATTCGGCTGTCGAAGGTTCATGTAATTCTCCTTGTGCTCTGGTAGAACTTCGATGATATCAAAGTTTGTCTGGGGAGAGAGCCCCAAACTGACCATAGTTTTATATTTTAAATGCTTATAAGCGCTTGCCTTCCTCCCCTACATATAATTTGCGGATGTTTTCGTGGAACAAGACCTATTTTGTTCCATTTCAGGAAAAAACGGATATCTGTCACCACGGAACTCTGTCTAGTCGATGGATATGAGGTCATAGGTGGACCGTCCCAGCAGGATCTCCTCCCCGTACTGTACCTGCCGGTAGCCATCAGTACTCTTCCACATTCCCCTGAACTTGTCCAATCCCTTTCCATGGTTCTGCTGCAGAAACGACCCCCTGTTGCCCTCCTCCGCATTCACGAGGTCGAAACTTGCGGCGTCGATTGCGACAGGGTCCCGGGAGGCGAGGATGCCGATGTCGGGGACGATGGAGACGTCACTCCATGGCACGCAGTCACAGTCTGGAGTAACACGCAGGAGGAAGTTCATGTACCCCGTCTTTTTCTCCCTCCCCTTCACCACTGCCGCTGCATACTCAACCATCCTCTCGATAAACTCGGGTACATCCGTCTCCCAATCGACATCAATGGCATTCGACGGGCATGCGGTCATGCATTCGAAACACCCGATGCAGAGGGAATGATCGATCTTCGCTCTCTGCCCGTTCCCGGTCCCTGCGAGAGTTATCGCTCCCCGGGGGCAGACCGATACGCACCTGCCGCACCCGGTGCATCTCTCTTCGAGGTGAATGGGCCGGGCGCAGTGCTGCGCCTGCTTTCCCGCAGGAGGTGCACATCCCATCGCCAGGTTCTTTATCGCCCCCCCAAACCCTGCCACATCGTGCCCCTTAAAGTGCGAGAGGACGATCATGGCTCTTGAATCGGCAATATCCCCGGACACCAGCACGTTCGTGAAATGCTTCGAGCAGATCTCCACGCTCCGTGCATTTCCTCCACAAAGGCCGTCCGCAATGATAACCGGCGCAGCAACGACGGCAAACGCAAAGCCGTGCTCTATGGCCGTGCAGAGGTGGTCGACCGCGTTGCTGCGCCTTCCGCGGTAAAGGGTGTTTGAATCGGTCAGAAACGGTTTTCCTCCCGCCTCCTTCACTCTTTCCACGACCTGGCGGACATGCACGGGGCTGATATAGGACTCGTTTCCCCATTCCCCAAAGTGCAGCTTGATCGCGGTGAGGTCTCCGGGTTCGATCATCCGGGAAAACCCGGCCGCGTCAAAAAGCCGCCGTATCTTTGACAGGGTATTCTGACCGGGTTCACGAGCCCTCATGCTGGCGAAATATACTTTTTCTGGCATTTTTTCGGTTGCCCTCCTCTCATCAGGATTGTGAATGAGCATCATTATAGGGCTATCCAATTAGGATGATGCAGAAGGTGTCCCCGCCTTGAGGATTGATACGCAGAGTCCGGCGGGGACAGTGAAAAATACCGTGCAGGAAAAAGAACGGGGGGCTTATCCCCTCTTCCCGAGTTCATGATCAAGCCAGAAGAGGTGCCCGACGATATCGCCCATCATCTTTATCTGGGCCTGGATATCGCTTGCATTGGCTTCTTCTTCAACCTGCTCCTTTACAAACCACCCGAGGAAATTGATGGTGGCATAGTCTTTTTCCTTGATTGCAAGGTCCATGAGGGCGTGGATCAGTCCCGTGACCTTCTTTTCGTGTTCATAGACCTGGTCAAAGACTTCCCCCACAGACTTCCATTCCGTCTTCGGCGCATCGATCTTTGCAAGCTTCACGGTCCCTCCGGTCTCGATGATGTAATCAAAGAACTTCATGCCGTGCGCCCGCTCCTCGTCGGCCTGGAGACGGAGCCACCTGGCAAACCCTTTCATCGGGATCTTCTCGCAGTATGCGGCCATGGAAAGGTAGAGGTACGATGAGAACAGTTCTGCATTGAGCTGCTTGTTCAGTGCTTCTTCAATACTCTTCTTCAACAACAGTATTCCTCCAGGACAAGGAGGTATTGACCAGGACGGGCTTTAATGGTTTGGTTCATGCTTACTGCCGCCCGGTGGCCCCTGCCCCCCATAACCGCAGCGCGGGGACGTATCATGTGCGGCTGTCCCGTCCACAAGACATGGGACCCATCTCCCCCCGGCTTTTCGACGCCTGGTCCCGGAGATCTTTTAAGGAAAGATTGGGGGGATCAGCCAATGACTACCGACGCTTTGCTGTCGAAAGGATTGGTCCTCATCGCAAGCGACGAGAGGTAAGGGTAATGGACATGGAGGTGCTTCATGTAGGAGAGCCATTCGAGGGATAGGAGACGGTATATTCTCTCCACGTCTCCCTTGAGGTGCATACAGTCATTCTCCGTCATGCAGGCGAGGGAATCCCTCCTCTCGATCTCCTCGGTGAAGTGAAAGACGGCCCGCAACACTTCTGTGAATGCCTGGTTTTCGAGAAGCATGGGGTTTTCAAGGAGACGGAGGAGAAAGTTCCTCCTCTCTTTGAGATATTGCCTCATGTGCCCGAGATCCAAACGCGCGATATCGACATGGAAATCATACCCCTCCATGACCTTTCGCACCCTGATAAAGTCCTGGTCCTTCCAGTCGCCGGTCACCCTGAGGGTGTCCTCGAGGGTCGAGATCGTATGATCCGCCCTCGCTATCGTCTTCAGCAGGTCTGTTCCCACCTCGGAGAAGAACGTTCCTATCACCATATTCAGCTTCTCGAGTCGCTCCCTCCTTGCCCGGACACTCAGCAGCTCGTTCAATACGAGGGTGACAAGGAGCACGTTGATAGGGAGGAACCCCAGAGCATTGAAGACATAGTAATAAGTATTCTCGGGATCGCCCAGTACAAGGAACTTGATTGAATAAATGAAGAGGGAAGAGAAGAGGAGGACAATCCCGAGTTTGATCTGCCAGGAATATCGGCTCATGAATTCACTCTCACATGAACGCTTGTCATTTCGTGACAAAATATATACCGAAACAGCATCACTGCCGCCCGGTGGCCCTGGTGAGCGCTTCGACGTTGCTCCTGGTAAAGAACCCGTCAAATCCCTCGTACCGGTGTATGTACTCGTTGACGATCATGGTATGTGGTGAGGGCGTGGAGAATGTCTGCTTGAGCCCCTCGTCCGGAGACCCTACGAGGTCAATAAGGAACTCCATGCCATGGCTGCCGAGCTCGCGGAAGACCTCGTCGATCTCCTCTGTGCAAAAGGCCATGTGGTGCACACGGGTTCCATAGGAGCGGATGAACTTCTCCGTAGGCCCTGACGCGACATCGTCAGTGTAGGGTGCGATCCCTGAGGTGAAGACCATCGCAAAGTCGTCCCTGCTCAAACGGGCAACGCTCGTGATGGAATTGAGGGACTTTACGAACACGGCAAAATCAAAGTGGTACCCTGTGAGCGCGAGAAATTCAAGGATCGCGTCATTCCTCTCGATCGCCCTCACCCTTGTCGCAGTATGATCGAGCCCGTGTATCAGCGAGAGCCAGGGAAGGTCCGGCTTTTCCTGACGAACAGAGAGCCTCTTTGCCTCCGCTCCGGCAAACGAACGGCCGGGTCCCTTCCATTCGATGAACCCGAGCGAGTTCCCGGTAAAATTGGACGGGGTGGTCTGGATGAACCGGAAGTCGGGCGCATCAATGATGCTGTCAGTCAGGAAGCGGACACCCCTTCCACGCTGGATCCCGACATAGGTGTCAAGGTCCCGCGCCCGGAAGATAAAGGTCTCAAGGCGGGTGTTGGGAAGTGCCCTGGCACTTTTAGCCTGGTTGAAGGGATAGAAAGGATTCCTGCCTTTCCCCCTGCTGCTCATGGCAATCGACGGCGAATCCATGGTGCCGAGCACATAAGTCACCCCTTTTGGTTCAGCAAAATGCTCCGTGATACGAAGACCGGTGTATTTCAGAAGTTCTGCCACCGCAGGCTCAAGTCTTTCGGGCTCGGTGTTGATGACCACTGCCTCGAGACCTTCGACCAGCCCTTCGAGGCCTGCATCCCGCCTGTCCTTCATTACTGCGGGCAGCCTTGCCGCAAGGTCATCCTCCTGCCACTGCATGAAGTCTCTTCCGGCAACTCCTGCCGGCTGGACTGCCCCTCGGGAATTGTCCATTCCTGCACCCTCTTTCATTGGCAGAAGGTGCGGAAGGTCGAACGATAAAGGTTGGGACCGCGGAATACCCAGCAGGGGAATGAATCCTCCGCCTCTCCAGGCTCCAGGCGCTGCATTTGCGCTCCCTTCAAGGCTACTTCAGGTATTTCTCCGGATCCGCGTCGAACTTCTTCTTGCAGCCGGGAGCACAGAAGTAGTAGGTCTTCCCCCTGTACTGGCTTGTGAACTTCGCCGTCTTCTCGTCAACGGTCATCCTGCAGATTGGGTCGATTGCCATATGCTCACACCTCAGGGGAGAGGTATCGCTTCGCGGGCGGTATATACCTTTTGAGGGAGAGCGAGAGTGAGACGACCGTTACGGAAGAGAGCGCCATTGCGAGTGCTGCCAGTTCAGGGCGGAGCGTGTATCCCGTAATGGGATAGAACACCCCTGCCGCAAGAGGAATGAGGGCCGCGTTGTAGGCGAATGCCCAGAATATGTTCTGCCGTATCCTCGACATGACCTTCTGCGAGAGCTGGATGGCGGCTGCGGCATCGAGGAGGTCGTCCCTGACAAGGACGATGTCCCCGCTCTCTATTGCCACGTCAGTCCCGCTTCCGATGGCGATGCCGACATCGGCCCTCGCAAGGGCTGGGGCATCGTTTATCCCATCCCCAACGAACGCCACGATATTGCCGGCCTTCTGGAGCTTTTCGACCTCTTTTGCCTTGTCTCCAGGGAGGACTTCTGCATACACCTCTTCAATCCCAAGCCTTTTTCCAACGGCTGCTGCGGTGAGCCGGTTGTCACCGGTGATCATCGCCACCTTCATTCCCATTCCTTTCAGTACGTCAAGCGCGGGAGGCGTAGTCTCCTTCACGGTATCGGCAATTCCGAGGATCCCCGCGAGGCTGCCCCCGACTGCAACCAGGATGACCGTCTTTCCCTCGTTCTGGAGGCTGCGGACCGCAGATTCGCGGTCCTGCGCGACTACAACTCCCCGCTCTTCTAAAAATGAGCGGTTCCCGACCAGCACCTCCTCGCCGAGGACCCGGGCTGACACCCCTTTTCCGCCATGGGTGTCGAACCCTTCTGCATCCCCGACAGTAGCTCCCTCTGACAGGGCCTTCTGCACCACCGCGTCCGCCAGCGGGTGCTGGGAGTTCTTCTCAACGGCGGCCGCGATTCCGAGGAGTGTCTTTTTGTCGATCCCAGACGTGATGATATCGGTCACCTCCGGTTTGCCTCTCGTGAGGGTCCCAGTCTTGTCAAAGACGACCGTGTTCACCTGGTCCGCGGTCTCGAGGGCTTCCCCGTTCCTGACCAGGATCCCAAGTTCCGCACCCCGCCCCACGCCGACTGTGACCGCGGTCGGAGTCGCCAGCCCGAGCGCACACGGGCAGGCAACTACCAGAATTGAGACGAGGGCAGTCAGGGCGAAGAGGAGGGTTGACCCGAAAACCAGGTACCAGACCAAGAAGGCAGCGAGGGCAATCGCGAGCACCACAGGGATGAAGTAACTCACCGCGACATCTGCGATTCGCTGGACGGGTGGCCTCGATGACTGCGCGTCTTCGACGAGCCGGATGATCTGGGCAAGCACCGTGTCCTTTCCCACCTTCTCGGCCCTGAATATGATGATGCTGTTCGTGTTCAGGGTCCCCGCGACAACCTGCGCACCTCCCTTCTTGAGGATGGGGATTGGCTCGCCGGTGATCATCGACTCGTCCACGTAACTTTCACCCTCCGTTACCGTGCCATCCACCGGGATCTTTGCACCCGGCTTGACCTTTATCGCGTCCCCCACCTGGACGTCCTCGATGGGCACCTCCGTCTCCCCTTCGCCGGTGATCACAAGGGCAGTCTTCGGGCGGAGTCCCATGAGTGCACGTATGGCCGCCGAAGTCCTCCCCTTTGCCCTCGCTTCCAGGTACCTGCCAAGGATGAGGAAGGAGGCCAGCATTATGGCGGTGTCGTAGAACATGAACTCGTGCGTCAGCACTATCCCGAACGTCCCGAGAACGCTGGATACATATGCAACCCCTGTCCCCATGGCGTACATGACGTCCATGTTTAGGTTCCTGTTCTTTGCCGCCATCCGTGCAGCCCGAAAGATTGGATATGCGACGTAGATGAAGACCGGCGTGGAGACGGCAAGCATCAGGTAGGAGAGATCGTGCATGGAGATGGGGAGGGGGATATACATGAGGGCTAAGAGGGGTATGCTGACTGCAAACCCCAGAATGAACCTCCGGAACTTGTCATCGAGATCCCGCTTCCGTGCCTCCTCCTCCGCCTCCATTGTGAGCTGGTCGGCCAGTCCGAGGTACTGGTACCCCGCATCCTCGATTGCCACCCTCATGTCTTCGAGCGTCGTGAGGGAGGAGTTGTAGGTGACTTTCGCCTTCTCGGTGGCGAGGTTGACCTGCGCCGTGACAACTCCAGGCAGGGCCGAGAGGGCAGCCTCGATCGTCTCGACGCAGGTGGCGCAGACCATGCCCCCCACCTTCAGAGTGGCCTGTTCGTGGACAACCTCGTACCCGGCCTCCCTCACGGCCCTCTCAATATCCGAGAGCGTCGCATGGGCGGGGTCGTACTCAACCCGGGCCGTGTCTGTGCCGAAATTGACCTCTGCACGCTCCACCTTTTCGACGTGAGCGAGCGATTTTTCGATGTTCGCGGCACACGTGGCGCAATGCATCCCCGATATCTTCAGCTCGAGCTTCTTTCTCGCCTGTCCTGTCACGGGACCACCGAATCCGGAACTGGGTGTCTCAAGTCCTTCCTGCCTCATATATCTATACAAGGGAGATGAACGTTTGGCTCCGAATCAGGCTGGGCCCATCTCATGCGAGGCTCAGGAATATCCAGTATACCACGCAGTTTGCGATGGTGAGAGGGAGGCCGACGCGGAAGAACTCCCAGAACGTGATCGTATACCCTCTCTTCTCTGCATTCTCCACGACGATCACGTTGCTTGCGGCGCCGAGGATCGTGAGGTTGCCGGCAATGGTGCTTCCCGCGGCAAGCGCCATCACACCCTCGATCGACAACCCCTGCTGGGCAATGAGGGGTTGAAAGAGCGCAACGAAGGGGACATTTGAGATAAACTGGCTGATGAGTACACTCGATGCGAGGATCAGCGGGATCGACTGGAGTCCGGTGAAGTCAAGACCTGCCTGGAAGAAACCTGTGAGATATACGCTCTGCATGAGGATGAACATGGATGCAAAGAAGACCAGTGTTGGCCAGTCGATGTTCCGGACGATTACCACCCGCTGGTTGCTGAAGACCACCAGCGGGAGTGCCCCCGCGACCGCGATGAGGGCAAGTGGGATGAACGAAGGGCCGGTGATCACCCGGATGCCGATCAGGACAAGGATGATGGCAAGGGAGGCCCTGGAGATCTCTGCGAGGCGTGCGTCTCTCACCTGTCCCTCTTGCTCGTCAAAAGTACACCCGGCTGTATCCACTCTGGAGAGCCTGGTGAGTACAAAGTACGCGATTCCCAGGTTCAAAAGGGTCGGTACACCCAGATAGAAGAGGAATGCAAGGAATGGCTGGGGCAGCCCGCTGTAGGTTGCGACCAGAAGGTTCTGGGGGTTTCCAATCGGGCTCATCACGCTCCCGATGGTGACTGCAACGCAGAGGGCAAGGAGGGCAGTCTTTGGGTGCACACCGAACCGGCAGGCATACGCGATCACAATCGGCGTCCCGATGATGGCAACCGTGTCGTTCATCAGGAGTGCGGAGAGGAGCCCCATCCCGAAGAGGACGAGGAGGATGAAATGTTCACCATTCCGGGCCCTTGCAAAGAGGCGAAACGAGAGCGAGTGGAGATACCCGCTCCGCTCCATTGCCTCCCCCACGATAAACATGGAGAGGAGAAAGACCATCACGTCGAGGTTGATGGAGGCGACTGCGTCAGAGAGAGAGATCTGCCGAAGGACAATGACTGCAATTGCACCGCCACACATCACCTGCCAGATTCGGAGTCGAAACCTTCCTACCTGACGGATCGCGATCAGAAGGAAGACTGCTGCAAGCACGACGATTGGAAGGGGCGGGAGGGAAAGCGCAGGTTCCACGCGTGGTCACTCTGGCGTGTTCTTCTCGACCATCCAGCGCAGCAGAACACCCTGATCCATCCTCTCGACCGAGAAGAGGGAGAGCCGGGGGAACTCCTCTTCCCTGACAAAGCCCGGCCCGTCCGCGGGGGTGGGGGCGGTCTCACCCCCGATGACAATGTTCCCGATGAAGGTGATGAACTCGTCCACAAGTCCCCTCGAAAAGAGTCCTCCGATGAGCCTGCCCCCACCCTCGACCATGAGCCGCCGGATTCCCATGCGGTAGATCTCAGATAGGAGCTCTTCCAGGTCGACTTCCCCCTGCCCGACACGGATGACAGATGCAACCTCGGAGAGCGTCCTGCACCTCTCTGCATCCGCGTCCCTGCAGCACGCCACAACCCTGGCACCCTGCCCTTTCAAGAGGACTGAGGACCCAGGCGGTGTCCTTGCCCTGCAGTCGACCACGATCCGCACGGGATGATCCGCAAGGCCCCGCGCCCTCCTCGCAGCGATGAGCTCCGGTGACTTCACGGTGAGGGAGGGGTCATCCGCGAGGACCGTCCCGATTCCCACCATGACCGCATCGCTCTCCGCCTTCAGTTGATCGACCCGTGAAAAGTCCTCTTTTCCTGAGATCTTCACCTGCCTGCGTTCCCGCGTGGAGAGCTTCCCGTCGGCGCTCATGGCAAGGTTGACCACGACGTAGGGGCGCGGCATATGCAAGAGGGGTGGAATGTGCACTGTATTGAAGGTGACGATATCCGGGAATCAAATGGTCTCTTTGCCCCTGCCAATTTTATGAGGGCTAAATAGATTTACCAGGGCTCGAACCTATTATGAGAACCCGGGATATACCCCTGTGCATGTCCACGGATATTTCTGGTCCCTGTAAAAGGCCCGCTCTCCTCGTCATAGACATGCAGAACGACTTCGTGCAACCCGGGGCGCCCCTGCAGGTCGCCGGGGTATCCTCCATCATCCCAAAGGTGAAAGGACTCCTCACCCTCTTCAGGGAGAAGCACCTGCCGGTGTTCCATATCCTCAGAGTCCACCGGGCGTCCGGTGTGGATGTCGAGATTACCAGGAGGGAGATCTTTTCAAAGACCCCCTTTGCAGTGGAGGGCACACCAGGCGCTGAGGTGATCCCGGAACTTGCGCCTATTGTGGGAGAGCATATCGTCAGAAAGACCCGTATGAGTGCGTTCTTCCAGACGGATCTCGACCTCATGTTGAGGACTCTTTCCATCGACACGCTCTTTGTCGCGGGGATCCAGACCCCAAACTGCGTCAGGACCACGGTATTCGATGCAATGGCCTTCAATTACCGGGTCTTCCTGGTGAAAGACGCGGTCGGCGCAAAGACCGATGCCATTCACGAGGCGAACGTCCTCGATATGCAGAACATCGGGATAGGCATCGTCGATTGTGCGGAAGTGCCACGCTTGTTGCCCTGATGACCCGGACAGGAGCTGTGAGGGGAGGACTGCTTGCTTTTTGGGCCCTCCCGGTCGTTTTTATCTGATCCTTTTCGCCACCTCGCCTTACTGGCGTGACTGGAGCGCAATCTGCCTTCTGGACTTGTAGAAGAAGAACCCCACGATCCCGAAAGTGACGACCGGCGAGAGCCAGTTCGGGATGTGGGCTCCGAAACTGTCCAGGATCATGATGGTGCCGAGTACGAGGATCGAGTACATGGCACCGTTCTTGAGGTACCGGTATTTTTTGATGTTCTCCACGTTCCGGACTGTCAGCTCCCTCACGACAAAGGCGCCTATCCCGTTGCCGAGGATGATCAGGGGTACCGAGAGGGTGAATGCAAATGCCCCGAGGACCCCATCGACCGAGAAGGTGGCGTCTATCACCTCAAGGTAGAAGATCTTGGATATGTCCGACATGTTCCCCCCTACCATCTTCTTCTCCTGCTCCTCGGCATTCTGCCGGAAGCCATGGACGATGAAGAAAGCGGTCGATCCCACGACAGCTCCGAATGCCATCATAGGGTTGATCTGGAGGGCCTCCCAGACCAGGAGCGAGAGGAGAATCGAGACCACGGCAAAGAACCATACCCCCTTGGTGGCGATGTAGCGCTCCCCCCGGATCCCGTAGAACTTCGGTTCCAGGAAGAGCCAGTGGAAGAAGAGGAAGACAAGAAACGTTCCGCCCCCCATCAGGAGCATCGGCGCCGACTCCTCGATCGCCTCGATGACGGCGGGGTCGCTGCTGAACGTCGCGGTGAGTGCTCCCACGGGGCCAAGGGCGGGAGTGGACATCCATACGATGAGCCAGGGGAGGACACCGCGGACCACGAAGACCGCGATGAGGAGGCCCCAGAGCAGGAACCACCGCCGCGCCCATTCCTTCATGGTGGAGAGGACCTCGGCATTGATGATTGCGTTATCAATGCTCGTGATGGTCTCAAAGAGGATGAGGCCGGCGATGATCAGGATAGCGGAGAGGATGTCCATGTATGCGTATGCCACCAGCGTTGTATACCAATGGGGAAATACCTTGTGCCCCGGCTATTTTCCAGCGGGGGAGTGATCAGAGGACTCTGATGCTCACGGTCCTCTGGGATGGAAACACCTTCTGCCCGATCGCAAAGAATGCGGATAACTCGAAGGGAAACCGGCGCTTTTTTTTAAAAAAAAGAGAGGATCAGTTGGTATAGGCAGATTTCCCCAGTTTGGGTTCGAATGCCGAGTCTGCCTCGACCCTGATCGCATGGGAGAACTTCGCGAGCGGGATGTCCATCGCGCAGAGCTCTTCGCACTGGCCGCAGTTCACGCAGGAGTCGGAGATATGGGCAAACCTGCGCATGTGGAACATCGGGTTTGGCGGGACTTCTCCTGGCTTGACCATGTACTGCTTGCTCTTGAGGCTCTCTGCGCTGGGGTAGCAGACCGGGCAGTTCTCGATACATGAGTAGCACTTGATGCACCGGGAGGTCTCCTTCTGGATTGCGCCCCAGAGGTCCTTTGAGAGGGCATCAAAGTCCCGCTTGCGCCACTTCTCGCCGAGCTTGATCATCGCACCCTCGACTTTTCCGCGCATCTCGAGCCCTTTTGGATCCGGCGCCTGGGTGCTGACCGCGTTGTCCTTTATGGCCTTCGAGAGGAGGTCAGCGCCTTTGTCGCTGCAGACCTCGACGAAGGTGGCCTTCCCGGCCTTGTCGCCGATTACACCCCAGTTCCCGCACGCAAGGTCT
>MVQD01000046.1 GCA_002067095.1 Methanoregulaceae archaeon PtaB.Bin056
CGAGATAGGGTACCAGGAGCGCATTGACGGGAAGATCGAGGACCCCCTCGAGGGGGTCGGGTTCTTCGGCCGACCAGAGACGTTCCTCGTCCTCCTTCTGGGCGGGCTGACAGGGTTCGTCTGGCTCTCGGTCCTGGTGATTGCCGTCTGCACCAACCTCTCCGCACTCCAGCGGATCATCTATCTTTACGAAACGCTCTCCTGATATCGCGCCAGTAGAGCTGGACGAGCCCGGTTGCAAAATCCGCGAGGTCTGGGATGATGCGGAATAGGCCCCACGCTATCCCGATCAGCAGGAGGAGGGCAAGGCCTTCTGCAAAGACGTTGTGGGCCCAGAAGAAGCTCTCGTACCCGAACTCGCCGGTCCCGGCAATCTCGGGGAAGAAGGGGAACCATTGCTCGGTGTAGGCGATGATCACAGCGGTGTTCCGGAGGATGTTCAGGATATAGATAGTGGGCACTACCAGGAGGAACGAGATCGCTTTCTGCCCCATGGTCGTCTTCACCGCGCTCACGACCCCGAGCATGATGGCGATGGCCTGGATGCCGGTGCATGCAAGGATGATCTCCACCCTGAAGCTGTTCCGGGAGAGCATGTTCCAGGCGAGCTGGAGGGGGGGATACCCGAAGGCCTCGAGCATCCATGCAGTCTGCCCGACCACCACCGAGATGAGCCAGTCGCCCAGGGGGCTGTAGGCGAACGGCGCATAGATGAGGAAGGCCACCGCTGCCGCAGTCGAGAGCTGCATGACCAGCACCTCCCTTGCCAGGAGGTGCCTTGCGGTAATCACGAGGAACGGGACCGAGAGCACCGCCATTGCGGGATACATGAAGTTGTTGATGGAGAAGTAATAGGGCACCTCCGCAAAGAGGAAGAGGACGATGCTGGTCCACCCGAGGACCGCACACCAGTGGCGAAGCTTCCATGGCACAAGGAATGCCAGGAAAAACAGGCAGGAGAAGAGTACCAGGAGCTCCTTCATCCCTCTAATCTTGGCGTGCGGGGGTGAAAAAGAGTGCGTTTGCACACCCTTCCCGCCGCATTGACCGGAATATGCGGAGAATTCACCTTACTGCAATCCAAGCCTTAATCTCGAATGGTAACGCATAATGACCCATCATGTTCTGTCCGGAGTGCAGGAGCCTGATGATCTCCTCTGCAGGCCAGTTAAAATGCCGGAAATGCGGGTATATTCGCAATATCGGCAAGGACGACCAGATGCAGATCAGGAAGGAACGGCGCGAGAGGGAGATCGTGATCGTCGAGGAAGAGGGGTCGGTGCGCACGCTTCCCACCATCGCGGTCAAATGCCCCAAATGTGAACATAATCTCGCGTTCTGGTGGCTCCGGCAGCTCCGTGCCGCAGACGAGAGTGAAGTCAGGTTCTTCCGCTGCTGCGAGTGCGGCCACACCTGGCGCGAATACGACTGATCTTTTCCTTTTCCTTTCCTTCTCCCTGGCGGTCCCTGTTTTCATTCCAATGCCGACAACCGTATTGTCCGCACCATGTCCCGCTACGATCCTGGTAATCGCTCTCCCGCCGACATCGATGCCGAAACTGAAGACGGCCCGTCTTCACTTCACACTTATTTTCGCCCTCCTCCTCTGGTGGGCGTTCTTTGCGGGGATCTTAGCCCCTTCGATAAATGGCTTTTTCCTGGACCTTACGCTGCTGGAAGTTGGAGTGTATGGACTTCTTGTCATGATCACTGGGAACTGGAGTCGTGCAGATGCAGTAGGATAAGAGATAAAAGGTCGCGTCCTTGTTTTTTAGATTGAGTAGTAGTCATTATCTGAAAAACCAATTCAGTCACCGAACCGCCTCCGGCACGCCCTTCTGGGGTGGCGGGGTGTATCGCACTTGGGTATGATGCCGACACGCCTTATTTATTTCACCAGGGTTTTCATAAGTCGGTGTTCATAAATTCCTCATCGTCATTCGTGAGCAATATTGTTGATGAAAAATGAGAGGATTTCCCAATCTATCCTTAAATACGTTCTAGTATCAATTTTCCGGGAGAACCGGATGTATAAGATTCAGTCCTATCGGGAAATTGACATATTCCTTGGTGTGTAGTTTCAGCAGATGTTTGACCTTGAAATTGCCCAGAGAGGGTAAGTAATCGATGGGGTGAACCACCTTGTTCCTGATAATATTGAGACCATACAAATAACTTTGTATTCCCTGGTATTGTACCAGTTCTTACTTCTATTGTTCCAGGTTGAAATATGAGACGATAATCCACACTATTACTGTTCGGATTTATAATTATCCACCCTGTCCCCAACGTGCAGGTGGGTGTCGGACTCACCGTTACAGTCCCTTCTCCTCCAATCCCAATCCCCTCCTTATAGACAAGCAGCCTCGCATTCTCGTCCACCAGGCGCAGTGTGACCTGGCCGGGAGGCATTGGTTGTGGCGTTTCTTCTGGTGGACCATATGCAGCCTTGTACCCGCTTCCGTTGAAATACACGTACAGGGTCTGGCCGGGGCCAAACGTCCCCACCCCGGTATCCGGAGTGACGCGGGACGCCACACTCGAGTTCTCGACGTAGATGCCAAGGGCGTACTGGACACCATCCCCCCTGTCGAGGACCGCAGGGTCCCCGCCCCGCGAATAGAGGCTGATGGCCTGCTGGCCGCTGTAGTTCACCACCTCGACCCGAGGAGGAATGTAGGCCGACTTCGGCTGGATCACGATGACCCCGAACACGATGCTCCCGATGATGATGGCCAGGGCGACGACGAGCACCACCATGAGGATGGATGCGATCACCTCGTTTACACCGGCATCCTGCTGCCTCTGCATACTTACACCTGTGGGAGCGAGTTGATAAAACCGTCCATATGCCACATGCACGGTGAAGGATTCACAGGGAAGTGCGGCGATTCCCCTGCAGGGATCTTCCTTCCCGAAGACAACCCCTCCTTTCAGTCTCACTGAAGGGGGACTGGTAAACACTAATACTCTCAAACCCCCCATAGTTCAACGGCAGAACCCCTCTTTCCACCCCAAGAGTCCAGTATTCAGGGGGATTGGGCGGTATTACGACCAGGAACGCGGGTCGTGTGGAAAGGGGCGGAACCGAACGGCAACGGGGGGACCCCGGGGCAGCGGAGGTGCAACCATGGATGAGAGTGCGCTACAGGAATGCCTGGAGAACCGCGACTACGAGCGGCTCCGCGATATCGCCCGGGATCTTTCCCCTGACGAACTCCGGGAGCTCTTCCTCTCTCTCGAAAAACCTGACTTCCTCCTGCTCTTCCGCCTCCTTGACCGGGATACTGCCCTCGATTTCTTCGAGGGGCTCGACCCCGACCAGCAGGCCCGCATCGTGGCGATGACCGGCGACCCGGAAGCCCTTGCCCTGATCTCTTCCCTCGATCCGGACGACCGTGCCCGCCTCTTCCCCGAGCTTCCGGCCGGGATCACCAACCGCCTCATCAGCGCGCTCAACCCAGAGGACAGGCACCTTCTCAACCTCCTCCTCGGCTATCCCGAGCACAGCGCGGGGAGGATCATGTCACCGCTGTACCTCAGCGTGAGGGATGATGCCCTCGCGGGAACTGTGCTCTCCCAGCTCCATGCCACGCCGCTACGGCCTGACCAGATGGAGATGATCTATGTCAGGGGGCCGGGGAGAGTCTACAAGGGGTACGTGAGGCTCGGGAGCCTGATCAAGGCACTGCCTGCGACCCCCATGGGGGAGCTTGCAGAGGAGCCCGGGCTCTCTGTCTCCACCTCCGACCCAAGGGAGAAGGCTGCGGAGCTCATCATGGAGCGCGACCTTCCCGCGATCCCGGTCCTCGACAGCGAGCAGCGCCTGGTCGGCTCCATCACATTCGACGACGTGATGGATGTCGTGGAGGAGGAGGCGACCGAGGACTTCCACAAGATGGCGACGATCAGGGAACTGAAGACCAACATACGGGAGGCAGGAGTCTCCCTGCTCTACCGGAAAAGGATCCCGTGGCTTCTCACCCTCGTGTTCGTGAATATTTTTACCGGGGCAGGCCTCGCCTTCTACGAGGAGACCATCACGGCGGCAATCACGCTTGTCTTCTTCCTTCCCCTCCTCATCGACAGCGGGGGCAATACCGGCGCGCAGTCCTCCACGCTCGTGATCCGGTCCATTGCGGTCGGCGACGTCAGGATGAAGGACTGGATCTCCCTCCTTGGAAAGGAGGTCGTCGTCGCCCTTGCAATGGGGATCACGATGGGTATTGCCGTCGCAGCCATTGGGCTCTTCCGTGGCGGGCCCGAGATTGCGATCATCGTCTCGCTCTCCATGGTCTCCATCGTGATCATGGGGGCGCTCATCGGGTTGTCGCTCCCTTTCCTCCTGACGAGACTGAAGATGGACCCCGCAACCGCGAGCGGCCCGCTCATCACCTCTATTGCAGACATCGCGGGGGTGCTGATCTACTTCTCGATCGCAGCCTTCCTGCTCAGCCCGTGATTTTTGGTATCCACCCAACTGTTTATATACTGTCCGGGGGCAATTTATAAACATGAAGGTCAAGCCAGAGGACTCTCTCAAGATTGAAAATATCGTTGCCTCGGCCAAGGTAACCGATTATCTGGATCTCCCCGCCCTGGCCTCCCAGATCAAAGATGCGGAATACAATAAGAAGAGGTTCCCGGGTGTCGTCATCAGGATGCAGAACCCGAAGATCGCCGCGCTGGTCTTTGGTTCCGGAAAGGTGGTGCTCACCGGCGCAAAGAGCATAGAGAGCCTCTCAGAGGGGCTGGAGATACTCGGCAACCTCCTGCGGGGCCTGCATATAGAGATCCCAAAGAAACTGAGCTACAAGATCCAGAACATCGTCACCTCGGCGGACCTCGGCTCGGGTATCAACCTGAACAAGATCGCCGTCGGGTTCAACCTTGACCGGATCGAATACGAGCCCGAGCAGTTCCCCGGGCTCGTGTACAGGCTCGAGAACCCAAAAGTCGTGGTCCTTCTCTTCGGGTCCGGGAAGCTTATCATCACGGGCGGCAAGGAGCCCGAAGATGCGAGAAAGGCCGTGCAGAAGATCCTCACGGACCTGAAAAACCTCGGTCTCCTTTGACCGCGGGAAGTTTTTCCCGCTTCTCTTTCTTTAATACTTTATAAATAATAATAATCTTTTTATATAATATATGTCTATAACATAAGAAGAAGCGGTGAACACCATGAAATCGAGAAACGTCATGTACTTCACCCCCAGGGAAGAGGAATTTGCCGACCTCCTGGTGCGGATAGGCTTGAAGAAGAATGTCGCAAAGGTTCTCGTCTACCTGGCCCACACCCCTGAGGCCACCTCAAGGGATATCGAGCGGGGTACTGACCTCCGCCAGCCCGAAGTCAGCATCGCGATGGCGACGATGATGGAGCAGCACTGGGTGGAAAACAGGGAGACAAAGGCCGAGAACAAGGGAAGGCCGGTGAAGATATACAGGCTGTCCCAGCCCATCAGCGAGATCATGGACACCATCGAGAAGGAGAAGCGGGCAGAGGCCACCAACCAGCTGAACCTGATACAGCAGCTTCGGGACTATATCTCCTGAGCCCGTTTCCCCGTGATAACCCTGCACCCTTCCTCTTCTCCGACCACGAGCGTGGTCTTTTGGGTATAGCGGCAGAAGAGTCCGCATTCCACCACACCGGGAATCACGGTGAGCGTCGCCTCGAGCCCTTCAGGAACCGGTATCCTGTCAAAATGGCAATCGATCAGAAAATTCCCGTTGTCGGTGATCACCGGGCCGTCCTTGGCCATTCCCTCCCTGATTCGCGGAACCCCTCCCATGCCTGAAAGGGTCTTCATCACGGGGGCCACAGCAAACGGGATCACTTCGACCGGGACGACGCCAGAGAGGGCCTGCACCACTTTTCCCGGGTCTGCCACGATGACCACTCGTCCGGCGGCACACGCCACCACTTTCTCCCTCGTGAGCGCCGCACCCCTTCCCTTGATAAGGCGCAGCGCCGGGTCGACCTGGTCTGCCCCGTCAATCGCAAGGTCAAGGGTTGGGTGCTCGTCAAGTGTGGTCAGGGGGATGCCGAGTTCGCGGGCCCGGATCGCAGTCTGGTGGGAGGTGGGGACTCCGGCAACCGCTATCTCCTCTTCCCTTACCCTTGCCGAAAGCCGGACCATCGCATAGTACGCTGTCGACCCTGTGCCGAGCCCGAGGACCATCCCGTCCCTTACCATCTCGGCGGCATGATACCCGGCATCCCTCTTCGCATCCCCGGCAGAACGGCTGCTCATGGACTCGCCTCCCCGCCCGGGAAGAGTTCGCGCAGTGCAGGGCCCGCGCCCTGCGCCGTGCAATCGAGCGTGATGGGAGTGAGGGATACGTTGCCCTTCCGGATGGCGTGCACGTCCGTCCCCTCCCCTGCGTCATCGATGAGGGGGCCGTTGATCCAGAAGTAGGGCCTGCCCCTGGGGTCGAGCCTCTTCTCAACGCCGGTCACAAAGAGCTTCTCTGCGAGGCGTGTCACTTCGTAGCCGCCCCTCACCACCGAGGGGATGTTCACGTTGAGGATATCAGCACCGCGCGGAAGAGGCCTCTCGAGGAACATCCCGCACACCTCTCTCACCACTTTCCTTGACTCCTCGAAACTCTGCGCGTGATGGCGCGGGTCGTCGAACTTGTCCCCCTGGTCCTCAACCTGGAGTGAGAACGCGATGGACGGGGTCCCCTGGTTCGCTGCCTCGAGCGCGGCTCCCACGGTCCCCGAGGTCATGATGGACTCAAAGGAGAGGTTCTCACCGATATTGATCCCGCTCACCACCATGACCGGCCTGAGATCCAGTGCATAGAGCCCGATGATCACCGCATCGGTCGGCTTCCCTCCCACCGCCCAGGCACGGACACCGTTCATCTCGACCTCGTGGGCCCTGATCGGCTCGAAGATGGAGATGGATCTCCCAACCGCACTCTGCTGGGTCGCAGGGGCCACCACCGTCACGTGGGCGATTGGCGAGAGGGCTTCGTAGGCGGCCCACAGGCCGGCAGAGTTGATGCCGTCGTCGTTCGTGAGCAGGATACGGGGTTTCATGGTCACCAACCCGTTGGGGGAGCAATGAGAAATACTTGACCGATCGTCATGCTCATCTGGCCCGGCGACCCATTGAATACGATGAAAGCGCTCCTTGCAGAGTATACCGTGTTCCACGATCCTCTCCTGGCACCCGAGGGCGAGGCAATGCTCCGGGTCCTGTCGGAGAGTTTCGCCCGGTGCGGGTACGAGGTGCTCTCCCCTGAAGATGGCGACTTCCTGGGGGAGATAAGGAGACTTGCCCCCCTGTGCGACGTGGGCCTCGTCATTGCCCCCGATCACCTCCTCTTCCGGTTCTCATCTGTCCTCGAGAGACTCACCCACAGCGTGGGGTGCGGGAGCATGAACGCTGCCGTCTGCGCCGACAAAGTGCGGTGCGGACAGGTCCTGGCAAGAAACGGGATCCCTGTGCCGGGATCGGGATCTACGAAAACCCGGGTGGTCAAGCCCGCGCTCGGCTGCGGATCGGTGGGAGTCCGCCTGACAACCGAGCCTCCCGGCAAGGGAGAGTATGCCCAGGACTATATAGACGGCGAGCACCTGAGCGTCAGCCTCGTGGGGAGCCGGGTGGTCGGGGATGCCTGCTCCTTTTATACCGGCAAACCCCCCCTGCTGCTCGCGGTGAACCGGCAGGAGATCGCGGTCGGGGATGACGGCGGCATCCGGTATCTCGGCGGGGAGACGCCGGTCACGCACCCGCGGTATGAAGAACTCGTAAAGACCGCGACAAGGGCCGTACAGGTCCTTGGCTGCCAGGGGTACGTGGGGGTCGATATCGTCCTTGCCGATCTCCCTTACGTGGTGGACGTGAACCCCCGGATCACTACCAGCATCGTGGGGATCGCGGCCTGCATGCAGGAGGAGATCGCCGAGATCCTGGTCCAGGCCTCGAAAGGTGGGGGGCCTGACGAGGTGCACCTGCGAGGGAGGGCCCGGTTCGACAGCAGGGGGAGGGTCGAGCGGCTGTGATAGGGATCGACATTGGTGGCGCAAACGTCAAATTCGCAACGGATGGTGGTGTTGACACCGTCTATTGTCCCCTCTGGGAGGGGGCCCCTCTCGCAGGGGTACTGAGTCGCTACAGGGACGCAGGCGAGGAGGCGGCGGTGGTGATGAGCGGTGAGCTCGCGGACTGCTTCCGCACCAAGAGTGAGGGCGTGTCCTGGATCACACGTACCGTCCGGGAGGTCTTTCCGGAAGCGCTCTTCTACGGCACCGACGGCAGGTTCCACGACTCCCCGGTACCGGCCCTCGCGGCGGCAAACTGGCTTGCATCCGCCGCGTTTCTCCATGCCCGTGACCCGGAAGGGCTTCTTGTCGACATGGGGAGCACCACGACAGACATCGTCCCGCTGGCCTCGCTCTCCCCGCTCTACGGCCTCACCGATCTCCTGCGCCTCCAGAAAGGCTACCTTGTCTACACAGGGCTTCTTCGCACCACCATCCCCGCCGCCATCAGGAGCGTCTCTCTCGCCGGTGTTCCGACCCCGGTGAGCGCGGAGCAGTTTTCCATCAGCGCGGACGCACACCTGGTGCTGGACCATATCAGGGAGCCGGGTTACTCGTGCGACACCCCCGACAGGAAGGGGCGGGACCGCACATCCTGCCTTCGGCGGCTCGCCCGGGTTGTCTGCGCAGACCTCGAAGAGATTGGAGAGGAGGGTGCGCTCATGGTTGCGGAAGCCTTCTGGTACGCGCAGCGGGAGGTGATTTATGATACGGTTACGAGAGTGATCAAGGAGTCAGGGGCACGCCGCATCTATACTGCGGGGACCGGCTCGGGGCTCCTCGCCTCCACGCTGGGGGGGACAGACCTCACCTCTGAAATCGGGCCTGCCGCAACCGCGCTCCCGGCATTCGCCGTACGGGAGGTGCTTCGACGAAGCCGTGGGTAAAGAGCCTCGTCCTGCTGGGAGGGTCTCTCCTGGTGAGTGCCGTATTCTGGCTTGCAGGCATGCCGTTCTTCTTCCTCTTCCTCTTCATCCCGCTCATTCCATTCCTCTCGCGGCCAAGGGAGGAGAAGCGGTGCCCGCTCTGCGGCTTTGGGACCACGGACCCGCACATCTCGTTCTGCCCCTTCGACGGGACGGCGCTCACTCCCTCTTCCTCGCAATGAGCGATTACGGCCCCTGCATTCCCATGAGCGACAGTGTTATCAATGACCGGGGGATCGAGATTCCATAAAACGAGGTGACAGGGATCTCACCGAAGTCCCGGAAGGCGTAGTTTCTCACCGTGCCCCTGTCAACCACGAGAGAGAGATCCTCCATGACCCTCGACACTCGCGAGGCAGGCATCCCTCGGGAGAGGACGACACAGAGGTCGACGACAGGGGAGCCCAGCCGGGTTCCTGGGTAGAATGGCGCATTGGCCGGGGATATCCGGCCGCATTCCCGGCAGGAGAACCTCCTCACCCTGACGTTGATGGGACGAGTGCCGGAATCGTCCCTGAGGACCGCGAAACGCCGCTCTTTTGAGTCGTAGCCGGTCACACTGCCCCCGCACGATGGGCAGCGGTCGAAGTCCGTGAACTCTTTATCCTCGATGCCGAGGATGCCTGCCTGCACAAGCGCCGTCAGCATCGGGGGGACCGGGGGGGTCTTCACCTTCGCATCGCCCCCGCGGCGGCACAGAAACCTTGAATCATCTTCATTCCTTGAAATCGACCCATTAGATCAGAAATTACCACTGGAACGCCGATCCGGGCGGCTCCTTTGACCCACCAGTATTCATCATTTTTTTCGCAGTTAAACATTACCGTTAAATAGGGACCTCCCCGAGATCTCTGTGTTCGAGGTTTAACCATGGACATGAAGTATGTACAGACCACCTGCCCCTATTGCGGGACAGGATGCACATTCAACCTCGTGGTGAAGGAGGGGAAGGTCGTCGGGACCGCTCCCTACCACCGCTCCCCCGTCAACGAGGGGAAGGTCTGCCCGAAGGGGACCTACGCCCACGAGTTCATCAACTCACCCGACCGTCTTACCGTGCCGCTGATCAAGAAGGACGGCAAGTTCGTCGAGGCGAGCTGGGACGAGGCGTATGACCTGATCGCAAAGAAGTTCAAGCAGTACAAGCCCGACGAGTGCGCCTGCCTCTCGTCTGCGCGAGTCTCAAACGAAGAGAACTACGCGATGATGAAGTTTGCACGCGGGGTGCTGAAGACGCGGCACATCGACCACTGCGCAAGGCTCTGCCACGCGTCCACGGTCGCGGGGCTCGCCTCGACGTTTGGCTCTGGTGCGATGACCAACTCGATCCTTGATATCGCCGAGTCGAAGTGCGTCTTTATTATCGGCAGCAACACCTTTGAGCAGCACCCGCTGATCGGCAGGAAAGTGATGCAGGCGAAGATGAACGGCGCGAAGCTGATCTACGCCGACCCGCGTCTCACCCCCACCGGCAAGCAGGCCGACCTCTACATGCAGTTCCGCTCCGGAAGCGATGTTGCGATCTTCAACGGCCTGATGCAGGAGATCTTAAAGAACGGCTGGGAGGACAAGGAGTTCATCAAGAACCGTACAAAGGACTTCGACAAGCTGAAAGAAGAGGTCATGAAGCCCGAGTACAGTCTTGAGAACGTCTCGAAGATCTCGGGCATCCCGGTCGCCCAGCTCAAGACCTGCGCAGAGTGGGTTGCCAAGCACGGGCCGACCGCCATCCTCTACTCGATGGGGATTACGCAGCACACCACCGGGGTCGACAACGTCAGGTCGGTTGCAAACATCCAGATGCTGACCGGAAACCTCGGCAAGCCCGGCGCGGGCGTCAACGCGCTGCGCGGCCAGAACAACGTGCAGGGCGCCTGCGACATGGGTGCGCTGCCGGTCGTATTCACCGCGTACCAGAAAGTCATCGATGAGGCGGCGCACAAGAAGTTCTCCGATGCATGGGGCTTCCCCGACGGGATCGCCGAGCCCAAGAACGGGTACGAAGTCACCGTCATGATGGACGTGCTCGCAGACAAGCCCGGCGAGCTCAAGTGCATGTACATCATGGGCGAGAACCCGATGATCTCGGACCCTGACCTCCACCACGTGGAGAAGGCCCTCAAAAACCTCGAGTTCCTTGTCGTGCAGGACATCTTCATGAACGAGACCGCGGAGCTCGCCGACGTCGTCCTGCCTGCATGCTGCTACGCAGAAAAAGACGGCACCCAGACCTCGACCGAGCGCCGCGTCCAGATGTGGAGAAAAGCCCAGGACCCGCCGGGCCAGGCAAAGCTCGACTGGGTGATCATCAAGGAGATCGCCGCAAAGATGGGCTACGCCAAGCAGTTCCCCTGGAACAGCGCGGAGGAGATCTTCGAAGAGATCCGGAAAGTCACCCCCTCCTATGCAGG
>MVQD01000047.1 GCA_002067095.1 Methanoregulaceae archaeon PtaB.Bin056
TGGGTCCTCTTCGCGTCGTGGACGGGCAGTCCCTCGTTCATCTTCACCTGCGCCATGCGTGCTGCCAGGTGCTGCCTTTTCGCGATGAGATCAATGATCTGCTCGTCAATCCGGTTGATCTCGGCCCTGAGTGCTTCGATGGGCATACATTCTACCTTCAGGGAGTGAAGGGATTTAAAGGTGGTGGCATGTCCTCGTCCAAAGGTGATAAGGGGTGGGAATACCAAAAAGTACAGAAACCATGCTTGAACGAATCACCCGCCGGGAACGGTCAGACCTGCTGATCGCGTGGCTCGCCATCTCCATCGCGTTTTCCCTGATCTTCATCAGGGGAGGGGTCACCGTTGAGCTCTTCGTGATCTACCTCCTGGTATCCATGTTCACCGTGGGGATCGGGTTCATCCTCCACGAGATGGCGCACAAGTTCACGGCCATGAAGTACGGGTTCTGGGCGGAGTTCCGGAAGGACAACCTCATGCTCCTCGTCGCAGTGGCGATGGCGGCGCTTGTTGGCATCGTATTCGCCGCGCCGGGTGCCACGGTGATCTACGGCAGCTACATCAGCAGGGAGCAGAATGGAAAGATATCCGCGGCGGGTCCTGCGGTCAACCTCCTCCTGTGCGTCCCGTTTGCGCTGATCCTGTTTGTATCGGGGATGATCTCGATGCCGTTCCTCTCGAGGAATCTCCTTTCGCTGGTCGGGATGGTGGGGCTCCAGGTAAATGCAATGATCGCCGCCTTCAACATGCTCCCCGTGAGCGTGCTCGACGGAAAGAAGGTGCTCGCATGGAACCCCGCGGTCTTCGCAGTCCTTATCATTGCGGCATTCGGAATCCTCATCGCGTCGTTCTACCCTGCAATATTCTGATACCCTTTTTCTCTCTCTTTGTCCCCGTGCAGGCGAAAAGAGAAGGCATAAATATTAATCAGATAAATTTGTTTTAAATCAAATAAATTTGCATAAAGGTGATCGGCACATGCACATCATGGAAGGTTTTCTCCCACTCCAATGGGCAGTATTCTGGTGGGTCCTCGCGCTCCCCTGCCTTGCGTTCGGTGTCATCCAGCTAAAGAGGATACTCGCCGCAGACCGCGAAGCCCTCCCCCTGCTCGGGGTGACGGGGGGCTTCATCTTCATCCTCTCGTCCTTGAAACTCCCCTCGGTCACGGGAAGCTGCTCTCATCCGACCGGGACCGGGCTCTCTTCGGTCTGCTTCGGGCCATGGGTCACCTCGGTCATCTGTGCAATCGTCCTGCTGTTCCAGAGCCTCTTCCTTGCGCATGGCGGCCTCTCGGTCCTTGGTGCAAACATCATCTCGATGGGGGTCGTCGGGCCGCTCGCCGGGTGGGCGATCTATCGTTCCCTCCGCGGCACGGGGGTGAACATGTACTTCACGGTCTTCCTTGCCTGCGCAATCGCAGACCTGTGCACGTACATCGTCACGTCCCTTGAGCTTGCCCTTGCATACCCTGCCGAGGTGGGAGGCGTTACGAGTTCGTTTGTCATGTTCGTGGGAATATTTGCCATCACCCAGGTGCCGCTCGCGATTGTCGAAGGGATCGTGCTTGCGCTGGTCTTCAAGTATATCGTGCAGCTGAAGCCCGAGATCCTGGTTCGCCTGAAGGTATTTCCCGAAGCAAAGATAAGGGCAGCAGCAGGTGATGCATGATGTGGCACAGGTACCGCCTCGAGGTGATCGCGGTGGTGGCAATACTCTGCTTCTGCGGCATCTTCCTGTACACCAGTTCGCTCATGGATGGTGCAGAATACGCAGGCTCGGATACACTGGGGGCCTCCCGGGCGGCGGAACTTGCAGGGGTCGCCGAGGAGGACTTTGGGCCCCTTGTCCCCCAGTGGGTGCCTCCAAGCGGGGAGATCGAGTCCGGGCTGTTTGCGCTCCAGGCCGCGGTCGGAGGAATCGTCGTGGGATGGGTCTTTGGGTACTGGAGGGGCCAGAAGAATAGAAGCCCCTGAAGAGCCAAGTACGATGTACAGTGCCCCATGTACGAAGAGCTCCTTGAGGATATCGCGCAGCAGAACCGGCTGAGGGAGGTCAACACCTGTACGAAACTGACCGCAGGGGTGGGTGCAATCCTCCTCTGCCTTCTCTCCGCAAGTTTTGTGGCCCCCCTCTTCATCGGACTGGTCCTCACTCTGACCCTGCTTTTCCTTGCAAGAGTCGATCCCGCTACCTACGGAAAGGTCTTCTTCGGCCCTCTCCTCTTTGCGGGCCTTGGCGTAGGCGCGATTGTCCTGCTTGCCGGCGGCGAGGGAACATTCTGGAGCTGGCAGCCACTCCCCTGGTTCTCGCTCTCGGTAACGCAGGCAAGCATCAACCAGGGGATATTCGTCTTCTCCCGGGTCTTTGGGGGAACATCCGCGCTCCTCTTCATCGCGTTCACCACCCCCATGACCGATCTCTTCCTCGTCATGAGGCGAGCCCGCCTGCCAGAAGAGGTCCTGGACCTGGCCATGATCATCTACCGGACCATCTTCCTTATCATGGACCAGCTGGTGCAGGTCTACCAGGCGCAGCTGATGCGCCTCGGGTACCGCTCGTTCCGTGAATCGATCCGCTCGTTTGCCACCCTTGCAGGTTCGGTCTTTATCGCCAGCTGGGAGGCAGGAGAAGACCTGACCAGGGCCATGGAGGCCCGCTGCTACGAAGGGAAGTTCGCTGTTCTGGGAGAGGGAAGGCCCGTCTGCCTCCCCTCAGCCGCAGCAGTCGTCTCGTTCCTCGCCGTCTCTGCATGGGTGGTGGCAGCCACGTCCCACATCAGGCTGGTGTAGGAGTCTTTATATGAGCCGAATCATCCTTGAGGCGAGGGACATCCGGTACCGCTATCCGAGGGGACTTGAGGCCATCCGCGGGATCAGTTTCCATGTCAGGAGGGGGGAGAAGGTTGCGCTGGTGGGCCCAAACGGTGCCGGCAAGTCCACGCTTCTCCTGATGTTCAACGGCATGATAAAGCCGGATTCAGGGACCATCCTCTTCGACAACTCGCCCATCTCCTATGACAGGGCGTCCCTTCGGATGCTCCGAAAGCGCGTGGGGTTTGTGCTCCAGAACCCTGACCGGCAGATCATCTCCCCGACCGTGTACCAGGACGTGGCATTCGGCCCCGTGAACCTTGGATACCCCGAAGAGAAGGTGAAGGAGGCGGTTGAGGGCGCGCTTGCACGGGTAGGGCTCACGGGGTTCGGCCGCCGGCCGCCTCACCAGCTCTCCGGGGGCGAGAAGAAGCGGGTTGCCATCGCTGGAGTGCTCGCCATGGACCCGGACGTGCTCGTCTTCGACGAGCCGACGAGCGGCCTCGATCCTTCGGGATCAGAGGACATCATGGAGCTCCTCGAGGAGCTGAACCAGCAGGGGAAGACTGTCATCATCTCGACGCACGATATCGAGCTTGCCTACCCGTGGGCCGACCGTGCGATCCTGCTTCTGAACGGAAAGATCCTCCAGGAGGATGTCCCTGACGTTGCCTTCGGCAACCCGGAACTCGTAAGATTGGCCCGCCTCTCCATGCCCACGCTCCTCGAGCTGTACCTCGAACTGGAGAGGCGCGGGTTCAGGCTCCCGGAGCGCAGGCCGAGGACGGTGCTCGACATGCTCAACGTCATTGACCGGGCGTTCAGGAACAAGCCCTGCTACACGCAGCCGGGGACGATCACCCTCTTTGACATCGACTCGTTACGCGATGCGGATATTTCGGGATGGTGCGCCGCACACCCGGGTATTCCCATAGGGGCGATGGGGACCCGTGCAAAGCAGCGGGCGGCAGACGAGAAGATCCCCCTCGATTTCACTTACGGGGTCATCGACAAGTGCATCCTGAAGGCGCTCCTGGGTGAGCACAGCCTCATCATCGTCACAGGAAGCATGGTAGGAAGGGTCCACGAGAGGGTACAGGCGTTCTGCCGGGAGAACCAGGTCGAAATTCCCGTCATTTCGCATTCTGGCGATGCGTGAGAGTGCTGATGGACGAGGGGCAGGACCCGCAGGCACGAAGCACCAGCTGCACCCTTATTAAGGCCAGGCAGAAATACTGTCAATGCCTGAGCAGGTCAAAAGGAGTCCTTCTCAATGAACCAGCCCGATCCTTCGGCAAAAGGGAATCGCTGGATACTGGCGCCTGCCGGGATCGTGGTCCCTCCCTTGGACCCACTTGGCATCAGTCCTCCTTGGAGGGCGGCCCGGACAACCCTGGGTTCCCCATGTACCGAGGAGGCCCGAACAGGAGGGAGGAGTGCAGGTGTACACTGCCACAACCACGCAGGCTGACTGGAGTCGGCCGGGCGAATGGATCAACGGGATGGCAAATGGCCTGCTCCCGGTGTGAGGGAGTGTCCTGATATGGCTACAGATACGCCGGGGGCTGACAGCGAGACGCTCAGCGTCGCATTCACCCTTGTCTTCCGGCAGGGCCGGGCCCCTCCCTCATGCCCGAGCCCCCGCGAAGCAGAACTATTAAACCAGATATCCGACAGGGTCCAGCGGGCATCTCCTGCCGCGTGCAGGGATGCGCTCATCCGCGTGCGAAAACTTTCATCTGACGTCTATATCGTCTGTGATGGGTTCAGGAAAGGGATTTTTGGCACCGGTGATGAAGCACACTCAGCGGCGATCAATGCCCTCGCTCAGATCAATCCCGGTTTTTCCGTAGAGGAGTACCGGACAGCATTCGTGACAGGAATGATGTGGACGGCGTTCTGACAGGTCACGTCGACTCTTCCTCTCCCTTCATTTTTTCGAGGAGCAAAACAACTTCCGTTCCCTTCTTCCTCGCCTCGAGGAGTGCGTTCGGGTGCCCCCTGATGCCTCCGTACCTGTCCATGTCGTTTGCGATGATGTTGTCGTAGTACTCGAAGCCCAATGTGTTGAAGAACGCGGTAACAGCCGGGAACGCGGCATCAAATACGTTGTCCCACGAGAGCCCTGCGGTGGAGATGAAGATGCCCTTGTGGCGCTGGATGTGCTCGTTCGGAAAGTACAGGCTTTTCAGGATGAACTTCCTTGCCCAGATGAACTGCGCCCGGTCGATCAGTCCTTTCAGTTCCGCGGTGATCCCCATGCTGTAGATAGGGGAGGCAACCGCAAGGCAGTCGGCCGCAAGGATCCGGTCGAAGAGCGGGATGGCGTCGTCCTTCACGACACACTGGCCTGTCTTGTGGCAGGCATTGCACCCCCTGCAGGGGTTGTAGTCAAGGTCCTTGAGGATGACCTTCTCCACCTGCCCGCCTGCTGATTCCGCACCCTCGAGGAAGGCATCGAGGAGGGTCTCCGTATTCCCGTGCCTGTGGGGGCTTCCGGACAGGCCGAGGACGCTGACCGGCATGGATTATCCCCCGAGCCTCTTCTTCAGTTCAGTGACAACCTCCTTCCCGATCCTTGTGGCATCAGCCTGTGCAGTGGGGTGCTGAAGGATGGCACCCTTCTCATCGACATTGTTCACCATCAGGTAGTGGATGTCTGCATCCCTGACATCGATCACGTGGAAGAAGCACTTGACGCTCGGGACTGCCCCGTCAAAGACATGGTCCCAGTCCTGCCCGGCGGTGGAGAGGAATATCCCGAGGCGTTTTCCCTTTCGTTCAGGCGGCACGACCGGGAGTTTGAGGACGTATTTCCTGGAGCGGAAGACCTGGAAACGGTCGATGAGTGCCTTGGCCTGGGCGCATATTCCCATGCAGAAGATCGGGGCAGCGAGAATGATGCAGTCGGCCTCGATGATCTTGTCGTGCAGGAGGTCCATTCCATCTCGCTGCACGCACCGGTTCAGTCTCTCGCAGGCATTACAGCCCCTGCAGGGGTTCACGTTGGCCTCAGTAAGGGGAATTTTCTCGATGACCACCCCCTCCTCCGCTCCCATGGAAGCAAGGACCCAGTCGAGCAATGTCTCGGAATTCCCGCCCCGACGCGGGCTCCCGGCAAACGCAAGGACTTTGATCTCCATCAGAGAGTCTGTTGACGCTGGAGATGAAAAAAGATGTGAAGTGGGGAAAAACAGACCCGAAAAATGGAGGTGACTGGGGTCAGATATTCTTGAAGCAGAAGTACCAGTCCTTGCACTCGTACCCCTCGGAGAGACGCCTGTCCATCTCCTCCTTGTTCTTTGGCGCAGGGACCACCACCTTCTCCCCGGGCTGCCAGTTTGCAGGGGTCGCGACCCCGTACTTGTCGGTTGTCTGGAGGGACTTGACGAGGCGGACGATCTCAGGCATGAACCGCCCGGCAGTCAGCGGGTAATAGATCATCGCGCGGAGTATGCCCTTGTCATCGATGAAGAAGACTGCCCTGATGGCAGCAGTGCTGCTCTGGCCGGGATGAATCATCCCATACTTCTTGGCGACCTTCATGTCAAGGTCGGCAATGATGGGAAACGGGATGTCGACCCCCATCTTCTCTTTCACGTTCCTGATCCATGCAAGGTGGGAATGGACCGAGTCGATGGAGAGGCCCATCAGCTGGACGTTGAGTGCCTTTAAATCCTCTGCGATTGCGGAGAATGCGATGAACTCGGTGGTGCACACCGGGGTAAAATCCGCAGGGTGCGAGAAGAGCACGAGCCATTTTCCCTTGAAATCAGAGAGCTTTACCATACCCTGGGTGGTGAGGGCCTCAAAATCAGGGGCCGGCTCGCCGAGAATGGGCATTGAACTAAATTCACCGCACATTTCAATTCACTCCTTCATCAGTTCATCGAGCTGCGCCTTTCCATATACGTAGGCTGGCATGCCTGCCAGGAGGAACGCAACTCTCAATGCTTCTTCCACCTCGTTCTTTTTAATCCCCAGGTTTGCGGCACCTGCAAGCTGCGCCCTTGTGGCATGCTGGTCGCGAAGCGATGCGGCGATGGCGATTGCAATGAGCTTTTTTGTCTTCCGGGTGAGTGCGCCGTCGTCCCAGATGTGCCCCTCGAGTTTCATCACCATCTCGTACATCATCGGGTCCCTCTCTGCAAGTTCCTTGAAGAACTTCGGGACCCTGCCGATCACCTTCTCCAGATCTTTGATATTTTTGGTCTCTTTTGCCATATCCCATCACTTCTTCAGCTTCATGGGTTGGCCGCAGCAGACGAGTTCTCCCCCGCCGACAACCTTCACCACGACGACATTTCCGCAGATCTCACATTCGAATTGCTGTCCTTCCTTGGATACATTCACCATAATTGCCCTCCTGTCGTAAATCCCCGGATGTTTTACCCCAACGGGGAGCTATCAATGTTCTGATTTCGATACCACGAGATTCGCCCTGGCTGCGAAGAAAAAAAATGAAAATTACTGGTTGCTCTTTCCGCGCTTCGGCGGGTGCATCGCATCTTCCGGGGTCTTGATGTCCGGGCGGATGTGGGTCATCGGGAAACACTGGTACTCTTCACAGGCACACTGCGGGCATTTCCTGAGATCCTGCTCAACGGCGTCAAGCTGCATCTCCCGTCCGCAGTCAATACAGACATATTTGCCCGGGCCAACTTTCTGCCCGGCCTTAGCCTTCTCGGTCAGGTCTATCACCAACTCGGTATATAGCTGCAGAGATTATTTATGGCTTTTGTTCTTCCCCATTAATCGGCATATTTGGGGTAATACGCGCGGATAAAAGGAAATTGCCACATCATGCGCAGGAGCCGGCAACCGAAGATATATGGCAGGGTGCCGCTACTCTCATGTATGGGATTTCGCATCGTAGGGCTGCTCGGAAGCCCTCTTCCCAATGGAAATTGCGCCAGACTCCTTGACGCGGCCCTCAGGGGGGCTTCCGATGCCGGGTGCGAGGTGGAGAAGATCGAGGTGGCGAACCTCACGTTCCGCTCATGCCGGGAGATATTCTACTGCAGGGAGCACGAGACCTGTGCCATGAAAGATGATATGACCGCCATATATGAGAAATTCCGTGAACTGGACAGCCTGATTGTTGCGACCCCTGTCATGACGATGGGAATCCCGGGAGCATTAAAATCCTTCATGGACCGCTTCCAGGTTTTTTTCATGGCAAAATACATACGGAAGAGATCTCTTGTCCCAAAGGAGCGGCGTGCCCACCGAAAAGGGCTCTACCTTGGGATTTCCGGGATGAAGGTCCCGAATGTCTTTGACGGGGCCAAGATGACGATGAAGGCATTCTTCTCCATTATCGACGTCGAATACTGGGATGATCTCCTGATTCCTGACATGGACACCATCCATGACCTCACCACGAGACCGGACCTCCTGGAGTCGGCATACAAAAAGGGCTACGAGATGGGACGGATGCTCGTGGAAGGACCCGTCTGATCAGATCTGTCCCTGTTCTTTTAAGCTCAGGTATCCTGTCCGCGCGACAATGAGGTGATCGAGAAGCCTGATACCCAGGAGATCGCCGGCGTCCTTCAGCTGGCGCGTAATGGCCAGGTCCTGTGAACTTGGTTCAAGCGTACCCGAAGGGTGGTTATGCACGCAGATAACCGCGGCCGCCCGGTCAGTGATGGCGTCCGCGAACACCTCGCGGGGATGGACAAGGCTGTGGTTCAGGAGACCCACGGTGATGGTCCGGGTGGCAATCACCTCGTGTGCACCGTTTAAGGTGATGCAGATGAAATGCTCCTGGCGCTGTCCGTTCAGCCCGGCGACGAGGGGAAGGATATCGGCGGGGGACTGGACCTTTATTCGGGCCTCCTCCTCCTTTTTGAGGTATCTTCGGGCGAGTTCCATCGACGCGAGGATCTGGGATGCCTTCCCTTCCCCTACACCCCGTATGGCGGTCAGGTCATCATAGGTGATTGTATCCGCGCTTTCCCGAAAAAGCCTGGCAATCTCCCTTGCCACCTGGAAGACATCCCGGCCCTGGGTGCCGTTTCCTATGATTGCGGCAATCAGCTCCTGGTCCGAGAGGGAGGAGGGCCCCTTGTTCGCGATCTTCTCGCGGGGCCTGTCGCACCTGTCGAGTTCCCTCATCCGTTTCATCTGGGATCGCAGGGGAAGCGTGTGCGGGGGAACCTTAAAAAATGGCATGCATTCATACCAGGGGACGCAGGCGCTTGACGGAAGAATCCGGGGTTGCAGGACCATGCCGGGGGCAGGGATATTCCAACGGAATTCCCTGGAGGTCTCCTGCTTCAGGCCGGGCAGGACACCTACTTTTATAGCGCCCTCTCTCACACATACCATCATGGCAACCATGGAGAATGCGATGGAGGCCTTTGCGGGAGAATCGCAGGCCAACCGTAAGTATGCCGCGTTTGCAGACCAGGCAGAGTCCGAGGGGTACAAGAACATTGCCCGCCTCTTCCGCGCGGCATCCGAGGCCGAGGCGATACATGCAAAGAAGCTCCTCAAGGCGATGGGAAAGATCCACGCCACGAAAGACAACCTGGCGGAATCTGTGTCTGGGGAGACCCACGAGTTCAAGGAGATGTACCCTGCGTTTTTGAAGGAGGCCGAGGCCGAGAAGAAGAGCGACATCGGGCTGGTCTTCACCTACGCGATGAAGGCCGAGGAGGTACATGCAACGCTCTACAAGGAGGCCCTCAACAACTTAAGCCACGGGCAGGACATGTCCAACCGCACGGTGTACCTCTGCCCTGTCTGCGGAAATGTCTTCCTCGGGACGGCCCCGGAGAAGTGCCCGATCTGCATGGCAGTCCGAAAAGTGTTCAGGACGGTCGATTAAACAACAACCTTTTCTTCGTCGGATCTGCCTGGTTCACGCGGGAATACAAGGCCGTGGGACCGGGTAACTACTCATATGTTGATATGGGAGCAAAAGAGAGATGTTCTCCATGAAGACCTCGTATCTGGCTCTCTCCCTCATTGCCTGTCTCATGGTCATCGCAGCAGGGTGCATGGGGAATACTCCGCTCTCTTCTCAGACACCTGTCCCCACAACGCCCCAGGCAACGTTTACTCCCATCGCCCCGCAGACCCCTGCCGTCTCCCTCGTTCCCGAGCCAACCGATGTCATGCCCCCCACGTACGCGGTGACAGTGCAGGTGGTCAAGAACACCATCGCCACCGATCCCTCCATCACGGTGACGTATGAAGGGGGGCAGGGGCTGGCATTCACGCAGTCCATGACCGCCGAGGTCATCCGGTCGGATAGGATTGTCGAACAGCAGACGGTGCAGAGCCCCCAGATGGGATCAGAGATAGTGCTCACCGGCACGACGAGGACTGACCGGGTGATCGTATACGTGACTATAGTCAACGGGGTGACCTACAGGGTGTTTGACAAGGACATGCCGTTCCAGCCGATCAACCCCCAGTACTGAAGGCACTTGGCCCTCTTTTTTCCAAAATCTCTTGGGAACGCGGGAGATGCCATGGCTCCCATTTTCTCTTGGTGTTCGTTCCAGAAATTTCACTCATGTGACAGGAATCATCTGCCCTCTCCGGTTCCACCACGTTTATTATTCATCCCAGGCAAACCCCCCATCATGCCCAGGGTCACCGTCTACTACACCCAGAACTGCCCTTACTGCCGCATGGTGAAGGCTTTCCTGGACAAGCACGGCGTCGACTACATGGCAGTCGACGTGGGGACCGACCGGGAGCAGGCCAAAAAGATGGTGGAACTTTCCGGCCAGTACGGGGTCCCGGTCACGACCATCGACGATGAGATTATCGTGGGTTTCGATGCCCAGCGGTTGAACGAGCTCTTCGGGACTTCAAGGGAAGGAGACATCTACGATGTCATCATAGTCGGCGCGGGACCTGCAGGGCTGACGGCAGGTGTTTACTGCTCGAGAAAGATGTTAAAGACAGTCATCCTCTCTGAGAACATCGGGGGCCAGGCCCTTGAGAGCTGGGCGATCGAGAACTACATGGGGTACCGGATGGTCACAGGGGAAGACCTGATGCACAAGTTCGAAGAGCAGGTGAAGGGAGAGCACATACACCTTGAACTTGATCATGTCCAGTCAATCAGGAAAGAGGGGGAACTCTTCGAGGTAGATACCGCAACGAAAGCCACCTATTTCACAAAGACAGTCATCCTCGCCCAGGGAAAACGTCCCCGGAAACTGGGGGTGGAAGGTGAGGAACGCTACCTGGGCCGGGGCCTCTCGGTCTGCTCAACCTGCGACGGCCCGCTCTTCCGGGACAAGGTGGTCGCCGTGGTCGGCGGCGGGAACTCGGCCCTCCAGACCGCGATCGAGATGAGCAGGATTGCACGCGAGGTTCACCTCGTCGTCAGGAGCACAATAAAGGCAGACGAGGCGTACGTGAAGCAGTACGAGCAGCAGGAGAACATCCGCACCTACCTCCACCACACGGTTGCGGCGCTGCACGGAAACGCCATGCTCAACGGGATCACCATTAAGGACCGCGAATCCGGAAAGGAGACCACGATCTCCCTCGACGGGGTATTCGCGGAGGTGGGCTGGATCCCGAACACCGATTTCCTCGAAGGGTTCCTGCGCCTCAATGACCAGAAGGAGATCGAGATCGACATCAACTGCCGCACCAGCGTTCCAGGGGTCTTTGCGGCCGGGGACGTGACGAACATCAGGACCAAGCAGATCATCACTGCTGCCGGGGAGGGAGCAAAGGCGGCGCTTGAAGCCTACGATTACCTGACCAAACTGGAGTGAACCCTCTCACTCCTCTTTTCTAAAGACCACGATCCTGTTGGTGTTGGTCCCATGGGCATTATTCCCGACCCCCCAGATATGGGAGGTCTTGGTGAAGTCCTGCA
>MVQD01000048.1 GCA_002067095.1 Methanoregulaceae archaeon PtaB.Bin056
GCCCATTCCTCGATCGCCATGCTCGCATCGGTGGTGGTCACCACCTTTTTTGCCCCCAGAAACCGGGTGAAGAGGACCAGCAGGCGGTCGCCGGAGATGTAGCGGCCACGGGCGTCAAACGCCATCATGCGGTCGGCATCCCCATCATGGACCACTGCCCCGTCTGCCTCCCATCTCCTCACGAGGGAGCCGATGTATCCCACGTTCTCCTCGAGCGGCTCCGACGGCCGGGGGAAGTGGCCCGAGGGGCAGCAGTTGACGCACTTCCGTTCAACTCCCATCCCCTCGAGGACCCAGGGGGTCGCCACGCTCCCGGCACCGTTCCCGCAGTCAAGCACCATCCTCGCTTCGCGCGCGCAGTGTACTGCTCCGATGATCCTCCCTATGTAGGAGCCAAGGATGTCGTCGCCGGTCACCTTCCCGTAATGCCCGGGAGGTGTTGCAAGCCCAGTCAGCTTCAATTCTTCTGTAAGGTGCCTCTCTGTCTCCTCCTGCTGTGACTTCAAGAAGGAAGATCCCCCCGGGTTGAAGAGCTTGAGGCCATTGTACTCTTCCGGGTTATGGGACGCAGTGACCATGCAGCCCGCACCGCCCGCCGGGACTGCCCCTGCCACTGCAGGGGTGGGGACCAGTCCCGCGGATCGCACCTCCGCCCCTTCAGAGAGCGCGCCTGCAAAAAACGCGTTCTCCAGGACACGCGAGGTGGTCCGGGTGTCCCTCCCCACCACCACCTGAGGATGCCTCCTCCCGAGGACCCTCCCGAGCGCGAGCGCTGCGGAGACGAATTCGCGTCCGTAGAGGGCCCGGATTCCGGAGGATCCAAAACGCATGGATATGAATCGGAAACGTGAGAAATAGAGTTATCCTTTCCCGTAGGGACACCAGTGGCGCAGCTTCTCGAGGCTTGCGACCCCTGACGTGGACGGGCCGACGAGGAGGGCCCTGTCGCGGTCCGGCCCTTCCAGGAGCGATCGGCCTTCGGGGGAGATGAGTCCCTCGCCTCCAACCAGGGTCACGTCACACCCGCCGGCCCTATGGGAAGGGAAAGATTCCATGACGTGGGCAGGGATATTGATTCCTCCCACCCGGCGATCACCCAGCTCCCGCAGGAGATCCGTCCTGCACGCCTCGTGGCACTCCCTGGAGCATGACCTCCGCACCCTGGATATGCAGAGGAACCCTGCCATCACGTTGATGATGGCGCATGCCGCCGCCCGGTGCGCCGGTTTCTCGAGTGTTGCGTCGAAGAGAAACCCAAGCCTCGTCGTGGCCCTGGTAGGCTCGAAGGTAACGAATTCCGCGACCCGGCCGCCAAAGACCGCTTCCATGCAGGCCCCACGCTCGAACTGGCACACGATTTTGTCCGGGTTCACCCAAAGGACGATGTTTCCGTCCTCGCATCCCGAGTGCAGGGAGAGATTTTTCAGTTTTTTTACTGCGTCCTGGAGAAAATCCATTCAACTCACCATGGTCCGGTGTCCTGGAGGAGCACCCGGCAGGGAGACCCATCGAGACCTTCCAGCCGGAGGGGCAGCGCCACCATCCAGTACTCTCCCCCCTCCACGCACGAAAGGTCGAGGAGTTCTATGACTGCGACCCCCCTGGAGAGGAGGGTCATATGCACCTTTCCTTCCCCCGCATAGGGCTCGATTGACGGAGAGTCGATCCCAACACACCCGATGCCGGCCTCTGCGACCGCCTCCGCCGCTTCGTGGGAGAGCCCCGGGTAGTCCTCGCGGAAGACCTGTTCCCTGGAGAACCAGGTCTTGATAAGGATCCGCTCAACTCCTCCCAGTGCAGGTGCGAGCGCCCCGGCCCCTATCTCTGTCTCATTCCCCCCTACCTCGATGACCCTGCACCTCCCGATCAGCTGGCCGGGGGGGATTGCATCGACCGGGGCACCGCCGCGGATATAATGGGAGGGTGCGTCGATGTGCGTGCCGGAATGTGTGGAGAGGTGCAGGCAGGAGAGGAGGTAACGCCCCCTGTCTTCCTGGACCATTGAAGGCACGTGGTCCCCGGGATAGACGACAACCCTCCCTGTCAGGGGCCGGGTCACGTCGTGCCAGGCCACCGTCTCACCCCTCCCACCCGTGCCGGCCGAGGAGTGGCACGAAGACCACGCCGCCGAAAAATGCACTCTCCACGCGGCCCTCTCTCTTCACGAGCCTGACCAGCTCCTGGATATCGCGCCCGCCCACCGGGGCCACCAGCCGGCCCCCCTCCGCCATCTGGGATATGAGGGGCCCGGGCACCCTGGGCGTTGCGGCGGTGACGAGGATCGCCTGGTACGGTGCCCCCGGGGGATAGCCTTCCGAGCCGTCCGCGACCACCACACGGATGCCGTGAACCCCTGCCTTCCTGAGGTTCTCCTCCGCGAGCGCTGCCACTTCCGGGATCCGCTCGATGGTGATGACGTCTGCACCAAGGGTTGCGAGCACCGCTGCCTGGTACCCGCTGCCTGCCCCGACCTCGAGGACCCGGTCCCCGGGGGAGATTTCCAGAAGCTCGGTCATCACAGCCACGATGTAGGGCTGGGAGATGGTCTGGCCGTGCCCGATGGGAAGGGGGCTGTCCCTGTACGCGGCGCCCTCGTAGCCGGCGGGGACGAAGAGGTGCCGCGGCACCGTGCGCATGGCTTCAAGGACCCTGGGGTTTTTCACTCCGCGGGCCGCGATCTGGGTGTCCACCATCGCATTCCTCTCCTTTGCCCATTTATCGTCCGGCATCTCTCCTCCCCCCTGCCAGGGCGTGTCAGAACCCGCTCTTCTCCGCGGAGTCAATCGCCGCGTCGATCTGGTTCTGGAGGGACTCCGGCAGCCCGGCGATCTTCACGTCTAAAAACCCGCGGATGATGGTCGAGGTCGCGACGTCCTCGTCAAGGCCACGGGACATGAGGTACTCGATCTCGTCCTTTGCGATCTTTCCCACCGCTGCCTCGTGCGAGAGCTCGGTGTCGACCACGTCCCCCTTGATCTCGGGGATGGCATGGATGATCCCGTCCTTGAGGATGAGCCCTTTGCACTCAATGTGCCCCTTGGTATACCGGGTCTTTCCCTCGATCATCCCCCTCGAGATGATGGTGCCCCCGGTCGTGATCGCGCGGGTGATCAGCTCGGCCGAGGCGCCTTCCGCGGAGAGGCGTGCAACCGACCCGAGGTCCATATGGGAGCCGGGCGTGCACACCACGATGCTCGAGAACCTTGCGACCGAATTCTTCCCCGCCAGGTCCGCCACGGGGGACATCTGGATCTTCCGCACCGGCTGCATGCAGACGTAGTTTGAGAGGAATACCCCGTTCTCTTCCACCCTTGCGGCACTCCGGGGGAATACGCTGATCTCGTCACCCCAGTTGTGGATCATGGTCGTGGTGATCCTGGCATTTTGGCCCACGTAGAACTCCGAGACCCCGATATGCGAGCCGGTCTTCGTGTAGGATGCGCTCGCACACCCCGAGATGAGGTGCAGCTCCGCGCCCTCCTCTGCGATGATGATGTTGTGCACGTGCTGCACTGCGGTCTTCGCGAGAAAGAGGCAGGTCTGGAGGGGAAAGACAGTTTTACTCCCTTTCCGCGCGATGATCACAAACCCCCTTGGATCCGGCTGGTCCGCGACGAACCGGGTATACTGGTCCTTGTCCTTCTTGACAAGGTTCCAAGAGAACTCCTCAAGCCAGCCGTATTTTGCGAGCGCTTCCTGGATGGAAAGGACCTCGATCCCTTCTTCCAGCGCCGCCACCTGCTTGATCTCCTGGTCGACCTGGAAGAAGCTCCCTGACCGGTTCTTCATCCCGACCTCAAGACCGGTCTGGGTCAGGCGCTCCCTGTCCGTCGCGGAGAGGTCCTCCATCCTGTCTATATCTTCTGGCATGCCAGGCACTCCTTGTATCCCGAAGTCTTGATCACCCGGAGGATCTCCCGGGGGTTCCCGTGGCAGCGGAAGACGCCGTCGCACATCACATGGCCGTAGTCGGCGTCAAGGTAATCCAGGATGTAGCCGGTATGGGTGATCACAAGGCCGCTCTTCTTCCGGTTCACGATGTGCACGTCTTTTTCGAGCAGTCTTGCGATGGCCGTCCCGATCAGGCTGATGTTCTCGAGGTCGACACCGCTCTCCGGCTCGTCGAGCATCACGAAGTCCGGCTGCTGGACCATCAGCTGGAGGACCTCGCTCCTCTTGATCTCCCCTCCTGAGAACCCGAGGTTGATCGCCCGGTCCATGAAGGTGTCCATGTGCAGGAACCTGCTGTACTCGCTGACCATCCCGGCGCGGTCACCGGATGTGACGGCGAGGAGCTTGCCAAGCTTAAGCCCGGCGATAGTGGGAGGCCGCTGGAACAGCATACCCATGCCGAGTTTCGCCCGCTCGTGGATGGGCATCCTTGTCACGTCCCTCCCCTTGAAGAGGATGTGCCCGGCCGTCACGTCAAGCCCACCGAACCCCATGATCGCCCTGAGCAGGGTGGTCTTTCCGGATCCGTTCGGGCCCATCAGCACGTGGGTCTCCCCCTCCTTGATATGGAGGTTGATATCGCGGAGCACCTCCCGCTCGCCTATCTTCACCTGCAGGCCCTCGATCTTCAGCATGGTATCTCTCCGTGTTCTCTGTTGCAGTATAATCTCATGGCGCAAGGATTAAACGGTTGTGACCCGGCAAGTCCCTGCCCGGCCCTGCGAGAGGCTCACGGTTCCCGGTATGAGGAGAGCCATGCATGCAGTCCTTTCCTGTCGTACTGGTGGCTTACGAGGTGATTGAGGGCCCCTGCGATGCGGTTGTAACGCTCCACCGTCTGGAGGAGCCCTGACCGCAACTGGTTGTACTCCTCTACCCGGGCATTGTACGCTGACACCCGCATGTTGTACCCGGCGAGGTCTCCCCGCGACCGCATCATGTCCATTGACGCCTTCTCGATGTCAAGCAGCTCTCTCTTCTCCTTCAGGGTGCGCTCCCGGTCCCTGATCTCCTCCCCGAGCGCCGCGAGCTCTTTTCCCATCTCCGCCACCGCCACATCTATCTCCGCCGTCTCGCTGCAGCGGGTATAGCCAAGCGTTCCCTCCCCGATGGAGATGACCAGGGGCGCGGACGCAAGCATGGTCCCTCCGGCGAGTTCCCGTGGGGGGTTTCCCACGAGGGTCACGTTGGTGGTCTCGATGTAGGCATACCCGGAACCCAGGTACCCGGAGCCAGGGCAGCCGACGCCGACGGCCATATGCCGCTCCGGCTCGAAGTAGAGGAGCGCCGTCCGGTACCCTTCCCTGCTGAGGAGGGCGGCAAGCAGCAGGCTCTTGTCATCGCAGTCGCCGACCCCTTCCACGTATGTCTCGACCGGGAACCGGGGACTGGCCTCGTCCTGGGTCTCGTAAGGGATTGACTGGACGAAGACCGCGAGGAGTTCCGCGTACTCGTCCGGGTCCATCCGGTTCAGATCCCGCTCACTGCGGAACTCCGCGAGGAGTGCCGAGAAGAAGCCGTCCTGGCCGGGGTCAGAGATGAGTGCGCGGTAAATTCCTGCCCTCCACTCCTCTTCCGGGATGGAATGGTCGTAGATGCGGGCACTCTTGTCCGAGGATTTCGCCCCGGCATACACGCTCGCATCGGGCTGGACATCCACTACGACGGTCCGGTCCTGGAACGGGAACGCATAGACCGGCGGGACAGGCATGGCTCCCCCCTCGACAGGGACGATACTCGGGTACACGAC
>MVQD01000049.1 GCA_002067095.1 Methanoregulaceae archaeon PtaB.Bin056
TGTCTCCTGCGGGAGGAAGACCTATCTCTCGTACATCGAGAAGCTCACGGACCGCCGGAGGAAGTTACCTGCAACTGAGGAGCCATGGTATCTTTGTAAGGAGTGTTACCAGGAGATGGTCAGGCGGGAGCGGTCCTCGGCCCCTCCCTTGCCTGGGTTGATTGATGGGGACCGGCTGGAACGAGTGCCGGTCGATATCGGCCGGTGCACGGTATGTGACTTGGAGAAGGCTGAGTGGTAGGATAAGGAGAGGGGAGTTGCGGTGTGCGAGGGGTGCTGGGGTGGGAGGTGAGGAAAAAGGATTGAATAATACGCAATTCTTCGAGAAAGAGCACCTATCAAAATGGAGATAACTATAATATAGCAGAACCATATGATACATTCACTGTGAGTAAGTCCTTCCCGAAACGGATGAGGCTACCTTGAGGTAGATGGGACAAAGTAGGGAAGGGTTCACAACCGTTTTTGAGGACCTTCAAAACAGTCAAAGATTTGCTGGCATTTATCCTGGATGATGAGATAACAGGACTCGTCTCTCTGCCGATATTTCCGGTGCACGGCGCCTGCGATGAAATCTGCCGCCTGGATGCATGGTTCCCGGCGTGAGTCCTTGTGTATAATATTCGGAGGTACAAGGGGATTGAACAGGGGAACATTCTGTTCCATCGTTTTATATGCGACATACTGATCAAAGAGGTCCTTTTGGATGCCGTTCAGCGATTTATCCACAATGATATTGAACTCATGGAACGGCCGGTAATGGAAGTATATTTTGGCAATGAGTGAACCGGTCAGGTAATTGTAGACTGTTTGAGGCTGTTTTCGAAGATAATCAAACAACTGCTCTTTACGGAGAACTGAACACCAGAACTCAATATTGGATTGTGCAAGGCACTCGAGTACACGCCTCTTTATCACTTTATCCGAATTATTGAACTTGAGTTCAGGTAATTCCCGGTATTTTTTCTTCAGCCGGTTCTTCCTGATTTTTAAGAAACATCGATCTATCTGGAGTGGTTCATGGACGATAAGGGCAGCAATTACGAAAAATGGAGACGATTTCTTACCGAAACCGATGTCACCCGATTCGTCGATATATACCTCCACGCGAATGTGTGGGAATTTTGCGGGCTTAAAGGGGTATGATTGTCCCCTTTCTCTCTACAGGGGAAGTGTGGAATGACCACCCGGTTGTCATGCGGGAGCGGTCCTCGGCCCCACCCTTCCCGGGAATAATTGACATGGACCGCTTGGAACGGGTAGAGGCTGATGTCGGCCGGTGCACTGTGTGCGGGATGGAGAAGGCAGTGTGGATTGATAGGGAAAGGGGTGTGGCAGTATGCGAGGGGTGCTGGGGGGAGGTGAGGGGGAGGATGACTCGCTGAAAGATGATTATGGAGAGACAGCAGATCATGGACTGTGACCATGGGGCTGGTGTCCGTGACCCACAGAAACGACCAGGAATTGACAACCAAAATGACAACCGAATTGACAACCCGTCAGGCGAGGAGATACCTGACTCCCCGTCCTTCTCCTTCCCTTGCCAGCAGCCCCTTCTCCCGCATGGTGTTCAGCTCGTTCAGGGCTGCCTGCCGGGAGATGTGGCAGATGCGGGCGATATCGCTGCTTTTCACGGACCCGTGGAGGTGCAGGTATTCGATGATCTGCATCTGCCGTTCCGTGAGTGCGATCTGTCCGCTAGTGGATTTTTTGTGCTCCTCCCCGGAGAGGAGCAGCACCCGCTCCTTCACCCGGTGCAGGGAGACCTCGACTCCTTCCGTGAAATACTCAAGCCACACGGTGCAGTCCGGGTAGGTCCGGTTGACCTCCTGCAGCACCCGGTAATACGCCAGCCGGTCGCTGTCGTAGAAGTCGTCGAGGGTAAAGAACCACTTGATATCGAATTTTCGGAGGGCGAGGATGAGAGTCGCGAGGGCACGGGCGACCCTGCCATTTCCGTCCACGAAGGGGTGGATCCTCACGAGCTCATAGTGGGCGATCCCGGCGACGAGGACGGGGTGGAGCGAGCGGGCCTCTTCTGCGTTAAGCCAGGCAATGAATGCCTCTACCAGCGGGACCACCTCGGCGGGAGGGGGTGAGGTGTACACGATGGTCCGGGTGACTCGGTTCCCCACCACGACCTGGACCTTCCGGAACGCCCCTTCATCTGCAGGGTCTTCCAGAGTGCCCCCTGTGACGTCGCGGTGCAGGCGAAGCAGGGTCTCGATGGTGATGTTCCCCTGGTTCTGGTAGGTATCAATCTGGCCCAGGACTTTGAGGTAGTTCAGCACTTCGGCCTGAGCCTTCCGGCCTGCCATGACCCTCCGGCCCTCGGCGAGCCTGCTCACCTCTTCGAGGGTCAGTGGGTTGCCCTCGATCGCAGTTGACGCATGGGCTGCCCGGACCAGCTGTTCGCGCCGGAGCGACACCTCCCATTTCGGGACGAGGTGGGCGTGGAGGATGACCTCGCGGGACGCGGTGATGCGGGTGAGCCGGTTGACAATCTCGTGGGAATACGAGAAGTGGGGTGAAAACCTCATATGTCCTGCCTGATTGCGCTCTCTGGTGTTAGATGGGGTCGCGGGAATAATCAGTATTCTGGTCCGGATGCCCGCACAGGTCCGTGTGGTTTCAGTCACGGAAAGGTATCCCGCGGGATGATATCTCTTCCATTCATTAATCAGTCACGCATCCATTACCTTGAGTGATATATTCCTCCAGCCTCCCTACAGAGGCAAGGAGTATCAGCAAATGGCAGATTTTGTCCGGAAGAGCATCACCAAGACCGCAGTGCGGAACCTGACGGCTCCCATTGCAAATGAAGCCGCGTTTGCCGCAATCCCGGCACCCGTGATCAGCACCAGCCCGCCGGAGGCACCGACCTGGCCTCCCAGCAGCGGGCTTGATCCTTAAAATTCCCCACTCAGTCTAATCTTTTTGTTTGGATTATTAAGCGAAAATCGTCGCAATACGGCGTAAAATGCCGATAAAGGCCCAAAAATCGCCAGTATTGCAGCCATTTTCTGCATTTCTCCTGCAAAAGACACGCAGGAACCCCCTTCAAATCGAAGGGAGGATCATATTTTTGTAGGCTCTCCCTATACTGGTAGTTAGCGCGAAATGTGCTCGGTGATCACAGTGATTCGTAAAGTGTCAGCCACGATCATGCTCGTCCTTCTCTTTCTCTCAGTAGTGAGTGTTCCAGTAATGGCTGCAGGGGGGAACGGAGGGTCGTCGGGATCAGATGGAGCCGGCTCGGGAGGATCCGGAGGAAACGGGAACGGCGGTGGTTCGGGTGGGGGATCCGGAAGTGAGGCAGGGACTTCGGCAGGCCAGACAGGTCCACAGGCACAGCCTCTCCAGGAAGAGCAGGAGCGTAAACAACAGGAGACCATCGAGCAGCCTGGGGTCCAGATCAACCAGCAGGACCGCGATCAGGATCAGGGCAGGACTGGAGTTGATACCGCGGTGGAACCCAGCATCACGGATTCCACCCGGCAGAGAGATCGTGATACGTTTCTCCAGCAGGTCAGCCAGATGGAACAGGACCTCTCCCGCGACCAGGACCGGGTAGAGGCACAGGTTTATGTCGCACTCTATGCACTCACCAACACCGGGAATCTGACGGGGAGTGCCGGACCTGAACTGACTCGCCTGGCAGCAGAGATCAACAATTCGTATGGAGATGCCCTTCAGGCAGAGCAGCAGATAAAGACCCGGAGTTCATTCATGCGCATGCTTGTTGGAGGGGACCGGGGCGCAGCCGGGTTGTTGATCCGGTATGCCGATCAGAACCAGCAGCGGATCCAGCAGATGGAGCAGTTGCTCATGAATTGTTCCGATTGCGACCCGCAGCTTAGGGTGATGCTGGAAAACCAGGTGCAGGTGCTGTCGACAGAACAGAACCGCCTCTCCACTCTGGGACAGCAGGAGCAAAATGACAGAGGGTTAGTCGGCTGGTTGTTCTGAACGCATGTCCTGGATCAGGATCACTGATGCACTCTTACCCACTCCGGGAGAAAAGGAGGCAGCCCTGTCAGGGTGAGGAGCGGAGGGAGGAGCAGTGCCGGTCCCGGAAAGTCTCGAGAGGTTGGGGGAGTGGGAAAAATCCCCTCACCCATTCCAGTTTACATCCTCTTTGGCATTGTCCGCTTATGCAGATACATCGTACCAGCGGTGAATATCACCATAAAAACCCCAAGCGCTGCGATATCAATCCACACGCCGAAGAAATGTGAACCGGTGAATGAATATCGCACGAGGTCCGTGAAATAGGTAAGTGGGGAGCAGACGGCGAGAGCCAGCCCCCAGGAAGGCATCTGCTCCAACGGGACGAAAATTCCTGAGATAAAGACGAGCGGGAACTTAAGGAGCGACGAGAGCATCATGATATTCGATGGCACGTTCGTCGGCGGCACGGCAAGCAGCATCCCGATTGCGGAGAAGCAGCACGCAGCAAGGAGGATGGCCACGAGCAATGTGACGCCGTGAAGGAGCGAGAGCCCAAGCGCCATCCCGATAATAACGGTAATAAGTGTAATCCCTATGCCAAAGAGTGTCGAAGCAATCATGTCACCGAGCACTATCGCCTCGACCGTGATCGGGCACGATGCAAGCCGCTCGAGAGTCTTTGCTGACCCTTCCCATGGGAAGATCGCCGGGGATACCGCAGTTGCCGAGAAAAAGAGTGTCATCCCCACAAGTCCTGCAATCAGAAATGAAAGAGGGAGCTGCCTGCTTCCCATGAGAAAGGCAAGGAACAAAAATACCGGCATGAATATCCCGAAGATCAGCACGGGGCCCTTGAAGTAATAGATGTGGATGTCTTTCCTGGCAATTGCCCATGCCCGACGCACCTGTGCGGCATATCCCGCCGGGTTCATGGGTGTGCCCCCTGCGTCAGCCGGAGGAATGCGTCGTCAAGCGAAGGTGCGAGTGTGTTCAGCGTCACAATCTTCGCACCATTCTGATGGCTGAACGTCACAAGAGATCTGATCGCCGCGTCACGATTTTCCGCGGTGATCTGCCACTTATCCCCGGTCTGGTTCGCACTGATCACCCCTTCGAGTCTGGCAATGGCATCCCCAGGCACCTTGCCGTCAAAACTGACTTCGATCTTGTGCACCCGGTCGATTGCGGTCTTGAGTTTCTCCGGGGCATCGAGTGCCACAATCTTCCCTGCCCGGATGATGCCGACCCGGTGGCACAGTCTGTTGGCCTCCTCCATGTTGTGGGTGGTGAGAAAGATGGTCGTCCCTGCTCTGTTCAGGTCCCGGAGCAGGGCAAGGATCATCTGGGTGCTCTGCACATCGAGCCCGCTGGTGGGCTCATCGAGGAAGAGGAGGCCTGGTTCGTGAAGGAGGGCCATCGCGAGGATGAGCCTCTGTTTCATGCCTTTTGAATAAGCCTGCACCTTCTGGTCCTTTCGTTCAAGAAGTCCCAGCGTGTCGAGCAGTTCAGATCCACGCTCCGCTGACCTGCTGCGGGGAAGACCATAAAGGTCCCCCATCAGCATCAGGTTCTCCCATGCGGAAAGATCGGTATAGGCATTCGAGGTCTCGGGGACCACCCCGAACCCCTGTTTTGCCAGTACCGGGCTCCGGGTGATGTCAAAGCCAAGGACCAACGCAGTCCCTTCATCCGGAGGAATGACGCCTGTTAGCATCCGTGTGGTGGTGGTCTTGCCTGCCCCATTCGGACCAAGGAACCCGAAGATTTCCCCCTCTCTCACTGAAAATGAGATATGATCAACTGCAATAGTGGGTCCGAATGTTTTTGTCAGGTTGGATACTTCAATCGCATCAGACATGCGTGCTGCACCTCAGACGTCTTCACGGATGCCAAGGATTAGTAGCCGCGCATCACACCGGATTCCCCGGTTCTCATCCTTTCCCACCGACACAAGGTGCAGGGGGTGAACGGGATGTTCGACTGTTCCCGCAGTGATAACACCTTTTCCCTGGAGGACCACAAATACCACGGCATACGGTTCTGGATGCGGCGGTATCACCTGCCCGGTCTCAAGACATACCAGGACAATGTTTGAGCCTGCTGTCTTGAGGAGATCTTTTTTGATGGGTCCGTGCGGTGAGCACTCTGCCTCTCTCAGGAGGTCCATTCCCGTGTCTCCTGTCGCTTCAGGCTCGCAATCTTCCGATCGATCGAATCCAGGCGGATCATCTGTACAGTCTTCATCGCTTCAAGCATCCGGATTTCATTCTCCAGGCAAAGAGCAGATGAGCAACAGCACCCGCATCCCCCACGCTCCCGCCCCTCGTTGCACGATTGGCACATGTTCTGATCTCTCCCGACTCACCTGTTGATACTATTCATTCAGTAGTATTAATAGTATTAAGTATGTAGTAACATAGTGGCTATGTGTGAAAATAGCGAGACATTATGTGTATGCGCATTCGGGGGAATTCTCACCACAATATCCAAAAAATGGGCGCTTCTCATCATCAACAAACTTGGGACGAAAGGACGGCTGAGATTCAACGACCTTATGGCCGAACTTGAGGGCGTGAGCCCGGGAACACTATCAGATACGTTAAAAGAACTGCAGGAGGAGCACCTGGTTGATCGGGAAGCATTTTCTGAAATTCCACCCCGGGTCGAGTATTTCTTAACGAAAGAAGGGACTGCGCTCCGTGAAGCGATCATCCCCTTGCTGCGATGGGCATCGGACCGCGATATCCAAAATGCCGGTCTCTGCGAGGAACGGTGCAGACGACGGAAATGTGTTCCGAACGGGAACCCCTGCAAAAAATCGAAAGGTTCGGTCTGATTCAGTCTATAGAGGCCCAAGCGAACACCGGTTACACTACACATCAGAGGTGCATTGAGCGGTTGTGAGTCACTGAGCGCCACCATGTGTATGACATTCAGCGATGAACACGCTGCGAAG
>MVQD01000050.1 GCA_002067095.1 Methanoregulaceae archaeon PtaB.Bin056
CCCCGGGATTCGGTGCCCTGGTTGCCCTGATCGGACTTGGTGCAGTGGCCTTCCTCATCGTGCGCAAGCACTGAAAACACCAAAACCTACCTTTTTTCTGAAAGATCTCCTCTAGAGGAGGTCACCTGGCCGATCGCGCAGTGAAAGCGCGGTATCCTGCTTACTCCGCAAGAGAAACCATTGAATACGATACGGCCGTAAACATACCTGGTATCAGACGCGGATTCCACTGTTTCGCCCTGGTCCGGGATGACCGGGGGCGAAGAGAACGGGTTTCCCCGCTGCCTGCCCGGAGAAGGACCACATGAAGCTGACTGCAAAGCTCGTTGATATCGGCACACGGGAAGTCCTCCTGCATATCGACGATTCGAGGAATATCGGGGTACTCTCGGGAGACCGGATACAGATCCTCAACGAGGCGACGGGGGTCTCTGTTGCGGCCTTCATAGATACCACCACCACGCTTCTTCCCAAGGGGACAATCGGTATCTATCAGGTAACCAACGAGACCCTGCAGATCACCGACGGCGGGGTTGTGGAGGTGCGAAAGGCCGAACGGCCGGCAACGCTCGATTACATCAAGAAGAAGATGGACGGCCAGCACCTCACGAAGGATGAGACCTATGCCGTGATCAGGGACGTGGTATCCGACAACCTCTCTCCTGCCGAGCTGACCGCGTATATCACCGCCTGTTACATCAACGAGATGGATATGGACGAGGTTGAGCACCTCACCAGGGCGATGGTGGACACTGGGGAGAGGCTCACGTTCCATGCCCACCCAATCGTCGACAAGCACTCCATCGGCGGGGTGCCGGGGAACAAGATCTCCCTCCTCGTGGTCCCCATCATCGCCGCGAGCGGGCTCAAGATCCCAAAGACCAGCTCGAGGGCCATTACCGGTGCAGGCGGGACCGCCGATCTCATGGAGGTCCTGGCCCCGGTCGATTTCTCCGCGGCAGAAGTCCAGCGGATGACCGAGAAGGTGGGCGGAGTGATCGTGTGGGGAGGTGCAACCAACATCGCACCAGCGGACGACAAGATCATCATCCAGGAGTACCCGTTCCGGATCGACGCCAGGGGGCAGATGCTCGCAAGCGTCATGGCCAAGAAGTTTGCGGTGGGTGCCGACCTTGTCGTGATCGACATCCCGGTGGGCACCCACGCCAAGGTGGCCACCATCCAGGAGGGCAAGAAACTTGCCCGGGAGTTCATTGATCTCGGGGACCGCCTCAACATGCAGGTGGAGTGTGCGCTCACGTACGGGGACTCCCCCGTCGGGCGGAGCATCGGGCCGAACCTCGAGGTGATGGAGGCGCTGAGGATCCTTGAAGGGGGGGAGAGCCCGGGTTCTCTTCTCCAGAAGAGCGTCGCCATCGCGGGAATGGCGCTCGAGATGTCCGGCAAGGCTGCAAGGGGGATGGGGGCGCAGATGGCAGAAGAGATCCTCAGGAAAGGGGATGCCTTAAAGAAGTTCCGCCAGATCGTTGAGATACAGGGGGGAGACCCAAAAATCAGGTCCGACGACATCGAGCCCGGGAAGTACCACTTCGTTGTCAATGCCCCAACGTCCGGGTACGTCATCGAGCTGAACAACAGGTCCCTCATAAGCCTTGCGAGGACAGCGGGAGCGCCCCACGACCGCGGGGCGGGCGTCCTCCTCCATGCAAAGAAAGGGAGCCGCGTGGAGAAAGGCCAGCCCATCTTCACCATTTACGCCGAACGGAACTGGAGGCTGCAGAAAGCAGTCGAGGAAGGGCGGCAGCTGATGCCGGTGCTCGTCGAGGGGATGCTCCTTGACCGGGTGCCGCACGACACCAGGTGGAGCTGATATCCCGATCAATCCCCCTTGTCATCCTTTTTCGGGGCACTCCTCTTTTATGTCAGTTCTGTTCCCTGGACCGGGAAAAGGACCAGACCCTGCAATGCAGGGGACCCGATGCACCATGATGCACGTCCTCTGAAAAAAGGGATGTGCGCGGGATTCGTTCCTGTTGGAAGAGTCCCATTGAGATCGTGGCCTGTTTGGGAGTCGGCTGGAGATGACCATGACTTCTCTTTTTCTCTATTCGGAGCCTTTTATGGGCGTTCTACCAATGAAAAGATATAGAGAGAGCGCCGATATGAGAATATGCAAAGGATCGGAACCTGTGTTGCATCTGTCATCCTCTCCCTGCTCCTTCTTGCCTGCCCGGCACTGGCGGTCACGGTGCTCGTCAACGTCTACGAGCATGCGGAAAACATCACACCCCTCCAGGGGGCATCGCTGTTTGCGAATGGCGCGCTGGTAGGAAAGACCGACAGCAGCGGCAACATCGAGTTCTCCCACCCGGGAACAGAGTTCATGCAGGTCACGGTCGAGAAGACCGGCTACGATCCCTGGTCGGGGGATATCGGGGTTAACACCACGACACTCCTCGTCGAGATGCACAGGATGAAAGTTCCTCTCATCATCCAGGTGTACGATGCCGATACTCTTGCTCCGGTCAGTGGGGCCGGTGTCATCGTAACGGAGGGGTTGACCAGACAGACGGCCAAAACAGAAGAGAACGGGACCGCTTTGTTCAACGTCACGGGCGATTCGGTATGCACACTCGAAGTCGCGGCTCCCAACTACAAAGGGTATTCTGCAACAATCGAGACAGGGCTCGAGGAGAAGATGGTCCAGGCGATGCTCTTCCGGGACGACCGGTTCTCCGTGCTTGTGAGGGACGAAGGTTCCGGCACCCCTGTCCCCGGTGTGGCGATCCTCGTTGACGGCATAGACCGCGGGAGCACTGACCAGAAAGGTGCGGTCACGCTCAACCTTCCCCGCGGAAAGGTCTATTCATTCCAGGCACACCTGGAGGGATACGAAGACTACCGCGAGCGGTTAATCGTGGACAAGGACCAGGCCCTCGTCGTCATCGCGCTCCATAAATCTCCATACAGTCTGTTCGTTTCGGTGTACAGTGAGGAAAAAACTCCCGTCGAGGGCGCTCTGGTCCTTGTAGACGGCCAGACCCGCGGCACTACCAACAGGTACGGGAGGGTGCAGCTTGCAGACCTTACGCGGGGGGAATACCTGCTCGAAGTCAGGCACCCTGATTTTGTCACTCATTCACAGGTATTGCCGGTCCATACCCAGGGTGAAGATGTGTCTGTTGAGCTGGAATATCCAGGCATAAATGCCACCATCTCGACCATGGAGGGGGATAAGGTGGCGGTCCCGGGTGTCACCATACGAATTGACGGGAAGGAGCAGGGAGTCACGGGAGAAGATGGCACGCTGTCCATTCGCATGCGGCTGAACACCACATATGTGATCTCGACGGAAAAAGAGGGGTACGACCCAGCAGAGATCGAGCAGAAGTTCTCATCCCTGAATGGGACTGCCCTTCTTCTCATCCCCATGCAAAAAAGTTTCAACTGGCTGGCCGCCGGCATGGTGATTGCGGCGGCAGCAGCAATCATCCTCGCAGCACTCATCATCCACAATAAGAGGAGACGGGGGAATCCACGCGGCCGGGGAAAAGGCCTGTGAATGGAGGCCGAAAATACCCCACTCTGCCGTGTTATAAGAAGAGTGAGGCAGACCTCTCCCTTCAGTGGGAGGCAATCTTTGGATTTGAGAAAGGCGGACCCAGCGGGAATCGAACCCGCGTCCTTGGGTCCGAAGCCCAAGAGGATGTCCTCTACCCCATGGATCCGTCACAGGCGTTGGCAGGACAACCTATTAAGCATTTTCTGTAGTATTGATCTGTAACAATGATCCTGTCATCGTCAGAGATCGCCAGGCGCCTCCGGGGATGCGACACGGAAGGGGGCCTGGTCATAGAACCATACAGCGAAGAATGCCAGCAGCCCGCATCGTACGACCTCAGGGTGGGAGGCGACTTTGTCCTTCCGCCGGGAATGTGCACCCTTGTCAGCACCCTCGAGAGGGTGGAGATGCCGTCGGACCTTGCAGCGACGCTCCGGTGCCGGTCATCCTTCGGGAGGCGAGGCGTCGTGCTCACCGCCGGATTTGTCGACCCGGGTTTCAGGGGTCAATTGACCCTCTGCCTGGTCAACATGGGTGCAGAGCACCTCACCCTGCGAAAGAATGACCGGGTGGTCCAGATGATTTTCCACCAGGTCACCGATGGCAGGAGCATGTATCGCGGGCGGTACCAGGACAGCACAGGGGTCATACAGGCGAGATAAATGATACGGACAGAGCGGAAATACATCGAGATCCTGCGCATATTAAAGGAGCACCGGGAGCCCATGGGCGCAAAAAGGCTCTCGGAACTGATGGCCGAGAGGGGTTTTGTTCTGAGTGACCGCGCGGTGCAGTATTACCTGCGGTACCTCGATGAGATGGGGTTTACCGAGAAAGTCGGGAACATGGGCCGCATCCTCACTCCCTACGGCAAGGAGGAGACCGAGAGTGCGCTTGTCGGGGACAGGATCGGCTTCATCATCTCCAAACTCGAGCGGCTGGCCTTCCGGAGCACGTTCGACCCTGAGAGCGGCACCGGGGATGTGGCTTACAACCTCTCGATAGTCCCCGAAGAGCGGCTTTCCGATGCAATGAAGGCCTTTGACGAGGTTATCGCGGCAAAGTGCGGTTTTTTTTCACGATACAGGGTCGTTGACCGGGACCCGCGGATACCCCCCGGAAGCGCGGGGATCATGAGTATCTGCAGTATCACGATGGACGGGGTATTCCAGCGCCGCGGCATCCCCGTGAGGATGGCCTACGGAGGCCGGCTGGACATCCAGCACGGTGAGGCGACCCGGTTCGTGGACCTCATCGGGTACCGCGGGACGACCATTGATCCGCTCCAGCTCTTCATCTCAGCAGGGCTGACCTCGCTCTCTTCCCTCGTCTCGGTCGGGACCGGCACGGCCCTTGCGAACGTGAGGGACATCCCGGCACTCGCCGAGGGGAAGGCACGCGAGGTGGTCGCGCAGATGAAGAAGGCGGGTTTTGTCTTCCCCGTTGCGATGGGAAACTCGGTCTTCAACCTGGTGGCGGACCCCTACCGGCTCTCCATCGTCGCATTCTCCGGGATGAACTTCGTTGCCAATACCGTTGAGAAGGGGATCCCGATCAGGACGGAGATAGGTGCAGGAAACGTCCCCTTCTCAAAGATATACCAGGACTGAGACTGGCGGCGTTGACCTGGGACGTTGGATACGCAAGGGATTCGAAAGACATTCCGGGAGGAGTTATCCCTGTTCAGGTGCCAGGGTCGTGCGCCGGGGTGTCGGGACCCCTGCCCCTCACCCTCTCCCTGGCCTGCCTCAATTCCTCCACCCTTGGCAGTGTCTCCATGCCTGCGAGGATGATCAATATGCCCAGGAAACGGGTATCGCTCACCGGGTAATCCCCTGACCGGAGTTCGAGCCCCCTGATGGTGCGGTCGATCCACTTCCTCACCGTCATGAAACCCCTCATGCTCATCTCGTGGGAGGGTCCGGCGATGAGGACGAGGGCTTTTTGGACTTCCTCGAGTTTCGTGGGGGTTGAGATCTCCTCGAAAATTGCCCTCTTTGCAAGCTCCACCACGCGGGATGCCTTCAGGTGGCCGTCCTGGACAGCGGGGGTGCCGGGACGAAACCGTGAGAGCAGGTCGATAGGGCGCTCCGAAGCAACCTCCTCGCGTGCATATCCCATGGTGATGAATCCCATCCCCAGGATAGTGTTCAGGATCTCGCCGGCGTCCAGTACCACCTCCGGGAGATCATCCGGCGATCGTTCGGAGAATTCCCCTGCCCTGAGCAGCAGGGTGAACCGCCGGCTGATGAGGTCATTGTAATCGTGATAGAACCTCTCCCTTCCCGAAAGGGGGACGGGGTGGCTCTGGCGCAGGCCGACCAGGGCGCCGAGGTCAGCCTGGCGGGAGATGCCCGGGTCATCCGCGGCGGGGGGCACCCTTCCACGCCACGACTCGTTGTCATAGAGGAGGATCCCTTCAAGGAGGCCATGCAGGGTATCCAGCTGGTCCGCCGCAGACGAGGAGCGTTCGTCTCCCTCATCCCTGCAGGGGAGGGAAAAGAGACCGAATACGGGCTCGGCAATGCTTTTTTTCAAACAGGTCACGAGCGCAGGGGCAGTTGCGGCCAATGTGCCGCCGAGGCCTGCACATACAAAGAGGGCGTCGATATCGCCGTCATCGAGGGCCTGGAGCCGCGAGAGTGCCTCTTCAGAGGGCAGGTGAGCCGCCAGGTCTTCGGGATGGGAGGGGTCAAGCGGCTGGAAGAAGAGCCTCTGGTCCACCGGGACATTCTGAAGGGAATTCAACTGCTCCGCATCGCAGTCGATGGCAACCCCGAAGACACAGTGCACGTGTGCCTTCCGGTCATGGGCAAGGAGGCGGTCCACTATCCTGCAACCGGCTCCGCCGAGACCTACAGTGAGTATTCGCATAATATCGTGAGGTTCCTGTGAATTTTCCGGGTATGCGGGGGTAAGGAGAGGAGGGACCGGGTGATGCCCGACCCTTCAGTGGCAGAGCAAGGGCAACCACGGCGTACAGCGCGTATCATCCCGTGTCTCCTCACACATTCTCTTTATCAGAATTTCCCCCTGTGATAATAAAGCACTTCTGCTCTCCCTTCCCGGGCATGGAAAGGAGATCCTCTGCAACGTCTTTCCGGCAGGAAAAAAACCCTGTGCTGGTGGACTCCCATCGCAGGGTATTCCTTTTGCCTAGAGATGAAATCTCTCTGCGTCTTGGACAAAATGACAACTGCCAACAAGAATCCGGGCCTGGATAGGGGGTATTTTTCGGCGAATCGGGGGTTATCCCCACATTCTTGCAATAAAAAATGATAATGTATTTAAATCTTCGTTCGATAATACTCCATGAGGTGAAGTTACCTTGACAACCTATGGAATAGAATTTGTGCCTGGCAACGTGAATGTCAAGCAGGTGGTCAATTTCTGCAAGCTCGCAGAGTCGAAGGACATTGACTACGCGTGGATCACCAACCACTACAACAACCGCCACTGCTACCCCACCCTTGCCATGATCGCCGCTGCCACCACCACCCTGAAGATGGGGCCGGGGATCATGAACTCGTTCACCGACACGCCCGCCGCAATGGCCTCGTTTGCGTGCACGCTGAACGAGATATCTGATGGCCGTGCGGTGCTCGGCATCGGGCCCGGTGACCTGTCAACCCTCCCGAAGCTTGCCATTAAGCCCGAGAAACCTGTCGCAAGGCTCGGAGAAGCCATTGCCCAGATCCGCAAGCTCTGTGCCGGGGAAGAGGTCAAGAAGTCAGGAATGGAGTTCTTTGACTACGACGGCGCCAAGCTCACCGGTGTGAACCTCCCCGGAAAGAAGGGCATCCCCATTTACGTCGGTGCGCAGGGACCAAAAGTCCTCGAGCTTGCCGGGACCGTAGGGGACGGCGCACTGATCAACGCATCCAACCCGAAGGACTTCGCCGTTGCAATCCCGATCATCAAGGCAGCCTGCGACAAGGTGGGCAAGAAGGGCTTTGACGTCGGTGCCTACACCGCGATGTCCATCGACATGAACGAGAAGAAGGCGCGGAACGCCGCCAAGATCGTCGCAGCCTTCATCGCGGCCGGCTCCCCGCCCGAACTCCTCCAGCGCCACGGTCTCGACGCCGGAAAGGTGGCAAACATCAAGAGTGCGCTTGCCAAGTTCGACTTCAAGACCGCCGGGGAGAACGTCGATGACAAGACCATCGATGCCTTCACCATCGCCGGAACCCCCGACACGGTCAAGCAGAAGTGCGAGGACCTGGCAAAGGC
>MVQD01000051.1 GCA_002067095.1 Methanoregulaceae archaeon PtaB.Bin056
CCGGTACGCAGCTCCGTGATCACGGTCTTTGCATCAAAGGCCGGGTTCTGGCGCATGGTCTCCGCCGCGGCCTTCACCGCTCTCTGGTCCCTTGGGGTGAACGCCCGCAGCGCATGCTGTACGCGGTTCCCGAGCTGCCCGAGCACCTCGTCCGGGAGATCGAGCGGGTTCTGCGTGACGAAGTAGACCCCCACCCCCTTCGACCGGATCAATCGGACGACGAGGACGATCTTTTCGAGGAGCGCCTTCGGTGCATCGGAAAAGAGGAGATGGGCTTCATCGAAGAAGAAGACAAGGGCAGGCTTCTCAGGGTCCCCGATCTCGGGGAGCTGCTCGTATATCTCGGAGAGGAGCCAGAGGAGGAAGGTCGAGTAGAGCCGGGGGGACTGGAGGAGCCTGTCTGCGGCAAGGATATTGATGACGCCTCTCTCGCCCGACTGACGGATGAATGCCCCGGGCTCGAGTGCCGGTTCGCCGAAGAACTTCGCACCGCCCTGGTCTTCGAGCGCGATCAGGCTCCGCTGGATGGCCCCGATGGTGGCAGGCGAGATGTTGCCGTACGCAGTCTTCAGCTCCTTTGCATGCTCCCCGGCGTACCTGGCCATGGCCTGGAGGTCTTTGAGGTCGAGGAGCAGGAGGCCCTGGTCGTCGGCGACCCGGAAGATGAGGGTGAGGACGTCGGCCTGGGTATCAGAGAGGTCGAGGATCCGCGAGAGGAGGAGCGGGCCCATATCCGAGACGGTGGTCCGCACCGGGTGGCCCTGCTCCGCGAAGAGGTCCCAGAACACGACCGGGAACCCCTGGTACGAAAACCCCGAGAGCCCCAGTTCCTGGACCCGCTCGGCTACCTTCGCGTGGTCCCCGCCGGGCTTTGCAATACCCGAGAGGTCGCCCTTGACATCGGCCATGAAGACCGGGACGCCAATTGCGGAGAACTGTTCTGCAAGCACCCTGAGGCTTGTGGTCTTTCCTGTTCCTGTCGCTCCTGCGATCAGCCCGTGACGGTTGGCCATACCCGGCAGTATGCCGAGAGGCCCCGTGCCCCGGGCCACGACGAGTGGGTCATCCTGTGTCGGCATGTGTGTTGTATCCCCTGTATTCTTCATGGGGGAGCGCCCGGGATAATCGTATCCCGGCGGGAAAGGTATATCTCTCTCCCTGTCCCTATGCCTGCAGATGGAACAGGAGATTTCGACCGCCGCCTGCACCATTGCAGGATCCGATTCGGGCGGCGGTGCGGGCATCCAGGCGGACCTGAAAGTCTTCCAGTCTCTTGGCGTATGGGGGCTCTCGGTGATCACGGCCGTGACCGCCCAGAACACCCGCGAGGTGAGGGGCATCTTCCATGTCGACCCGACAATGGTAACCCTGCAGATGCAGGCGTTGATGTCAGAGTTTGACATCCGCGCATTCAAGACAGGGATGCTCGGTGCCGCAGGGACAATCCGGGCGATTGGGCGGGAGCTCCCTGAAAAAATCCCCCTTGTCGTGGACCCGGTGATGGTCTCCACCAGCAGGCATGCGCTGATGGAGAAGGACGCCCGGCAGGATCTCGTCGAGTGCCTTCTGCCCAGGGCAACGGTGGTCACCCCGAATAAAGACGAGGCAGAAGTCCTCTCCGGCATCCGGCCCATCCGGACTCTCGGGGAAGCACGCGAGGCGGGCCTGCGAATCCTCGACCTCGGGCCGGCGTTCGTGCTCGTGAAGGGCGGCCACCTCCCCGGAGAAGAGGCGGCCGATATCCTCCTCTCTCCGGACGGGGAATGGGTGATCGCAACCCCGCGTCTTCCTGTTACGGTGCACGGTGCAGGGTGCTGCTACTCTGCGGCACTCTGCGCCCACCTGGCCAGGGGGTGCACCGTCAGGGAGGCATTCGCGCGCTCGAAGGGGTATATCGACCGCCTGATCGGTGAGTCGGTCAGGGCGCCGTCGGGGGTACATGTCCTCTTCCCCGGCCCCTGACCGTGCCATAAAATGGCATTCTTGCGGGGGAAATGGTTCCGCTAGGTTCAAGCATAGACCGGGCCAAGATCATCTTCACTGGAGAGACCGTGAAAAAGCGGGATGAATCATTTGGTGAGGGTGGTGCAGCGGGGGGAATCTGGCGAAATATCCTCGAGGCGATGCCCGGCCCTCTCATCGTGATCGACTCGGACATGAAGGTACTCTACGCAAACCCTGCCATGGCCGCGTTCTGCAATCGCGATGATCCGGCGGGATTTTCCGGGAGGTCTGCAGACGAGGTGCTCGCGCCCCTCCCCTTCGAAGTGCAGAGAGCACTCTCAGCCGCCCTCAGGACGGGGACGCAGGTGAGTTCCCGCATCGCCTGGGACGCGCGGGAGAAAGGACCGGTCCTCCTTGAGAGCATCGCATTCCCCGTGCCTCTCCCCGGACCGGGGCCTCTGGCGGCCGCTGCCTGGACCGCCACGGTCGTTCCTGGGGAGGCCCCCGATCATGAAGCCATCGCCACGCAAGCCTCCCGGAAGAAGGGAAAGGAGCTCCTCTCGGTGGTCAGGCACGATATCCTCAACCAGCTGACCATCCTGATCGGGTTCCTCCAGTTCTCAGAGGACTATATCGACGACCCGCAGATACAAGAGTTCCTTTTAAAAGAGGAGGCCGCAGGACAGGTTATCCAGGCGCTGATCGAGTTCACCCGCGACTTCCAGGACCTGGCTGTCGAGGACCCGTGCTGGATGCCCCTGGATTCAATTGTGGCGTCTGCAAAAGAGAGGGTGGACCCGAAAGGTGTCGCCATCGTCACCGACCTCGGCACGACCGAGGTCTATGCGAGCCCCCTCATCCGGCACGTCTTCCTGACGCTGATTAAGAATGCCCTGGACCATGCCCACGGGCTGACCCGCATTACCATCTCCGCGGAGAGGGCAGAACCCGACCTCGTGGTGGCATGCGAGGATGACGGCCCCGGCATCCCGGAGGCCGAGAGAAAGACCCTCTTTAACCGCGGACACGGGAGGAACAGGGGATACAGCCTCTGGCTTGCAGGGGAGATCCTCTCTATCACGGGGGCAACGATCCGGGAGGCCGGAAGAGTGGGCGGCGGCGCAAGGTTCGAGATCCTCATCCCTGCCGGGATGTGGAGGGCCGGCGGGCCCCGCTGATCAGGCGATCTCCTGGACCATCCGCCCGTCCTTGAAGATCGAGATCTTTCCCCCGCTCTGCGAGAGGACGATGCCGATTGCGCTCGTGACGAGCGTGATCCCCGCCACCGAAGAGTGCCTCGTCCCGAGCCCTTTCTGGATCCCTACCTTGCTCGTGTCGATGGTGATGTACCGGGCGGCAGCCTCTATCCTCCCGTCACCCCTGACCACAAACGCGCCGTCGAGCTGCGCCAGTTCCTTGATGTTCTCCTTGATGTCGTGGTTGGTGATCATCCGGTCCGCGGCCGGGTGGCCCTCGAAGGGGTTGAGGATCAGCTGCTTTGACTTGCCCAGCACCGCGTCCGAGTCCCCGATGACAAACGCCGTCCCCACCTGTTTGCCTTCCCTGCCCTCCTTGGCGATCTCGATGCAGATGTGGAGGACCGAGTCAAAGACTTCCTCGCGGACATCGGTCCCTGCGATCACGGTGTCCCGCCACATGGCCGTGCTGATCCGGCGGCGCTCCCGGTGCTCGTGGTCTGTGATGTCGTGGCCGATGCAGACGACCTCGTCAAGGTGCCCGTCGGCGTTGCGGATGGCTCGTGTGTGCCAGGCGACCCAGGCCAGCTCTCCTCCGCGTACCTGCATCTCGTAGATCCGGAGTCCTCCTCCCTCGTGGGCCACGCCAGACTCGGCGACGAACGCCGGGGCAGTTTTCCCCCCCTTCTGGGGAAGGAGGGTGTCGTGGATGCTCTTCCCGAGGATTTCGGCCTCGGAGTACCCGAAGAAGGCCTGTGCATGCTTGTTGAAGAAGGTGATGACCCCTTCCGGGTCGAGCTTGACGATCAGGCTCGATGCGTTCTGGAGGAACTCGCGGTACCGGAGGTCGCTCTCTTTCTGGGCCTCAATCAGCCTTGCCTGCTCGGTCCGGTCCTCGCAGACCATCACCTGTCCCCGCGAGGGGTCCGAGGGGTCCATGGCCCGCAGGCTTAAGCGGCAGGGGATGAGTGTCCCGTCCTTTCTCTTCAGCACTGAGTGCGCATGTCCCCATCCCTGGTCGTCGGTTTTGTGGCCAAGCTCACGGAAGGCCCGCTCGCATTCATCGGGCGCGGGGAAGATCTTCTGGACACCCTGGCCGGTGAGAGCCCCCGCGTCCAGCCCAAGGCCGCGGGCCATCGTTGAATTGACCCACTCGAAGGCCCCGCCCCGCAGCTGGCAGATCCAGAGGGGAGAGACCGAGAGGATGGCGGAGAGCATGTCGGTCCGGAGGAGCTGGTCGCGCTCGGCCTTCTTCCTGAGCACTGCCTGGTAGATCATGTCCCGCATCTCTGCGACGGGCGCACCGGATCCCCCGCCGTTTACGCGGGCTTCTGCCGCGTGGTGGACGTCCTCGATGAGGAGGCTGTCCCGGTCGGTCCGGTGGTAGAGGATGAACGGGAGACCCCCCTGGGTCCCCTTGAGGTCCCGGAGGAGTTCGGCGCCGGTCATGTCGGCCAAAAACTCGATCCCGTTCACCTCAGGCAGGCGGAAGTACGAGATGATGATGTCGTATCTCCTCCGCCTCGCCATCTCCAGGGCCTGCTTCGTGGAGTGCACGGTGTCCACCCGGATATCCCCCATCCGCTCCAGGTAGGCCCTGGTACTCTCGATGGCATCGCTGTTGTCATGCACGAGAAGGACGGTGATCATGGCTGGTGGCCGCTCCGGGGTATCTTTCCAGAGGTATGGGAAAAGGTAGGAGATGCCAGAATTTAATAATTATTGGTGAGCAATCCCGGATTGAGCCCTGCAGACAGCGCAATTTTTGGGAATTGCCCTATCTTCCCCTCCCCTTCGCGCTGCTTCCGGGGAGCGTGCCTGCCTGCATCCTGAAGAGGGCGGCGGCGACCTCGAGCGACGTGTGGTCGTCCCCCATCACCTGCTTTACCCTTGCGATGTAGGGCTCGAGGTTTCCGCTTGCGATCTGCTCCCGGATCCTCTCCACCATGTTGACGATCCGCCTCTCGCGGAGGTCTTCTTCGGCAGGGACCGCGTGGCGTGCGATCCGGATCTTTGCAAACTTCTGGATGTCCCGCAGTTTCCACATCTCTTTCCCGGAGACGAAGGTGAAGGCCTTGCCTGACTTGCCTGCCCTGCCGGTCCTCCCGATGCGGTGGATGTAATACTCGGGGTCCTGGGGGACGTCGTAGTTGAAGACCACTCCGACCTCCTCGACATCGATACCCCTCGCGGCGACGTCGGTTGCGACCAGTATATCAGACGTGCCGGCTCGGAACCGGGACATCACCCGCTCCCGCTCCTTCTGGTCCATGTCGCCGTGGAGCGCCTCAGCGAGGTACCCGCGGGCCTGGAGCTGGGTGCAGACTTCGTCTACCTTGCGCTTCGTGTTGCAGAAGACGAGCGAGAGTTTCGGGTTGTAGAAGTCGAGCAGCCGGGAGAGGACCTCGACCTTGTCCGACTCCCGCACCTCGAAATAGCGCTGCTCGATAAGGGATGGGACCTCGAGCCGTCCGTGGACCACCTTGACCATGCGGGGTTCTTTGAGGTATTTCTGGGTCAGGGAGAGGATCTCCTTTGACATAGTGGCAGAAAAGAGGACACTCTGGCGGTCGCCAGGCACATGTCTCAGGATAAGTTCGATGTCATCCCGAAAGCCCATGTCCAGCATCTCATCCGCCTCGTCAAGGACCAGCATCTTCACCCGGGAGAAGTTGATAGTGCGGCGGTTCAGGTGATCGAGGAGGCGGCCCGGAGTGGCAATGACGATCTGGACTCCTTTCCGGAGCACAGAGATCTGGCGCTCGATGGGCTGGCCCCCGTAGACTGGGAGGATGGTAATCCCCGGGAGGTATTTCGCGAGTCTGCGGAGCTCCTCAGAGACCTGGATTGCAAGTTCTCTTGTGGGGCAGAGGACGATGGCCTGCACTTCCTGGCGGGTATTTTCGATGCGCTCGAGGAGCGGGATGCCGAAGGCCGCGGTCTTTCCGGTGCCGGTGTGGGCCTGGCCCACCATGTCGTGGCGTTCGCGGATGACGGGAATGGCGAGCGACTGGATGGGGGTCGGTTCCTCGAAACCCATATCGCGGACAGCCCGCATGAGGGGGTCTGGGAGGTTTAGATCAACAAATGAGATAGTTTTCATGTACATGTTCCATGTTGTCAGGCATTCTTCCGGGGAGGACGCAGTATTCACGGTGCCGATTCTCCCCCCCGGATCGTGCTGCAGGAATAATGCCCCTTTACCCTTTATAGCAATTTGCGATGGGTATCCCGTTCATGCCTGCGGGCATGACATGCGACCGGGCCTCCCTTCCGGGCAGCTACATCCCCGGGGGCGGTCAGTCCCTGATGACCACCGAGGCGTTGTCGTCGAAGGGGTTGGTGCGGAGCGCGAGGGAGTAAAGGTAAGGGTAGTGGCGCTTCAGGTGGCCCAGATATACGACCCACTCGACGACCAGGAGGCCGTAGACCCGGTTCAGGTCGCCGGAGAGGTGCGCCGTGTCGGTCTCGGGCAGGCAGGAGAACTCATCCCGGTGCGAGAGTTCCTGCCAGAGGTGGAGCAGCGCCTGGAGCAGGTCGGTGAACCGTGAATGCTCCTCGAGGTCGGGGTTCTGGAGGAGGACCGAAAGGACCTCGATCTTCCCCCCCAGGGCCTCCCTGAGGGCTGCGAGGTCCAGAGCCCGGCAGTCGATGTGGGATGACCTTGACGAGAGCGCGCCGGTGATCCCATCGGACGCGGGGGAGTCCACGAATTCCGGCCCCGAGAGGAGGCGGGCGAGGTCCTGGCGGCCCGGGTCGGCCCGTGCGCAGGTCGCAAGGAGCGAAGTGCCCACCTGCGTGAAGAAGATCCCGACCAGCATCATCGTCTTCTGCCGCCGGCGGGCCCGTTCCTTCCGGAAGGCCACGTGCTCGACCACGTTTGCGACAAGGCCAACGAAGCACCCTACGCCTGCGACGATCACGACGATGGCAAGCACCTTGCCCGCCTCTGTTGCCGGGTGGAGGTCCCCGTACCCGACCGTCGCGATGGTCACGATGGTGAGGTAGAACGAGTCGAGCGGCGAGAACCCCTCAAGAACCGAGAACCCGGCGACCCCGACGACCACGACCGAGAAGAGAAGGACGATATAGGCCTGGAGCCTCCGTTCGTACGAGCCCATCTGGTGAAAGGGTCGCCCTGCATGGGTGATAAACCTCACCCACCCCTGCGGCACGGCCCGGCAGGCAGCCCCGTTCTTCCTCCGCACCCTTCATCACCTCGCACACCCTCCATAACTCTGTAGAAACCATGACGGACACCTTCGATGGAGTGATACGGGAACTCAAAGCCCGCCGCAAGGAGGAGCGGTGGAAGACCTACGACACCTGGAAGCGATCCTGCTGCTGCCCGGACTGCCCAAGCTACAACGAGTGCGCATTGGGAGGCCGGGAACTCCTCTACTGCGTGCTCGGGATGAGCATCCAGTGCATCAGGGAGGACCGGCACTGCATCTGCAAAGGGTGCCCCCTCTATTCGACGCTCGGGCTGTCAGGAAAAGACTTCTGCATGAAGGG
>MVQD01000052.1 GCA_002067095.1 Methanoregulaceae archaeon PtaB.Bin056
ACTGCCGGCCATCACGAAGAATGTCCCGGTGGGGTCCACCACCCGCGCCCGGTAGAACATGTTCTGTTCACCCTGCTTCTTCTTCTCGGTGAGCGTGCCTGCGAAGAAGACCCGGTTGCACCGCGCCCCGGTGGGGAGGAGTATGTAACTCGGGCTCTTCTCGTCCTGGCCTTCCTTGAAGTGCACGCGGCTCTCTTTTAACTCCTGCGCAAAGACCCGGCGGGCGGGCTCACGCTCAAAGACGCCGTCCCTCCTGCCCGCCATGCCCTTGCCTGCCCCTTCCGTCACAGTGAACCACCCGCCCGGTTGAGGAGATCGGCCAGTTGCTCGGGCTGGTAGTGAAGGATCTCGCACGTGGAGACGAGCAGGCGGTTGTCGATCTGGCGGCCCCTGCACGAGAGATACCTTCCTACGAGGGCCTCGCGGAAGCGGAGGAAGACTTCATCCATGCCGAGGGGGTTGTTCTCCGCGAGTTCCCGCGCCTGGTCAAGGCTCATCCCCACCAGGGCCTCTGTCTGGCCCCTGGAGACGAGGATCTCCCGCGTCTCCTCCCCGTTGTCGAGCCATCCCTTGATCCTCAGGTCATAGTGGTAGCGCGACTGGATCTCGTGCACCGGGCAGTAGTTCTGGCGGGAGAGGACCCGGTTGCACCCCTCGACAGGGCAGCGACGGACCAGCCCGGAACCCGGTGCAAGGTGGACAAATGCCCCCTGGAACGACTCGCTGCCGCGATTCACCTCGATATCCCCCTCTTCGGGGACCATGGTGGCGGTGTTCAGGGTGAGAGAGAGGCGACCGTTGAATTCGTCCACTGTCGCGTAATAGATGGTGTACACGCCTCCCGGGGTCAGCCTCTCCAGGCCCTCCTCCTTCCATATCACGAACCTGGCCGCACCGCTCTCGTCAGCGATCATCCCTGACTGCAGGATCCTATCATGGGTGGCCTCCCATTCCTGGACCACCTTGCCCCGGACGCAGGCAACGCCCGGCACAAGCTCCGCAACGGGAGTAATCTTCGGCTTCAGGGACCCTTCATGGGAAATCTCCCTGATGGTGGTCCCGGAATGGACCTTCAGGTTCAGCACTCCCCTGTATTCGTCAACGACGGCAGACTCCAGGCAATACCACTTCCCCTTCTCGAGCAGGGGTGCATTTGCCCTTGACCAGACCACGAAGCGCACCGCGGCAGACTCGTCGGCCACGATCCCGGTCTGGGCGATGGCGGGTGAGGGAGGGGCGGTGAGCGCCACCACCTTGCACTCCACGGTCACCCATTCGCCGTTTGCGAGCGCAGCAAGCGATTTCTGTTCGACAGCCCCGCCACCCCCGCTTCCCTGGGGCACGGGGAGGCCGAACTCCCTGGCAAGTTCGTTCAGCACCGTCCTCTCGGCCTCTGCCGGCGGGACTCCGAACTCGTCAACGAGGCGCTTGAGCTTGGTTTCGATACCGCTCTTCTCCACGGTGTGACCGTGGGAGGTGATTTTCTGGGAGATTCTTTCAGCAGTGTGGGAAAAATCCATTCATACATCTCCAGGAGAGTAGTCATAGGACCAGGGGTACTTAAAGGATGCGAGTGGACGGTGAAACTGGGGGGACAGGGTACCGCCTGCTGCAGGTTTATATGGAAATACCTGTACATACTGAGCGTATGGCAATAACTGCAGACAGCACGATTTACGACCTCCTGAAAGCGAAACCCGAATCTGCAGAGGTCCTGTTCAAATTCGGCATGGGGTGCGTGGGGTGTGCCATCGCCCGCGGGGAGACCATCAAGGAGGCCGCAATGGCCCACGGCATCCCCCTTGAAGAGCTCGTTTCCGCGCTCGGTATCGGGCAGGAATAACCCTATTGGGACATCCCTTTTTTCCGCTTCAGCTCGGCGAGCGGAGCCTCCGGATGTGCAAGGAGGTAGTCCGCGATCTCCGGTTCGTGCAGGAGGGTGCAGCCGCTGCAGTTCCAGACCTCGCCCGTCCTCGATGCGCTTGCCACCCACTGCCCAAGGCTCTCGTCGCCGCAGGGATAGAACGGGCAGTAGCAGAAGTCGCACCTCTGCCCCGGGAAGTGACAGGGATAGTAGGGGCAGTCATCCGGCACCCACTCCACCCAGTGCCCGCCCTGGTACCTGCTGTAGATGAAGAAGGGGGGCCTATCCCTCATGATGCGCCCCTCGTGCCTGGCCAGGGCCTCGGGCACTCCTGAGCGGACCGCCTCGCGGAGGCGCATCCCAATCTCTGACGCACTCCCGGCACTCCTGTGCTGCACCTCTCCTTCGCAGGCCACGATCACGCTGTCCGAGGTGCTGCCCCCCGTAAGCCTGCCTGCAGAGCGAAGCGCCTCCTCCCTTGCGGCGGTCGCCGTCATGATCGCCTCCAGGAGGGCGGCATCGGTCATGCCCTCGCGGCTGCATACGATCATGCTGACTGGCACGGGGGACTCCCCGGCCCCGGGAGACGCGCCGGCAGCAACAAAGAGCGTCAGGAAGTCATACTGCATGATGCAGACACTCTCCACCCGCACGCCGGAGGTCAGAATGCCGAAATAGCCGGGCGGGAGCCCTTCCCTTCGAACCGCCGCCTCCAGCTGGCGTGGGGGGTCCTCTGTACCCGCCGGTTCTCCCACAGCCTGGCAGAGGATCGTGGGGACATCTGCGAGTCCGCCGGGGTTGCCGGTGCCGGCAGCACGGAACGTGCCGCGGAGGATCAGGGTCCGGTTCCGGAAGTAGTACCTCATGCCAGGGAAGGGATATGGCGGGGAGGTTCACCCGGGAAAAAATGGGGTGCGCTCTTTTCTGCATGCATGCCGAAAGAAGGAGAGAGTGCTCGGCGTTCCATCAGTCTGATCGGTTTTCCATCCCTTCAAGAAATACCTTTGGAGCGGGGGGTTCTCGGATCACCCGGTGAGGCCCATCCACCGGGAGGATCGAGTCACCGGCCCCCCTTCAGGTACTTCCGCATCAGGCGCAGTGCGCAGAAGTCCCCGCACATGGTGCAGGCTCCCTCATCGTCGCCGTCCCCCACGGCTGCCTCAGGGTCAAGCGCGAGCATCCGCTGCCCCGCCCGGTCCATATGAGCCCTCTTCTCCGCCATCCCGCGGTCCTGCATGTCGAGGCCGAGCCTGGCGAGGTCCCCGATATGGGCCGCGATTCTCCAGGCAGCGAGCCCCTCCCTGACCTGTCCGGGGGTGGGAAGCCCGAGGTGCTCGGCGGGGGTGATGGAGCAGAGGTAATCAGCCCCCGCCGCACCTGCAGCGCTTGCCCCGACGCACCCGGCGATATGATCGTGCCCGAGTGCGATGTCCGTCGGCAGCGGCCCCGCCACAAAGAGGGGGAACCTCGACGCGTTTTTGTAGCGCCTGATGGTGGGGGCTATCCTGTCGTACCTGATATGCCCGCCAGCCCCTTCGATGATCACCTGGACCCCCGCCCGGTAAGCTTCCTCCGCAAGTCTGACGTGTGCCCGCAACTCCCTGGCCTGCGCCTCGTCCCAGGCATCGCCTATGCACCCGCTCCGCGCCGAGTTCCCGAGTGAGAGCACTACCCCGCGGGACCGCATGATCCCGAGGATCTCCTGGAAGTGCTCGACAAAAGGATTCTCGCACCCGTGGTGCAGCATGAACGCCGCGGTGATCGACCCGCCCTTCGAGACGATCCCGAGCACTCTCTCCCCTCCCCGGCATGATTCAAGGATATCCCTCGTGATGCAGTGGACGACCATGGAGCTCACCCCCTCGCGGGCCTGCTCGCGGATCGCGCCGAGAATATCCCCCGGAGTCATCCCCTCTATCCCGTGCTCGGCCGCGGCCTGGTAGACCGGCACGGTGGTGATCGGGAGGGACGTGTGCGCGAAGATGAGGCGGCGGACCTCGCGAAGGTCCCGGCCCATGGAGAGGTCCGAGATGGTGTCGGCACCGTAGCGCTCGGCGATAACTGCCTTTTTCACCTCATCAGCGGGGTCTGAACGGACGTTGGAGCTGCCGAGGTTCACGTTCACCTTGATGCGAAGGCCCTTCCCGATACCGACGTACCGCTCTTTCCTCCGCATGATGACCACGCTCCCGGATCTGACACGCTCCGACAGGACCCGGGGGTCGACCTGCTCTGCTGCGGCAACCGAGCGTACGGCATCTGGGTCTATGCACGGCCCTGAAGGGAAAGACGGACTCATCGGCACTGTCCCTCGGCCGCCCTTGAAGGGAATGCGCAGGCCGGGGCGGATGTCACACCAAGGAATCCGCGGTGCTGGGTAAAAAACGCTGGTGTCTCAAGGACCAGCATGCCGCGGTTCACGCCACGGTGTAGCGGACCCGGTCCTTCAGCTCCTGCTGCTTTCCGGCATTCCAGCCCGAGACTTCCTGGAGGTACCCCGTGACCCTGCTGATCTGGACCACGTCGTGGCTCCCGCATTCCGGGCATACGGGGGAGCCGCAGAGGGGGCAGTACTCGATCGTGGAGACGATCTCGTGGGAACAGTGGCAATGGTCCAGGGGACACATGATCTGGAGGTGCGTATCCCCGCAGTTCGGGCAGGGGGTCTCGTCCACGATCAGGTGGCAGGTGTGGCACTTGTACTTCCGCTCCGGGACCGGGATATCCTCGAGGCGGCGCACGGATCTGGCCATGTCAAGCTGTTCTTTGCTCCAATGCATACATTACCATGGATATTTTTCCATTTAAACCTTTAGTTTAAGCCAGATTTCGCCTCAGTCCACTCATAGGGGTCATCACCGGGGAAGTCCCTCAGACAGAGTCGGATCATCATCGGCGGAGGAAAGCAAGGGCGGCGGCCTCCCGGGCAGGGTCCACGGCACCGTAGATCTGCCGGCCCACGATCACGGCATCCACGAGGCCGGCAATGGCGCGGGGATCCCCTCCCTGCGCCCCGACACCCGGGGACCAGATCAGCCGATCGCCGATGATTTCCCTGAGCACGCGGACCCTCTCGGGACGGGTGGCGGGGGCGATGATGCCGTCCGCGCCGCACGCCGCGGCCATGCGGGCGATCTGCTCTGCCACGCCTCCGGAGAAGAACTCGAGGGCACCGGGGTGGCTCATCTCTGCCACCACCATGCACAGGCCGCCGGCGGACCTGGCGGCCCCGACACACGCCTCAACCGAGTCCCTGCCCGTAAAGCCCTGGCAGATCAGCGCCCCGAACCCTGCAGAGAACACCTGCTCGGCGATCAGGCGGCTGGTATTGGGGATGTCGGCCACCTTGAAATCGGCGATGAGGGGAAGGCCGAGCTCTTCCAGCTCGCGTGCAATGGAGAGCCCAGCAGGGAGGACGAGGGGGTACCCGATCTTGATGGCGTCCAGGTGGGGGGCGCATGCGCGGGCAACGGTGAGGGCACGCTCCCTGTCCGCGACGTCGAGGGCGAGGATGAGCCCCGTCATGCAGCCATCCTCTCCAGCACGGCCGCCACGAGAAGGGGGAGCGTGATGGTCGCATCGCCGTAGACAGTGACGGCGCTCGCAGACCCCGTGATCTTCCCCCACGAGCGGGCCTCGTCGAGGGTGGCCCCGGAAAGCCCCCCGAGGTCGGGGCGGTCGCCGGTCAGCTGTACCGCGTAGTCGAATCCCCGGGGGGTCATCAGCATGCTCTGGAGGATGAAGTTCTTGGGGACACCCCCCCCGATGAGGAGGGCGCCGGCCCGCTCTGCCTCAAAGCACGTGTCAAGGAGCGGCTGGAGGTCGAGGAACGCGTCAACGGTGACGCGGCGCGTCTGCGAGAAGAGCCAGTACTGGAGGCCTATCATCGAGTCTGCCAGCGCGGGGCAGTACACAGGCACCCCCCTCTTCGCCGCGGAAGCCAGGATCCCCGACGGAAGGGCGCGGCCGATGACGGCGAGGAGTTCGCATATCTTCAGGGGTGCGCCGGGAGAGAGGCCGGAGAAGACCTCCTGCATGAACTCCTCGAACCGTATGAATGCATCGTTCGGGAGGAACACGTCGTAGATACGGTTGATCTCCTCCTCGCGGAGCTCCACGTCGGAACATGCGGCAGAACCGTGGTAGTGCCTGCATCCCAGCGCCTCGATGATGTCGTGGGTGAGATTGGCGCCGGTGGAGACCAGCACGTCCACATACCCCCTCACGACAAGGTCGCCCACGATCCCTCCCATGCCGGCGGGCACCATCGCCCCTGCAAGGCCCATGAACTTCACCGCGTGTTCGTCCCTGAGCATGGCCTCGTAGACCGAGGCTGCCCGGGCCAGGGCGCCCCCGTTGTAGGCGCCCGCCCGCCCAAGGGCGTCGACGAGCTCACCGACTGTCATCTTCGGGCGGAGCGAGACCTGCTCGACCGGATCGCCGCATTGCATGGTACAGGGTATGGAGGAATGAAGAGAAGAGTCCTTCGTCCGGGTCAGGGATCAGGCACGAGCGAGAGGAGGTCCTCTCGCACACCCCTGCAGAGGGGGCGGGCAAGGTGGCGGCGGGCTGAAGGGGGCACTTCGTACCAGCCGGGGACAATACGCCTCTCCACCTCGAGTATCTCATGCTCCCTGGCCCTCCCCCCGCACCGCCGGCACTTGTACCCCTTGCCGGTCCCGGCGCTGGTCATCCGCTTCCCGCACCGCTCGCAGACAGGGGGCCTGGAGATCCGCACGGCAGGGGCTGAGATGACCTGGAGTTTCTCGAGGTTGATACTCCCCTGCTTGTAGCTCCCCGCAACCCTCACCCGGTCACCGGGTAAGAGCGCCCGCACCACGTCCCTGAACTGCCTGGTGGGCTCGTAGGCCATGCAGGTGAGAGGCCGGTCCCCGCACGCCAGCTCAAGCGAGACGTGGCCTCCGCGGTGAGTCAGGGGTTCGAAGGCCACGGTCCCGGCAAGGAGGTAGGAGCACCCTTCCCTCAGATCGGGTGCCTGCGCAGGGATGAGGTGTGAATCTGTCCCCTGGTTTGTGATCCAGACCTGCTCAAGAGACGGTCTCTCGGAGATGACTTCCTCACGGGCGAGCGACACCCACCCTGGCCGTTCCCCCCGGATGCCGAAGAGGACCGGGTCTGGGGTGTGTGGGACGCATACCACGAGGTCGTTCTCCCGGTCGACGGTATCCCAGGTATGGGGGTACGTATGAAGGTCGGCAAGAAAGAGGCTCTCCCTCTCCACGTACCGCGGGGTCCCCCACAAGGAGGGGTCGCGGTAGACGAGGATCTCGAAGGTGGGATCAGTGAGATCGCTGCAGGCCGCGGCAGTTGCTCCAATCAGCCCCCGCTGCTGCTTGTAGCCCCGGGAGAGCGCCCCCGCCTCTTCGATGACCTGACGGGCTTCATCGAGTGTGCAGAAATCCTGCACCGCTTTCGTGTAGAACCAGCCTGGCAGGTCTCCTTCTGCGACCACCACTCCTGGGTGTGTATGCTCGTGCGCAAGGTCCGCAAGTTCCCTGACGGTGTTGCAGGCAAGCCGGAACGCTTTTTCCGGGGACCCGTCTGCGACGAGGCACACGGCCGCGTTCCCCCGGGTCTTCCACGGGACATTTGGGTTCAGGCGCACGAGCCTTGCCTCCCTGACCGCGATGCCGGCGCGTGCCAGCCTCCTTCCGAGCACAGCCCCGAGGTATGTGGTACACATCCCGCGGGGAGAGTCGGTGTCGTCGATCCCGATGCGCATCTTCAGCCTATTATTTATACCAGGTCAGGCTAAATCCATTCGTAGTGGGATGTCGCAGGAACGCCTCCTCTCCACGGTGACGAGTGTCTTGCTGATGGCGGGGTTCAGGGTCTCGGAGCGGTTCAGCATGAGGCCGAGGAGTTTTGACCTCATCGCGAGGCAGCGGGAGATGATACTCGTGATCAAGGTGGTCTCCCACATCGACAGCGTCAGCGAGGAGGTTGCACGTGACCTCGACCACATCGCCCGGTATCTCCGGGGGGCACCGCTCATCATCGGCGAACGCGCCCGCGATGCCGACCTCGAACGGGGAGCAGTGTACGTAAGGTATGGCATCTTCGCCATCAGCGCGGCAACCCTGTACGATGCGTTCGTGGAAGGGGTCCCGCCCCTCGTGTACGCCTCACCGGGTGGCCTCTACGTCAACATCAACGGCGAGGTGCTCCGGGAAATGCGGGAGAAGATGAACCTCTCGCTTGGGGACATGGGATCCCTGCTCGGGGTCTCACGGCGGACCATCAGCAAGTACGAGAGCGGGATGGGGACCACGCTCGAGGTGGCGCAGAAGATCGAGGAGATATTCGACGCCCCGCTCGTAAAGAGCATCGACCTCCTCGAGTACACGTCTGTCTTCGAAGAGGAGCCCGAGCGGGAGGAGGAGGCTGCGCCGATGGGATTCCTGCAGCGGATCGGGGTGAAACTGCACGCCATGCACAGAGCTCCCTTCCAGGCCCTGATCGAGATATCCGACCAGTCCATCCTTACCGGCTACGGGTCGTCCCAGAAGGTGGTGAAACGCGCCGCACTCATTGGGAACATCTCCCAGGTCGCAGGGATGCACGCGATGTGCGTGCTGACCGATTACGCCAAGCAGAAGAAGATCGGAAGAACCCTGGTGATTGGGGAACAGCGCCTTTTGACCCTTCAAGACGGGGAAGAGCTGATCCAGCTCGTCAGTAAATCATAATTTTTATATAGAACCAATAACCAATTTTATCGCTACACGTGGAGAACAGTTATGTCGCAGCAACTTGGAGGACAACCGATTCTCATCCTGAAAGAAGGAAGTTCACGCACCCGTGGACGTGACGCACAGGGCATGAACATCACCGCAGCGAAGGCCGTTGCAAGTGCGGTACGGACAACGCTTGGTCCTAAGGGCATGGACAAGATGCTCGTCGACACCATCGGCGACGTCGTGATCACAAACGACGGGGTCACCATCTTAAAAGAGATGGACATCGAGCACCCCGCCGCAAAGATGATGGTGGAGATCGCCAAGACCCAGGACGACGAGGTCGGCGACGGTACCACCACCGCGGTGGTCATCGCGGGCGAACTCCTGAAGAAGGCAGAGGACCTCCTCGAGCAGGACGTCCACCCCACCGTGATCGCCCACGGATACCGGCAGGCTGCAGAGAAGGCCCAGGAGATCCTCCAGAGCATCGCGGTGACCGTCAAGCCGAAGGATGCCGCCATGCTGAAGAAGATCGCCGAGACCGCCATGACCGGGAAGGGCGCCGAGGGCTCCAGGGAGAAGATCTGCGACCTCGTCGTGAAGGCAGTGACCATGGTCGCCGACGAGGAAGGCAAAGTCGACAAGGACTACATCAAGGTCGAGAAGAAGGTCGGCGGCTCAATCGATGACTGCGAGATCATCGAGGGCGTCCTCATCGACAAGGAGCGTGTCCACCCCGGCATGCCCCGCAAGGTGAAGAACGCGAAGATCCTCCTCCTGAATGCCGCGGTCGAGTTCAAGAAGACCGAGGTGGATGCCGAGATCAACATCACGAGTCCCGACCAGCTCCAGGCGTTCCTTGACGAAGAGGAGCGGATGATCAAGAACATCGTCGACAAGGTCGTGGAATCCGGCGCAAACGTCCTCTTCTGCCAGAAGGGTATCGACGACATTGCCCAGCACTACCTTGCCAAGGCCGGCGTCTTCGCCATCCGCCGGGTCAAGAAGAGCGACATGGAGAAACTCGCACGCGCGACCGGCGGCAGCATGGTCTCGAGCATCGATGCCATCAGCAAGGAGGAGCTTGGGTTCGCCGGGCTCGTGGAGGAGCGAAAGATCTCCGGCGAAGAGATGATATTTGTCGAGGAGTGCAAGAACCCGAAGGCGGTCTCCATCATGGTCAGGGGCGGAACCGAGCACGTGGTCGACGAGCTCGAACGTGCCATCGAGGACGCGCTGCGCGTGGTCTCCGTCGTTTTCGAGGACAAGAAGCTGGTCGCCGGCGGCGGCGCACCCGAGGTCGAGCTCTCGCTCCGGCTCCGCGAGTACGCGGCGAGCGTGGGCGGCCGTGCACAGCTCGCCATCGAGGCCTTTGCAAACGCGCTCGAGATCATCCCCCGCACCCTCGCGGAGAACGCGGGCCTCGACCCCATCGACATGCTGGTCGAGCTTCGGGCTGCGCACGAGAAGGGCAAGAAGACCTTCGGCCTCAACGTCTTCGAGGGCAAGGCCGAGGACATGCTGAAGTCCGGTGTCGTCGAGCCCCTCCGTGTCAAGACCCAGGCGGTCGCAAGCGCTGCAGAGGCTGCAACGATGATCCTCCGTATCGACGACGTGATCGCCGCCTCAAAGACCGCAGCCCCGCAGGGCCCGCCGGGCGGCGGTGGCGGCATGGGCGGCATGGGTGGAATGGGCGACATGGGCGGCATGGGAGACTTCTGATCCCAGCACCCTTTTTTCCCAAATATATTTACACCCTCATTTTCCTCTGAAAGGGGAATCTTTTATCCGGGAAGGCCGACACTGGTACATGCAAGACCGGTTTATCTTCACCGCGTACCGGACCACCTGCTATCACTGCGGAAAGGATGCGGACCAGGTCATCAAGGCAGTTCCTTACCAGGCCCAGGTCTCCTGCAGCAACTGTGGCGCGACACGGATCTTCGTTCCCAGGATCCAGGACGTGAACAAACCGGGGAGCTTCACCAGGATCGGCTGCTATGACCTGTGGAACCTGGTCACTGACGCGTCATGCAGGAACTGCAAGGTGCACGGCCCCCATGACCTTGCGATAGGGTGCAACCACTTCACGGTCCGCTGCAGGAACTGCGGGTTCACGCACTTTTACAAGTTCAACCTCGAGTATATCGCCCAGTGCCCGATTGAGGACCAGTCATAAGATCCCCCGGTGCTCACCAAGGAGGCGCCGGGGATGCGTGGCATGCGCAGAGGAAGGCGAATGAACGATGCGGGGGAATGGGCAACGGGGAGATTACCAAAAGAGGGGTGCCCTTATTTCTCCTCACGCTCCATCGAGATGGCCTTCTTCGGGCACTCGTTGGCGCAGATCCCGCACCCCTTGCAGTAGTCGAGATCGACCTCGAGGTCTTCCGAGATGGCCGCATCCGGGCAATACATCGCGCAGATCCCGCAGGCATTGCACCGCTCGCGGTCAACGACCGGCCGAAACACCCTCCAGGTGCCGGTCTTTCCGCATGCGCCCTCGGTTGGCCTGCTCCGTGCAAGCCGGGTACGGGTGCTCATGCGACCAGCTCCCTGTATGCAGCCTCGGCGGCTGCCACGTTCCTCATGTCCGAAAACATCTCCTGAATTGCCATCTTCGCCGACTCCAGGGTGATGACTCCCATCTTTGCGAGCGCCCCCAGCACCGGGGTGTTCAGGATCGGGCTTCCTGCCACCACCAGGTTCTCTCGGAGGGCTATCCCGGTGAGATCGACCGCACACGTGGGGAACCCTTTCATCTCGCGGGGCTCGCCCGCGTTCATCAGCACGCGCCCGCCCGGCTTCATCCCGCTCAGCACGTCCACGACGTCCATGACGCTCGGGTCAAGGACAAGGACAAGGTCCGGGTGCCGGATCTGGCTGTATACCCGGATGGGGCGGTCGTCGATACGCACGTAGGAGACCACCGGTGCTCCACGCCGCTCGGCTCCGTAAAAGGGGCATGCGGTGGCGTACTTCCCGTCCCTGATGGCGGCAAGAGCGAGAAGCCTGGCCGCCGTCACCCCGCCCTGCCCCCCGCGGGAGTGGATGCGGACCTCATACATCGGGCATCACCCCGAACCAGTACTCCTCTCCAGGACGCCTGCTGCGGACGAACCCGGCAATATCGTCGTAGGTGACTTCCTGGCCCCCGAGTCCGGCGATGACCGAGAAGGGTTTGGCACCCTCTGTGGCAGCAAGGCTCCGGGCGATAACCCCGCCGAAGCCGAACGAGTAGTCACGGTCGATGGCGACCACGTCCCGCCCCGAGAGGTCGAGGCGCGGGAATGGCCGCAGCCAGCGGATTCGCATGCTCCCGGCAGGAACGCCCTCCTCCCTGAGAAGGTCGACTGCAACCTCGGCCTCCTTGCCGAGAGTCCCCATCGCGACCACCACCACCTCCGCGTCCTCGCACCTATACTCCTCGACCGCGTCATACCTCCTCCCGAACCTCTTTGCGAACTCGCGTTCGGTCTCCCGTATGACCCCCACCGAATCGCGCATCGACCGCTCGATATCCCAGCGCAGCCTGAAATACTGGTCAGGACCTGTCAGCGTCCCATAGCCCATGGGATGTGCCGTATCGATGGCATGCGGGAGCCTTATCGGGGGAATGAAGTCCCCGATCTCGACTGTCTGGAGGGGATGCATGCTGTGGGAGAGGAGGAACCCGTCAAGGTTGACCATGACGGGGAGCAGGACCGATTCGTGCTCTGCGATCCGAAACGCCATCAGGGTCGCATCATAGGCCTCCTGGACCGAGCCGACGTACACCTGGAGCCAGCCGGTATCCCTCTCCTGGAACGCGTCGGTGTGCTCGGCCCAGATGTTCCACCCCGGCCCAAGGGCACGGTTGACGTTGGCCATGACAATGGGCAGCCTTGCCCCTGCTGCCCAGTTGACCATCTCGTGCATGTAGTGGAGGCCGTGGGAACTCGTCGCGGTGAACGTCCTGACCCCGGTGACACTCGCGCCGATGCAGGCCGCCATGGCTGAGTGCTCGCTCTCCACCGGGATGTACTGGCTCTTTAACTCCCCCGACGTGACGAACTCTGCGATCTGCTCGACAATCTCCGTCTGCGGGGTGATGGGGTACGCGGCCACGACGGACGGGCAGGCCTGCTTCACTGCAGTTGCCACGGCCTTGTTTCCGGTTGCGACCGTCAGCATATCCCTTCCTCCTCCCTCTTCAGGCGCTCTGCATTTCGTTCGGCAACAGATCTCAGCATGGCCAGAGCCTCGGGGCTTATGCCCTTGAACCGCCCCTGCGGCTCCAGGTACTCCTCGATCGGTACAGGCCTGATCATTGCAGCCTTCGAGGGCCGGTTGATCGTGACCTTCCCGAACTCTCTCTCGTAGAGGATCCACATCCCTGACCTCACCGCGAGTTTGCCCATCTCGACACTCTTCTCAGAGGAGTAGCGCCATCCCGGCGGGCAGGGCGAAAGGACATGGATGAACTTCGGGCCCCTGATGGAGAGCGCCTTCTGCACCTTCGAAAAAAGATCTTTTGGGTAGGAGGCGCAGGCCGTAGCCATGTAGGGGGGGTTATGCGCGGCGACGATGGCATCGAGGTCCTTCTTTGTCTGCGCCTTCCCGCCGGGGGTGGTGGTGGTCCTGGCCCCCGCAGGAGTTGCGCCCGAACGCTGCATCCCCGTGTTCCCGTAAGCCTCGTTGTCGTAGCAGATGTAGAGAAAGTCAGTTCCCCGCTCGAATGCCCCCGAGAGGGCCTGGATCCCGATGTCCACGGTCCCCCCGTCGCCGGCATAGACGATCACGTTCGTCTTTCTGCCCGCCGCCTGGAACGCCGCGCTCATCCCCGAAGCGCACGCGGCCGCTGCAGCGAACGCGACGTTGTATACAGGGATATTCATGGCGGTATTGGGATATATCCCCTGGATCACGCTGGTGCAGCACGCGGGAACCACCAGCACAGTCTCGGGCCCCGCCGCTTTCAGCACGTACCTGAGCGTGAGCGAGTCGCTGCATCCCGCGCACGCGGAGGTGCACTTCAGTATGTATTCTTCCCTTGGAATGTCCGTCATCAAACTCGGGGTAAAGCTTTGTCTGCCATCGGTAATAAGAGTATATTTTCGAAAATACGCCAAAAAGCCAACATTTCTGAAAAGGCCCGGTAAAAACAGGGAAAACTGCTCCCTCCAGCGCGAGGAAACGGGGGCTGTGCAGAAAGTTGGGGATACCTATGAGGAGCTCTCTTTTCGATCTCTTCACAGGGCAGGGCTTGGCTCGCCTGCAAGGCCTTTCATGCCCTGGTCTTCGGGGGGCATCGCGGAAAGGACCTCCTCAGTGCTGCCCATGGCGACTACTTTCCCGCCCTTCATCCAGGCAATACGGTCGCACACTTCACGCACGAACTCCATGTCGTGGGAGACGAGGATGAACGTCTGGTCCATCTCCTGGCGTGCATGGAGGATCGAGTGCTTCACGTCCCGCTTGGTGAGGGGGTCCATCGTCCCGGTCGGCTCGTCAAGGATCACGAGGCTCGGCTCGCGTATCAGCACCTGCGCAAGCGCGACCCGGTGGCGCTCACCTTCCGAGAGCTGGTCGGGGTACTGCGAGAGGATGGCGGTGCTCTTGCTTGAGGGAAACCCGGCCATCGAGAGGGTGATGTGTGCCTTCCTCATCGCAAGTTCTTTTGGGAACTCGAGCCCGATTGCATCGGTGAGGTTGTCGAGCACCGTCCGGTGAGGATACAGGTCATACTCCTGGTGCAGGAGGCCGATGTAGCTCTTGGCACGCCCCCTCTGGTCGATGCCGGGCTTGGTCATGTCGACCCAGTCGTCACCGACGAGGAAGTTCATCTCTCCCGCCGTGGGTTCAATGATCCCCGCGATGATACGGGAGAGGGTCGTCTTTCCGGCGCCGCTCTTGCCGATGAGGCCGAATATCTCCCCGCGGTTGATCTTGAAAGATACCCCGTTCACTGCCCGGATGAGCCCGCGGTCGGGGGACATGTAGCGCTTGGCCACGTCGCGGGCAACGAGGATCTCCTCCCCCAGTTCCACCTGTGAGGTATTCTCTTCCTCGTGGAAGTCCCGGAGGAAGTGGGTGATCACCGCACCCGGTGCCCCGATCTTCTCGATCCTTCCCTCTTCGAGGAGTATAGCCCTCGTGGCGATGTCCTGGATGACCCGGGAGAAGTGTGAGGTGACGACGATTCCCATGTGCGCGGTCTGCGCGGCAGACACGAGCATCTGGTGGACAAGGCGGGCGGTATCCGGGTCGAGGGTACCTGTAGGCTCGTCGGCAAAGAGAAGGCAGGGCTCCTTTGCAAGCTGCCGGGCAAGGACCACCCGCTGCTTCTCTCCGCCGGAGAGGTCACGGGCGATGTGCATCATGCGGTGGGACAGGCGCACCTGGTCGATGAGGTCGGCAGCGCGGTTGACCGCTCGATCCTGGGGATACCCGACATCGTCAAGGGCGCGGAGCACGTTCTCTATGACCCTGTCATCACCGTAGAGTGCAAAGGTCCTCTGGAACATGATGGCCGTGCGCCTCATGATGAGGCTCTTGAGGTGCTCGTTCTCAGGATGCCAGAAGTCCACGTCGACTCCCGATAACTTCTCCCCGCAGCGCGGGCAGGGGTTCTGCACCTCGCTCCGGAGTCCGATGTAAGAGCATTCGGGACACCTGGAAAGGTGATAGACGATCTTTCCTCCCGTGGGGGGCTCATCCACACCGCGCAGGAGGTGCATCAGCACACTCTTGCCTGCCCCGCTCCTCCCGATGATACCAATGACCTCACCTTCAGGAATATCGAATGAAAGGTTATCAAGGACTTTTTTTCCAAAAAAAGCCATTGAAAGGTTCTGGACTGAAATAAAGGGGTGTTTCATATCATCCTCACACGTGTAGTGTTTCCGACCGCAGGATCTGACCCAGGGAGGCCGCAGGGGTCAGCGTTCTGCCTGGTCTCTCCGCATGGCGTCATCTATTATTTCTCATATGAGTAGAAAGAAATAAAGATGATGTAAATGTCATCTCCCCTCCGCCTGGAGGATAATTGCGGATATGGGGGTCAGGGTGGCGAAAATGAATTCCAGGGGGAGAGTGTGCGCCCGGACATCCATCAGAAGTTGCCGGGGAACCGCGGACATTTCCTTGGGCAGACGCCCCTTGCGGCGCGGGTGCATCCCCCGATCTGGAGGCTCTTTCCGCTGGTGAGTGCGTCAGCCACCTTTCTCCTTGCCGTGTGCAGGTCTCGCCAGACCGTCCTTCGCGATACGCCGAGGATCGCAGCGGCCTCCTCCTGCTCCATCCCCTCGAGATCGACAAGTCTCAGAAGTTCCACCTCATCGGGCAGGAGCGTGATCACCGCTCTTTCCTCGTCAGGCCAGCAATGCGGGGAATAACACCGGGAAGAGAAGGCATTCCCAATTACTCTCGGCGTCCTTGGCCTGCCCCTCCGCCGGGTTGCGGGAGGCACGGGAGCGTCTTCATCCATGCATATACTATTCGCCCCGGTACGTACATTAGGCCTTCTGCTGTCATAAGGTCCAGCAGGTGGGGCAACAAGAGAGGGGATGAACGGGACCGGGACTCTTCGCGGGCTTTTGGATGCCTACTCTGAACCCGGGTCTTTCATGAGGTGAACAATATCCAGGTAGCGTTCCGGCTCTTCGCGGAAGATCTTCCTCCGCGAGGATTTTGACCGCTGCCTCTCTCTTGCGATGCGAAGCGCAGTCCTCAACGGAACTGAGGTGACCTGGGGGTTTGCCCCCTGAGCACACGTTGAAGAAGAAGATGAAGGGTGTTCGAGGCCAAGTCCCCTTCTGTCGCCCGAGTGTTCAGTCATAGCATAGACCCCGCGAATATGATGGGTTCCTGTATGGTCAGGTATTACGCGAAATCCCTCTCTCACCAGAAGCAGCGCCTGTGGCGTCCGCCTCCAAATCCCCGTCCACAACCCCGGGGAATGCCTCCCCTCCCCAGTCCAAAGTACGCGGGCGGTGCGTTCCCTGGTATTCCAGGCGAAGTCGCCTGGAGAGGTTCCGTCGTGCCTGCTGCTGCCTGTGCCTGGCCCTGCGCGGCCACGGGAGTCCCGTATGCCCTGCACCGGCCCCTCCCCCAGCCCGTCATGGGACCGCGTCCGAGCGGTCCGGTTCCATCAAATCCTGGCATATCTTTTCAGCCTTCCTGCGGGCCCTGCGCCCTTAATTACTCATATGAGTAAAAATACATCAAGGTGTTGTTGGGGGCAACCTGTGTGCCGGGCGAATCCGGCCGATGGGAAGCGGTCCCATGCAGCATGCCCATGTGATCGGTGGTCTTTTTTCCTGATGAACCATTCCGGACATCAGGAGTCGAACTGCTCGCATCCATACCCGTGCAAGGCGAGCACCTCCCTGCAGTGGCGGGCAAACTGGTCTTTTTGCAGGGCTGCGGAGGGAAGTACCTCGCACTCCCAGATCCGCCGGAGGTGGGGGTCGTCCGTCGAGAGGGAGGACTTTGCCTTCACCTTCCCCACAACAGATCCCGCCTCATCGAGGATGCGCATGGTGCAGCACGTGAATGTGCGGCAGATGCCGGGCCGCGAGGAGTAGATCGTGCAGACAAAGGTTCCGGCACTCCCCTTTCGAAGAAAGGGGCACCATCCTTTCTCGAATGCGGGAGGAGTCGTTGAGAGGAAGAGGTCGCGAAAGGCAGGGTTGACCTGCACAGGGGTGCGCTCGCCGGTCACAAGGACGCGGAGGATGTGGGAGAATGGCGAGAGGCTCTTCTCGATATGCATGTGGCGGCCGAGGCTCATGCAGCACTTTCCGCACCGGGTACAGGTAAATTCCGTCATTTCTTCACCGTTCCACCCCGGGATTACATGGCGAGGGGGAGCGTCCCGGAAAGAGGGGACGGCTCCCATTGTCCCATCCAGCCCTGGTCCATTTTTGGAAGGGGGTATTGGGGGCCTTTCCGGCCGAAAATCTCGCGCATGCAGAAGAAGGGGACGCGGCCCGTGCGTATCTTCCACGGTCCCCCTTTATCGCAGCCGTGCTCCTGATATTCATCATGCGGAATCACCGGCATCCATGAACGCCTCAAGCACTCTTGTCATCCTCCTGTGATGGGCCATGCGCCCTACAAGGAATCTCGCCGGCCTCTCGTCCCGGGGCAGGGGAACAAAGGCGAAGGGGTACTCGATGTCCCAGAGCACCAGGCCGTCGGGGGGAGCCGGGGCGAGCCTGGCGCCAGCGTCACCCCCCATCCGGTCTGAAATGATCTCTTCCCCACCGGCCCCCGTCCCTTCCAGGAAGAGTGCGGCGGCCATGTACCTGACCATGTGCCAGAGAAAACTCTCGGCGCGGACCTCGAAGATGCAGAGTCCCTGTTCCCGGAAGACCGATGCGGAGATTACCTTCCGGAAGGGGTCTCTCCCCTCGACCCTGGCGAAGAGCGAGAAGTCATGGAATCCCTCGAAGAGGCGTGCTGCGCGGGCCATCGCGTCCAGGTCAAGGTCCCGTTCCATGAAATAGTAGCGGTAGGTCCGGCTTATTGCATGGTGCCGTGGGTGGAAACCGGCCGCGACCATCGCGTATCCCGTGATCCAGATATCGGGCGGAAGCCTCCGGCCCAGGGCGGAGATTGCGCGGTGTGGAACGGCGGTGGAAAAAGAGAATACCTGCGCCCTGGCGTGGACACCGCGGTCGGTCCTCCCCGCTGCGAGGAAACGCGCGTCCCGGTGGCTGGAGAAGAGGCCAAGGTGCATGCATGCGCTGACGAACTCGCCCTCCACCGTCCGGAGCCCCGGCTGCATCTGGGACCCGGCGAACCCGTCTCCCAGGTACCCGCACCGGAAGGCCAGCCTCAGCGGGGCTGCATCCCCCTGGTGAACTTCTTCCATGTATTGCGCAGGGACTGCCGGGTGTAGGTCCGAAGCGGCGTCATCCTCCCCGTGGCGACCGCCCTTCCTGCCCGGATTGCCTCGATGATCGACGCACTGTCCGGCTCCGCCTCTACGAGCGTCCTTCCGTATCCCACGAACCTTGCGTTGTGGGCATCGGACCCTCCCACGCAGGGTTTTCCTATCCGGCGGGCGGTCCGCTCGGCTTTGCGGTTTGCTGAACCCACGATGTACCTGCTGTTGAATACCTCGATCGCGTCCACCTCCGAGAGCGGTGACCGCTGCCTCCTGGCAACGCCATGGCGCCAGATATGGAAGGGGTGCGGGAGGATCACGAGGCCGCCGAGGGTGCGGGCCAGCCTGATGGTCTCGGTCACCTCAAGGCCGCGTGGGATAGGGGTTGTGATCCCGAGGACAAGGAGGTGCCCCTGGAGGGTGGAGACTTCGATCCCGGGGATGATGACGAGTCTCGTGGGAACGGCCATGGCGTGCAGGGCGCCTTCGACCGTGTCGTGGTCGGTGATGGCGATCGCATCAAGGCCCACAAGCTCTGCCCTCCTGATGACCTCTTCCACGCTGCTCTCCCCGTCCCGGGAATACCTGGTGTGAATGTGCAGATCGCAGTTCAGCATCTGATCATACCTTTTTTTGTCCTCCGTGATATTAAGAAGACTTATGCGAGTACTCCTCCCCACAGGGAGAGCGACCGAAGAAGTGGTCAGGCGGGCTGCAGCCGGGATCGACGGACGGGTCGTGGTCACTGGGGAGATCGCCTCTTTTCTTGCGCCGGCCACGCTCCTCGCGCTCCTTTCCGAAGGGGGGTACGACATGGCCATCGTCTCGGGGATGTGCACCGCCTCGTTCGCGGCAGTCGAGGATGCGACCGGCGTCCCTGTCTACCTTGGTCCCCGGCACGCCGCAGACCTCGCCCTCGTCCTCCCGCTGCTTCCGGAGATCCAGCTCTCGAAAACGGTCCCTGCAGACGAGTTCCTGGCCGGAAAGAGGCGAAAGGAAGCGGAGTCGCGCATCGCCCGAACCGAGAAGGAAGCCGATTTCCTCTACTCTGTCAGGGGGGTGAAGATCGGGGGTGGCTCACGCATCAAGGTCCTCGCCGAGATCATGGACGCCCACCGCGTGGCAGACCTCCATTCGAGGGTGGAGAAATTTTTTGCTGCGGGGGCAGACATTGTCGACCTCGGCTTTGGGTTCGACGCCACTCCCCCCCAGGTCCGCGCCGCCTTCTCATCGCTGGACGATATCGACCGGCCACTTTCCGTGGACACGCAGGACCCGGCCCTGATCGCGGCAGCCCTGCCGAGGGCAGACCTGGTCCTCTCGCTCCAGGAGGAGAACATCCCCATTGTGGGGGAACTGGTTGCAAGTGCCGGTGCATGCGCAGTGGTGGTCCCGGGCAAAAACGGGCTTGCCGGAAACCTGGCGCTGGCAAGGAACGCGGGTATCGAATGCCTGCTGGCAGACCCTCTCCTCTCCCCTGCCGGTTCCGGCCTGGTGGAGTCCCTGGCAGGGTTCAGAGGGTGGGACGTGCCGCTCTTCTTTGGGGCGGGCAACGTGGTCGAGCTTCTCGACGCAGACTCGATCGGTGCGAATGCGCTCCTCTGCGCTATGGCCGCAGAGGTTGGTGCGGCGGTGGTCTTCACGAGCGAGCACAGCGACAAGACGGCGGGGTCCATCCGGGAGATGAGGAGGGCGACAGAGATGATGGTCCTCTCCTGCGGCCGGCCTTATCCCAAGGACCTCGGCCTCGACCTCCTGGTGATCAAGGAGAAGCGGAGGCGCAGGGAGCCGCCGCTTGAATATCGTGACTGCGTGCAGGCCGGCCCGGTCCCGGCAGACATCGAGTACGACCCATGCGGGAACTTCCGCATCGGGATAGAGGGAAACGATATCGTCGCGGTCATCAGTGACCGGGCGTACAGGGGGACCTCGTGGGCAGAGGTCTTCTCGACTATCCTTGGCGCGGGCGAGGTCTCCCTCCTCGACCATGCGGCATACCTGGGAAAAGAGCTGTTCAAGGCAGAGCTGGCGATCAGGTTCGGCCGCAGTTTCGAGCAGGACGGGCCGTTCTGACCGGGACAGGAAGGGAGCGATGCGGCTGCTGCCATCCCTGCACCAGGGTTTAATGCCGACGCCTTCCCAGTATGATGGAGCATAATGCAGGTACGGGGCATCAGCACGGACCTCCTCGACCTCCTCCTGGAGGTGGGGAGGGATCGCCATCCTTACGAGTTCGCGGGGGTGATCATGGAAGAGGGAGGCCTGATCCAGGAGCTCTTCCTCCTCCCCGGGACCGTGAGCAGCGAGGAGAGCGCAAGCCTCTTCTATGACATGATGCCGCTTGATACCCATGTGGCCGGGAGCGCCCACAGCCATCCGAACGGCGTCCTCTCGCCCTCGCACGCCGATCTCTCCTTTTTCCCGAGGGTCGGGAGCTACCACCTCATCGTGGGATTCCCGTACACGAGGGAGGACTGGCGGTGCTACCGGGCGGACGGGGAACCCGTCGCGCTGGAGGTGGTAGGGTGAAGCGGGTGGTGGCGACCGGGACATTCGATATCCTCCACCCCGGGCATCTCTATTACCTGGAGGAGTCCAGGCGGCTCGGCGACGAGCTGTATGTGATCGTCGCAAGGGACAGGAACGTCCGCCACAAGCCACGGCCCGTCATCCCCGAGGAGCAGAGGGCCAGGATGGTCGCCGCACTGAAACCTGTCGACCACGCGGTCCTCGGCGATCTCCATGACATGTTCAGGCCGATCGAGGAGATACGGCCAGCGGTGATCACGTTTGGGTTCAACCAGCACTTCGAAGAGGAGAAGGTAAGAAAGGAGCTCGAGAAACGGGGACTCTCAGTCGAACTGGCACGGATTGGAAGTTACCGTGGGGACCGCTACTGCAGCTCGAGCGAGATAGTCAGGCAGGTGCTCGCCCGCTACCCGCACGGGCAGGGACCACGGACAGGCGGCTCGAACGACGGGTCTTCTGCCCGAAACGGCCTCTGAATGCTGCAGAGTGCTCTTCTGTCTCCCTTTTCCACAGAGGGAACCATATTAATCTGGAAGGTAATATAAGGCTAAAGAGGGGTCTCGTTCAACCAGGCCCTTGTACAATTTGAGGATTGATGAGGTATGCCTGAATTTGCGACTGCATTTTCTGGAATGAACAGCGACCGGAAGCTCTCCCACAGCGAACTCGTGAGGGCCATCCGGTTGATGATCGCCGATGAGTACGAGGCCATACAGGTCTACACCCAGCTCGCGGAGTCAATCGACCACGAGCTTGCGCGTGAGGTGCTGCGCGACATCGCGGACGAAGAGCGGGTACACGCAGGGGAATTTTTAAGGCTGCTCTACGAGCTGGCACCCGATGAGGCCGGGTTCTATGCGCAAGGGGCCGCAGAGGTGGAGGCAGAGATCGCAAAGATAGGCCCCCGCGGCTCGTCCCAGGGAGCGGAGGAGAAGAAGAGTGGCGCGACCACCATCGGCTCGCTGAAGGAGTGAGGAAGAGACCATGTCAGAACGTTACCTTGGAAGAGAAGACGCCCCGATCGCGCAAAAGACCTGGGACCTGCTCGATGCGGCCATGGTCGACGCTGCAAAGAGCGTCCTTGCCGGACGCAGGCTCCTGCACATCGAGGGGCCCTATGGTCTCGGGCTCAAGGCAGTTCCACTCGAGGACTGCCAGGTGAACGAGTGCATGGCAGTCAGCCAGTTCGTCCCGGTGCACCTGATCAGCACGACGTTTACGGTCGGCATAAGGGACCTGCTGGCGTTTGAGCAGAACGGCCTGCCCTTCTCCGCGGCATCCGCCGCCGAAGCGGCAATCGAGTGTGCACGAAACGAGGATACCCTCATATTCGAAGGCGCCGCGGGGAGCCCGGGGCTCCTTACGATGGAGGACTGCGGCATGCTGAAGCTCTCGTCCTGGAATACCGTCGGGAAAGCCGCCGATGACGTCATCCAGGCCATGATCCGCCTCGACGAGGCAGGGTATCACGGCCCGTACAGCCTTGCCCTGGCCCCTTCGAGGTATAACCTCCTCTTCAGGCGCTACCTCCAGGGGCAGAGCACGGAACTCGAGCACATCAGGGCCATTGTGACAGACGGCGTGTACAAGGCGCCCGCCCTCAAGAGCGGGGGCGTCCTCCTGGCATCGGGAAAGCGCTATGCGTCCATTATCCTCGGGCAGGACATGACCGTCGGGTTCGTGGGACCGATTGGGGACAGCCTTGAATTCTCCATCACCGAGAGCCTGGCACTCCTCGTGAGGGAACCCTCTTCCATCTGCGTCCTGAAAGACAAGGAATAACCCTATTTTTTCCCTGCGCCCGCTCCAGATACGAGGGAGAGGAGGTGCAGCGCAGCGGCCTTGTCAAGTGGCTGGTTGTCGTTCCCGCATTTTGGCGAGAGGATGCAGGCAGGGCACCCGGACTCGCACCGGCAGTCCCCGATAAGGGTGCGGGCGGTACCGAGTATCTCTTCGCAGAGATCGTAGCCCTTCTCTGCAAGACCTATCCCTCCCTCGTATCCGTCGTAGAGGTAGATGGTGGGGTCTCCGAGATCCCCCCCGCAGGGAACCGAGAGGCCGCCGATATCCCACCGGTCGCAGAGGACATGAAACGGCATCACCGCGATCATGGCATGCTCCATGGCGTGGAGGCCCCCCGCGAGGTCACCCCCCTGCTGCCCTATTGCCTCCGCCGACCCGGGAGGGACCCCGATCCAGAGTGCCCGCGTGGAGAACTGCAGCGGGGGAAGGTCAAGCGGCTCGATCCCGATGACCGTCTCGGATTTGAGGAGCTTGTACGCCGTGTACTGCTCGGTCACCTCCACGTCGCCGTAAGTGAGTCCTGCCCCCGGAAGTGCGCGACGGGCCCTCACCGCGGTGACCCTTATCTGCACCGATTTCAGCGGTCGAGTGTAGTACTCGACCTCGACCGGTGTTGCATGGATGGTCTTTGCCGCAAGATCGCACGCGTCAACCCGGTACTGCTCCCCCTGGTGGATGAGGATCGCTCCCGGGTGGGCCTCCCGGAACGCCTGGGAGCGGTCCATCGTCTCAAGGAGCCTGCCCCGCGAGAGGACACGGAAGGTCTCGCGCGCACTGCCATCCATCCCCACCAGGTCCGATGCGCGCCGGCTCCCGGAGTATATCCATCCCCTCCGTGTCTTCCCAAGCAGAGACTCCCTCTCGTGCGCTGCCACGATATCGGGGAGCGACGGGCCGAAGAACTCCTGGTCCCGCTCGCAGTCAAGGGGGAGCTCTGCCCCGGCGCAGAGGACCTGCCCGGAGAGGATATACGGGTTCCCGAGGTCGATGATGGCATGCTCATGGGAGGCCCCGAAGAACTTCCCGGGGTGCCGCATGAAGTACTGGTCCAGGGGATTTGCAAAGGCCACCAGTACCGCAAGGGACTCACCGCGGGAACGGCCCGCCCTTCCCGCCTGCTGCCAGGCAGCCATCATCGTACCAGGGAACCCCGAGAGGATCACCCCGCCGAGCGAGCCGATGTCGATGCCCACCTCGAGCGCATTCGTGGAGACGACGCCGCGAATGGACCCGCTGCGCAGCCCCTCCTCGATCCGCCTCCGCTCCTCGGGCAGGTATCCTGCCCGGTAGGCCGCGATCCCGGATTCTCCCGGGGCCGTCCCGCCCGCCCAGAGGGCCACGAGTTCCGCAGTCTTCCTGGCACCGGTGAAGCAGAGTGTCTGCATCCCGTGGTCAAGGCACCGGGACAGGAGGAGTGCGGTGTCCCTGTGGACAGAACGTGCCGCGGGCCATTCATGGAACGGGTTGTAGAAGAGAAACGTCCGGGGCCCGTGGGGCGACCCGTCCCTCCCGATCTCCCTGCAGGGTATCCCGCAGAGCCTGGAGGCGAACTCCCCGGGGTTTGCGAGGGTGGCGGTCGAGAGGAAGAAGGAAGGCTCTGATCCATAGTGTCGCGAGACCCTGCGAAGGCGGCGCATGAGGAGGGCGACGTGCGATCCATAGACTCCCCTGTAGCGGTGGGCCTCGTCGAGGACAACCCCGCGAAGGCCCCGA
>MVQD01000053.1 GCA_002067095.1 Methanoregulaceae archaeon PtaB.Bin056
ACCCCCTATGGCGTGAAGGCGGTGGGAAAATACCGGATCGAGGGCACAGGCAGGGAGTTTGACGTCCCCGAAGAGGCGGTCATGCGGGGACTGCAGGTCGGGTGAATGGCACCCCGGTGCTCCATCATCTTTGGAGAGGAGTTCACCCGTCACGACCTGGGCTGGCACGATGAGAACAGCCGGCGCCTGACCCGGGCAATGGAGTGCATCCCGCAGCACTTCGCGGTAAGGCCGGTGGAAGAAGCGACCTACGACGACCTTGCCCGCGTTCACCATCCCCGGCACATCCGGATGATCGAGGAGCTGTGCGGGTACGGCGGCCGGCGCTACCTGGACATGGACACCTACATCACCGAGGACTCCTACCAGGTCGCGCTCTGCGCGGCAGGGTCAGCAATTGCGGCAACGCGCCTCGCGCTGGAGGGAGAGCACTGTTTTGCCCTGGTCCGCCCGCCGGGTCACCACGCCGAGCCGGACAGGGCCATGGGGTTCTGCCTCTTCAACAACGCGGCGGTGGCAGCAGCGTGGGCACTCGAACGCGTCGACCGGGTCGCCATCGTGGACTGGGACCTCCACCACGGGAACGGTACCCAGAAGATATTCTACCAGAGCGACCGTGTCCTCTTCTGCTCGGTCCACCAGCAGAACGTGTTTCCCTGGAGCGGCTGGATCGATGAGATAGGCGAGGGAAGAGGGAGGGGCTTCACCCTGAACGCCCCCCTTTCGGCCGGGGGAGGGATCGGCGATTACGCTTACATCTTCTCCGACGTGTTCGCAGAAGCACTCTCGCATTTCCACCCGGATGTCGTGATCGTCTCTGCAGGCCAGGACCCCCTGTACGACGATCCCAAGGGGGCGATGAGGCTCTCCCCTGAAGATTTCGGGCTGCTTGCTGCGATCATCAGGGACGCGAGCCCCGTGCCCCTGGCCCTGGTACTCGAGGGGGGATACGGCCCCTCGCTCGGGGATGCGATCGCCCATATCCTTGGAGTGCTGAAAGAAGGGCGATCGCCTGAAGTGCCGGAGAGCCCCCCGCGGGAGAGCACGAAGAGGGTCGCCCGGCTCCTCAAAAGAGTGATGATCTAAGGGGATTGGGAAAGCGCTAGCCCTGCCTCCTTGCGACCCTGTCCTTGTGGAGATGCGAGACCTCGAGGCCTGGGGCTACCACCCTGACGACGGGGACCGGGGTCCTTTGAAGGTCGACTACGCATACCCGGTCAACGCGGGATCGCAAATCGTCAAGTATGAGCGAGATATCCTCGTCGATCCATTGGGAACTCACATCAGGGAGCGAGGAGACCTTGACCTCCGGGGCATCGGCAAACCACTCCCTGTTGATCCGTTTCATCCGCTCGTACCCTGCCCTTGCAAGGAGCATCTCCCGGTGGGAAGAGGAGGTCCCTTCAAGCAGATACGCGGCACGGCTGAACGCCACCTCGGTCAGTGCCCTGGCTGCCGCGATCTCGGGGTCAGGGTGGCATCCCGAGCCCATCATCAGGAGCGAGGGGTCCTTTGCCACCTGGTCGTCTGCGGCTGCGGCTACCACCGGGACCCTCGTTTTTCCGCCGAGGAGCCAGAGGTGGATTGCAATGCCCGCCGCGGCAAACCTGTCAAGGAGCGACCGGGCCAACCCTTCGGTGTCGATCGCGAGCCGCTTTCCCATGTCCCTCTTGCGCTCTGCGCGGCTCATCGCGTCCCGCTCCAGGAGCTCGAGGAGCCCGTGGAGGATCGCCTCCTCGCGGACGTTCCCGCTGGCAAGGCCGGAAGGGTCGCTCTGGAAGAGGGGCATGGTCATCCCAAGCGTGTCGTAGGGAAAGAAGACCGCGTTGCTTGGGACCATGACCTGCTCGCAGTTCATGATGTCTGCGCCGGGTGTCCAGTGGAGTTTCTCCCCCCGTTCGAGTGGCCTTGGGAGGATGAGCGTCCCGGGGTCGACGGCCCTTGCGACCCCCAGCTCCTCGTAACTGGAAAATTCCATCCGGTCCCCGTGGTACTCCCCCGAGAACCGCTCGATTGCTGCCATCATTGCAGAGACGCTGGCGAGAGGAAGGTCCACCCCCATCCCGGGGTGGACCCCGGTTCCCCCCCTGGGAACCCTGCGGCGGGAGGCAATACAGCAGGGGATTTGCACCCGGTCGTTCCCGGTGATCTCTTTGACCGGGCCTGCGCCTATGGTCTTCATCAGGGGACGGGCTACCTTCGCGGTCTCCCCCGGGGTTCGCGCCCGGTGAGTCCCATGGAAGTGACGCTTCTCGACCCGGTTCAGTTCGCATTCCATCAATACCCGTAACTCCGGGAAGAGTTTTATAGTTTCCAGGCGCGTGAGAGAGTGTATGCAGGCTGACGAAGTGGAGATAGGGATGCGGGTGCGCTATCCGAGGACAGGGACCACCGGCCGCGTGGTCGCCCTGGAGAACGAGATGGGCAGGGTATTCGCTGAACTGGACTCGACCCACCTGCGCTACCGCGTCGACCAGCTGGTCCCCGCCGGGGTTGCGGGTGAGCGTTCGAAGGCTGGCAGGGATGACCTGATGGACCAGTTAAAAAAAGAGCGGGATTTCCTCTCTGCGACCGGGTTCCAGGAGGCAATCTCCCACACGGACCAGAGCTGCGAGGGCGGCGGCTAGTCAGTCACCGGGATGGTGGTGAGCTTCACCGACTCGACCCCCTTCTGTGACATGAGCCTCTCGGCCAGGGTCTTGAGTTCTGACCCGTCCCCCCTGACCAGCACCACCTCCAGGCACCTGTCATGGGTCACGTGGGAGTGGAGCGATGCCTGGATGATACCCATGAACTCGTGCTGGATATCGGTGAGGGTGGCGAGGAGGTTCCTCTGATCGTGGTCGTAGATCATGGTGATCACGCCCTGGCGCTCCCCCTTGACGTCCGACATCCACTTGTAATAGGTGATATAGTTCCGTATGGCGTCCCTGATGCCCTCAGAGCGGGACGAGTAGCCACGGTAATTGATGATCTCGTCGAATTTATCGAGAAGGTTTTTCGGAAGCGATATCCCGATCCTCGAGAGTTCGGTATCGATTGTCATGCTCTTTATCCTCTTCACATGGGATCTCATATATATAAGTACTTAAAACTTCGGAAAAATCGCATCTTAGAGTGCTACTTCATGTTACCGCATCCCGCAATACGCTCCCCTGTATGCGTGCATTCAGTACTTTTATAGGTCTCCGGGCCGATTGTTGGATCAGCGCATGTCTTCCCTTTCGTATTTTGCACACTCGGAGAAAGGACTCCGGGAGAAAAACGAGGACGCGTGCCTTGCCATGGAGAAGGACGGCGTATATGTCTTTGCCGTGGCGGAAGGGATGGGAGGGGCATCAGACGGGCCGGGCGCCGCGGAGGTGGCAGTCAACGCCCTGCGTGGCGGAGGGGTAGAATGCCGAGGGTCTCTCGTCGAGATTGCGGAATCGCTCCTTGCCCGCGCAGACGAGGCCCTCTTCGTATCCCAGGAAGAAAACCCCGGGAGCGATCCCCCGGCAGTTGCCATGACGATTGCACTGGTAGGGCCGGCAGGCGAGTGCCTGGTGAGCAGCCCGGGGCAGCGGAAGGTCTTTTTCATGCCACATCCTCCTCCGGGAGGGACGGGGGCCGCACCTGGGGAGGAGCCTGTTCTCCATGACCCCGAGGCCGGGATGCACGAGGCGGTCCTCCCCCCGGGGTTTTTGATCCTCTGCTCGGATGGGATCAGCCAGTTCGTGGAAGATGCCCGTATCCACGGGATCGTGAAGGAGAGGGGAGATGACCTCGAGGACGCCTGCCGGAAACTTGTGTACGAAGCGTTCCAGAACGGGAGCAATGACAACCTTACGGTCGTGCTGGTCAGGCAGCCGGGCGGGTGAACCTCCTGCCCCGGGGCACGGCTCCCTGACTCCGGACGGCCGCGCGTTTGCTCTTGATCCCCGCGGAGGGGATTGTGGATAGCATCACCCACGGCCTGGTCGCAATCTTTCTGTTCCATTCAGCGTTTCCGGGCCTGCCGCTCCTCTTCGCGGTGCTGGGGGCCACCCTCCCGGACACCGACATCCTCCACAGGCGGTTCTCTGACCGCGACCCCCGCCTCTTTGTCTTCTCCCACGGGGGGTTCACCCACAGCATCCCGGGTGCGGCGGCGATTGCCGCAGGGGTCGCTGCCGGGTTCCAGGCCTGGCAGATAGTGGCAGGGCAGGGGTATGCCGGCGCGCAGGTCCTTGCCATTGCATGGGCACTTGCCTTTTCGGGGGCGCTCACGCACCTCGCCCTCGATGCCCTTGCGTTTCCCGGGATCCCCCTCCTGTACCCTGCACAGACCAGGAAGTACTCTGCGAGGATATTCCCTGGCCCAAGCCTCGTGCTGTTCGGAATGAGCCTTTGCTTCCTCCTGGCGCATCTCTCAGGTTATGCCGGCATCGTGACGCTGCACGCCTACATGGGCTTTATAGGGGTTTATATTGCGGCACACGCGGCTCTGAGGGCACTGGTCACCGCACGGCACCCGGGACTTGCCATCCCCACCTTCAACCCCCTGAAGTGGCTCGTGATCCGGGAGTCGGAAGGCTTCTTTGAGGTCTATTCTGCAGGACTCTCGAAGACATACGGGAAGCTCGCGGCATTCCCAAGGCACGACGGTGTCAGGCCGGGATTCATCGAGAGGCACGCAAAAGACCCGGAAGTGCAGAGGGTCGCCTATCACTCCTACCTCACCGTCGCGGGTCGCCAGGACGGGTCAGTGGTCATCAGGGACCCGCTCAGGGAGTGCGGGCTCCTCCCATATCCCCCGCATTACAGGAGAGTGTGCATACCGGCGGGGGATGGGGACGACCCCTGAAGATTCCCTGCCGCAAAGGCGCCGGCGGCCAGAGTCCACGAGTCGTACTCCGTGCAGGGCATAAAAACACCGTGCCATCCATGAAAACACACATGATGCGTTCCGCATCAGGCCCGACGGATGAAAAGCTCAGTGCTTTTTCATAGGAAACTGCTGCTCGCAGGGTATTAAGTAGGATTGTTCTTATATAGATCAGAGAGGTTTGATCGGCATTGCATGACGTAACAATCCCGAGCGTGAATATCGGCGTAGTCGGGCACGTGGACCATGGGAAGACGACACTGGTGTATGGCCTTACCGGGTCCTGGACAGACCGGCACAGCGAGGAGATCAAGCGGGGGATCTCCATCCGCCTGGGATATGCAGATGCCACATTCTACCGCTGCGAACGCTGCGAGGG
>MVQD01000054.1 GCA_002067095.1 Methanoregulaceae archaeon PtaB.Bin056
CTCGGTACACCAGAATGAGATATCACATTGTGATAAAAAAGGTATCGGATCGCATCGGGCAGCCCGCCCCGGTGCCATCCGGCTCATGCGAGGATTGCACCTTTTTTGTTAAATAATCCCTGTATTGCCCTTCCTTTTAGGATCCCAACCTTTCCAGCCGGCGCGTGACGATTGGTTCACCGGAGGAGAGGGTACAGGGGAGGAGGGTTCTCCTCACATCACTTCTTCACTATCTCTTCCAGGGTTATCGTGAACACGAGGTCCTTTCCTGCCAGGGGATGGTTCTGGTCGATGGTGGTGGATTCCTCGGAAATGTTGTAAAAGGTGTAGTGCACGACGATATCACCGGGAAACGTGTACTCAAAGACAGGCTCCATGCCGGGGAAGAAGCGGGGACGGCTCGTTCCCATCCGGTCCAGGTTCTGGATAAACGCGAGTGCGGTCGCGGTGTCAACTTCTTTTACGAGCGTCTCATTCCGCAGCCCGTACCCGTCTTCCGGAGATACCGTCACCGTCTTTGTTTCACCGGGATTCATCCCGATCAATGCCTGGTCGAACCCCCGGATTACAGTTCCATCGCCGACCACAAACTCGAGGGGAGTTCCATTCACGTTGCTCTCGAACGGTTCTGTTCCTGGAAAAGAGACCGTGTAATAGACACGAACGGTATCGCCACTCTGAACCCCTGAAGTGGTGCTGCACCCTGCACCTAGCACAAGAAGCAGTACCAGGCCAAAAACGGCCGTCCTGATCGGGAGCCCTCCCCATCCTCTCGCGGGGTGATCTGATCTCTCCATATTCTCTGCGGTTGCACCTGATCGGCAATAACTCCTGCGGGGTCGCCTCCATGCGCGCCCGCCCGGTTGCCTGGAAGGCCCGGGAAAAACCGGCGGAAACGTTCCTGAATCGAATTGTATTTATGATGCCAACCCTCACAATTAACAAAACGCGCCGTCTGGAAAGGTGCGGGGAAGAGAGAGATGGCAGAGAATGAATACAAGGTCGCCGATGTCGCAGGGAAGAAGGTCCAGTGGGACCCCGAACAGCTCCGTAAGATACGCGAGCATCCCTGCTTCTCGGAGAAGGCATGCCATGCATTCGGGCGTTGCCATGTGCCGGTCGCACCGAAGTGCAACATCCAGTGCAATTACTGCGTCAGGGACTTTGACTGTGTCAACGAGAGCCGCCCGGGAGTGACCTCCAAGGTGCTCAATCCACAGGAGGCAGTGGAACTGGTCCGCGAGGCAATCCAGAAGTTCCCGTACATCAAGGTCGTTGGGATCGCCGGACCCGGGGAGCCCCTCGCCAATGAAGAGACATTCGAGACACTCCGCCTTCTCAAAGAGGAGTTCCCGAACGTGATAAAGTGCCTGAGCACCAATGGCCTCCTCCTCCCTGACAAGATCGATCTCCTCCACAAGTACGACGTCGGCAACCTCACCGTCACCCTGAACGCAATCGACCCCGAAATCGGCGCAAAGATATACCAGTTCGTTGACTACAAGGGAAAACGGTACGAAGGCGTTGAAGGTGCAAAGGTTCTCCTTGAGAACCAGCTGAAGGGGATAGAGATGGCAATCGAGCGCAAGATGATCGTGAAGATCAACACGGTCTACATCCCCGGGATCAACGACGAGCACATCCCCGAGATTGCCAGGAAAGCAGGAGAGATGGGAGTATACAATTTCAATGTCATCCCGCTCATCGCCCAGTACAGGTTCTCCCATATCACGCCTCCTACTCCCGACATGAAGAGGAAGATGCAGGACGAGTGCGCAAAGTACGTCCGCCAGATGAGGCACTGCCAGCGCTGCAGGTCGGATGCCATCGGCCGGCTGGGCCAGGACGTCCAGTCCTGCCTCTATCGCGATTGACCTTTGACAACTTTTCGCTCTCCCTTTTTTTCCGGCGCCGAATTTCCCGCCACATCCCTTTTTTACTCTGCCGCAGAAGAACGTGGTATGCCTGTATCAGAAGAGATCCACACCGTGGCGATTGCCGACGAATTTCGCCAGTGCCGGACCTGCGGGTATGACCGCGGGTTCCATACCTCGCTCCACCGGATTGCGGCTGGACACCCACATTTCAGGGTTGTCCTGATCTGCCCCGAATGCGGGACACGGTACGATGCCCGCTGGGTCATGGAACTCTGAAGGCGACGGGGGGAGTCCAGTCTCTCAGGGGGGCGGCCCGTGCCTGCTGATAAGTTCGTCCATGGTGGTGATGACGGGCACAAGGGGTGCGGGGATACCCGTCGTCTCGGTTGAAATCGTCCTGTTTCCTACGATAATCCGGTAGGCGTAATAATCAGCTCCTGGCACAGGTGCGGGATAGCTGTCCAGGAGGCCGGGGATGTCGGCATCGCGTATCAGGCCACGGAGGAGTTCCATATCCCTGGCTCCAAGGTAAAAGCCTCCTGTCCCATGGTGGATGGAGTTGTACACCACCCATCCGTCACTGAATACGACTGCGTAATCCATCACCCCGGCGATACCTCCGGTCCTGGAATATTCGATCAGGACACCGGGGGCCTCTGGCTTCTCTCCAGGCGGGACGGCTTCTTCGGTGCACCCTGCAAGGAGAAGAAATGCAAGGAGGACGCAGAGTGCCCAGAGCCCGTACAAGGGGTATCTCCCTTTCTTTCGTGGCTTTGGGATCTGCGCCTGCGAACACTGCCTCATAAAAAAACAGCCTCACTCTTACTTCTCACCGGGAAAATAAAGCCTTATCCCCCGGGGATGATGGGGGGACTGCCGGGGAGAGCCAGCCCCCTGCAGTGTATCCTTCCATGGCAGGGGGCCGTATGCCCGCGTGATCGGCATGGGTGCGGGGAGTAGAACGCGCCTCTTTGCATCACCGCGGGAATACGGTCATATCTCCAGGATATCCCCTGCACCACTCTTCGGGCCTTTCTTTCCCGGGGTGATCTCCTCGATGCTCCTGATGAGGCCATCGACTTTTGGATTGGAGAAGATCTCGCGGAACGCCGAGAGCTCGACTGCGCTCATGACCATGACGCCCTTCTTCTTCATCGGTGCACCCTTCTCGTTGACCGGGTTGATCTCGATTGCAAGCGAAGGTGCCCTTGACTTGGTGCCAGGGAGCTTGATGAGAGAGACCCCCTTCACCGAGGTGTTCTTCCGCTCCCAGTCTTCTCCACCTTCGAGAAATGCCCGCAGGACTTCGTTCAATTCCATAGGGAAGAGATGAGGGGCTGTATATAAAAAACCCTGCGGTTTGCGGGGTGAAAGAGGGTGGCCGGGGTCCTTTGGGGTCCCAACAGGCTCTGGCCCCCGGCAGACCACCCTGGCCAGCCCCGGGCCATGAAGGTGGCCGTGTGATGAAGCTCCAATGGGGGGGTTTTGATTCCCGCGGCAGATACCAAGACCGCCACCATTTAGACGATAGGCACCAGATCAGACTTGCATCAGGGTGATCTCCCGTGCACTCAATCACGCTTCGACCCGACCAGCCGTTTGACCTTGACCTTACCCTCTCCTGCGGCCAGGTCTTCCGGTGGGAACGCGGCGAAACGGGAGTATGGAGCGGGATCGTGGGAGATTCCCAGATCCGAATCAGCCAGCAGGGGAGAACACTCATGTTCGAGGGGGCTGACACACGGTTCATCCGCACCTACTTCCAGCTCGACGAGGACCTGCCCGGCATCATCTCATCGATTGACAGGGATCCCCTTGTGCATGCTGCCATATCCCGGTGCCGTGGCCTCCGGATCGTCCGGCAGCCGGCCTGGGAGTGCCTTGCCTCCTATATCATCGCCACCTGTGCCAATATACCAGGAATCAGGCGGCGGATATCCCTCCTCTGCCGCTGCTTCGGGGACCGTATCACCGGGGAATGCGGTGAATGGTACACGTTCCCCTCGGCAGAGGCCATCGCGGCCAGTGAGGCCTGCCGGATCTCCGAATGCCGCCTGGGATACAGGGCTCCCTACCTGAAGGAGACTGCACGGGTAATCGCAGAAGACCGAGGCTGGGAAGCGCGGATCCCTGGCCTCTGCTACGATGATGCGAGAAGAGACCTGATGCGACTTAAGGGGGTGGGCAGGAAAGTCGCCGACTGTGTACTCCTCTTTGCATTCGGCAAAATGGAGGCATTCCCGGTGGACGTATGGATCCAGCGAATCCTGCAGACCAGGTATCCGGGGGGAGAGTCCCTGCGCACGTATGACCAGTGCAGCAGGTTCGGGAGGTCCCACTACGGCAGATATGCCGGGTATGCGCAGGAGTACCTCTTTTGTGACCGCGCTGCACTGACGGGGGAGAGCCGGGAGGATCAGGTCCCGGTCTCCCAGCCCGAGAGGTAATCCTGCTGTTCTTTCGTGAGTTCATCGATGGCGAGGCCAAGCGACGTGAGTTTCTTTTTTGCAACCAGGGTGTCGATCTCCTGCGGGACTTCGTAGACCCCCGGAGGCATGCGCGTTCCGTTGAGGACGATATGCCGGGCGCAGAGGGCCTGCAGGGCGAAACTCAGGTCCATCACCTCGATGGGGTGGCCCATCCCCTTGGGGATCGCCAGGTTCACCAGGCGGCCTTCCGCAAGCACGTGGATGTCTTTTCCCTCCAGGTGGTACGTGTCGATGCCGTCACGCCTTGTCACCGCTTTTGCGTGTGACTCGAGCCACTTCACATCGATCTCGACGTTGAAATGGCCGGCATTGGCAAGGACGGCTCCCGGCCGCATCTTCTGGAAGTGCCGGGCGGTGATCACCGAGGTGTTTCCGGTAGTGGTGATGAACATCTCCCCTGCCACAGCGGCCTCCTCCATCGGCATGACGAGAAACCCGTCCATGTAGGCCTCGAGCGCCCGCCGGGGATCAACCTCGGTGACGATGACCCGGGCCCCGAGCCCGTGGAGCTTTTTCGCAAGCCCCCTCCCGCAGAACCCGTACCCCGCGACCACCACGGCTTTGCCGGCAACAAGCATGTTTGTGGTGAGCATGACCGCCGCAAGCGCGCTCTCCCCCGTCCCATGGACGTTGTCAAAGAAACGCTTCATCGGGGTGTCGTTCACCGCGATGACCGGGAACCGCAGCTCCTCTTCCCTCGCCATGGCGCGGAGCCGGTGAACCCCTGTCGTGGTCTCCTCGCACCCCCCGATGACACCGGGGATGAGGTCCGTCCTTTTGGTGTGGAGGCGGTGGATGAGGTCCATTCCGTCGTCAACCGTCACCTGGGGCCTGGCATCAAGCACCCGGTCGATTGCCGCGTAATACTCCTCTGTTGTGGCGCCGCGCTTTGCGTAGCAGTGCACACCCCTAACCCGCCCGAGCGCATCGGCGACATCGTCCTGCGTGCTGAGCGGGTTGCAGCCGGTGATGTATACCTCTGCGCCACCGGCGGCAAGCGTTTCCACGAGGCAGGCGGTCTTTGCCTCGACGTGAAGGGCCATCCCTATGCGTATCCCGCGGAACGGAAGTTCCCGGATGAATTCCTCGCGTATGGATGCAAGCACCGGCATGAACTGCCGGGCCCATGTGATCTTCTTCTCTCCGGTCTCCATGGACTCGTGATCCCGCCGGGGAGAATCACTCTCCCGCCCCGGCATTTCTCTTATGAAATTCCCCCTGCAAGAGTGATAAAAACCCCGGGTTGAGCATGTCATAACCCTGATATCCCCTCCCCTCCCACACTCTTCCTATGACGCTTACCCGTCGCATCATCCCCTGCCTTGACCTGAAGGGAGGGAGGGTAGTGAAGGGGACCCACTTCCTGGATCTCAGGGACGCGGGAGACCCGGTGGAACTGGCCCAGCGGTACAACGAACAGGGCGCAGACGAGGTGGTGTTCCTTGACATCACCGCGTCAAAGGAGCAACGCGGGACCATCATCGAGGTGATCGAGCGGGCCGCAGACCAGCTCTTCCTCCCCCTTACCGTGGGCGGGGGCATCCGCTCGGTCGAGGACATCCAGCAGATCCTCCGTGCAGGGGCCGACAAGGTGAGCATCAATACGAGCGCCGTGCATGACCCCACCCTCCTCTCCAGGGGGGCCGAAAAGTTCGGAACCCAATGCATCGTCCTTGCAGAAGACGTGAGGAGGAACTTTTCGGCAAACCCCGATGCCACCCCGGTCGCGCTGCCTGACGGGAGGACATGCTGGTATGAGGTGGTAATCTACGGGGGGAGCAAGCCGACCGGGATCGATGCCGTCACCTGGGCGAGGGAAGCCGAGGAGCGCGGGGCAGGAGAGATCCTCCTCACCAGCATGGAGACGGACGGGACCAAGAACGGGTTTGATATCCCCATCACCGCGGCGATCTCGGATGCGGTGGGGATCCCGGTCATCGCCAGCGGCGGGGTCGGGACGCTCGAGCACTTCTACGACGGGTTCGTTAAGGGGAAAGCGGATGCGTGCCTGGCCGCAAGCGTCTTTCACTACGGGGAGATGACCGTCCGCCAGGTCAAGGAGTACCTTGCCCGGAGGGGTATCCCGGTACGGCTGTAAGGTCGATCTCCACGGCTGCAACAGGGTGCTCGAGTTCGAAGGCATTCAGCACTGCCGGGTGGATCTCCCCGAAGGTCCCGACCGTGCGGCCATTCGCCACGAGGCTCCCCCTCCTCCCCTGGATGAACGCGGGGTCGCCTGACTCCTGAGTGGTATAAGGAATGGACAATTCCCTGCAGAGGGCATCTGCCACCGCATAAGCCTCGGAGAAGTCTGCGGCCGGGTGGAGCGAGACGAAGGCGGATTTCTGGAAGGTTGCGAGGCCTTCGACCACGTCTCCCACGGCAAAGAGCCGCTGCGGGAGCTCGCGGTGCCGGTTGAACTGGAGCATCTCGATGAGGAGCGGCAGTATCGCGGTCCGCACGATGGTGTTCTCCTCGCTGATGGGGTGAAGGACGCACAGGGTCTCAGGCGCATCAGGGCGCTGCATCTTCTGGTACATCACCCTCTCACTGGTCAGCGTGAACGGGATCACCTCCTGGTACCCTAGGCCTGTCCCGAGCGAGCGGACCGTGGACGCGATCACCATGGCAGGGTGTGCCCGCCCGATCGTGAAGGTTGGGGGAAGTGCGGCCCTGAAGTTCTCGTAGCCGTAGGCGATGGCGGCATCCTCGAAGATGTCCCAGTCGTGCATGATGTCTGCCCGGTAACATGGTACGGTGACCCTGACCCCGTCATCCCCCGCCGGTTCCGCTGCAAACCGCATCCTCTGCAGAAGAAGAGAGAGGTCGGCGGGGGTGAGATCGACGCCGAGGAGTGCGCTGCACTCGCGGGCGCTCACCAGCCTGGTAGAGGGGGCAAGGGAAGGGACGTGGGAGCCGGAGACGAGAACGCTCTCGATCCTCCCCCCGGCATCGGCAAGCGCCGTGCAGATGATGTTGACGGCGGTCATCACGGCCCGTTCATCGGTCCCCGTCGTATCAAGGAGCAGGTTTCTCGAGTCCGCGGTCACGCGGGTCAGCTCGCCGTTGATGATGGGGGGGAACGAGAGGACCTGGTTGCAGGCGTCCACGATGAGGGGGAACTTCGGGAAATCCCTGACGATCGCCGCATACGCACGCCCCTTGGGATGTTCCTCGAGGATCTCCTCCATTGTCATCTCCCGGTCGTAATCCAGGGGGACAAATGCCCTCGTGCGCTCCGCGGCGACGTAACGGAACGGGGGCGTAACCCGGTCCAGGTCGTGGATACCGATCGCAACCTTGCTCCGGCCGCGGCCCAGTGCCCAGTGAAGCGCCTCCTGGAGGCCCATGAGCGAGAGGATCGACTCCTCGTCGAGCGCGATCCCCCTGATGACCGCGGTCCCCAGGTAGGGGCGTATCGAGGCCAGCCCCGGGTCGACCGAGAAGCTGATACCTGACGGCGTGACTCTGTATTCGGGGAGACCCGTCTCAATGCCGAGGAAGCCCCTCATCGCCCTTGCGACCCCCTCCACCGAGAAGAGGTCCGGGCGGGACGGGAAGAACTCCACGTCGACGTGGTCCTCCTCGACCCGCTCGATGTCAGACCCGATCATGGGAAGGCGTTCGAGTATCGTTGCCCTGTCGCATCCCACCAGCCTCTCCAAGTACCGGTAGTGAAGAGTGATGACTGCCATCTCACTGTCCTCCCCGGATCTCCCTTGCCTGACGCCACAGGGGCGTCTCCCTCACAAGGTCGATGTCAGTCCTGTAGAGCTGCCGGAGGTCCTTTAACCCAAGGCGCAGCATCGCGACCCTGCTGACGCCGAGGCCCCATGCCAGCACGGGGTGGGCGACACCCCACGGGGCGCGTACTTCCTCCCTGAAGATGCCGGCACCTCCCATCTCGACCCACCCAAGCCCGTCGACGTAGACTTCGGGTTCGACGGAGGGCTCGGTGTAGGGGAAGTACCCGGGCCGAAACCTCACATCCTCAAAGCCCATTCGCCCGTAGAACTCCTTCAGGAACCCGAGGAGATGGCGAAACGTGACGTCCCTGTCCATGACGATCCCCTCCAGCTGCTCGAATTCCGCCAGGTGCGTGGAGTCGATGGACTCCCTCCGGTAGACACGGCCGATGCAGAAGACCTTTACGGGGGGCTCGGGGTGAGCGACAAGGTGCTGGATGGAGAGGCTTGTCGTGTGGGTGCGAAGCACGCACTGCTCTGCCTTCCCCCGGCTCCAGTGGCCCCCCCATCCCGTCGACGAGGTGGTCCCTCCGTGGAGGTGCATATCCCTCACTTTTTCAAATCCCAAGGGTACCGGCACAGTCTCTTTCAGGAAGAACGTGTCCTGCATCTCCCGGGCAGGGTGGTCCTGGGGCTGGAAGAGGGCATCGAAGTTCCAGAACGAACTCTGCACCAGTCCCCCGTAAATTTCTGCAAAACCCATCTCGAGGAGGATCTGCCGCATCTCGTCAAGGAGCCTCTGGTACGGGTGAACTTTCCCGGGGTAGATCTTCCTTGGCAGGGTCTCCAGGCGGTAGCGCCTGAGGCGAAGATCCTTCCAGGCGCCGCTTGTGATCTGTTCGCGCGTGAGGGTCCCCACCTCCTCCGCGAGATCCAGCCCCTTCGCTGCAAGGGCCTCACCTTCAGGAGTCAGAGTGATCGTGTAGACGGTCTCCTGGTGCTCGCAGAGGAGCCCCCTCTTCTGGAGCAGGGCGACTCCTTCTCCCCCTGCCGAGAGGTCGGCGAGGGCGATCTCGTCTGACCCGGGTGCATCCATCCCGGTCTTCTCCACGATACCGTCGCGGATCGTCACCCACCCTTTCTTTCGCATCTGGCCTATCCCGATACCGGAGAGGGGGTGCTTTTTCAGATCGGACATCGGGATGCGGTCTGCGAAACTCCTGATCATCTGGCGCTCGGGAAGTCCATCCCTTGCATACCTGGCCCCCTCCTCGGTGAGTTGGTAGGTGGTGTTGACCTTCTTCTCCACCCTGGCAAGACCCCGGCCTTCAAGCAGCAGGGCAAACTGTATCACCGACTCCGCCGTCGTGTCCATGCGGGCGGCAAGTGTGGCAGGGTCTCCTTTTTTTACCGTTTCGAGGACTTTCAAGAGCCTCTTTTCGTTCAATGACAGGTCCATATCACTCCACCTTCACCAGGTGCGCCACCGCCTCCATCCTCTCGCGGAAGTCCCGGACAAAGGCCAGCACCCGTTCTGCAGTCTCCTTCTTGCACTGCCCGCACATCATCTCGCCCCCGAGGCAGCGCCTGCGTAGTTCGGCGAGCTCGCTATCGTCCTCCACCATGTGGAAGAGGTTCAACAGGAAGAGGGGGCAGCGGTCAGGCTCGCCGCCCTGCTCTTTTTGTTCCGAGAGCGTCGGCCGGCCGCCGGTGAGCGCGGCCATCACCTTCTTTCTCACCACCTCGTCGGGCTCCGTGAAGGTGATGGTGCTCTCCGGGACGCTGCTTGACATCTTGCCCCCCTGGAGGCCGGGGATGAAGCGGTGGTAAGTCGAAGAGGGCGTGAAGAAGCCGTACCCCCCGTGCGCGATCTCGACTTGGCGCACTATTGCGCTCACATCGCTGCACCGCGATCCGGGGATATCGACGTGTCCTTCGTACTTCTTCGAGCCTGCAAACCGCCGGTGCACTTCTTCGAGGGCTGCGGAAGGGGCGTTCTTGGACCGGACACTGATGTACCCGTCCCTCTCCTCCACCGTGAACATCCGGAGCTTGTGGGCGATACCTCGCGTCAGCCGGATGTGGGGGTCCTGGTCGATGCCGACCGGGACGATGGTGGGAGCGGGGGGGCTGTGCACCTGGGGATAGAGGATATCTGCAACCTGGGTGATCACGCTGTCGGCATGGGCAAGCGCGGTCTCGTCAGAGAACCCGTAGATCGCCTGGAGTTCCGAGAAGTTCACCTTGGTCGCCGCCTCGAACGCGAGGTCTGCGAGCAGCCTGTTTTTGCTCTGGAAGTAGGTATGCCCCCGGTATCCGAGCGCATACAGGCATTCCAGGTACTCCCTCCCGTACTCGTCGCACTTTTTCCAGGGGATCTCACGCACCGCGTGGGCTTCCCTGTCCGCGATGGTGATATACCCTGTCCCGCCCTGCTCGACGTGCCAGACCACCTCCTTCATCACCATCAGGTGGCCGAGGTGGGGGTGCCCGGAGGGCATGAACCCTGTCAGGACGTGAAAGGGCCTCTGGTCCCTGATGGCCTCGGCGATCTGCCGGTAATCGCGGTGGCCGACCACGACGCCGCGGCTGATGAACGACGGCACGCGGGGGAGGACCCCCTCGATGGTGGCGATAGGCTCGATGCCGAACATGGAGAAGAGTTTCTCGATATCTTCGGACTGCTGGCTGGACCAGGGGTTTAATGGTGCCTGCATGGGTTACCTACTCACAGTTTTATCCGGGCAAATTCCACGTACTGGATTCCTTGACTATGTTCGCACCCGAACAACATCTTCTTTTTCACGCTGTGAGCCAGGCGCACGGATCTCGAGATGGCGCTCATCGGGAGGGCCGCTCCTGCCGGAAGGGCCTGCACCAGCATCTCTGAATGGACCTTTTTCCCTGAATAAACCCGGAAATGGTGGCCGAACTTGTAGCCGGTGCGGGGTACAAAGCCGCGGCACCTCAAATCGTCGTAGACTGCCACCTTCTCCGGGAACTCAAGGTCAGCCTCCTGCGCCATCTGGCGGTAATTCCCGGGATCTATGGGTTCGCCGTTCCGGTAAAGGGTGAGCCGGCCGGAACGCATCAGGTTGAGGATCTCAAGGGGGGCAAGCACCAGGCGGTCCGGGTCAAGCTGCATCCCGAATGTGGCGGGGATTGCGCCCATTTGTCCTGCTGTCCGGACGATTGCGTACTTCCCGGCAAGTTCACCCCTGAAGTTCCCTTCGGCAGCCTCCTGCTCAACCCGGGGAAGCGTGGGCATCTTCACCTCGTAATAGGTCAGTTCGTTCTCGTCGTCGACCACCGCGAGGACATGCTGCTTCCGGAGGTTGAGCGAGGCGGTTGCCTCCCTGACGAGGCCTGAAAAGTCGATCATGTCCCTCTCGGAGATGACCCGGACCAGGTACTGGGACTGGCCCGTGCCTGGCCTCTGTCCCCTCCGGAATACCCGGAAGTCGTGCGGCCCGGTCTGTATGACGTAGCCCCTCTCCCTGATGTCCCTGTACACCAGGTAACTCCTCAGGAAATTGGGCTTCTCCGCACACACCGCGAGGAACCGGTCGAAAGGGTGCCCGGCAACATCGAGCCGCCCCCGGTGGACGAGGTACAGCGCCTCCTCGGGCGCAAGCCTCAACCCATCCTTCTCGGGCCGGCCATAGCCGCTCTGGTCATAGAGTGCCCGGCTCCCGGGGCCGGCCCTTACCCAGGTCCCGTCGAAAGTGGCTTTCACTGTATACACATTGGCAGAGAGCGTTCATAATATCATGCGGCGCTCCGGTATGCCTTATGAAATAAAAAAGCCGTGACCAGGGGGGATTGATCACTCTTATAGAATACCAAGGAGAACATTTGAATTTCTGAAATAAATACTTTGGATTTATCAATTCTAATTTGGCGGCTGATTTGCCCGGCGCGAGGGGGCCCGCAAAAGGGAGTTCTGCAATACCTATGTAGTACTATCGTAGTACTTTTTGGGGAGAATACGGCCGCAGAGAGAAGGACTTATACCATGCCGGCAGGAAACCTCTCTTTTCATGTATCAGGGGGAGGAGACGCTGCAGGAATCGAGTGGCTATTCCGGGCCATGGGGGGTGCAGGCCGGATGATCAACTGTGCCGGGTTTCTCGAGAGGTCGGGGGTGAACGGGCCCGGGCTCCGGGCGGTTGTCTGGGTCCAGGGCTGCCCGATCGGGTGCCAGGGCTGCTTCAACCGGGACATGTGGTCATTTGCGAAAAAGTGCCTTGTCCATGAGGAGGAACTGGCTGAACGCATCCTCGCAATCCCCGGAATAGCGGGGGTCACGTTTTCTGGAGGGGAGCCGTTCTGCCAGGCAGCCCCCCTTGCCGCCCTCGCCAAGACGGTCCGCGAGTCAGGGAGGTCCGTTGTCACGTTCAGCGGGTACCCTGCAGAGAAGCTCCTGTCCAGCAGAAGAAAGGACTGGAGGGCGCTTCTGCAGCAGACCGATCTCCTCGTGGCAGGGCCCTTTGTCCGGGAACGCCGCACCCAATCATCGCTCTGCGCCTCCGCAAACCAGCAGATACTCTCCCTCTCGGAAAGGATCGCGCCCGGTATCGGAGGAGGGGAGGAGGGGACAGGAGTCGAGTTCACTATCACGAGCGGGGGCGAAGTGGTTACGACCGGGTTCCCGGAGAGGGCCATTCTCTCCTGCGGGCGGAGGTGTACCTGACCCATGTCCCATTTTTCACGGGTAAAAACAGCGTTCAGGGACCGTTCAGTCCTTGCACACTGCCTGGAGGAGATGGGTTACCAGGTCGAACATGGGGGGACCGTCAGGGGATACCACGGAGTGCAGCAGGTCGACCTCGCCGTTGCGGGAAGGGATGGGTATGGCGTGGGGTTTGTCCGGAACGCCGACGGGTGCTACGACCTCCTCGCAGACTCGTGGGGGGTGAAGGGGGAGGACAAACGAGTCCTTGCAAGGCTTCGGCGGGACTATCCCCGGAGGATGGTGCAGGAACAGGCCAGGCGGGAGGGCTACACCATGGTCGAGGAAGCGATGCAGGAGGACGGCAGCATCCGCATCGTGGTGAGGAGGTGGGCATGATCTCGAGAGGTGGAGATGCGGATATCCCCTCGCAGATCGACCTCTGCCTCCGGGCCCGCATCACCCTGCTCATCCTGCACACCGCGGAGGAAGAGAGGGCGGTGCGGATGCTGCAGGAGGTCTGCAGTAGTTTCTCTCCCAAGAGACCTTTCCTCGCCTGGGACATTGCGGAAGGGTTCTCGGGGGCAGGATACGCAGGAGGGAGGGGATCTGCTGCAAGAGACCCTCTCCTCGCCCTCGACGAGATGGAGAAGACAGACGAGGCGGCCGTCATCGTGCTCAAGGATTTCCACGAGTTCTGGGGAAACCCCGGCGTGAAACGGAGGCTCCGGAACCTTGCCCAGAAGTTCCGGTTCACCCGGAGGACAATGGTGGTGGTCACCCCTTCTTTGAAGGTGCCTGACGAGATACGGGACGATGCCGTTGTGGTCCACGTGCCGCCTCCCTCTGCGAGGGAGCTCGAGCAGGAGCTCGACCGCCTGCTGAGGGGGAGCGGGGCCGGCGATTCCCTCACACCCCTCGGTCGCGAGAAACTGATCCAGGCCGCGCTCGGGATGTCCCTCAACCAGGCATGCAGGTCGTTTGCGAAGGCGATCGTCCGTCACGGGCGGCTCGATGACCGCGACATCGATGCGGTGGTCTCTGAGAAGAAGGACATCCTCTCCCAGAGCGAGGCACTCGAGTTCTACAGTGCGACAGAGACTGCGGAGAACGTGGGGGGCCTCGCGGTGCTCAAGGAGTGGCTCCGCTTGAGGGAGCGGGCCTTTTCACGCGAGGCGCGCGAATACGGACTGCCCTCCCCCAAGGGTATCGCGCTTATCGGCATCCCCGGGACAGGAAAGAGCCTCACGGCCAAGATGATCGCCGGGATGTGGAGGCTCCCGCTGCTCAGGCTCGACGTGGGAGCGCTCTTTGGAAGTTATGTCGGGGAGTCGGAGGAGAGGACGCGACGCGCCCTGGCACTCGCAGAGACCATCTCTCCCTGCATCCTCTGGATCGATGAGATGGAGAAGGCGTTTTCGTTCGGGAACGGGGACTCGGGGACCAGCCAGCGGGTCTTTGCAAGCATACTCACCTGGATGCAGGACAAGACCTCCCCCTGTTTCGTGGTGGCGACTGCAAACGACATCTCGGCACTCCCCCCCGAACTCCTGCGCAAGGGCCGCTTTGACGAGGTGTTCTTCCTCGACCTCCCTTCAGAAGAGGAGCGCAGGGAGATCTTCTCGGTCCACCTGCGGAGGCGGGGCCTTCTCCCTGATGACTTCGACCTGGATCACCTGGCGAGGGCATCCGACGGATACGTGGGCGCCGAGATCGAGCAGACGGTCATCGACGCCATGTACCATGCATTCAACCAGGAGATGCGTCGGGTCAGCACGGGAGACATCCTCTCAGCGCTGGGAGCACAGGTGCCACTCTCGGTCTCCCAGAAGGAGGTCATCGGCGGACTCCGGGAGTGGCTGACCGGGGGAAGGGCCCTCTCGGCCTCCCCGCCCGCGTCTCCTGCAGGCTTTGCCGGAGGCCCGATCCGCCTTGAACCGGTTCTCTCTCCCAATGAGCGGTGAATCTCCCATGCCGTCGATGAACCGGGTGCTGGCACGGATCTCCCCTCGTGTACCCGTTCTCGGGAGGCTCGCCCGGTCATCTGCGGCCACGCAACTGGCCGCCGCGGCCAGGGATGGAGACCGGGAAGCCGTTCGCGCCCTTGGCCATGCACTGGCCGGGTCTCCCTACCCCGAGGTGAGGACAATCGCAAGGGAGTGCCTCTCATCGCTCGCTTCACAGGAGGCGATCGACGCGCTCTGCGACTGCGTGATCGAGGAAGGGGACCCCGGCCTTGCGCATATCGCACGAGAACAGGGATACCTGCCCCGCAGTGAGGAGAAGCAGGCGCTCTTCCTCTTCCTCTCAGGGAAGACAGAGGCCTGGCGTGATCTCGACCCTTTGGAAGGTCACCCTCTGATGATGCACGCACTCCAGGGTGCTTCGCCCCGCGTCCGCGCCAGGGCCCTCGCCGCCGCCCGGGAGAGAGGGTTGGTAAGCCCCTTCTGCACCCTCGCACGCCGTCCCGAGGCCGCAGGGTGGTCACCTGAAGACTGGAGATCTCTCCTCGATTTATCCCGGCACGAAAGTCAATGGGAGGAGATATATGCGCTTCTCTTCCTCGCCCCGATCGAGATTGCTGTCGAAGCGGTGCATATCCTCCGCAGATCCGGGTGGAAGCCCCCGGAGGAAGACCTCCCGCTCTGGAGGGATCTCCTCGCCCTGGTCCCGGACCGGTGGGAATACCCTGATCCCCCGCAGGCTGCGGCGGGCGCACTTTCGGGCCCCGGCCGAACAGTCGACCATGCCGTATTTTCCCCCGGCGGAGCGCACCTTGCAACTTTGATCTGCAACGGGACCCTCTGCCAGTGGTCCCTTCCCGCCGGAGAACTCCTTTCTTCTTGCAGACCGGCAGGCGGCAGCGCCACGGCAATCGCATGCAGTCCCGACGGACTTTCGCTTGTGATCGGGGCAGGGGACGGCTCAATCAGGATAGTGGACATCCGGACCGGCGCTCCCATCCGCGAACTGCGGGCGCATAGTGCACCCGTCACGTCGGTTGCCTTTGCTTTCGGAGGCGGGACCCTTTGGTCGGGAGGGAGTGACGGGTCCGTCTTTTCGTGGAACTGGCCAGACTGCAGCGGCGGGAACCGGAGGGGTGTCCATCGCACCGCGGTCACGGCCGTTGCAGCACACGGCGAGATGGTAGCCTCCGGCTGCAGGGATGGGTCGGTGGGGATTTTGAGGGAAGGCGGGCAGTACATCGAAATCCCGGGAACCGGGCATGCCATACGCGACCTCGTCTTCTGCTGTGGGGGCGCGATCCTGGCGGGGGTCGACGAGAGGGGTACCTTCCATGCCTGGAATTCCGTGGACGGCACACTCCGCACCCTCGTGCCGACCACCCCACGCAGGCTCATCGCCTGGTGCGCTGCTCCGGGTGGAAATTTCGCTGCGCTTGCCACAGAAGACCACGCTGCCGTGCTGATCCCGCTCATGCCCGGAGAAGAGGTGGTCCGCCTTGAAGTCCCAGGACAGGGGATCACGTCACTTGCACTCCACCCGGGTGCAGATTTCCTCATTGCAGGGTGCCGCGACGGCACTCTTCATATATGGTCTGTCCCAGGAAGAAAGAGACTCCAGGTAAAGAAGGCCCACCGGGGACTGATCCGGCTTCTCGAAGTCAACAGGGAGGGGACGGGGTTCATAAGCGCCGGGTGGGATGGAACGGTGAAGCTGTGGGCGCTCCCTTCAGGTGAACTGCAGACAGTCATGCGGGGTCCCGGGGCTCCGATCCATTGCCTTGCATCCACCCCGGGAGGAGAACTCATCGCCTGCGGGAGCGAGGGCGGGATCCTGTGGGTATGGGAGACGGGGACATGCGAACTGGTGCACACCCACAACCTCTTCTGCGGCAGGATCGAGTGCCTCGCGCTCCACCCTTCGGGAACCCTTGCCGCGTGCGGCGATGCCGATGGCAGGGTCTCGCTCTGGGACCTCGGTACAGGGTCGCTCCGTGCAACCATCGAGGGGCACGGGGGCGGGGTCCATGCCCTTGCGATCAACCGTGACGGAACTCTCCTCGCAAGCGGGGGCTGGGACGGCGCCGTCCGTCTCTGGTCACTGCCTTCCGGAGAGCCGGTCACCCTGCTCGGGAGACACGACAGCCCGGTCACCTCGCTTGCGTTCTCGCCTTCTGGCCCGTTCCTGGTGAGCGGTTCCCACGACAGGACCGCAATCGTCTGGAGCCTGGATTCCGGGCAGATGCAGAGCCGTATCCGGGGGCACACACACGTGGTCTCATGCCTTGGGATCACTGGGGACGGGAAGGTCCTTGCAACCGGGAGCTGGGACCGGACCGTAAGGCTGTGGAGCATACCCTCAGGCGAACCATTGAAGACGATCCAGGGCCGTGCGGGGAGAGTCCGTTCACTCTCGGTCCACCCCGACGGAACTCTCCTCGCAATCGCAGTCGATGGCGGCACACTCTCCCTCATCTCCCTCCCGGGGGGCACACTCATCCGCACCCGCGTGGTGAGCGCCGACGCCCGCCACGGCGTCTGCCTTGTCCCCGCCCGGCACATGGTGGCTGCTGCGGGCAGGGACGGGTCACTCCATCTCTTTGGGGTCCCCTGGACAAAGCCGATGGGCCGGACCACCCCTGATGATATCGCGTACGTGCAGTCATGCATTACGCCTGAACTTCCCCGGGGGCAGTCCGCCCAGTGGAAGTTCCTCGAGCGCCTCCTTGCAGGAAAGTTCCGCCACAGCATCGCGTACGGCGGATCGGGGATACCTGCGGGACCCTATGATATTGAGATAGCCGAAGAGCCGGAATTGAACGGGATGACCCGCAAAGGGGTGAGTCTTTATGCCCTGTAGGGTTGCCGTCGATTTCGGCACCTCAAACACGGTGCTCGCCTGCTGGGACGAGGCCACTGGCTCTGCCCGGGTGCTCGAGATCCCAGGGTGGTCCCGCCCGTGCAGCGGCGATCAGGTCAGCACGCCGCAGATCCCTTCCCTGATCCATTACGCGGGGGGCGAGGCGAGGTGGATAGGGCAGCAGGTGCATGACCTGGGCCTGCTTGACTCCCCCGCAACGGTCCGATGGATGAAGCACTATATCTCCACGCGAAGCCCAGTCCGGGTGCCGCTGCCGGGGGGCAGCAGGAGTTACCGTGAGGTGGGTGCTGATTTCCTCGGGGCCGTCCTCGCAGCCCTTCCGGCAGCGGCAGGCGAGGGGGACCTCGAGGCGGTCTTCCCGGTGCCAGTCGAGTCATTCGAGCACTACCAGGACTGGGTGATCTCTCTTGCCGGTTCTGCGGGGATTGGAAGGGTGCGTGTCGTGGACGAGGCGACCGCCGCTGCCGTGGCATCGGGACTCGCACTCAGGCCAGGAGAGGTGTTCATGCTCTTTGACATGGGTGGCGGGACCCTCGATGTCTCGGTGGTCCGCCTCGAGGAGGGTGAGAACGGCCAGGGCCGCCGGTGCAGGGTACTCGGTAAAGCGGGGGAGGATATCGGCGGGATGCGCATGGACCAGTGGATCTTCGAGGACATCCGCGAGAGATGCGGTTCCATGCCGGGTGGACAGGCTGGAATGGCGCTCTCCCGCCCCCTCCTCTCGGCCTGCGAGCGGGCAAAGGAGGTACTCTCCGTAGAAAATGAGACGGATATCTCTGTCCGGCTGCTGCCCGGGGAAGGACTGGAATTCTCGACACCCTACACGAGGGGCGAGTTCGAGCGGCTGCTGGAGGAGAGAGGGGTCTTCCCCCGCCTGAACGCCACGGTGCAGAGGGCGCTCCAGGGGGCCTATTCCAGGGGGTTCTCCGAGGATGACCTCGTCGGCGTCGTCATGGTGGGGGGGTGCAGCCAGATCCCGGCCGTCAAAAAGGCGCTCGAACACCGGTTCGGGAGGGAGAAGATACGGTACGACCACCCTCTCGTCACGGTCGCCCGGGGGGCGGCAGCGTGCGCAGCCGGAATCGACCTTGACGACCATGTCCAGCACGACTATGCCCTTCGGTTCTGGAACTCCCGGACCGGCGCGCACGAGTTCCGGACGCTCGTCCGGCAGGGAGACCCGTATCCCAGCAGGCGCCCCCTGGCCCGTCTCCTCATACGCGCCACTTACGATGGCCAGGCCCAGCTGGGAGTCCCCATATTCGAGATGGGAAAGGCGAAACGGGGAGATCAGGCGGCCCACCGGGAGCTTGTCAGTGACCCCGGGGGTGGAGTGCGGCTCGTGGATCTCCCGGACGAAGAGCGGGAGTTGAGGGATGCGTTCTGGATGAACGAGAAGGCCCCCTTCTTCATCCCTGCAAACCCGCCGGCAATGCGGGACGAGGCCCGGTTCGAGATCTCGTTCTCACTCGACGAGAACAAGAGGCTTCTTGTCACTGCCCGCGATAACCGGACCGGCCACGTGGTGATGAAGGATCGCCCGGTGGTGCGGCTGGTATGAGGTGACCATCACAATGGAGATGCAGGAACTTGAGATACTGATTGGCAGGGACGGCCAGGTGGCCGTTTCCGTGAAAGGTGCAAACGGGCCGAAGTGCCTGGCCCTCACGAGAGCGCTTGAAGAACAGCTCGGTGACCTTGCAGAGAGGACACTCACACCGGAGTTCTATTCCTCTTCAGAGGGCGCAATGGTCCCCGATTGCCTGCCGGAGAGAGCGGGCGTGAGAAGGCCATAAACCGCATCATGCGATATGATCCCTGGCCGGGATAACCGGGGAAACCTGCCGGTCCGTGGCCGCTGATGAATCATCAACAAAATCTCCTGGTGCCGCGGTGTGCAGCACGAGAACAGTTGCCCGGGACGGCCCAGTGGATCCGGTCTTCTGGCGGGTCCCTGCTTACGGGTATGCCGTGGCCTTCCGGCCAACCAGATCCCTATTCCCGGCGGCAGGCTGCCTGGTTTACCCTTCGGTGTTCTCTCCTGCAAGTTCCCGGACTTTTTTGATATTTTCCCTGTCGTCCCTCCGTCCGTCAACGGGGGTCTCGCATATGAGCGGCCTTTTTTTGAAGAAGTCCGATTGAAGCATGTGCGCAAAGGCCACCTCCCCGATGGATCCAAGGCCGATGTGCTCGTGCCGGTCAAGACCGCTCCCAAGGCCCCCCTTCGAGTCGTTCAGGTGAATGAGGCGTGCGTGGGAATGCCCGATGACCTCGTCGAGCCGGTCGAGGGTCTCGCCGATTCCCTCAGGCGTGCGGAGTTCGTACCCCGCGCCGAACGCGTGGCATGTGTCGAAGCAGACGCCGGTTCGTCCGGGAAATTCGATCCCTTCCATCACCGCCCTGATGTCCTCGAAGGTGCTCCCCACCCCGTTCTTCTCGCCGGCGGTATTCTCAAGAAGGAGCATTACCCTGTTTTGTGCGGCCTCGAGTGCCATGTTGACGGCCTGGATGACACGGTCCCTCCCGGCTTCGATGCCGTCGCCGAGATGATGTCCCAGGTGGGTGACGAGGAACGGGATGCCAAGCGTGCCGCAACGCAGAAGTTCTGCGGTCAGGGTCGCGCACGACTTCTCGTAAATATCCTCCCTGGGGCTGGCGAGGTTCGGGAGGTAGGGCATGTGGTCAAAGACCGGTGAGATGCCGGAATTTTCAAGGGCCTCCCTGAATTGCGCCGTGTCGTCTGGAGTGAGGTCACGGTATCCCCATCCCCTCGGGTTCCGGGAGAATATCTGGAATGTATTGCAGCCTGCCTCTGCAGCCCGGGTCACCGCAAGGGAGATCGATCCGGCGATGGAGACATGTACCCCGACCCTGAGCATGTGGATTCAGGTCCTCCTGGAACAATCACATGACATACCATCAGATCAGGGCCCGGCGGGAAAAAAGGATTGGTATGGAACGCAATGTCATGACGGCATGGAGAAGAAAAAAGGTCAGGGAGCCTGCCCCGCAAGGACGCTGTTGATCTCCTGGAGGACCGCGTCTTTCTTGAACGGCTTGATGATGAAGCCCGATGCGCCCTTCCTTACCACGTCCCTGACGGTGTGCTCCTGGTGATCGCCGGAACAGATGATCACCCTGGTTGCGGGGCTGATCTTCCTGATCTCCTCGAGGGTCTCGGGGCCCCTCATCTTGGGCATGATCACGTCCAGGATGACCACGTCGGGGCTGGTCTCCCTGACCTTCTGGAGTGCCTCGATCCCGTCGCTCGCCTCTCCCACCACCTCGTGGCCTCCGGAGATGAGGATCTGGCTCATCAGATACCGGGCGAGCTCGGAATCATCAACAAGGAGCACTTTTCCCATATTCAGTATGTCCCTTTGGGAGGCAGATTATATAAAGCATCCCGAAAAAATGCGGGGCTCAATTCCGGATCATCGATTCCAATTCCCTGATCACCTCGTTTCCGAATTCCGCGGTGCCATGGTTTCCGCCCATGTCCCTGGTCCGGACCCCTCGTGCACACACCGCGTTGATCGCCTTCTCGATCATCTCTGCAGCATCCCGGTCATTCGCCCGGTAGAGGAGCAGCATGGCAGCACTCCGGAGCGCAGCAATCGGGTTTGCGAGGTTCTTCCCGGCGATGTCGGGGGCGCTTCCGTGGACTGGCTCAAAGAGGGCATGCCGGTCACCGAGGTTTCCGCTCGGCAGGAGGCCGAGGCCTCCCACGAGGTAGGCTGCCACGTCGGAGAGGATGTCGCCGAACATGTTGGTGGTCACGATGACATCGTACCGCCCGGGGTGCTGGAGGATGTCGAGGCAGAGGGCATCTATGTAGCACTCTTTCCAGGCGACACCGGCAGCCTTTGCCTCGGCGATGCAGATCTCGCGGAAGAAGACGTCCGACTTGAGGACGTTGGCCTTGTGGCCGATGGTGATGCCGGCCCTCGAATGCGCCAACCCGCATGCAAACCTCGCGATCCGCTCGCTCCCCCTCCGGGTGATGCAGCGCACGGTGCATGCCGAGTCCTGCTCGATCTTCTCCACGCCCGAGTACAGCCCTTCGGTGTTCTCCCGGACGATCATGATGTCGAACCCGTCGCCCCACACGGGCCGGAGGTTTGCATAGAGGTCGAGTTCCTTTCGGATGCGCACGATGACACTCCGGTAGTCTGGCGAGGGCGGGGTGGTGACCGCCCCGAAGAGTATGGCGTCGGCGGAAGCGAGAGCATCGATCTCATCGTCATTGATTGCCTGGCCTGTCCGCTCCCACCTCCCGTACCCCACTTCAACCGGGAAGAACTCCATGTCCGGGCGGAGCACCTCGAGCGCTCTCTTTGCCACCGGGATGACCTCATGCCCGATCCCGTCGCCCTCGACCACGGCAACCTTCATGCCCGTCTCCTCCATTGTTCGACGAGGCTGCATACCGCACGGGAGATCTGGGAAGGGCTTGCACCCCAGTGCACGACCGCGCCGAACTTCCCGTTGTAGACCCCGATACCCTCGCGCTCCTTACGGCAGCACCTGGCAATAAACGGTTCATCGTTCACCATCTTCAGGGGGCAGATCTCGACCATCCGGTAATCTTCTCCATAGCATTCCCGGATCAGTTGGGCCCCTGTCATGCACCCCGCGACCGTATCTTTACCCTGCGGGCGGTCGGCGTCGAGGGTGCGGGGAAAACCGGAAGCCCTGCATGGGTACACGTCTGCCTGGAGCCGCGAGATGTCCAGGACGGAATGCGCAAAGACGACGTCGAGGTCACCGAAGAGCCCCGCCGCTTCCAGGTCCCGGATCGCGGCTGAGAGGCTGGGCCGTGGGGGGGTGATATCGTAGACGTGGACCCTCTGGAACTCGTCAATATCGGGGTCAAGGACGAACGTGGTATGCTCATCGAGGCCGGTGAAAATGGTGCACCGGGTCCCGGACGCCATCGCCAGCCTGACCAGGAGGGTGCGGTCATGGATCTGGACCTTCACGGGGTGGACCGTCACCTCCCCGGCAGCCGCGATCACACGCGATTCTCTTACGGAGCGCATCAGACCACGCTCTTCCTGGTCGAGAGAGACCTCCAGCAGTTCCGGGCCTTCTTCTGTGTCGTGGACGAGGTATCGGGAGAGGAAATACACCTTCTCCCCGCACGGCCGCGCCGACGCATGCCCCACTTCCTTGCACTGCCTGGGGAAGATCACCTCCTGCCCCTCCAGTATGCAACCAGCCCCCCGGCAGAGAGTATCTCCAGCATCCGGGGAGAGAGCGGCCTCGTATGATAGGTGTGTGTCCCGATCGTCACCGTCCCCTCCCCCGGGTCTGCACTGACTGCCTCGTTGTCGCGGCAGGTGCATTCGCACTCGATGACGGGAAGGCCGATGTTGATGGCGTTCCTGAAGAAGATACGGGCGAAACTGGGCGCGATCACCCCCCTCACCCCCGCTTCCTTCAGGGCGATGGCCGCCTGCTCGCGGGATGAGCCGCACCCGAAGTTGCGGCCGGCAACGATCACCGTCCCCTCCAGGCGCGTGGCGAGTGATGGGTCCAGGTCTTCAAACGCGTGCCTTGCCCACTCCGACCTGTCCCTGGTCCGCAGGTAACGGCCCGCGATGATCACGTCGGTGTCGATATCCTCCCCGAGGCAGAGCGCACGCCCCTCGATCTTCATGGCATCGCCTCCGGGGCTGCGAGGAACCCCGCTCGCGCACTCGCCGCGGCGGTGGCAACTGAGCCGAGGTAGATCTCCCCGCCCACCCCCATGCGGTTTTTGAAGTTACGGTTCGCAGTGGAGAGGCAGACCTCCCCCTCCCCGAGCACCCCCTGGTGGGCGCCAAGACACGGCCCGCACCCCGGGGGAAGGATGGTGCAGCCAGCAGCGACCAGGGTCGCGAGGGTTCCCGTCTCCGTGGCCCGGGCGAGGACGCTTCTTGACGCCGGTGCGATGAGCGTGCGGACCTTCACCTTCTCTCCCCGGATAATCGCGGCAAACCGGCTGAGGTCCTCGAACCGCCCGTTGGTGCACGTGCCGACGAATACCTGGTCGAGGGGCATCCCTTCCATCTCTGCGACAGGTTTTACGCAGTCGACCCTCGGAGGGACCGCCACGACAGGTACAACCTCTCCCAGGTCAAAGTGGAGTTCCCGCTCGTAACAGCACTCTTCCGGCTCCTGGGGCCGGACCCGGTGACCGTACGCTTCGAGGTACCTGCAGGTCGAACCGTCGGCATAGAAGAGGCCCGCTTTCGCGCCGGTCTCGACCGCCAGGTTGGAGATGGTCATCCGTGAGTCTATTGAGAGCGACGCAACACCATCTCCGACGAACTCAAGTGAACGGTAGGTGGCGCCGTCCATGGAGAGCCTGCCCACGTAGGTGAGGGCAAGATCTTTTGCCTCCGCGGGCCCGGACAGGGCACCCCGCATCCGTATGGCGATGGTCTCGGGGACCCGAAACCACGTCCCTCCCTCTGCCCAGATGGCTGCCATGTCGGTTGCGCCTACACCCGTTGCAAACGCCCCGAAAGCACCGAGTGTGCAGGTGTGCGAGTCTGCCCCCACCACGACCTCCCCGGGAAGCGCGATCCCCTCGCCCATAAGCTGGTGGCATATCCCCTCCCCCACGTCGGTAAAATGGAACCCCTGATCCCTGGCAAAGACACGGAGGTCATGCTGCAGCCCTGCCGTGACCGAGTTGTTGGCAGGGACGATATGGTCGAAGAGGACATAACAGCGTCCAGGCCTGGCCGGCGCTCCCGCCTGCATGGCCCTCCATGCCTCAAGAGTAAGGACCCCCGTCCCGTCGTGCACGTAGGCACGGTCAACCTGTCGGTCCACGTAGTCCCCGGCGGGTGCCCCGAGTATCCGTTCCGAGAGAGTGCTCACAGCGGCGGCCCCCCCATCACCTGCTTAATCAGGTCGATCAGTGTCTCATCGGTGAGATCGACCTTCTTCTCCCCGCGGTCCTTTACCATCTCGAGCACCTGGCAGAGCTGCTTCTCGGGAAGGTGGTACCCGAGGCGGGCAACCTCGTGCTCGAGTGCCTTCTTGCCGGTGTGCTTGCCGAGGGTGAACTTCCGGGTGGTCCCGACGAGTTCGGGCGGGAAGTACTCGTAGGTCTCGGGGTCTTCCAGGATCGCAGCGATATGGATGCCGCTCTCGTGGCGGAAGGCATGGTCGCCCACGACGGGCTTCAGACAATCAACCCCGACCCCCGAGTAGTGGGCGACCATCTCCGAGAGGGGGACCAGGTGGGAGAGGTCGTAGCGCCGGACACCGCCTTTCATATAAAGTCCAACGAGCACCTCCTCGAGGGCTGCGTTCCCTGCCCTCTCGCCGATCCCGTTCACCGTGGTGTGAAGCTGGAATGCCCCTGCCTCGGCTGCGGCAAGGGTGTTGGCTGTCGCCATTCCCATGTCGTTGTGGCAGTGTGCGCAGACCGGTTTGTGCACGGCCTTGACGATCTTTCTCATGGTCCGGAACATCTGGAGCGGTGTGAGCGCGCCGACCGTATCGGCAAAGGAGAGGAGGTCGGCACCGTGCTCTTCTCCCTGCCGGTATACCTCCAAGAGGAACGGGAGATCCGTCCTTGAGGCATCCTCCGCGGCGAACCTGACCTGGAGCCCGTGGTCGTGGGTATAGTCCACCATCTCGAGGGAATCCCCGAGCACTTTCTCCCTTGGTGCATGGAACTTGTGCCGGATGTGCAGGTCAGACGTGGGCATGAAGATGCTCACCATGTCGACGCCTGCCTCGATCGCGGCGTCCACGTCTGCCTTCCGCGCCCTTGCCAGGCAGCAGATGCGCGCATCGAGCCCAAGCGATGCAACGGCACTCACGCACCGCTTCTCGTAGGGTGAGGTGGCCGGGAACCCGGCCTCGATGACCTCCACCCCTACCTGGTCCAGTACTTCTGCTATCCTCGTCTTCTCCTCGCAGGTGAAGGAGACCCCAGGGGTCTGCTCCCCGTCGCGAAGGGTGACGTCACATATCTCGATATGCCACGATCTCATGTTCCTGCCCCTCCGGGCATGTTCCCCTGATCACGATTACTCCGGGCCTTGCGGCGTGCTGCAGAAGGTCCCGTATTCTTCCTGTCTCGTGCACCGCCACGATGTGCGGGCCCGCCCAGCCAAGGTACCGCTCGACCGGGAGTGATGGCTGCTTCCCTGTCATTGCGGCACAGCCGTTGTCCAGGACTACACAGAGGAGGGGAAGTCCCTTCGCGTACACGTCCATCAGCGCGTTGATCCCGCTGTGGAGAAACGCGTAGTCCCCGGTAAGGGCAACCCCCGTGCTCCTGGCCGCCACGGCCACGCTCGACCCCATCCCGTAGCTCGCCACCCCGATACCATAGGGAGGGTTCATCGCGAGCACCACGCACCCGGCATCGCATACCGGGCGCATCCCGAGGTCCTGCATGAGCGCGATCACCGCCTTGAACGGGCAGTCCCGGCAGAACGTCCGGTAATACCCCCGTTCCTCCAGGGTCTGGGGTGACGCCCTTCCCTCGTCATCCGGGAGGATCTGGTGCCTGGAGTGGTCTTTTACAAACGTGAGGCCTGCTTCCCTGACATCGCGGTACCCCGCGAGCCTTGAAGGCGGCGGGAAGACCGTGACGACCCGGCTCTCACCATGCTCTGGCCCAATTCCCGCAGGCTCGCCCGCCCAGGTGTTCAGCGGTGAGGCGTCCGACCATTCCTGCAGCTTCCTGAAGAGGGCGCGGGAGGCGGTCACCCTCCCGTGCATGGTGAAGCTCCTGTCCGAGAGCCGGCCCAGAAAATCCTTCCGGGAGACGCGGCTGCCGGCAACCTCCCCGTCGAGGAACCCGGGGGTCACCCGGAGCATCGCCACCCGTGAGAACTCCTCTGACGCCTGGAGCGCGGCCTCCACCGCCCGGAACGCCGTGCCGGCATCCGGCTCGATGACCGGAATCTCTGCGAGCTCCCCTATGATCCGGGTGTCCTGGGAAGTCTGGGAACCCACTGCATCCGGGTCGTCCCCTGCAACCAGCAGTACTCCCCCGACGAGCCCCTGGGCGGTTGCCTGGAGGAGCGGGTCCACGCAGGCGTTGACGCCCACGTTCTTCACAATGAGTGCTGCTCTTCTCCCGGCCAGAGAATCGCCGAGGGCATATTCAAGGCCGGTCTTCTCGTTGATCACCATCTCTGCCCCGGTCAGGGCCCCGAGTTCCGTGATGGGATAGCCGGGGACCGTGTACCGCCGGTCTGTGGCAGCCAGGATCGCCTCTCCAAGTGCTTCGAGTCCTCTCATGGATCGTCCCTCCCCGGCACCAGGTCGCACCCCGTGCACGCCACGCACATGGTCAAAGCTTCTCCCGGATCAAGCCCTGCCTCGCGCAGGGCGTCCGCGTGGATACGGTTGATCGCGAGGACCCGCTCCTTTGACGGTCGCCGGTACCCTTTGCACCCGGCTGCCGGGGTGAGCGGCCGGATCACCGGTATCACGCCCATCCGCGTAAGGGCGTGGATGCATTCCCTGACCTCGTCGTCTGTCTCTCCGAGGCCGATGATAAGGTTCGAGAAGACGTGGTTCCTCCCAAAGAGGGGAACAGACTGCCCGAGTGCCCGCCATATGCTGTCCCTGGAGAGTCCCGGGCACATCCGCGCAAAGAGCTCGTCGGTTGCCGTCTCCACGTTGAACTTGACCTCTACGACCCCGAGTGCATGGAGCCTCTCTGCACTCTTGTCAGTCGGGTAGATCGAGACACCGATGGGGATGCCGAAGCGGGTGAGCCGGCGGACGACTCCGAGGACATACTCCTCTTCCTCCTCCACGCTTCCCATCACGCCGCTTGTCAGCGAGATGGCATCGATCCGGTCCGCGACCCTTTCTACCATGGACACGATCTCATCTACAGACTTCCTCCGGTGCGGGTGGCCGAAAACCTCGCAGTACCTGCAGGAGAAGATGCACCCGCTGCTCACCGTGAGGTAGGCCTGACGCGGGCAGTGGAGGGCGATTGGCTCAAGGACGCCTTCGATCTCCTTCCCATCCACGAAGAGCGTCGCCTTCCCCTCCCCCCTGTGGAGGATGCGGATGCTGCTCTTCTGGTCGAGGGCCAGGCGGACACGCTTTTCTTTGTGCGAGAAGAAGACCGAGCCGGGGCCTCCTGCACCGGGTCCCGCGGTGGATGCAGAGATGTAGCCGTTGCCAGGCTCTCCTTCCAGGCGGGCGGTCCCCTCAGAGAGGAGCCGGGCCTTCAGCATGTCCCATCGCACAGCTGCAGCGCCTCCTCGTAGCGGGTGGAGAAGGGGATGGCCGCGACTGCGCCGATGATCCCCCTCCCCTCCATGATATGCGCAAGGTCCGGTTTTTTCAGCGCCTTGAGGCGATCCGTGCCCACCTCCCCGCGCTTGACCGCCCACCCGAATTCTGAAAGGGGAGCGGGGTCGAAGCCGGAGAAGACCGCCATGCCTGTCTTCTCAGAGAGGGTGTGGCGTTCGAGGAGGCGGTGGAACGCGGAGACCAGGCGCGGGGGATCACTGCTCGCAAACTCGCATACCACTGCGACACAGTTCTTGGTCCGGTATGGGACCGGGAAGAGCTGGACGATGGTATGGGAGATGTAGCGGGATTCCTTGTCCTGGACTGCCCGTGCGATGTTATGGCAGAGGGTCCAGGTGGCCCCCTCGTCAGGGGTATCGGTATCGTCTACGCCTATGAGGACGCGTTCGCGGCGCGGGAGCCAAATGGTAGCCCCTGCCTTCTTACCGCCGCCCGAAGGGTCGCATTCCGTCCGGATCACTCCTCCAGCGAGGGAGCGGCAGCCCGATGCTCCCACTCCACCCCCGCCAAGCCCGATGTAGGATATTGAAATCTCCCTCTCTTCCACGTCAACGCCGCAGATGCCGGCTGGAAACCTTGACCCCTCAAGAGCGAGGTCCACCCTTCCCGGGGAGAGAAGGTACCTGGTACTCCCTCCCACCGTGCGGACCGAATGAACGAGCGGGCTCTTTGCGTAGTGGAGGCGGGCCCACATGGCGCCGCCCACGCATTCGAAGAACTCCACCAACTCCACGTGGTGCCCGTCCCGCGAGGACAACGCTACGATCTCGGGATACCGGATGACGTACGGGTCCCTGAGGCACTCGAGATCTTCTCTTCCGGGATTGGTCATGATACACCTGGAACACGGTGCCTGGTGCAGGTCTGCCGACACCGGGGGAGAGGGTGTCGTGGTCCTCCCCCTTCTTTTCGCCCGTGGAGAGGGGAAAATTTGTCCCGTCCCTTTGCCGGTATGTCCTGACGCGGGCACGATTCCGGCAGGGTGCCGCCAGGAAGGACGGGAACGGCAACCGCATTTTGTCACCGAAATTTTCGTGAACAAAATATCCGGCAATAAGCTATAAAAAAAAATCGATCGAGCCCCGGGATGGGAGAAAAGAAGAGGGGTTCAGAGGATCTTGTGCAGGTCGATCCTGAAAGGCCCAAGAGAGCCCCCGAAGTTCCCGGCACTGATGAACTTGACCCCCGGGACCTTGACTGCCGCTTTAATCCCCTTGGCCATGGCTTCTGCAACGGCCTTTTCGTCAAGACCGTCGATCACGATCTCATATACGGCAGTGATGCCGGCAGGCACCTTGCTGTCGGGCACCTTCTCGCGGAGCGTGGGGCAGTACTTCTCGTTGGTGCTTGCGGGCATGAACTTGTACTTGTTGGACCCGACCTTCGAGCCGCTCGCGACAACCCCTCCAGGGAAGCTCGTGATCACCCCTTTCACACTGGCAATAGCGTCCGATGCTGCCTGTGCACCTATGAGCGCCGCCATCTGGTTCTCGCCCATGACGAAGAAATTGCCGCCCGCGACGCCTTTGACGATCCCGAACTCCTCTTCGCCGACATATTCACCCTCCATGATCGGGATGACCCAGCACTTGCGTCCTCCCACTTCCTTCTGGTACTCGTGGCCGTCGCCGAAGAAGTGCAGCTTGACCGGTATCTTTTCTTCGGTCGAGGTGAGCCCGTTGAATACTGCGGTGGTAGGAGATGTGAGGACGCACTCGGCCAGGCGTTCGACGACCTGCTCCTTCAGTTTCTTCTTGGATGCACAGATGAGGATGGAGACACCGGGCCTTCCGTCGGGTGTCTCATCCGGGCGGAGCACGGATTCGATCCCCGCTTCGCATGGGCAGCCGATTGCGGACGTGGCAAAGCCCGTCGCCTCGGTCGCTGCTTTCTTTGCCCACTCCTCTGTCACGGCGGTGATGATCACGCGGGCAATCCAGGTCGGAAATGCCTCGGCGTAGGTGTCGTCAATGGTTACTCCGTTCAGTTGCATGCAACTATTCTCCTTGTGGAGAAGGGGTACCATGATGATTGCAGAAGAAATTTTCTAATTAGTCCCGAAGAACGCTGGCCAGGACACGGGATACCCCGATAACTCAGCGGAAACTGGAGCCATGGTTGCTCCAGTCCCGGGATTTTGCCACCCAGTATAAACATTTCCATCACCAATGGTAACCAGCCATATAAACATTTTTATTTGACTTTTTGAATGTTCCAGGGCACAAAAAACGCAGCAATTTCCGGGGGTTTTATGGTTTAAGTTGTTGATTTCAGGATAAGTTAATTAAAATCAATTGCCACAAAACGCCCATTTTTCCCATATCGGCCGGAAAAATCAGACAGGTTTATCTATATACGTTAACTATTGTTTTTTAGTCGATTTTTCAATCGATTGAA
>MVQD01000055.1 GCA_002067095.1 Methanoregulaceae archaeon PtaB.Bin056
ATATGAGGTAATCGCTAATAAGGGTATCGAATTCCCGGCAAAACGGGCGTATGCTGCCTCTCGCCACGTAAGAACGGCAAACCGCGGGGTGTCTTTCCCGCAATGAACCGAGTAAGGCCCGGCCCCTTCCCGGGTTGAATCTGTATGCATGCAATGGCATCCGGGTGGCATTTTTCCGCCCCCAGGCAACGCAATCTCATGTGACATCTCCCGGAGTACAATTTTCATCCTGAATCCAACATCTTAATTAAAAAAGACAGGGTAGATCTATAGCAATGATCCCCCTCCTGGTAAAATTCTCCAATAAGACTGTGGTGATCTTCGGAGGTGGCGGGGTGGGAGCACGAAAAGCAGCGTATTTTACACCCGAAGCAAGGGTGCGTGTCTACAGCAGGTCATTCTCCCCTGTATTCTCGGAGCTGGATGTCGAACAGGTGACCATTGACCTTGATGGCGCCGGAGACAAGCGGCTCCCCTCACTCCTCCAGGGGGCGTTTCTCGCCATTGCGGCAACCCCTGACCGGGAGCTGAACAACCGCATCGGGGAGTTGTGCCGGGAAAGGGGGATACTCTTCAACAATGCCGAGGGCGATGCCGGCGACCTGCTGATTCCATCCGTAGTGAAGGGGGAGCGGTTCCTCCTGGCCATCAGCACAGGGGGATCGAGCCCGGCGGTCTCACGTTTCCTCCGGGAGTTCGTAGAGAGGTCTCTCCCGGACCTCGACCGGATGATCGCCCTGCAGGAGAGACTTCGGGAATACTTAAAAGAGTGCTATCCGGACGCGGATGCAAGAAAGGATGTGGTGTGGAAGGTGCTGATGGACAGGGATGTCTGGGTGGCCCTCCAGGGGAGCGAGGTAGCCGCCTGGTCCCTCATCACACGGAGGTACCTGCAATGAACACGGCCCCCACCACTCTCCTCACTCCACTTGCCATTGCGGGCGTCAGCCACCACACCGCAACGGTGGACGTGCTCGAGCAGGCGAGGTACCCGGACGAGCAGGCATTCCTCGAGAAGGCCCGCGACCGGTTCCGCGGGGTGATGCTCCTCCAGACCTGCAACCGCGTGGAGATTTTTGTCCATGGAGAAGTCGAGACGCTGGCCTCCTTCCTGGAGGAAGAAGGGAGGGAGGATTTCTCCCTCTGCACCGGAGCAGACGCCCTGCGACACCTTCTTGAGCTCGCCTGCGGGATCGATTCCATGATCGTGGGGGAGGACCAGATCCTCGGCCAGTTAAAAAAGGCCCTCCAGCAGTCGAGGGACGCGGGATGTGCAAGTCCTGTGCTTGAGCTCTGCATCAACAAGGCAGTCCATGCCGGGATAGAGGCCCGGAGGCGGACGCAGATCAACAGGGGCGCAGTCTCGATCGGTTCTGCCGCAGTACAGCTTGCAGAGGAGCAGCTTGGCACGCTCCAGGGCAAGCACATCCTCGTGATCGGGTCAGGGGAGATGGGCATGCTCGTTGCCCAGGCGCTCGCTGCAAAGGACCTCACTGCCATCTACGTCGCAAACCGGACCTATTCACGGGCCGAGGTGCTGGCAAAAAAGATCGGGGGCCGCGCAGTGAGGTTTGACGACCTCCCGCGATACATGGTCCAGTCGGACGTGGTCATCTCCTGCACCTCTGCGCCGCACCCCGTCATCCACTGCAATACCCTCCGCGATGTGATGAAGGCCCGCTGCTGGCCTCATGACAACACGCCCCGCCCACTCATCCTTGTCGACATCGCGCAACCAAGGGACATCGAGGAGGGTGCAGATGCGATTGCGGGAATCTCCCTCTTCTCAATCGACAACCTGCGGAGGATCAACGAGATGACCATGCATGCCAGGAGGACGGAGGCCGAGAGAGCGAGGGAGTTCCTGGATGGCGAACTCCTCCACTTTATGAGGCTCCTCAACAGCCGGGCGGCTGACGATACCCTGGCTGTCCTGCATACCTGGGCCGAGGCTATCCGCATCAGGGAACGGGACAGGGCGCTTGCGAGGCTTGGGTCAGGAGACCGCCGGGCAAGGGAGATCATCGATGACCTCTCCAGGGTGCTCGTCAAGAAGATCCTCTCGGACGTGACAGTCTCCATCAGAAACTGCGCAGAGAGGGGAGAGCTCGGGTCGGCCGAGTCGCTCGTATCCGCCATCACAAGAGGTGAGAATCTGTGTTTCCGCAACGAAGAATGAGAAGGCTCAGGGGGCGGATCATCCAGCCCCTTCTCCGGGAGCAGGTGCTGCAGAAGACAGACCTCGTTGCCCCACTGTTCATCGACGAGACCGCATCATCGAGGAGGGAGATTTCCTCCATGCCGGGACAGTTCCGTTATCCCCCACAGGAGGCAGAGTCTGTCGCAAGGGAGCTCTGGGATGATGGTATCAGGGCCATCATGCTCTTTGGAGTCCCGAAAAAGAAAGATGCACAGGCATCCGGTGCGTATGATCCGAAGGGGGTGGTGCAGCGCGCGGTCAGGTCGATAAAGAAGTCGATCCCAGGGATGGTGGTGATCACGGATGTCTGTGCCTGCGAATACACCGACCACGGACACTGCGGCATCGTGGGCGACACCCGGTCAGGAATCGACCTTTTGAACGACCCCTCGCTCGACATCATGGACCGGATCGCAATTAGCCATGCAGACAGCGGGGCGGACATCGTCGCTCCGTCATGCATGCTCGACGGCGTTGTCCAGTCCCTGCGGCACGCCCTCGACAGGGAGGGATTCAAAGACGTCCTGATCATGTCGTATTCGACCAAGTTCGCGAGCGCCCTCTACGGCCCGTTCAGGGAAGCGGCAGACTCGGGGTTCCAGTTCGGGGACCGGACCACCTACCAGATCAATCCCGGAAATTCGCGGGAAGCAATCATGGAGTCGATGCTCGACCTTGACGAGGGGGCAGACATCCTTATGGTAAAGCCGGCAGGGTTCTACCTGGATATCCTGGCAGAGGTGCGGGCTCTCGGCATCCCTGTCGCAGCGTTCCAGGTCAGCGGAGAGTATGCCATGATAAAGGCAGCAGCCGCGAGGGGATGGATCAAAGAGAAGGACGTGGTAATCGAGAGCCTCACCTGCATCAAGCGTGCAGGGGCGGACCTCATCCTCACTTACTTTGCACGCGACGTTGCAGGATGGCTTGATGAAAAGCAGTGAGTTTTTCCGGGAGGCAAAGGCACTGATACCCGGTGGCGTGAGCAGCCCCGTCCGGGCGATCAGGCCGTACCCGTTCTACACACGCGAGGCATCAGGATCGAGGATCAGGACTGTCGACGGGGAAGAGCTGACTGACTGCTGCATGGCATACGGCCCCCTGCTCCTCGGCCATTCCCACCCGGAGATCCGGGCCGCCATAGAGGAACAGCTGGAGAGAGGGTGGCTTTACGGGACCCCAACCCCCCTCGAGCCTGAGTTTGCCTCTCTTCTTGTCGGGGACCACCCCGGTCTCGAGATGGTACGGTTCGTCTCGAGCGGCTCCGAGGCCACGATGGCCGCGATCCGGCTGGCCCGGGGATTCTCCGAGAAGAAGGAGATCGTCAAGGTAGAGGGGGGGTTCCACGGCGCCCATGACGGAGTGCTGGTGCAGGCCGGTTCAGGGGCCACCACGCTTGGCATCCCTGATTCGGCGGGCGTCCTCCCCGAAGTCGCCGCACGGACCCGGCAGGTCCCCTACAACGACCTGGACGCGCTCGACGCGATCCTCTCCCGGAACACGGATATCGCCGCTTTCATCCTCGAGCCGGTGATGGGAAATATCGGCCCTGTCCTGCCTGACAGGGATTACCTCGCAGGAGTCCGCGAGATCACGCACGCCCACGACGTCCTCCTCATCTTTGACGAGGTGATCACCGGCTACAGGGTAGGGATCGGAGGGGCACAGGTCTCCTACGGGGTCCGGCCCGATATCACGACGCTCGGGAAGATCATTGGCGGGGGTCTTCCCATCGGTGCATTCGGGGGAAGGAGGGAGATCATGGAGATGGTCGCGCCCGCAGGACCGGTCTACAACGCAGGGACATTCTCGGGCAACCCTCTCTCCCTCGCTGCGGGGAAGGCAATGATCGAATGGCTCCATGCAAACCGGGGGGTCTACCGCACGCTCGAAGAGAAGACAGGGTTGATTGCCGAAGCCGTGTCGGGAAAGCGCTGCGGCACAATGGTCACACTAGGGTCGATGTTCAAGTTCTTCTTCCGGACCTCCCCGCCAAGAAATTATGCCGAGGCCAAGGAGTGCGATACCGCGGCCTTCCGGCATTTCTGGGAGAAGATGCTTCAGCAGGGGATATTCCTGCCCCCATCACAGTTCGAGACCAACTTCCTCTCCGCGGCGCACAGCGACCAGGACATCGAGGCCATCTGCACGGCGTACAGGGCATGCCTCTCAGGATAGGGACCAGGGGCAGTGCGCTTGCACTTGCCCAGGCGGACAGGGTCATCTCCCTCCTTGAATCAGAGGGAGTTGCAGCCAAAAGAGTGATCATCACCACCCACGGCGACACCGCGACAGGGGTGCCGCTGCACGAGATCGGGGGGCAGGGGGTCTTTGTCCGTGCGCTCGACGACGCGATCATCGACGGGAGGATCGATGCGGCGGTGCACAGCATGAAGGATATCCCCGCAAAGAGGCCTGCAGGGCTCGTGACGTGCGCGGTACTCCCGCGCGACTCTCCGGCCGATTTTCTTGTGCATGCACAACAGTTCCAGAAGATTAGAAGGATCGGGACATCGAGCACGCGGCGAAAGGCGCAGCTCCTCATGCGCCATCCGGAATGGAGGATCGAGCCTCTCCGCGGGAACGTGGATACCCGCCTCAGAAAACTCCGCGATAGAGCGTACGATGCCGTCGTCCTTGCCGAGGCGGGGCTCCAGAGGCTCGGGCTCTGCCTCCCGGGAACAAGGCTTGCCCCGGAGATGTACGTCCCATCCCCGAACCAGGGGACGATAGCCGTGGTCAGCAGGGAGGGAGACGATTCCGCTCTCCTCGCACGCGTGCTCGACCACCTGGAAACCAGGAAAGATGTTGCGTTCGAGCGGGTGGTGATGGAAGAGGTGGGTGGCGGGTGTTTCACCCCACAGGGAGTGTACTGCAGGAAAGGGCATATCCGCGCAGAGATCCTCTCTCTTGACGGGTGCAGGAGAGTGAGGAGGGAGGGGCACCTCTCCTCGGCAGACGATGCCCGCACGTTCGGGCAGCTGCTCAGAAGAGATGCGCTTGACCTGATACAGGAGGCATACATGAGACTGGGGCTGAAAGAATGACGGGAAAGGTATATCTTGTGGGTTCCGGCCCGGGGGGCCTCGGGCTCCTTACCCTGCGGGCACGCGAAGTCATTGACGAGGCAGATGTAATCCTCTACGACCAGCTCCCCGGAGAAGAGGTCCTGGCAACCCTCCCCGAGAGGGCCGAGAAGATCGACTGCGGGAAGTTCGGCGGGAAGCATACCCGCGAGCAGGACGATATCGAGGCCCTGATGATTGCAAAGGCCAAAGAAGGAAAGAAGGTCGTGCGGTTGAAGGGCGGAGACCCCTTCCTGTTCGGGAGGGGCGGCGAGGAGCTCGAGGTGATGAGGGCGCACGGGATCCCGGTCGAGCTCGTCTCAGGGGTCACGAGCGCCCTCGCAGTCCCAGGAGCGGTGGGGATCCCTCTCACCCACCGGAAATATGCTTCCCAGGTGACCATCCTCACAGGCCACGAAGAGCCGGGGAAGGCAGAGTCCGGCCTCGACTGGGAGAACCTTGCGAAGAACCCGGGCACGCTTGTCATCCTGATGGGAGTGAAGAACATCCCCGATATTACCCGAAGCCTCATCGCCCACGGCAAGGACCCCGCAACCCCGGTGGCAATCATCGAGCGCGGGCTTCGCCCCGACCAGCGGGTAACCGCAGGCACACTCCAGACGATTGCGGATCTTGCGAGGTCACGGAATGTGAGGCCCCCTGCGATCATCGTCATCGGTGATGTGGTCAGGCTCTACCACGAAGACGAGCCGGGGCTTGTCCCGGTATGAGGAGCCCTGTTTTTTTACTTCTTCGCAGTTTTATGAAGGGAAATTGAATCGAGTGCGTTATCTCGCACAGCTATTCATTTACTCCAAATACCGCCGTTTCTTCCCATAAGTCGTGTCTTAACCAGGCAACGATAACAGAGTGATCCATTGGTGACCGAAATGTCACCACGGATCGAGAGCGGTCCCCCGCAGCATGTACGCGGGCCGCGGGAGGCAAACGCATTTGGGGATGCGGGACCGGAAAGCCCCCATGTGCACCGCAAATTATTCAAATGATCAATTGTATACAAATTGTTATGTCTACAAATTCAGTTTACAGTATCAGGATCGATTCCCGGATCCGGAAGATGATTGACGAACTTGACGATCCATCCTGGCAGGATGAGGTCCGGGCTTTCATCGAGCGGCTGGCCCGAAAGAAAAGGAAAGCCCAGCTCCTTGAAAGGGCGCGGGAACTGCACAAGAAGATGGAGGAGGGCTTGCCCGCCGCCGGAATCATCCGGGAGGACCGTGATGCACGATAGCGTGGTGCTTGATTCGAGTATCATCGCGGCCATCTTTTTCCCGGAAAAAATATCCATGAAAGCAATCGAAGTCGCAGAAGGTAACGATTGCAGCACCGTCGACCTTGCGTATGCAGAGGTAGCGAATGTCGCCTGGAAACGGGCAATCCAACCCGAAATCTCTATGGAAGATGTGAGAACGGCATTGACGGAGAGCCAGGCATTCATTCGGGAGACGTGCAGGGTTATCCCTGCACACGACCTGGTGGCCGAAGCGTTCGAGATGGCGCGTTCCTGCCGGGTCACGGTCTACGATGCCCTTTTTCTAGCCGCGGCATCCCGATGCGGTTTTCCTCTCGTGACCGCGGACTCGAGACTCTATTCCGCTGCCAGAAAGAATTTTTCAATCCGTTTGATCCGGTAATCGGAATGGCCGAAATACCCGTCCACACAGGGATGACACTTCCGGCTCCCGCTTTTTACACAATGGTGTATTATCGCCATCCGATACCTGCGAATATCCCCGGGTATCCTTACTGCAGGAGGCTGCAGGTTCACTCCAGCGTTCCAATCCCCCTTCAATTCCCTTCAATTTTCAAAAAATACAAGCATTAATACTCCTCGAGGACGCATCTGGTAGGTGATTGTGAAATGAGCCTTCCCGGCGGACCTACGAAGGATGAGGTGATGGCAGTCTCGCTCTTCAAGCTTGACCTTCGTCCCGGCGACCGGTTCATGGATATCGGCTGCGGGACCGGGAAGGTCTCGATCCGCGCCGCACGGCAGGCAGGGAGCGTGTGCGCCATCGATATCAGGAGAGAAGCCATAGAATATGCCCAAAATGAGGCGGAGCGTGCGGGAGTGGAGAATATCGAGTTCATCGAGGGGAACGCGGCCGACCTCATCCCCGCACTCCCACGCCCCGACGCCGCATTCCTCGGCGGTTCCCGCGACATGGGCCGCATCCTCCACCTGCTTGCGGGGATGGATGTCCGATCCATCGTCGTCAACGCGGTGAAGATCGACACCATCAATACCGCCATTACCGTCATGCGGGACCTTGGGATATTCCGCGAGGCGGTCCTGGTCCAGGTCTCGCATGCGAGCCCGCTTGGGGCAGGCCACATGTGGAAACCGGCACACCCGGTTGCCATCATCGTCGGGGGTGCCGCCGGGTGCTCGTAGGGCTCGGGCTCGGTCCGGGCGACCCGGAGCTCCTCACTCTGCGGGCCGTCCGCGTCCTTCAAGAGGCTGACGCTGTCTTTGTCCCCGGCAGGCTTGCCCAGAGGCTCGTTGCTCCCTACCGGGACGCGGAGGTCCTCGACTTCCCGATGACCGGGGACGAGGACCGCATCCGTTCCTGCATGGAGAGGAATGCAGACCGGATCGCAGGGATTGCGGCATCGGGGACCGCCGTCCTCGCGCTTATCGGGGACCCGAACTTCTTCTCGACGTTCACCCGCCTATGCGAGGTGATGGCGCAGCGCTACCCGGACATCCCCTGCAGGACAGAGCCTGGGATCAGCGCGATCACCGCGTTTGCAGCCGCCGCAGGGATATCTCTCTCCGAGGGGTTCGTCGTCACGGACCGGGGCGACCCGCGCTGCCGGATACTCCTCAAGGTCCGAAAGCCCAGGGAGACGGCCGGAAGGCTCCGGAAAGAGGGATTTCGCAGGTTTGTCCTTGTCGAGCGGATGTATCTTCCGGATATGCGCATCTGCCGGGATGACGAACTGCCCGAGACCTGCGACTACCTGAGCATCATGTACGCGGGGCGGTGAGATGGCAAAGGTCTGTTTCGTCGGCGCAGGACCGGGCGACCCCGATCTCATCACTGTCAAGGGGCTCCGGCTGCTCGAAGAGGCCGATGTCCTCGTCTATACCGGATCGCTCGTGAACCCTGGACTGGTGGAGCGGTCGCATGCCGGGATCAAACTTGACAGCCACGGGATGAAACTTGAGGAGATCGTGGACGCCATGGTCCAGCACTCCCGCCGCGGCGCCCGCGTGGTGAGGCTCCACTCCGGAGACCCGGCGCTCTACGGGGCAATCGTAGAGCAGATGCAGGGCCTCTCGCGGGAAGGCGTCGACTACGAGGTGGTCCCCGGCGTCTCGTCCCTCTTTGCCGCTGCTGCCGCACTCCGGACGCAGCTCACCCTCGGCGGTGTCGCGGAGAGCGTGATCGTCACCCGCCCTGCCGGGGCCACCCTTGCGGAGGACGAGATACCTGCCCTCTCCACCCACAGAGCCACCATGGTCTTTTTCCTTGGCACCGCCCACCTTGAGGAGATTACTTCACGCGTCGCCTGCCCGCAGGAAACGCCTGCCGCGGTCGTGTACCACGCCAGCTGGCCCGACCAGAAGGTGGTGAGGGGGACCGTTTCCGACATCGCCGCGAAGGCAAGAGCGGCAGGCATCGAGAAGACGGCGCTCCTCATCATCGGCGGGGTGCTCGACCCCGTCCATTCGGGCCACCAGAGGTCTCAGCTCTACTCATGAACAGGACAGTCATCGCCCTGGAACGATTTGAGGATGCAGGCAGGAGGGTTGCCGGGTTCCTGCACGCCGAGTTTATCCCCTATTCGGACGAGGCCTTCCCCCTCGCCTTCTCCCGCTCGAGCGCCATCGTGGCGGTGATGGCGTCAGGGATTGCAGTCCGGGCAATAGCCCCACTCCTCAACGACAAGTGGACCGACCCCGCGGTGGTTGTCGTGGACCCAGGGCTCTGCTTTGCAGTCCCCCTGGTTGGCGGGCATCACGGCGCAAATGACCTTGCAAGGGAACTTGCCGGCCTTGGGGTCACCCCCGTGATCACGACCGCCACGGAGCGTGCGGGAAAGGCTGCCGTGGAAGTGATCGCCGCCAGGGAAGCATGCCGTGTCCTGAACCGCGATTCCACCGTTCCGGTCAATGCGGCGCTCCTTGACGGGGAAGTCCCGGTGCACGTCGTGTCCGGCCCGGCAATGGTCATCGCGGGGCCCGGCGTCGCACTCCTTTCAAGGGACGGCGAATATGCCGTCGGGCTCGGCTGCCGCAGGGGCACTCCCGCAAAAGAAGTCGAGATTGCGGTCAGGAAAGCCCTCGGGGTATCCGGAATACCTGCCGATCAGGTGAGCGTCTATGCCACCACCGAGAAGAAAGCCTGCGAGCCTGGAATTGTCGAGGGGGTGAGGGCACTTCGCGGGATACTCATTTACCTTGACGACGAAGTACTCGCGAGGTTCCCCCCGCAGTCCCCCTCCCGTGCAGGGAAGGTGGGTCTTGCCGGGGTGGCGGAACCTGCGGCGCTGGCCGCCTCGAAGAGAAAGGAGCTTGTGATGAGAAAGACTGTGTACGGCGAGGTGACCGTTGCCATCGCACGGTGAGGAACGGGGAATCCTCTACATCGTGGGTTCTGGTCCCGGTTCACCCGACCAGATGACCGGAAAAGCGCTCCAGGCAATACGCGACGCGGAGTATGTCCTCGGCAACGACTCGTACCTTACGCCCCTGTCACCTCTTATCGAGGGAAAGAAGGTGATCCGGAGCAGCATGGGAAAAGAGGTGGAGCGGGCCAGGGAGGCGGTTGCGCTGGCACGGGACCATGTGGTGGCCATGGTCAGCGGAGGAGACCCCGGAGTCTACGGGATGGCCAGCATCGTCATCGAGGTCGCGGAACGATCCGGGTCCGGCACCAGGATCGAGGTGATACCTGGCGTCACCGCCGCGACTGCCGCGGCGTCAAGGCTCGGATCTCCCCTGTCGGGGGACTTTACCATCGTCAGTCTCTCGGACCTCCTGACGCCCATGGAGGTGATCGAGGAGCGGCTCAAACATGCCTTTGCCATGGGGATACCGGTCGTTCTTTATAACCCCCGGAGCAGGGGCCGACCCCACAACTTTGCCCGTGCAATGGAGATAGCCGCCTCATACCGGGACCCCTCGACTCCCCTTGGACTGGTGAAGAACGCCTACAGGGATGGCGAGGAGGTCGTCATCACGACGCTCGGGCAGGTCTTTACGATAATAGATCAGGTGGACATGCATAGCGCCGTGATCGTGGGAGGAACAGAGAGCAGGATTTGGATGGAGGGATCGCATGCCAGAGGGATCATCACCCCGCGGGGATACCACAGGAAATACCTATACTGACCTCGGGGCCACCACGAAGGAGGCCTACCAGATCTCGGAGACGAGCAGGAGACTTGCAAGAAAGACTATCGGAAACCGCGACTATGAGGACAGGGTGCGGCAGCGCTGCTCAATCGCGGTCGGAGACTTCGCCATGGCCTCGCTCATCAGGTTCGTGGGAGATCCCATCCCCGCAGGGCTCCGCGCCCTGGAACTCGAGTCCCCCATCATTACCGATATCCGCATGGTGCAGGTCGGGATACAGAAGAAGGGGCACGCAAGCCAGGTCATCTGCGCCCTCGACCATGCAGGTTCAGCGGCCGAGAAGGGGATCACCAGGTCGAGGGCAGGCATCCTTGCCCTCGGGGAGAGGATCGAAGGGGCGGTGGTGGTGATAGGAAACGCCCCGTCAGCCCTCCTCTCCCTCTGTGACCTCATCCGCGAGGGCCGAACGCCTTCCCTTGTCGTGGGCACACCTGTCGGGTTCGTGAACGCCGCCGAGTCAAAAGAGCTGCTGAGAACGCTGCCTGTGCCCTCGATCTCAAATGTCGGGACAAGAGGAGGGACCCCCGTTGCAGTATCGGCCATCAACGAGATCATCACCATTTATGCCGAGCAGCACCCAGCCTGACCCTGACGGGAGGACCATCACCGACCCCGTGACTGGGTTCGTGTACCCGGCAGAGTGGGTGAGCGCCTGCCGGGACCCGGGGTTGAGAGCGCTTGCCTCGTCCGGACTCGGTGTGCTCACGTCGAACGGGCGCGTGCTGAGGAGGGGGTTTACGACCGGCACGACGGCAGCGGCGGCATGCAGCGCGGCGATCCTTTCCCTTCGCGCACCTGTCCGGGAGGTGCAGGTCCGCATTCCCTGCGGCCTCCTGGTATCCGTTCCCGTCCGTAGTGTGGGAGGACACGCGGAAGCGGAAAAATTCGCCGGGGACTACCCTGGTGATGCAACTGCGGGTATAACGTTCTCTGCAGATGCAAGGCCGCAAGAGGAGGGAATCGTCCTTGTTGCAGGGGCGGGGATCGGCCGGTTTTCCAGGGACACCCCCAGGAACCGCGCGGGGGAGCCGGCCATCAGCCAGGCGGCCCTCCAGTGCATCATGGACTCAATCGACCGCGCGGCCAGGGAGATCGGCCTCTCTGCTGTCGAGGTCTCTCTCTCTGTCCCGAAAGGCGAGATCATTGCAGCAGAGACGCTGAACCCAAAGGTCGGGATCATTTCGGGGATCTCGGTGCTCGGGACCACCGGTCTCGTCGAGCCATGGGACGACCATTTCACCGAATCGATGCTCGAGAGAGTGGAGCGTGCAGAACGCCTGGTGATCACCACCGGGAGGCTTGGCCTCCGCTATTCCCGGCTCCTCTTCCCCGACCATGAGGTGGTGCTCGCAGGGGCAAAAATACGGGAGGCCCTGGAGCGTGCGAGGGGAGAGGTGATCCTCTGCGGCCTCCCGGGACTTGTCCTGAAATTCCTTGATCCTGATATCCTCAAAGGGACCGGGTGTGCGACGGTGGAGGAACTCTCCGGGAGGCCCGGATTCGGCCGGCTCGTTGCAGGAATTTTCGAGAAGACCAGGACCGCGTTTCCCGGTCTCCGGGTGGTTGTTCTCTCGCGTGGGGGAGATGTGCTGGGGGACAGCGGATGAAGATCGTCGGAGTGGGCTGCGGGCCAGGGATGCTCACAGAAGAAGCGATCGCGGCACTATCCCGTGCGTCCCTCGTATATGGCTCCCCGAGGGCCATCGACCTCGCGAGACCCCACATCCCCGATGGATGCACGGTCAGGGAGATCAGGGACTACAAATCCCTCAGGACCCTTCCGGTTGACGCCGTTGTCCTCTCCACCGGCGACCCCATGCTCTCGGGTCTCGGCTCCCTTGAAGGCGAGGTCATCCCCGGAATCTCCTCCCTCCAGGTCACCCTTGCCCGGCTGCATGTCCCGATGGCACAGATTTCGGTGGTTGCGGCGCACGGGAGGGACCATGACGCGGCGATCCGCGAGACCGCCGAAGAGGTTGCAAGGGGGAGGGCAGTCTTCCTCCTGGCAGACCCCGGGTTCGAAGTCCCGCGCCTCGCGAGGCACTTCCTGCCGCCCCCACCCGGGCTCACCATCACCCTCTGCGAGCAGCTGGGATACCCTGACGAGCGGGTGGTGACCGGGACACCCGATGCCCCGCCCCTGCCCTGCAGTGACCTATTTGTCATCCTGGTCAACCCCGGTGCCGTAAGAAGAAGGCACTGAGCGCGCCCCTGTTCCGCTGAAATGCGAGGGGAGAGACAAAAAATTTCCTCAGCCCCCGGCTATCCCCGGGCATGGAGGCACTCCGGTCAAGAGGAATATATCCAACCACCTCATACTTCAGTACAGGCAACTGTCAACACAGGAGATTTTCCATGGAGAAGAATGTCAAAAAGCAGATCAGCCTTATATGTTTCGCAGCCGGCTTTGTCCTGCTCCTCATCCAGGACCTCAAGGGGTTCTCGACCATTGACCTCGGGTTCTCGTGGCCCTGGGCAATCATGTTTTACTGTGGCCTGCTGCTGATGATAATCGGGTATTACCTCCGGGGATAGTGGGGTTTTCTGGCGAAGTCAGGATGGAGAGTTCAGAGAAGTACTGCCGTCCCGCCTTCCCTCTTCAGGAAGCCCTCCTTTTCGAGGGTCGCAAGGATTCCCGCCGCCCTCTCTTTGTCTATTCCGAGCAGCGGCGGGAGTTCTGATTCCCTGACCACTCCCTCACTGACCAGGATTCCGAGAATCTTCCCCCTCACCATCCTGTCCGAGCCTTCAAAGGGGGCCTGTTTCCGGTAATGGGCACTCCGGCGGTTTGGGTTCGGGATGCGCTTTTTCAGCGCGCTTCCAAGGTCCATCAGGGCATAGTACCACTCCCGCGGGCTCTCAGGATCACAGGTTGCGGCAACGAGGGGACGGATCTCCCGGTCCCTTACAACGCAATGGCCCTCAAAGAAGCAATGGAGAAAGACCCTCCTGACATTGGTCTCTATCACGATCGCGGGCCTGTTGAACACGAATGCGACAAGTGATGCCGCCGTGGCCCCGCCGATGCCGGGAAACGAAGAGAGGGTTCCCTCGTCATCAGGGAGGCGGCCTGAATATTCATCCACCACCATACGCGCGATCCGATGCAGGAAAATGGCCCTCCTGTTATACCCAAGCCCCTTCCACTCCCAGAGCACGTCGGGAAACGGAGCCTCCGCGAGCGCAACAAAGTCAGGGAAACGGACAATGAAACGGGGATAACGCTCGAGGACGCGCTCAACCTGGGTCTGCTGCAGCATCATCTCTGATACGAGGATGGAATATGGATCCTGGGTGTTCCTCCAGGGGAGATCCCTCCTGTGCACCATGTAAAACCGGTATACCTTCTCCCGGAACTCCGCAATCTCCCGTGGAGAGAGCACCTTTCCCGGTTCACTGTGAGACGCCTCGGCCATGCTCCTCCTCGAGCGCCGCAACCCGTTCCACGTACCGCTCCATCCAAAACTTCCTTTTGAGGCCCGCCGCATTCATGTAGCGGACCTTTCCAAAGACAGGGCGCTCCCCCCAGGCACGGTCGTGCTTTCCGAAGCACCAGGCAATGCCGGCATAGCCGTTAGGATCCCTCCCGTCCAGTTCGTACCGGTTATTCAGGGCAACGGCGATTGCATAGGCCTGCTCGGGGGACTCTGTCCATTCCAGAATCTTCTTCCCCCAGTACATCCGTATGTACCCGTGCATCTTTCCAGTGACCAGGAGCTCCTGCTGCGCTGCGTTCCAGAAGGGGTCATGCGTCCTGGCTCCCTCGAACTCGGCCTCTGTGTAGACGTACTCCCGGGGGTCATCAGCGTGCTCCGCGAGCGTCAGTTTGGCCCACGCGGGCAACCCCTCGTACCTGTCGTAATGGGGGTTGAAGTGCACAAAGTTCAACGAGAGCTCGCGCCGGATGATCAACTGCTCAAGGAACGGATCCGCTCCCGGCTGGCGGGATTCAAGCACCCTCTGCGCGATGTACGCAGGAGATACCTGCCCGAAATGGATGTACGGGCTCAACCCGGAGGTGACGGGGTTTGCAGGGTCGTTCTGCCCCGCAGAGTACCTGGAAAGGTCCCCTGCGATGAACCTCTCAAGGCGCAGGAGGGCCTCGTCCTCCCCTCCCCTGTACAGTGGGGACGGTCCCGGGCTCTTCTCTTTCACACGTGCGATCAGGCTGTCTGCTTCATTGTAAGGAATTCCCCCATGTTCTGGCGAAGGCAAGGGGTATTGGACCGTGGTCCTTTCGACTGGCTCGAGAAAACGCATTAACTGGCGATGTATCTTCTTCCGGATGGTGCCTGCCGACCACTCCTCTTTCCCGGATGCCGCCTCGACAGGGACGACTGCGTTGTCCTCCACCATCACAAGGGGACAGTCCAGCATGCCCGAGAGATCCTTCCTCCAGGTCCGGTGAAGCGCGAGGTATCCCCGGTCGGTCACGACCATCGCAGCATCGTTGGCTGCACCCGGGATACTCTCCCCGGGTGCTCCCCAGAAGACCGCGAGGGGGATCCGCATCGTTTCGAGAGCTCTTCCCGCCGAGACCAGGCCTTCAGCCATGAACGTATAGTGGCGGAGATTTGACTCCGGATAAAGGGGATCGAAGCAGAAGCAGGCAAGGACGGGTAATTTGAATTGGTTTGCCTTCCTTATGGCATACTCAAGCGCAAGGTTTCCCACCGTCCGCTGGGAGGACTGCATCCAGTAGAGGACATATCCTCCCGAACGCGCAGGAAGCGCGTTGAGAGCGCGTATGCGCTCGCCGGGGATCATGCATCAGGACAATGGTATTCCCACCTACATGGAACCTTCTCTTCCGGCATCCTGCAGGCGCACTGAAATATCAAGAGTCATGGAGATGGATCCTGCCAGTCAGAGGGGTGATCCGCGAGGAGAAAAAAATTATACCCTGAGGTATACGGGGGAGAAAAGCCCCAACCTCGAGTACTGGAACGTCAGCGTGTTCTCTGTCGGCCTAAAGAAGAGATCCGATCTCCAGGTATTCCCCTGCACAGGGGAGAAGGTGTTCTCAAACTTCCATTCCTGCTTCACAGGGGTACTGCCTGTGTACGTGACCAACTTGAGGCTTGCAGATTCGTTCACGACTGCATTCCCCGAGATACTGGTACTGCTCGAGATCCATGGCCCGGCAAGCCCCTCTGCAGAGACTGCTACCGGGATCATGATCCCGAATAAAACCAGGCTGAG
>MVQD01000056.1 GCA_002067095.1 Methanoregulaceae archaeon PtaB.Bin056
AACTTTCCAAGATCAAGAAGATTCGATTGGTGACGGGTGAGACGATCACGACTGAAATTTCAAAAAAACAGAGAACGATCCTGGACGCACTTGGACTATGTGCTTAAACTACCCGGAAGTCAGGTTGCTGCTCCCCGGGGTATAATTATTAGGAGAGACTATCCACATCTGATTGGGTAAAACAATGGAGACATTTCGTTTCTCTGTCGTGATCGAGAAGGATGAGTCAGGGTATTATGTGTTCTGCCCTGAGTTTCAGGGGTGTTATTCACAGGGATCTACCTATGAAGAGGCCCTTGATAATATCAGGGATGCGATATGTCTCCATATTGGGGATAGGATATCTTGTGGCGAAGTAATGATATGCCATACTACATTGGGAGGATACACACAATATGACCAGTAATCCGGCTGAATGGATGCGACAGGCGGATTATGATATGGAGACTGCGGCAGTTCTGATGAGAGAGAAACGATATATCTACACAGTATTCCTGAGTCATCTGGCGATAGAAAAGGCGCTGAAAGGTCTTTTCATTCGCAAATTCAAGACAGAACCCCCGAAGACTCACAGTCTGGTGCACCTTGTGGAGATACTGGAACTCTCAATGCCGAATAAGTTAAACGAGTGCGTATTTCTTCTCAATAGGGTGAGTATTCCCACCCGCTATCCTTCAGATATTGATTCTCTCCTTGATACCTACGATGAATCGAAGACACGCCAGTTGTTAATATCAGCAGAAGAGGTGATCAAATGGTTAAAAGAGAAGTATTGAAAATCGTGAACTTTCTTGAGGACCGGCTGAAGGAACATGGTCTTCATAATGCCAGGCTGATCGTGTTTGGATCCCATGCAACTGGCCAGGCACATAAAGGAAGTGATATAGATATTGCGATAGTATCGGATGAATTCGAAGGGAAAGATATTTTTGAAAGAGCGAAGATGACGCAGGATGCAGAAATCCTCACCGTGCGGACCTACAGGGTTCCGCTTGATATTGTCACCCTTTCAACACGTGAATACCGCGAGGGCAAATCAGCTATCGTGGAATACGTGAAAGAGGGGGCTGTAATTCCTTCACGATCGCCTCCCCGGTCATCCCCCTCGTCCATTTGAGAAGGGAGTTCCCCTTTTTAAACTACCTCACTTGGGGCTGATGCGCCAACTGCTCCGTCATCGTGTGTGGAGTGCGGTCGGGTTAAACCCACGAACAGGCTATATCGGGGCATTGGTCTGCAGCCCCCCGCAGCAATGACCTCACGGTCCTTGTTGCTCCCCGCATTTGGAGTTGGTTCCCCATCTCGCTCATCATAACCCTCATCCTCTCCCGCCTCCAATCATCTCCCATCAGGAAGTGATCCCCATCGCACCAACGCCCCCCGCAACGCAGCCGAGACTTGCCCGAAGGCTCGGGTTCTGGGAGGTGACCCTCTCGGGGATCGGGATCATCCTCGGCGCCGGGATCTACGCGCTCATCGGGACGGCGGCTGGCACCGCCGGGAACGCGGTCTGGCTCTCGTTCGTGATCTCGGCGCTGGTCGCGTTCTTCACCGCACTCTCCTACATGGAGCTCTCGTCGATGATGCCTGACGTCGGCGCCGAGTACGAGTATACTGCAAGGGCGGTGGGCCGCCGGGTGGCGATGGTGATCGGCTGGCTGATCATCTTCTCGGGCATCCTCGGGGCGGCGACGGTGTCGCTCGGGTTCGCCGGGTACCTCGGGGGGCTGCTCCCTGTCCCGGTCTTTGCCGCCGCCTTCCTGCTGATCGCCGCCCTCTGCGGGGTCCTCCTCCTCGGGGTGAAGGAGAGTGCGTGGGTGGCGGTCGGGTTCACCCTTATTGAGGTGGGAGGGCTTCTCCTGATCATCGCCGCCGGCCTCCCGTACTTCAGCAGGGTCGACTACCTCGAGATGCCGCTTGGCCTCTCCGGTGTGGTCACCGCGGCAGCGCTGGTCTTCTTCGCCTACCAGGGGTTCGAGGAGATGGTGAAGTTTTCGGAGGAGACCAGGAGGCCGGAGCGGACCGTCCCGTTCGCCCTGATCACTGCGCTTGCGGTCTCGACCGTCCTCTACATCCTCGTCTGCCTCTCGGCGGTGAGCGTGGTCGGGTGGGAGGCGCTCGCGGCATCTTCTGCGCCGTTTGCGACCGTTGCGGCCACCGCGTGGGGGGCGGACGCCTCCCTCCTCCTCTCGGTCATCGCGCTCTTTGCGACCGCCAACACCGTGCTGATGATGATGTTTGCCTCCTCGCGGATCTCGTACGGGATGGCCCGCGCAGGCTCCCTCCCGGGATTCGTCTCGAGGGTCCATCCCGGCCGGCACACTCCGTGGACTGCAATCCTCCTCGTCGGGGCAGGTGCGCTTCTCTTCATGTTCACCGGCGACATCGCGTTCGTCGCAAATGTCGCCAACTTCACCCTCTTTGTCACGTTCGTGGTGGTGAACCTCTCGGTGATCATCCTCCGCTACAAAGAGCCAGGAAGACCAAGGCCCTTTTCCATACCCGGCAGGCTGGGGAGGTTTCCCGTCTTTCCGCTCATGGGTCTCTTGTCGTGCATCTTCCTGCTGGTGCAGCTCGAGCCAGTTGTGCTCGGGGTGGGAGCGCTCCTCACCGGGATAGGGATGGTGATCGCGGTCTTCTATGGGATGGTGGAGGAGAGGTGAGAGGGGCCCAGTTGCAGATTCACTGGTTCACATATGGCCGGTTCTGCTCAAGGCACATTGCCAGGTCCTGCATGATCCCCTGCAGGTCCCCGGTTTCGCGGAACCTATCTGCGAGGACCTGCCCGAGGGATCCCTCCTCGATCCTCGTCATCACCAGTGGCAGGTACCGCCGCTCGTCGACGGTCGCGACCTTCTCGGCGCGGCGGTAGAGTGCGGCGAGTTCATCCTCGAGGCCGAGGGTGCCCCTCTCGATCGCGCTCTCCGTCATCGCGACGAGCGCGTCCCGGTCCTCTTCGAGTTTGAGGTCGCGGGCCCTTGCGAGCGTCCGCACGAACGCGCAGAGTGCCATGTCAGAAAAAACGCACTCCTGCTCGTCGATCGCCTTGATCTCGATGCAGGGACGACTGAACCGGACGATCACACCCGCGGACGCAACCCATTCCTCGCAGAGGACACCTGCCCCTTGTGCCCGGAGCTCGGCGTACATCCCCGAGAGCCGTTCCCGGTAGTCCGCGACCTTCGAGAGAGGTTCCGGGAGGATCCCGTTGCAGATGGCCGGGATCCGTGCCTGGTTCTCGCGGTAGAAGAGGAGGCGGTTGTCGACGGGCCCGGGGGCCTTCCCCTCGACGAACGGGGACGCCGCCGAGACGGCGACGAGGAAGGGGAGGAGGGACCGGATGCGGTTGTGGAGAGAGACCAGGCGGCTCTCGTTCGCATACTCGAGGTTCACCTGCAGTGCCTGGATGTTCAGCCACCCGTGCTGGCGGATACCGAAGAGGCAGTCGTATGCGGCGTAGTACTCCCCCTCGCCGTGGTCCCAGACGCGTGCCTGGTCCAGAGTGAGGGTAGGGTGCATCCCGAGGCCGAGGAGCCTGTAGCGGTCGCCGAACCGGCGGGAGAACTCACGGACCCCCCCCTGGACGGAGGACTCGAGGTCTGACAGCCTTGTCGAGGGGTGCAGGGGGATCAACTCGAGCACGTGCTTCTGCAGTTCCTTGCAGACTTTTGCACCACCAAGAGGCATCTCGCCGTCCCAGCTCCCGGAGATCTCCGCGAGCACCCGGTCGGACTCGGGCAGGGGGACAAATCCCGGCCCGTTGAGGGAGTACTCGTGCTCCGTTCCCGTCTTCATTCGGTCTCTGCCCCCCCGGGGCCGAGGGGAATTTCGGCCACGAGTTCTGTATCGGGCTCGGGGATCCGGTTGATCACTTCGAGTTCATCCCAGGGCAGGGACCGGACCAGCGCCATCAGGCTCTTTACCGCTATCCTGAACTGCGCGGCATACGCATCCCCGTCTGCCTTGAGATAGGGGACAAGGGGGCAGATCGACTCGTGCTTGAGGAAGAGGTGGAGGGTATGGTCCTGCACCTCGAAGGTGAAGGGCCCTGCCACGCAGGTCTCGGGCTTGAAGGCATGGACCCTGCACTTCCCCCCGCTGCACATGATGCACATCCCGTCATCGTGCGACTTCATGCGGGTATATCCGTCGAATTCTGCCACCGAAATCGGCACCCCCCTCGCGCGGAACTCCGCCAACCGTGCCGGGGAGAGCGGGGGATGCGCCTCGTGGCAGCACCTTCCCCCGCACTCGGCGCAGATGGCCTCTGCTGTCTCTTCAAAGGATTGCATCATTGCTGACTCCTTCACACCTCAAGGAGGGTGTGGACGATCTCGCGGTACACGTGCGGGTACGCGGTGTCCTCGCCGCCTTCAAGCGACGGGTTGTCGTTCACCTCGATGACGCAGGGGCCGGCCGGTCCCTCCTTGATGTCCACGCCGTAGAGCCCGTTGCCGATTGCCCGGCCGGCCCTGATCCCGAGGTCTATGACCGCAGGGGGGACCATTTGTGGGGGGACGCTCTCGACCCCGCAGTAGACGACATGGCCGTTCACCGAGTCCTGGATCTTGAAGGTCTGGGACGGGATGATATATTTGCAGGCATACAAGAACCGCCCCCTGAGCACGCCCACCCGCCAGTCATACGTGCTCTCCACGTACTCCTGCACCACGACCCAGTCAGAGAGCTTGAAGTAGCGCCTCGCGACCTGGAGGAGCTCACCTGGTGCTTCCACCTTCTCCACCCGGAGCGAGAATGAGGTGGATGGCTCCTTCACCACAAGCGGCGAGCCGAGCTCGTCGAAGACCTCGCGCGCCCTTGCAGGGGTCAGGTCTCGGAACGAGAGGAAGAGCGTCCGCGGGACCTCGACTCCCTCGCGCATCAGCCTCGCGTACATGTGCACCTTGTCCGAGCAGACCTGGATGGAGTCCGGGTCGTCGATAACCGGGATGCCGGCGAACGCCGCCATCCGGGAGGCGACATAGGTGATGTTCATCGGGTCCGTCCGGGCCCGGATGAAGAGCCCGTCAACCTGGGGGATCTTGCGGATGTCCACCGGGAATATGAACTCAGCCCCGTGCCCCATCTCCTCGGCGGCGTCCCGGCAGCGGATCAGGGCGTTGAGCTGCTCTGCGGAGGAGAGGGTCTTTCGGTCAACGAATATCCCGAGGCGGCTCATAGGAAGACCTGGCCCGAGAGGTATGCTGAGAGGAGATCTCTTTCAGCAGGCGTAAGCCTTGAATAGCGGACAGGGCAGAGCGAGGAGAGCCGGAGACCGCAGGGCCCGTCAATGCAGATGATCTCCACCAGGGGGATGCAAAACGAGTCCCATACCCCCGCGGCCATCCCGGCCATCGCAGGGTCGGTTGAGGAGACGTTCCCGAATATCGAGACGGCCCTCTCTATCCGTGCACCCGCTTCGAGCCGCTGCGAGCAGAATGGATACTTCCCGTTGTTTGTGACGTGCCTGACCAGTTCCCGGGCCGATTCGTCGTCGCAAAGCACCTCGAAGTGCGAGGTGCAGGCAAAGTAGTTTAAGCCGTAGATGACCGCGGGAGCCGGGATGCACGACTGGGAGATGGCATAATCGGCGACCGGTATCCCATCCATCCGGGCCCTCTCGAGGCACACGGGCACGACGAACGCATCGAGGATCGCCTTTGTGCCCGGCTCCACCCGCCTGCCTTGGGTCTCCTGCATGAGGATCGCGTAGTACGCCTCGCTCTTGTAGGAGTAGTTCTCGGAGACAAGGTGTACCACACCATCCCGCTCCACGGAGTGGATGCTCCCCCGGGAGAGGACCGGGCCGCTCTTTGCCCGCAAGGCGTGCCTTCGGGCCGGGCCGCTGAGCCGGGTGATGGCCTCACCGGGCGCAGGAGGCTCGAGGAGAAGCTGCCCGTCGGGCATCAGCTGCACACCTCCGGGGAGAGGTGAGTGCGGCGTCCGGGTGAGGGTGACGTGTTCGGAAAACCGGCAGTGTGGACCCTATCATGAGGGTCATCGTCGTTCTCGTTCTCTGGTTCTGGCATGGGGAACCACGAGCCGCAGGGCATGCGGCTGAAGAGGTATTACTCAGGTGGTGTGACAGGCTTGGGTTAAAGGTTTGTGGTCGGCATGCCTCCCGGGAGAAAAAAAGCAGGTGAATTGTGACCCGATCCCAAGGCAAAGAGGCTCCCCAACTGCTCCCGCGTCACTTGATCTCGATCCGCTCGCCCGTCACCATGTAATGGACTTTCTCGGCGATCTTGCAGGAGTGGTCAGCGCACCGCTCAAGGTAGCGGGCGACCATCAGGTAGTTCATGCACCGGGTGATCGTGCGGGGCTCCTCCATCATGTAGGTGATCCCCTCCCTGAAGATGGTGTGGCGGAGCGCGTCCACCACGTCGTCGCGTTCGGAGTGGTGCCGGATATACTGGAGGTCGCCTGTCTCGTAAGCCCGCAGGGAGTCGTCGATCATCGAGAGGACGAGGCCTGCCATGTGCGGGATAGAGAGGCCGCTTGCAAGGTCGTTTGCCCGGGCGTCCGTCGTGGCGATGACGACATTTGCGATGTCCTTGCCGTAGCGGCCGATCCGCTCCGCGGAGGCGATCACCTTCAGCGCGCAGGCAACTGCCCGCATGTCCCTTGCCACCGGCTGGTAGAGCGCGATCATCCGGTAGACCTCCTCCTCGAGGAGATCGTTCTGGGACGAGAGCGCCCCTTTCCTTCCCTTCACGTCGCCTGCAAGGGCGACGTCCTGTGTCATCAGTGCCTCGACTGCATCTCGGAGCATCCCTTCCGCGAAGAATCCCATCTCAAGGACCCTCTTTTGCATCTCTGCCATCTCGGCGTGGAACTTGTCGGTCATATCCTCATCACCTATCCAAACCTCCCTGTAATGTAATTCTCTGTCAGCTCCTTTTCCGGGCTCTCGAATATCTGTGCGGTCTCTCCGAACTCGATCATCTCGCCCAGGTACATGAACCCGCAACAGTCGCTCACCCTCGATGCCTGCTGCATGTTGTGGGTCACGATGATCACGCAGTACTGCCGTTTCAATTCACCGATGAGGGCCTCGATCTTTGCCGTGGCGATGGGGTCAAGGGCAGAGCACGGCTCGTCCATAAGGATGACCTCGGGTTCGACCGCGAGCGTCCGCGCGATGCAGAGCCGCTGCTGCTGCCCGCCGGAGAGGCTCATCGCCGGGTGGGAGAGGCGTTCCTTCACCTCGTCCCAGAGCGCGGCCTTCCGAAGGCTCTCCTCGACTATCCGGTCGAGCCGTGCCCGGTCGGTGATACCGTGGACCCTTGGCCCGTATGCCACGTTCTCGTAGATTGACTTTGGGAAGGGATTCGGCTTCTGGAAGACCATCCCGATCCGGCGGCGGATCTCCACCGGATCGGTGCCGTTTCCGTAGATGTCCTTCCCGTGTAAGTCGACACTCCCCTCGATCCGGCAGGCGTCCACGAGGTCGTTCATGCGGTTGAAGCAGCGGATCAGGGTGGACTTGCCGCACCCCGAGGGGCCGATCAGTGCAGTCACGTTCCGGTCGGATACCCTCATGGTGATGTCTTTTAAGGCCCGTGTCTCTCCGTAATAGAGGGTGAGGCCCTGCGTGCAGATGATGGATTGGGTGGTCATGGTCTTGCCATTGCCTAGGTCTTATGGGATTTGATGCGAATCAGGATGGCCACCGAGTAGATCAGGACCACCAGGATCAGCAGCACCAGTGCAGTCGCATACTTGTTCGTGTCCGCGCCAGGCACGTTCGTCGCAAGGATGTAGAGGTGGTAGGGGAGCGCCATCACGGGGTCAAAGAGCGACGCGGGGAGAAACCGCTGGGAGAATACGGCCGCCGTGAAGAGGATGGGCGCGGTCTCGCCCGCGGCCCTCCCGATCGAGAGGATTGCACCGGTGATGATCCCCGGGACTGCGGGAGGGATCACCACGCGGGATATGGTCTGCCAGCGGGTTGCGCCGAGCGCAAGGCTCCCTTCCCTGAGTGCATGCGGGACGTTCTTCAAGGCCTCCTCCGTCGTCCGGATGATGGTCGGGAGCACCATCAGCGCAAGCGTCACCTGGCCGGCGATCAGGGAGACCCCGAACCCAAGTGAAAGGACGAGGAACGAGAACCCGAAAAGCCCGAAGACAATCGAAGGAGTGCCGTTGAGGAGGTCGGTGCCGGTGCGGATCGCCCGCGTGAGCTTCCCCTCCCGGGTGTACTCGGTGAGCGAGATGGCTGCCCCGATCCCTAGTGGGAGGGCGATCGCGATCGCCCCGGCCACGAGGTAAAGCGTCCCCACGAGTGCCGGGAATATGCCGCCTGCCCGCCCGAGGTTCCTGGGGGACTCGGTGAGAAACTCCCAGGTCAGGCCCGGCAGGCCCTTGATGACGATATCAGAGAGTATGATGGCGAGGATCGCGATCACCGCCAGGGTTGCGCCAAGAAGAAGGGCGAACGCGACCTTCTGCGCGAGACGTGGGGTGATCTTCTCCTTGAGGCGCAAGAGGCAATACGCGGCGAGCGCAACGCCAACGTAGCCGGGAACTCCCGCAACGGGAAGCCCCAGGAGAGATATGATCGCGATCAGGAAGTAAGGCCTGACGGGAGCGAGCCGCGAAGAGACTGACCCTCGCTCCGCATCCAGGGTTCTTCTTGGCCTGCAGGACAGGGCCTTCGGAGCGTTCTGCTGGCGTATCCGTGCAAGGACGAATGTCGCGGTGAGGTTCACCATAAGGGTGATCACGAGGAGCACCACGGCGACCCCGAAGAGCGCGTGGTAGTGCGTGCTGCCGATGGCAACCTCTCCCATCTCTATCCCGAGCGTCCCGGTCAGCGTCCTGACTGGCGAGAGGACGTTCCAGAGTGGGTCGGGGATGATGGCCGCGTTCCCTGTCACCATCAGGACCGCCATGGTCTCTCCTATCGCCCTCCCCATGCCGAGGATGACCGCCGCGGTGATCCCCGAGACCGCAGAGGGGACGACGACCCTGGATATGGTCTGCCAGCGGGTTGCGCCGAGCGCGAGGCTGCCTTCCCGGAACTCGCGGGGGACCGAGGTGATGGCATCCTCGGAGACGCTGATGATGGTGGGAAGCGACATGATCCCGAGCAGGATGGATCCCGCGAGCCAGGACTCGCCCGTGGGGACGCCGAAAGTGACCCGTATCCAGTCGGTGAGCACGATCAGGCCGAAGAACCCGTACACGACGGACGGGATCCCTGCGAGGAGCTCGATGGCGGGCTTGGCGATGGCCTTCACGCGGGCGGGTGCAAGTTCTGAGATGTAGATCGCGCTCCCTATACCGAGGGGGACGGCCATTGCCATAGCTCCTGCCATGACGAGCAGGGTGCCTGCGATCAGCGGGAGGAGCCCGTACAGGGGGGGAGTGCCGGTGGGGTTCCAGACCGTGCCGGTGAGCATCTCCAAGAGGTTGGCCTGGACGAAGATCGGGAACCCGTCATAGAGGAGGAATGCGAGGATGAAGAGGATGACTGCGACGGAAAAGATGGCGCAGGCGAACCAGAGGAGCCCTATGATGCGTTCCTTCGCCCGTGCCATCCCCCCGTGGCGGAATACCCCCGTCGACATTTCGGGCACAGTCATGGCGCATTCTCAAAACGAGAGGGGAGGGTCCGTGGCCCTACGCAAGGGGAACGAATCCCTCTTCGACAAGGATCGCCTGGCCGGAAGGCCCGGTAAGGAACGCGAGGTACTCCTTTGCAGGCCCCGACGCCTCCCCTTTCGTAACCATGAGAAGCGGCCTTGCGATGGGGTACTTCCCTGAAAGGACGTGTTCGACGGAAGGCTCGACAGGGGAGCCGGAGACCATGATCGGGATCGCTCTTGTGGTCGCGTCCACGTACCCGAGGCCGACATACCCGATTGCCCCCGGCGTCTGCATGACTGTCTGCTTCACGGCGCCGTTCGAGTTCTTCTCAAGCTGTGTGCGCACGAAGTCCTCCTTCTGCATCACCTTCTCGTGGAAGAATTCCCTGGTCCCGGACGCGCTGTCCCGTCCCACCACCACGATCTCAAGGTCGGGCCCGCCGAGTTCCTTCCAGTTGGTGAAGGACCCCTGGTACACGCCCTTCACCTGGTCAAGTGAGAGCGGCCCCACCGAATTGCTTGGGTGCACAATGACTGCAATCCCGTCGTTTCCGATCACCGTGGCCACGAGGCCGGGATACCTCGCCTTCTCCTCGGATTTCAGGTCACGGGAAGACATCCCGATATCGGCTGTCCCCTCGCCTACGGACTGGATGCCCACGCTGGAACCGCCCCCGCTGACACGGATGTCGACATCCCCGCGGGTATTCATGTAGGCATCGGCTGCGGCCTGGGCGACGGGCAGCACGGTGGTTGACCCGGTGATGGAAAGAGACTCGATCCTCTGTCCGTGGGCCTGCGGCCCCCCCTCCTGCGGCTGCGTGCAGCCGCATACAACGAGCGCAGCCGCGAGGATCACCGCAAGAACGGCGGCAGAAAACATGCTGGTGTGTGAATCAGGCATACTGTTCGAAGAAAAAATTTGCGCGACTTTGGTTTACCCTTTTTCGATGGAGACTATATGTATATATATAATATATTGTGAGGCATAGAGGAGTATAGAAAAGAGGCAGGGGCAGAGCCATGGAGATTCGAAAGGTACAGGTCACTGGCGGGTCGTCGTTTGTCATCACCCTCCCCAAGGAATGGGCGGAGAAGCAGAACGTGAAGAAGAACGATCCCCTCGGCCTCGTGACCCAGCCGGACGGGACCCTCCTCGTGACGAGGGATCTCTCCGAGACCCCTGCCCAGCGCTCGAAGACTTTTGATGTGACCGCCATAAACGACCCGGTGTATCTCTTCCGGCTCCTGATCGGCTGCTATATCGCAGGCTACTCCTCGATTGCGATCACGTCGAAGAACCGCCTCCCGGCCTCGATCCGGATGGTCGTGAGGGAGTTCACCCAGATGACGATAGGGCCCGAGGTGGTGGAAGAGACAGACTCGTCGGTCCTCTTCAAGGACCTCCTGAACCCCGCGGAGATGCCGTTTGAGAATACCATCAAGCGGATGTACGTGATCGTCAAGAACATGTACATGGACGCCCTGACGGTGCTCGAGTCGGGGAACAGGGCCCTCGCACATGACGTGATTGCACGGGACAACGACGTGGACCGCCTTCACTGGCTGGTGGCACGGCAGACAAACATCATCCTCAAGAACGCAAGCCTCGCCAGGAAGATGGGGGTGTCCCCCTCCAGTGTCGTGAACACCTACATCATCAGCAGGATCATCGAGCGGATCGGGGACCACGCGGTCAGGTATGTCGAGCAGGCCCAGGCGATCCCTCCGGGAAGCCTCGGCCCGGAACTGGCGGAAGTGGTACGGAAGGCCGCGGCACAATCCCTCTCCATCTTCGACCGGAGCATCGTCTCGTTCTTCAAGGCCGATATCAGGGAGTCGCATGCAAACATCGAGCAGGTGGAGGTCCTTGAGCGGCTCTGCCAGGACATCTGCTCCCGTTCGATGGACCGCCCCCCCGAGGTCGCGGTGCCCCTCCGGTACATCGCCGAGAGCATCCGGCGCGCGGGAGAATACGCCGGGGATATCTCCGAGAATGTGATCAATGTGCTGGTAGAGGACATGATCTGAAAATAAGTTGTGCCCCGAACACGGGCCAACCTATATTACCACCTGCCTGCAACCTCACACCCGGGAGAGAGACGATGGAAGGGGGAGACCTGATCGAAGTGACTGATCGCACGTGGGAGAACACGGTAGAAAAGAGCCAGGTCCCTGTGCTGGTGATGTTCTACAGTCCTACCTGTCCCCACTGCAGGACGATGGAGCCGTACGTGCGGGAGTTTGCACGCGAGTATGGGGGGACCGTACTCTTTGCACGGGTCGACATCACTGTGAGCCAGTGGACGGCGGAGCGGTTCGGCGTCCGGAGCACGCCGACCTTCAAGTTCTTCTGCAGCGGAAGACCGGTCTCTGACATGGTGGGAGCGGTCTATCCCGCACTCCTTAAAAAGATGATAGATGAACGGTTGAAAGACGGCCAGGAGTGCCTGGCGCACTCGACCGAGATCAATTACGACGTTTCAGGGTACGCGTGAAGCGGGGCGGGTGGCGCCACCACCCACAACACCCGCGCGGGGGCCGGCGAGAAAGGCCGGTGGGACATAGGACCCTCCCCTGACCTTGCCGCCATCTCAATAGGTATAAATAAGGCCATTGGCAAATTGTTGTTATTAAAATGACAACAAATTGTCGGCTTCACCCCCTCGTCATCCTCGTCATGTGTGCAGGGCTCCTTTTGGTCCCTGCGCCTGCCATGGCGGGCGTGGAATACCCCGGGGGGGAACCGGTCCTCACCGCGTCCATCCAGGGACAACACGAGTTTCTGCCCGGGAGCGACGCACTCCTGGCGGTTGTGATAGAGAACCGGGGGATCCCGGATTTCAAGATGGTCCCGCAGGAGCGGATCGCACCCGACGACCAGCCTTCCACTGCAAGGCTCGTTCGGGTCGGACTCGGGGCAGGGGAAGCGCCACTCCTGGTGCGGACCGACCCCCAGATGGCAGGGGACATCCCCCCGAATTCGCGGGTGGAGGTACCATTCCAGGTCAAAGTCCTCAAGAATGCCACGGGAGGGACCTACAGCCTCCCGCTCACGCTCCAGTACTCGTACCTCTCTTTTGCTGAACAGCGCGGGACAGGGACAATGGCCTACGTATACAAGGACACGGTGGCGGTCGTCCCGCTCCAGGTCAGGGTCACCCCCCGCGTCAGCATTGTGGTCGTCGATGTCCAGGCAGGGGAACTGACCGCAGGAAACGAGGGTGATCTTGCAGTCACCATCAAAAACGAGGGGTCCCTTGCAGGAAAGGAGTGCACTGCAAGGATAGAACGGCACGAGGAGAGCCCGGTGGTCCCGGTATCTGGGAGTGCGTACATAGGAACGTGTGCTCCGGGATCAGAAGTCCAAAGCAGGTTTAAGATACGGATCGATGAGCGGGCCCAGGCGGCGTCCTACCCGCTCGATGTCGTGGTCGAGTATCTTGATCCCCAGGGCGATCCGGTCGTCACCGATCCTGTCGTCATCGGGGTGCCGGTACTTGGCGAAATCGAATTTGAGGTAATCACCGAAGAGCTTTCTATCCCGCGGGGAGGGACGAGGGAGATCGGGATCACGTTCAGGAATAGCGGTCCCGTGACGGTCAGGAGCGCCCAGGCACGCATCGTGGCCGTCGACCCCTTCACTTTGGCGAGGGACACTGCGTCGCTTGGGGACCTTGCACCGGGGGAGGAGGCAGTGGCATACTTCACCCTGTCGGTCGACAAGACTGCGACCGCGAAGGAGTACGGCCTTGAATCCGAGGTGAGATACCGCGACGCCCTCGACAACCGCCTCATATCCGACCCAATGAAGATCCGGGTGAGGGTTGTGGAGAGGACCGGGGTTGATGCCATTCTCTCAAACCCGGTCTATTTAAGTCTCATCGTTGTCATCCTGATTGGGGTTGGCTATTATTTTCGCACTCAGAGGAAGAAGGCCCGGGACGCGAAATCCTGAGTCTGGTGGGATACCAAGGACATCCCCTCTGATACCCATTTCGAATGATGGAATGGAGATGGCAGGGTGACGGCGGCCCTGCCTGCCTGTGGATGTTGTATATGGGAAAAAGGATCAGGACAATATCACTGTTGAACCATGGATCACATCAGTAAGAGGGGATATCTTCTCTGCCCGGGCAGGATGACTGGCGTGATCCGGAGTGGTGAAGGGCAACGACAGGAGAAAAAAGAAAGAAATGTGGACCGGGGTCTTACCAGCTCTCGGAGAATGCCGTATTGACGTAGATCTCCTCGAGACGGGTCTTGTGGCCCCGCTCCATGCTGGCAAGCTCCATGAACATATTCTTCTGTGCGGCATCTTCGCTGTTGTTTGCAAGCGCCGTGTACATCTGCATCGCCTCGAGCTCCTTCTTGATGGCGACTACAAGACCGTCGACCGGCTTCATGTCCGGGGTCAGCGCCGGGGTCTTGATGTTGTCCCCGACCTTGTAGTCCCTGGTCGCCGAGAACTTGAGGGACTTTACGTCCTTTGAGAGGAGCCCCTGCAAAAACTCGCGGTGCTTTGTCTCTTCGCCTGCAAGCTCGAGGAAGAGCTTCTTGAGGTTTGCGTCCTTGACCTTGTCTGCAACCGTCTTGTAGAAGGTATAGGCTTCCACTTCGCGGTCGATGGCATTTGCGATGATCTTTTTATACTCTTCTGGAGTCATTCGAATCAAATCCTCCACCACTATGATACTCCATGTCCCTATTTAAGAGCGCGTTTCTTACCCGTCCTGTCGATTCTTTTTCGCCTTATTATGCTCATTTCAGCAAACCTGCAACTATTATTCGATCTCTCAGGAAGCAACATGCCAGCCTGTAGAAAAGAGCTCGGCTGCCTCGTCGCGTTCTTCCAGAGCAACCAGGAAAAAGGAAAAAAAGTGTATTTACTTGAATATATTGAAGATCTGGTCGCTTCCCGTTGCGGCAAGCCGGTCGCGCTCCTCGCGCTCCTCGACGAGTGCCAGCAGCGGGAGTTTCATGTCGACGCCGGGCACGTGGCCGAACATCTTCTCGAGCTCGACCTGCTGGGCGTGCATGTGCAGGGAGTTCGGGATGTCCATCGCGCAGAGCTCCTGACACTGTCCGCAGTTGATACAGGAGTCGGCGATGTGGGCGAACCGGATGAGGTGGAACATGAAGCTCGGCGGGACCTGCCCCGGTGTCACGAAGTGAGGCTTCTTGGTGCTGCACTCAACGCAGTAGCAGATCGGGCAGTTCTCGATGCACTGGTAGCACTTGATGCACCGGGAGGTGTCGGCGAGGATCTTCTTCAGGCGCTCGCGGCCGGTTCCAAGGGACGCAAAGTCTCTCTCGCGCCACTTGTCGCCGAGCTTGAGCATGGCGTTCTCGACCTTGACGCGCATCTCGACCCCTTTTGGGTCAGCGGGCTCGGTCTTTATGGCCCCTGCCTTGACGGCCTGGTCAAGGATGCCGGCACCCTTCTCGCTGCAGACCTCGACGAAGGTGGCCTTCCCGGCCTTGTCGCCGATTACACCCCAGTTCCCGCACGCAAGGTCTGCCTGCCGCGGGACCTTCATCTTGCAGCGGCGGCAGTTGGAGCGGCGGCCATACCCCTCGTCCTCGAGGTCGTCGATCTTGATTCCCTTGTGGCCGCCCTCGTACTCGATGATGAACTGCCCCTTGTCTATCTCCTCCTTGTGAACGGTGTCCGGGTCAACGCCGAACTTCTCCCTGATCATCTTCCGGGCCATCACCGGGCTGACCGTGCCTCCGCAGTTCACTCCTATCATGACGACATTGTCAAGGTTCACCTGCTGCCTCTTGGCGAGTTCGTAGAGGCCCATCGCATCGCATCCCTTGACGGTGATGGCGATCTTCTGGTTGCTGGCGCCATCAAGGAACTTCTTTACGATCTTCGACATGAGCAAGGTACCGCAGTGGAGCGAACCGGCAGCCTCGTTGATCTTGGCAGGGTCCGTGATGAGTGTCGGCACGGCATCGTAGATGTCCTGGCCCCTCTTTACCGCGAGTACCGCGTCAACGATCTTCTTCTCGAGCATGAACTTCAGCAGTCCGGAGACGGCGCCTCCGCACTCCGCCTTCTTGGCGAGCTCGGCATCGGGGGTCCATGCATAGAACATGTCACCTTTCTTTGACATCTAGTTCCCCTCCTTGATCTTCTCAACCTTGACCGCACAGGCCTTGAACTCCGGGATCTTGGCGATGGGGTCAAGCGCGTTGTTGGTGAGGACGTTTGCGGCGCACTCCTTGAAGTGGAACGGCATGAACATGACACCCTTCATGATGTCGGGGGTCACGCGGGCGGGGACGTTGACGGTGCCGCGCCGGGTAGTGGCCTTGACCATCTCCTTGTCCTTGATGCCGAGCGCTTTCGCGTCTTCTGGGTTGATCTCGATCCACCCGGTTGACTCTTCGGCCTCGAGCGACTCGGACCTGCGGGTCATGGTCCCTGTGTGCCAGTGCCAGAGGCAGCGGCCGGTGGTCAGCACGAACGGGTACTCGGCGTCGGGGACCTCTGCCGGGGGCTTGTAGGGCACGGCGAAGAACTGTCCCAGGCCGTCGGGGTGGGCGAACTTCTCACGGTGCAGGATCGGGGTACCGGGGTGCTCGGGGGTTGGGCAGGGCCAGTGGGCGGCCTCGGGCTTGTTCAGCCTCGCGTAGCTCATGCCTGCATAGGAGGGGGTGACTTTCCGGATCTCTTCGAAGATCTCCTCCGCGCTGTTCCAGGGGAACTGCTTGGCG
>MVQD01000057.1 GCA_002067095.1 Methanoregulaceae archaeon PtaB.Bin056
TCGCAGGGGCGATTATTTGCGCGGTGAGAAAAAGGACAGCATAAAACACTCTGTTCCTTGTCCCACCCGCAGCATTCGAACACCGTTGTTTTCGTGCTCAAGGTTCCCCCTTTATATAGGGTGGCCTGAAGCATCTTTTTATCTCGACTATCCAATCCGTGCGAGGATGTCCTATCCTGGGACGACTAAGAAAAATCTCTTGGAAATGACATTGAAACTGGAAAAAGGGGATGTCATCCCGTGCAGGATCAGCCGGTCTCCTTCTTCAGCATCGCCCTGGTAAGATCCTCATCCGGGCGGAAATAGAGGTCATCATGGCCGGTCCAGGTCCCGCAGTTCCGGAAGACCACGGCAGGGACGCCGTTGTTGCTCTCCCCCATCACGAAATTGGCAAAGCCTGCGATCTCGTCAACCACTGCCTCTTCGGTGATCTTGAGGACGTGGCCGAAGAGGTCGGTATCGCCCCGGAAGTCCCGGATCGCTGTCATGCCGCTCCACCCGATCGCGTGACCAGTCTGGCCCCTCCGGAAGGACCGCCCGCAGGTATCGGTGATGATGACGCCGACCGTCTTCCCGGTGATCTTTTGGACAGCCTCCCTGACCCCGGCTGCAGCGGCCATGGGGTCCGGCGGGAGGAGGATGAGCATGCCATCCTCGATGTTGCTCTGGTCGACCCCGGCACGGACACCGATATGACCGCAAGAGACCTCGGAGAGGACGAAGGGGTATTCGAGCAGGACATCGGTCGAGGCATCGAGCACAGCCTGGATGAACCGCGGGTCCTCCTTCGTTTTTCCCGCGATTCGGACGGCCCTCTCCGTCGGCGTGATATCGGAGAGTATCTTCGTGTACCCCTTTGCCTTCGAATAGACCGATGACGCGATGCAGAGGATGTCTCCATCGGCGAACACGACCTTCTCGCAGATTAAGGCCAGGAGGTCATCTCCCTTATGTATGATGGGGAGCCCGGCGACTCCCTCGACATGGATATGCATGGTATCTGCCCATCTGTGATGAAAGGTTACGACAGGGACGAAATTGAACCTATTGTTTCTTTCCAGGCTCCCCCTCCAACGAGGCCCCGGTGCCAGGATATGCAGGGGTGTGATTCATGAAGACCGGGGTGCAGTGCCATCGAAGGAAGGCCCCATGAGAGATTGTCCGGGCCATGCACCCATCAGAACTTCTCGGGAAAACTGATGTGGAAACTGGTCCCCGGGGGACCCCCGACCTGCATCTCGCCGCCTATCTGCCGGACAAGGACTGTCACCAGCTGCAGCCCCAGGGTCGGCGCCTGCGCGATATCCAGTCCGGGCGGGAGCCCGACACCGTCATCGCTGATATCGAGGGAGAAGCGGTGGTCGGGGTTGAGGTGCAGGCTGACCGATATGGTGCCGGATTCTCTTCCATTGAATGCATACTTGAGGGCATTGGTGAGGAGCTCGTTCAGGATCAGGCCGCAGGGAATGGCGGTGTCGAGATTGATATTGACATCGTCGATGTCCTGCTCGATCGAGATGTCGGACCTGAGCAGGTACGAGTTCATCAGGTCGGAGATGAGGCTCTGGATATAGTCCCGGGTGTTGATGAACCCGAGATACTTGGACTGGTAAAGCTTCTCGTGGACGAGCGCCATCGTCTTTACCCGCATCTGGCACTCCTCGAGTTTCTCGATTGACTCCTGGTCTGTGAGGTAGTTGGTCTGGAGCTGCAGGAACCCCGAGATGACCTGCATGTTGTTCTTGACCCGGTGGTGGACTTCCTTTATGATCACCTCCTTCTCCCGGAGGGACGCCTCCAGGCGGTTCTCGTACCGCCTGCGCTGCGAGATATCGAAATGGATGCCAACCCACGAGACGATCCTGCCCGAGGCATCCCTCATTGGTGCCCCCCTGCTCAGGATGAAGTGCTCGGTTCCCTGCCGATCGACGATCCGGTACTCGTAGTCCCAGAAGCAGCCTGTCTCGACGCACTGCTTCCAGTCATTCCGGGTGGATTCACGCTGTTCGACCGGGAGCTTTTTCATCCAGCCGTTCCTCCGGCACTCATCGAGCGTCATCCCGATGAGATCCAGGAACGATTGCGAAGCGTAGGGGAGCGTCCCGCCGGCGTCGGTGATCCAGACTCCGAAGGGGATCAGGTCACCGATCATCCGGTAGCGCCTCTCGCTCTCCCGCAACGCATTCTCCGCCTCCTTGCGGGCCCGGAGGTCTCTGATGATGGTGATGACCGCCGGGGACCGGTAGTACTCGATTACCTTACTGCTGATCTCGACCGGTATGGTCGCTCCTTCGCGGGTTTTGAGGAGTGTCTCGCGGATGGAGATGCCTTTTTTTCGTATCTCCTGGACCCATGTCCCGGCAGCCTCGCGTGCAGGCAGGATGTCCAGGTCTGAGAGGTGCATCTGTTCGAGTTCCTGCCTCGAGTATCCAGACTGCTCGCTCGCGATTGCATTTGCCTCGAAGATATTCCCTTCGAAGTCGTGGATGATGATGGCATCCCCGGCACTGTCGAAGAGGGCGCGGTAATGGATCTCGGTGTACCGGAGCTCGTCCTTGATCCGCTTCCGCTCGGTAATGTCAACGGCCGAGCAGATCACCTGGTCCCCCGAGGTCCGGGACGCGGTGATCAGGACCCATACCCTGCTGCCATCCTTCTTCTGCAGGGTGACTTCGGCATCGCTTATCTTGCCCTCGTTCTCGAGCTTCTGGAAGAATCCACTCATCTCTTCGGTGTCGGGTATGATATCTGCGATGTGAAGATTCTGCATCTCTTCTGGAGTGTATCCAAGGAGGGAAGCCACCTGGGTATTGGCTACCCTGATCAACTGGTCCCCCGGCCTGAAGGTGAAGATACCTGCCTGCGAGTTGAGGAAGATATCGCGGAATTTCCGCTCTTTTGCAATCTCGTTTGAAAATGCAGAGATCACCACGCCGAGCGTGATGAAGATGTAAAACCAGGCGCTGCTGGTCGCGTAGAGCCTTATATCGAAGGGGCCGTAGAGGTACACAAGGGAGAGATAGATCCAGCCAAGAACAATCGTGAAATAGACGCCGAGCCTGGGATTGGAGTATGCGATCAGGATGACCGGGATGATGTAGAAGTAGGGGAAGATATCGTAGATCCCGCTTTTGAGGCTGAAGATGGTGGTCAGCACAATCGCAAAGGTGATCACCGCGGTGATCAGGAAAATTGCCAGGTTCATCCTTGAAATCTCTCTCATGCCCCGCGCTCCTTGTGTACACCGCAACAGATGCAGAATGCCTTATTCTTCATCGCGGGTTCTGTGCTGATAAAATTACCCACGGATACCTGGTGAAGGAAACGTCCATTTTATCTATCTCATCCGCAAGAGACTATCTCGTACAGGAGTTCACGCCATGGTGCAGAAGAAAGTGATGATTGTCGAGGATGAGGGGGTAGTGGCGCTCTCGTTGAAATCGACGCTCTCGAAGATGGGATACACTATCACCGGCATCGCGATCACCGGGAAAGAGGCGATCACACTGGCACTCGAGACCCAGCCTGACGTGATCCTGATGGATATCCACCTCAAAGGGGACATTGACGGTATCCAGACGACAGAGGAGCTGAACCGGGTCACTGACATCCCCGTGATCTACCTGACTGCGTATGCGGATGAAGAGACACTCAACCGTGCGCTTAAAACCGAGAGCCACAGCTACCTGGTGAAGCCATTCAACCCGCGGGAACTGTACTCCAACATTGAGTTCGCGATTTACAAGCGGCGGCTGAAGGAGAAGATCGGGAGCGCACGGGAGAAACTCGAGCTGCATCTCACCAGGAGCCCCGAATGCGCGTACATCATCGACCTCCACAACCGCATCGTCTTTGCGAACCCATCCTCGGAGATCCTCACGGGATACGGGGCCGAGGAGGTTGCAGGAAAGAACGTGTTCGCCCTTCTGAACATTGCACCATCGAAGAAGGAAGGGAGTGGAGATGACACTCTCCAGCGGGTCCTCTCGCTAGATGCCATGTATTACCTGCCGTCGCTGGCGCTGATCACCATGAAGAGCGGAAAGATGAGAACTGTCTCCCTGAAAGCAGGGATCATCAGGGAAGAGGGTGCCGAGGCGAAGAACCTGCTTCTCCTGATGAAAGATGCATCGTCACCTGACCTGACCTAAAAGAGGGGGGGTAGTATCAGGGTGGGCGCAAGGAATGCCCCCCCTCACTCGCCTCCGCCGATCCCGTAATGCTTCTTGAGGAATTTCCTGACCTTTTCTGACTCCTGCCATCCGGTGTCAAGGCGGTCGAGGATCGAGTCGATATCCCTTGCCCGCTCCAGGATCTTCTGGGAATTCTCGTCTGACCCAAACCCTGCCAGCATCACGATCACGGAGAGCGGGTTCCTGATCTGGTCGTTTAAGGTGGCAAACTGCTGCATGTTCTTCTCGATCTGCTGGTAGGCCTCGCGCTCGCGCCGCTCGATCTCTTTCTTCTCGGTGATGTCCCTCCCTACGGAGAGGTACTCGACGACTGTCCCCCGTTCATCGAAGAATGCCCTGTCGATCCACTGCTGCCACCTGATCTCATCTCCGTTTCGCAGGCACCGGAATTCGGTGGTGCTGACTGGGTGCGGAGGGGAGAGGGAGGCGAAATGGGCCTGCACGTCCTCCAGGTCATCCGGGTGTATCGGAAGGCGGAAGATGAACCCTGTAACGTCCTCGGAACTCTTCCCGAAGTACGAGAGAAAAGCCTCGTTCGCGAAGAGTATGGTCCTGTCTGGGAGGAACCTGAAGATCAGGTCGGTCTGGTCCTGGACCAGTGCCCGGAACCGCCTCTCGCTCTCCCGCACCTGCTCTTCGGCCCGTATCCTGTCGGTGATATCCACGAGCACCCCTATGAAGCCGGCGATCTTCCCCTCGCTGTCGTGGTAGGTTGCTTTTTTTACAAGGATATGACGCGTGAAATGGTCGGCATGTGGAAACTTTGCCTGGTATGCCTGTATCCCACGGTGGTCCAGGAGGAACCGGTCCTTTTCCCTGGTAAGCGCCGCGAAGTCGGGGGGGAATATCTCGTTGTCGGTCCTGCCGACAATCGCCGATCTCGACAGCCCGGCGTAGCTCTCAAACGCAGCATTACACCCAAGATAGACGCAGGATGGATTTTTATAGTAGATCGGGCTTGGGATGGTATCGATCAACTGCTGGAGAAATTCCACCTGCTGGTGGAGAGAGAGGGTCCGCTGCCTCACCCTCTCTTCCAGCTCCTGGTTCATAGCCTGGAGCGCATCCTCCGCTGCTTTTTGCTCGGTGATATCGTAGATAGAACCGAGGATGGCGTGCGTTGAGCCGTCGATTTCCGGGATTACCCTGATCAATTCGTGCACCCAGGCAATCTTCCCGTCTCTTTTGGCAATACGGTAGTCCCTCGTCGCACTCCCTGATCCCGTCTGAGAGATCTCAATGTTGTGCAGCCTGATGCGGTCCGCATCGGCAGGGTGGATCAGGTCTTCCCACGCAGGCGTATTCGCGAGCAGTTCTGCTTCCGTATACCCGGATATTGCCTCGACGGCCCCCTGAAAGAACTCCGGGGAAAAGTCGGCCCTCCTCCGGTAGGCGATTCCAAGGAAGTTCTGGACAAATCCGCGGTATCGCTCCTCGCTCTCGGCGATCTTCCTGTGGAGGTCGTGCGTATAGAGCGATATCTCGATTGCTGTCTTTATCTCCCTCTCCTCGTACGGTTTCAGTATGTACCCGTACGGGCGGGTCACCTTTGCCTTCTCGATGATCGCGGAATCGGCAAATGCGGTGAGGTAGATGACAGGAGCATCGTGGAATGCCGCGATCTTTCCGGCAGCCTCGGTGCCGTCCATAGGGCCTGCAAGGGAGATGTCCATCATGATGAGGTCCGGCATTGTCTCGCGGGCCATGCGGACTGCATCCTCGCCCGAACCAGCGATCCCCACCACCCTGTATCCCATCCCGTTAAGCACATGCCTCAAATCTTCGGCTACAATCTGTTCGTCCTCGACGACCATTATTCGTGCAGTGGGCATGGAGAATTCGTTATCTGGTTCATTTGTGCACCGTGTATATCAACAATTCTCTTGGAGTACGTCGGAACAGGGAGATTCAGGGGATAGGCAGAAACCGGGCCCGGATGGACGGTGCAGAGCCGGAATTTCCGTCCTTCCCCTGCAAATCTCTATACTTATATATCAGCAGTTCTCAGTCATTGATGATATTCGCATGGAACCCCGGATGCCCGCCAGCAGTCTCCATATCTTTTGTGTCTCTGGCGAAACGCGATGGGAAACGGAAGGGCTCTTCCTCCAGTCGCGAGGGTTATTTATTGCACTCCTTTACAGAGGAGCAAATGCGATGTTTCACCGGACTGCCACCATCCTTAGGGGCGAAGGTCTTTTAGAGCAGGTGGGGGAGGAATGCCAGCGGTCCCCGTCAGCATGATGGCCGCCTGGGATGCGAACCGGGCTCTCCCGGGAGGCGGGGGAAAGAAAAGCCGCACCGATCTTTCAGGCACACCCGTACAGGGAGCGTGAGCAAGGTGACACCCGTTGACGAGAGCCAGAAAGGGACGCGCATCTGGCTTTTCACCGGTGCTGCATTGCTCATCCTCCTTATCCTTGCCGCGGGGGTAATTTTTTACCAGTCGCAGGAAAAGCAGGCAAGAGAGACTGTCACAGGGGAACTCATCTCGATCAGCACCCTGAAGGCTGACGAGATTGCGCGGTGGAGGGAAGACAGGCTGCACGATGCCCGGACTCTCTCCGCAAGCGGGTTTTTTATCGAGGGTGTCGACGATTATCTCTCCTCTCCGGACCCGAAAAGCGAAGAGAAGATCCTTGAACGGTTCAGGGAAGTCAACGAATCGGTCCACTACCACAATGTCCTCCTTGTAGACCCCGGGGGAACCATTCGTATTAGTCTCGATCCCAATACCACAACCCTTGCCCCGGAGGCCCTCACCGCCCTGAAAGAATCGCTTCAGACAGGGGAGGCGTTCATGACCGATCTCCACCTCCTTCCCGGCACCTCCCACCCGCACATTGACATGGTCGCGCCCCTCCTCGTTGAGAGTGACGGAAAGGAAGAGCCGGTCGGAGCAGTCATCCTCTCGATCGATCCCGAACGGTTCCTGTACCCGCTTGTCCAGTCATGGCCGGTTCCGAGCAGGAGCGCCGAGACACTGCTGGTCGAACGGCAGGGCGATCACGTCCTTTTCCTCAATGACCTTCGTTTCCAGCAGCACACGGCGCTCAACCTCACCATCCCCCTGAGCGAGACCGAGTTTCCCGCGGTGATGGCGGTCCTTGGGGAGACAGGGGCATTCGAGGGCACCGATTACCGCGGGGTCGAGGTCATCTCGGTGCTGGAACCTGTGCGTGGCACCCCCTGGCACATTGTCGCAAAGGTTGACCGTGGGGAGGCATTCTCGGGGTGGGCAGCGCAGTCCCTGCTCATCTTCTCACTCGCCGCCGGGATTCTTGCGAGCGTGCTGGTCGTCACAGGCTGGGCCTGGCAGCGGAGGCAGAAACACTACTACCGTTCGCTGTATCGCACGGAGGCTGGAAGGGCAAGAGAAGAGCAGGTCAACCGCGAACGCCTCGATGCCCTTGTGCATATCTCGGAGATGGAGGCCGCGAGCGAGAAGGAGATTGCCGATTACGTATTGGACGCTGCATGCCATCTTACGGGGAGTTCGCTTGCGTTCATCGGGAGCATGTCCCCGGACGAGACAGTCTTTCACCTGGCGGCCTGGTCGAGTTCGGTCATGGAAGAATGTGCGGTGGCCGGGGTGCCCCTCCACTTCCCAATTGCAGAGGCCGGCATCTGGGCTGAGGCGGTCCGGACAAAAAAGCCGGTCATTCTCAACGATTACCCGGCTCCGCACCCGGCAAAGAAAGGGTTTCCTGCCGGGCATGTCCAGATCACCAGGTTCGCAGCAGTCCCTGTCCTTGACGGGGAGCGGGTTGTGATGGTCAGCGCAGTGGCAAACAAGGAGGCTGATTACACAGAGACCGACATCGATCAGATGATGCTCCTCATGCAGGGATTCTGGACGCACCTGCAGAGGCATGCCGCGAGAGATGCGCTCGAGAGGAAACGTACCGATCTCGAGGCTGCCTACGAGGAGATCACTGCAACGCAGGAGGAACTCCAGGCAAACTACGAGGAGCTCGCAAAGAGCCAGATCGCACTTCGCGAGAGCGAACGGAAATACCGGGACCTGTACGAGTATGCCCAGGTCGGGCTCTTTGAAACCAGCCTTGAACATGCCACCGTGATCGCCTGCAACCAGCGGTTCTGCGAACTGTTCGGCTTTCCCTCCGCCAGCGAGGCAATCGGAAAGGATGTGCTCGCGCTCTACGTCGATCCTTCAGATAGGGAAGAGATAGGCAGGATCCTGAAGGAAAAGGGCGCCATTGAATATCACGTGGTCAGGTTCAGGAACCAGTCGACGGGGCGACTGTTCTGGGGGCAGTTCTCAGCCCTTTACAACAGGGAGAGGGACATAATCGAGGGTTCGATCGTCGATATCACGGCGCAGAAAGCGGCGGAAGCCAGGCTCCGGGAGACCAACGAGTACCTCGACAACCTGATCAATTACGCGAACGCCCCGATCATCGTCTGGGACCCAGGATTCCGGATCACCCGGTTCAACAATGCGTTCGAACGACTCACCGGCTGCACATCGGATACCGTGACTGGAAAGCCGGTCAGCGTACTCTTCCCTGAACGGACGCGGGAGCGCTCGATGGAGTACCTGCACCAGGCGATGGCCGGCGAGCGATGGGAAACCGTGGAGATCCCGATTCTCCGGAGAGATGGGAGTGAAAGGGTCGTCCTGTGGAACTCGGCGACGCTCTATAGCGAAGACGGGAAGACCGTGATCGCGACGATCGCCCAGGGGCAGGACATCACCGGGCGGAAAGCAGCGGAACAGGCATTAAAGGAGAGCGAGGAGCGGTACCGGGAGTTCTTCACCACATCGCGGGACTCGGTGTTCATCACGACCCCGGAAGGGAAATGGCTGGACTTCAACGATACATCGCTCGAGATGTTCGGGTACCCGACCCGGGACGAACTGATGGCGCTGCCGGTCCCGCAGCTCTACGCGGATCCACTGGAGAGGGACGAGTTCCTCGCAGTCATCGCGCGGGAGGGTTTTGTCAAAGAGCACCCCATGCGGTTGAGGAGGAAGGACGGAACCGTTATCGACACCCTGATCACGGCAGTCCCCCTCCGCGACCGGGAAAACGCGCAAAAAGCGTTCATGGGAACCATAAGGGATGTCACGTTCCGGAAAGCGGCTGAAAAGGCACTTCGACGGAGCGAGGATACATTCCGCCATATATCCGGGCTGATCACGGACTTTGCATATTCCTGCAGGAAATCCCCGGGAGGGGCCTTCTGTATCGACTGGCTGACCGGCGCGGTGGAGACAATCACGGGTTATACCCAGGGGGAGATCCATATCCTGACATGCTGGCGTCCCCTCGTCATCGAAGAAGACCTTCCTGTCTTTGACCAGAATGTGGTCGGCCTGCTGCCGGGAGAATCGTCCCGGTCCGAGATCCGGATACGCCATCGCGACGGGAGGATTGTCTGGCTCGCCTCGTTTGCCGAGTGCGTCACCGATCCCGAAGACCCCACCTTCCACCGGCTCTACGGCGGGTGCAGGGACATCAGTGCAAGGAAGGAGGCGGACCGGAGGCAAAACGCACTTGTCAGGGAACTCGAGCAGAAGAATGCCGAGCTTGAGCGCTTCACCTACACCGTCTCGCACGACCTGAGAAGCCCGCTCATCACCATCAGGGGATTTGCAGAACTCATTGATGAGGATGCAGAGAAAGGTGACCTGCCCCGCCTGCACGATGACCTCAAAAGGATCATCAGCGCTGCTGACCGGATGCAGGACCTCCTCAATGACCTCCTCGAACTCTCAAGGATTGGACGGCTCGTCAATCCATCCGAAAAAGTCCGGCTAGACATCATTGCACAGGAGGCCGCAGACCTCCTCGCCGGGCCCATCGGGAACGCGGGAGTGGAGGTAGATATCTCTCCCGATCTCCCCGTTGTCAACGTGGACCGCACCCGCATGAGGGAGGTATTCACAAACCTCATCGAGAACGCCATCAAGTTCACGAGGGGGCAGGAGCACCCCCTCATACAGATCAAAATGAGGGAAGAGGGAGGAGAGAAGATCTTCTTCGTGCAAGACAACGGGATAGGGATCGAGCCGCGTTACCTCTCGAAGATCTTCGGCCTCTTCGAGAAGCTGGACGGGCGATCAGAGGGGACTGGCATAGGCCTTGCCATCGTGAAGCGGATCATCGAGTTCCATGGCGGAAGGATATGGGCGGAATCGGAAGGGCCGGGAAAAGGCACGACGATCTGCTTCACTCTCCCGGTACTGGATGAAGGAGCGGCCTAAAAGGACCTGGAACATGTGGATATTAGACTTCATCGTCTTGATGCTGATGTTGTCGGGAGTGAGTATGGCCATCCTCGGATTCTATGGGAGGAGGTTTGTCGGAAGGGTCCCTGCTGCCACTCCCTATGTGCTCATCATGTTTGCCGCATCTGCCTGGGCAATCCTGTACACGCTTGAACTCCTCTCGACCTCGCTTCCCCTCAAGGTCTTTTATCACAACCTCCGGTTCCTGTTCCTGCCATACTTTGCTGTTCTCGAACTGTGGCTGGTCACCGCCTACGTGAAGAAGACCGACTGGCTTCGCCTGGACTGGGCACTGGCCATACTTGTGATTCCCGTCCTCTCATCCGTGCTCGCCCTCGCCAGTCCCCTCCACTCGCTCTTCCGGTACAATTTCTTCCTGAATAGCACAGGACCGATGCCGGTCCTCCAGTATACCGAGGGGGTTTTCTTCATATTTTATTCCATGTTTTCCTTTATCCTGCTTGCCGCAGCGATACTGATCCTCATCAACGAGAGCAGGAAATCGCGCACGGTGTGGGAGGTCCAGACCCTGCTCCTGCTCGTTGCCCTCGCCTTTCCCACCGTGATCAACTATCTCTGGACCGCAGGCATAACCCCGGTTCCCGGAGTGAACATGGCCCCTGCCCTGCTCTGGATCCCTGCCATCCTCTATACCGTTGCACTCTTCAGGTACCGGTTCCTTGACATCATCCCTGTTGCACGCAGCAGGATCATCGAGACATTGAATGCCCCGGTCATCGTGCTGGACACAGAGGGCCGGATCATTGACCTGAACCCTGCAGCCAGCCCGTTGCTCACAACCTCCCTTGAGCCTGCACTTGGGAAGAAGATCAGCGACCTTGCATCGCTTCATCCAGACCTGCTCATACTGTGTGTATCGGAGACAGAAACCCGCACCGAACTCACCTGGAATACGGGGGGATCATCGCAGCATTTCCAGGGGTCAGTCGAGATACTTCGCACACCGGGCGGCCAGCCGGAAGGCAGGCTGATCCTGCTGCAGGACATCACCGATCTCAAGCATACCGAGCAGTCGCTCCGCGAGAGCGAGGAGAAGTTTTCGAAGGCGTTCAGATCCTCTCCGTACGCGATCACGATTACCCGGATGGATGACGGGCTGGTACTGGATGTCAACGACGGGTTCGCGCGCATTACCGGTTACAGCCCGCCGGAGGTGGTGGGGAAGAAGAGTCCCGACCTTCAGTTATGGGCCGACACGGGGGACCGTGATGCCGTGGTGCGTGACCTCCGTGAAGGTACAAGGGTGTACAGCAGGGAATACCGTTTCAGGACAAAAGGGGGCCGGACCATCACCGGCCTCTTCTCGGCCGATATCATCGTCGTGCAGGGCAGGGAGTATATCCTCTCCAGCATCAATGACGTCACTGACAAAAAAATTGCAGAAGAGCAGCGGGAGAACCTCATCCGGGAACTCAAACTCAGGAATGTCGAGCTTGACAGGTTCACCCACACGGTCTCCCATGACCTGCGGAACCCTCTCTTCACCATCAAAGGGTTCCTCGACATGCTGAAGGAGGATATGGAAGCGGGCGATTTCACCAGGGCGAACGCTGACATTTCAAAAATTTCAATCGCCGCAGACAAGATGGAAGAGCTGCTCACAACGCTCCTTGCCCTTTCCCGGAGCGGAAAAAGCATCGATTCGCCGCTCCCGGTCTCTTTCTCCGATGTTGCAAGGGAAGCGGCAGAGCTGCTCGATGCCACCATCCGCAGCCATAATGTGGACCTCGTGATACACGGCAACCTTCCCACCGTCATGGGCGACCGGCAGCGCCTGCTGCAGGTGATGCTCAATCTCATCGATAATGCCGTCAAGTTCATGGGCGACCAGGAAGAGCCGAGAGTTGAGGTGGGAGTGCGTACAGAGGGCCCGGATACCTTATTTTTTGTCCGGGATAACGGGATTGGCATCGAGCCAAAAGACATCAACAGCATTTTCGGACTCTTCACGCGGCTTGATACGGGTGTCCCGGGCAGCGGGATCGGGCTTGCGACGGTCAAGCGGATCATCGAGGTGCACGGGGGGAGGGTCTGGGCGGAATCAGAAGGACCGGGAAAAGGCACGACGATCTGCTTCACTGTGCCTGAACCCTAGATTACCACGGATAGCGCTCAGGTGTAAAAGAGATAGAACCCCGCAAAAGGTCATCCGGTCTCAATTCATGTGGCTGCGCAAACCTTTTTATTCTATAAATTAAACCGCCAGTCATTGTGAACCTCCAGGCAAGGGTGATCATCCTCTTTCTGTGCATCGCACTCCTTGTTCTTGGAGTCATCGGAGGGGTGCTGCCGTCATCCCTGCATAAGCAAAACCTCAATACCGTTGCAAAAAACACTATCGACCAGCTCACGCACGTCGATTTCGCACTCTCCAATTTCATCGGGAGCGTCAGGTACGATGTCAACGAGCTCTCAATCAACGAGGAGGTCAGGAATCCCAACGACGCATCCTTCACGAATTTCCTGAATGCAACGGAAGAGGCTTTCGAGTATTCCATCGGTCCAGAGGAACAGGAGATCGTCGATACCTTCCGCGATTACCAGGTGACACACCCGTACGTCAGTTCGGTCTACATGGGAAGGGAGAACGGTGCGTTTGTCCGTGCGTATCCGCGGGCCAGGCCTACTGAATATGATCCCCGGGAACGCCCCTGGTACATACTGGCAAAAGACCACCCCGGGGAGGCCGTGGTGACGGACCCTTACATGGCGGTCACCACGCCGGATGTCAACATTGGGATCGTGAACGCGCTCCTTGACGAGAACGGGACCGTATACGGGGTTGTCGGCGCCGATATCACGCTTATAAACCTGACAAATTACATCTCCCGCTTCACCGTGGGACACGAAGGTGAGATGATCCTCACCGATAAAAACGGCATGATACTCGCCTCAAGGAATACGTCCCTGCTGTTTGGAAATATCAGCGGGATCCTGAAGGAGCAGACCCCGGCATTTCTTACCAGCCAGGAAGGGGTGCTGGTCCTCAATGGGGCCTACCTTATGTATTATACCTCGCCCGAACTTGGATGGAAGATAGGTGCGTTCGTCCCGCTCAGCAGCATTGAACGGGAGATCAACAACTCGATCGCAGGAATCCTCATCTTCGTCATCCTGGCGCTGGTGCTGCTCAGTGCGATCACCCTCCCTATCATCAACTACACGGTCATCCGGCCGCTCGCGAACCTGACAGAAGTGAGCAGGAGGATAACCGAGACGGGAGACCTCGACCAGGAGATCGATACGCGTGGTGCCGGCGAGATAGGAAGCCTTGCACGTTCCTTCGAGGCAATGGTCGAAAAGATACGCACCGAGGCTCAAGGGCGCCAGAGAGCAATCGAGGAGCTTGAGGCATACCGTGATCACCTCGAGGACATTGTTGCCGAGCGGACCCGCGAGCTTGCGCAGGCAAAAGAGGCGGCAGAATCCGCAGACCGGATCAAGTCTGCATTCCTTGCCACCATGTCGCACGAACTTCGGACCCCGCTGAACTCCATCATCGGGTTCTCAGGCATCCTTCTCCAGGAGCTTGCCGGGCCACTGAATGACGAGCAGAAGAAGCAGCTCGGAATGGTCTCGGACAGCGCCGAGCACCTGCTTGCCCTGATCAACGACGTGCTCGATATTTCGAAGATCGAGGCCGGGCAGCTCAAGGTCGCATGCGAACCGTTTGACCTCCGCCCCATTCTCGAAAAAGTCGCACGGAGTGTCCGGCCCATGGCAGAAAGCAAGGGTCTCGGGATGCACCTCGATATCGATCCCGGCGTGGGGAACGTGGTGGCAGACCCGCGCAGGGTCGAGCAGGTCACCCTCAACCTGCTCTCCAATGCAATCAAGTTCACGGATAGAGGGGATATCTGGATACGTGCGTCAACCGGGGAGCAAGAGGTGACTGTCAGTGTGACGGATACAGGTATCGGGATCGCACCTGAAAACCTGGACAAGCTGTTCCGGCCCTTCACCCAGATCGAGACCGGACTCTCGAGGCAATACGAAGGGACGGGGCTTGGACTCTCGATCTCAAAGCGGCTCGTAAACCTCATGGGAGGGACCATCCGGGTCGACAGCGAGCCGGGCAGGGGGAGCATGTTTAGTTACACCATCCCGACGGAAAGGACTGCATCATGAAGAGAAAAATTCTCTATATCGAGGACAATGACCAGAACTACTACCTGGTCAGCTTTATCCTGAATGCACAGGGGCACACAGTGACGAGGGCCCGGGACGGAAGGGAAGGGATTGATCTCGCGACGCGTGAACACCCTGACCTCATCCTGCTCGACATCCAGCTCCCCGTCATGGACGGGTATGCGACCGCCCGGGAACTCCGGCGTATCCCCGGCGTTGCGGCGACCCCCATTGTCGCCCTCACCTCCTATGCAATGGCCGGAGACCGGGAGAAAGCGCTTGAAGCGGGGTGCACGGGATACATCGAGAAACCCATCAACCCAAAGACATTCACGGAACAGATCAAGAATTATTTTCCGGCCGGGGAGGCCACGGGAGGAGGAGGATGACGCGGGTCCTGATTGCGGACGATAACCAGAGGAACCTCTACCTCCTGGAGGCCATCATGAAAGGGAACGGCTTTGAAGTGGTATCTGCGCGGAACGGCGCCGAGGCACTCGCTGCTGCAAAGCGAGACCCCCCTGATATCATCGTCACCGACATCCTGATGCCGGTGATGGACGGGTTCGAGCTCTGCCGCAGGTGGAAGGCGGACCCTGTTCTTGCCCCTGTCCCTTTCATTTTTTACACGGCCACATACACCGATCCAAAGGACGAGCAGTTCGCCCGGAGCCTCGGGGCCGAGCGGTTCCTCATCAAGCCCCAGAAACCGGATGTCCTTGTTGCGGAGATCAGGCAGGTGATAGAGGAATCACGCTCGTTGAGCGGGAGAAGGGAAGCAAAGCCGCAGGCAGACGAGAAAGAGATCCTGCAGGAGTACAGCGAGGTGCTGTTCCGGAAACTCGAAAAGAAGGTGATGCAGCTGGAGGAAGAGATTGCTGAACGAAAAGCCCTGGAAGAACAGAGGGAAGCGATTATCAGGGATCTGGAGCAGAAGAACGCCGAGCTCGAACGTTTCACCTACACTGTCTCGCATGACTTAAAAAGCCCGCTCATTACGATCCAGGGGTTTGCCGGGCTCCTGAGGGAGGATGCACAGAAAAGAGACATGGACCGCCTCCAGGAGGACATCAGCCGGATCACCGATGCGGCCGGGAAGATGCAGGACCTCCTGACAGACCTCTTCAACCTCTCCCGCATCGGCAGGATCGGCAGCCCGTATGAGGATATATCCCTCAGCACGATTGCCAGGGAAGCGGTTCACTTCCTCTCCGCGCCCCTTGCCGAAAAGAGGATCGCTGTCGAGATATCCCCTGACCTTCCCGTTGTGCATGTCGATCACACGCGCATCCGGGAGGTCTATACCAACCTCATCGAGAACTCGATAAAATTCATGCAGGAACAGGAATCCCCGAAGGTTCGGATTGGAATGCGGGAAAGCGTGGATGGACCTGTCTTCTTCGTGCAGGACAACGGTATGGGAATCGATTCGAAGTATCTCTCGAAGATATTCGGCCTGTTCGAGAAGATGGACGGGCGGTCCGCGGGAACGGGCATCGGCCTTGCCATCGTGAAGCGGATCATCGAGGTGCATGGGGGCAGGGTCTGGGCAGAGTCGGAAGGACCGGGAAAGGGCACGACGATCTGCTTCACCCTGCTCCAGGAGAAGTGCGGGGCGACTGGCAAAGAATAAGAATACAGAGTGAGAACTGTTTTTCATGGCAGACCTACCAGGGGAACCCCTGCACATCCTTCTTGTCGAAGATAACGAGGCGCATGCCGAACTGGTGATACGGGGTATGCGGGACCAGCAGGTGGCCAACAGGATCCACCACGTGATAGACGGCGAGCAGGCCCTCGACTACCTCTTCCACCGCGGTAAATTCGCTGATGTGCAGAAGAACCCCTCCCCAAACCTCATTCTTCTCGATCTCCGTTTGCCGCGGATCGACGGGCTTGAAGTACTCAAGACCTTAAAAACGACCCCCCATCTTCTCAGAATACCTGTTGTCGTCCTCACAAGTTCTGATGCCGAGACCGATATTGTACAGTCATATGATTACCATGCGAACAGTTACTTGGTCAAACCCCTGGAATTCAAGAAATTCACCCAGTTGATGAAAGACCTGGGCTTCTACTGGCTTGGATGGAATACAATGCCCATTATGGACTAAAGCCCGGTATTATGAGGGATCCTGTTCCGGTGGATGCATACAAGACAAGAAAGAAACCTTATACTATTCTTATTATCGACTCCGACGAGTCATCAGCAGACCGTATAAAGAAAATCTTTTCCAGGCGGAAAAAGACATTCCAGCTGACTTTTACCCGCACCCTCGAAGAAGCCCGGGAAGTGCTCGGTACCGTCGAACCCGCCCTCATCTTCGCGGCCCTGGAGCTTCCGGACGGCCGTGGGATCGAAGTCCTGCCAAAAACAGACGGGTATGCAACCCTCCCCCTGGTGATCCTGGCTGACCGCGGAAATCAGAAAGATGCACAGGCGGTGCTGAAATCTGGCGCAGTAGACTACGTGGTAAAATCTGATGTGAGCCTCGAAGGGTTGCCATTCATTGCCGAACGCTCCATGGCGGGATGGGGCAACCTCATGAAGCGGGTGGCAGCCGAAAAGGCAGCCGGAGAATCCAGGGAAAAATTTCAGGCCCTGATCGAGAATATCACCGCGGCAATCGGCTATTATGATCTCGAAGGAAACACACTTTTTTACAACAAGGCCGCGGCGGGAGCGATGGGTGGCTGCCCCGAAGATTTCGTAGGGAAATCGATTTACGACCTCTTTGACCGGGCTCTTGCCGATACGATTTTCCGGAGGATTCAGGCGACAAGGAAATCTCCAGAAAAGCCAGGGGTGTACGAAGACCCAGTCACTCTTCCCACCGGGACCAAGTGGTTTCTCTCGCTATACTCGCCAGTCAGAAATAAGGGGGGCGCCATCACCGGTGTGCAGATAATCTCCACCGACATCACCGGCTTGAAACAGGCCGAGGAGGAAGCGGCGCAGTTCCGAAAACGCCTGGCAGATATCCTCGATTTCCTCCCCGATGCGACCTTTGCAATCGACGCGGAGGGAAGAGTCATTGCATGGAACAGGGCAATCGAGGCGATGACCGGCGTCCCCTCGGACCAGATAATCGGGAGAGGCGATTACGAATACAGCATCCCGTTCTACGGTGAGCGGCGGCCGATCCTGATCGACCTGGTACTGAAAAGCCGGGATAATATCGAGCAGAAATACCTGTACATCCAGCGGGACGGGGATAAGATCACATCTGAGACTTTTATCCCTGATATCTTTGAGGGAAGAGGTGCCCACCTCTGGGGCACCGCATCCCCGCTCTACGATCTGCATGGGAACCTGGCAGGCGCAGTCGAGGTCATACGGGATATCACTGAACGCAAAGAGAGCGAGAGGGCTCTCATCAAGAGGGAGAAGCTGCTGAACCAGACCCAGCAGTATGCGCATGTGGGCGGCTGGGAGTATGATATCCTGTCCGGTACAATTACGTGGACAGATGAGGTCTATCGTATTTACGAGGTGCCGGTTGATTTTGACCCCAATAATATCCAGGAGGACCTGGCATTTTATTCCCCCGAAGATCGCTCGATTCTTGAGGACGCGTTCCACAGGGCGGTTGAGGAGGGAATTCCATACAATCTCGAAATGAGATTCGTGAGCGGGACAGGGGTAAAAAAATGGGTAAAAACAATCGCACAGGTGGAATGTGATGATGGCAGGCCAATCCGCCTGATTGGGACTATCGTCGACATCACGGATAAAAAAGAGGCAGAAATCAGGGTCAGTGAGCTCCTCGAGTCCGCGAGAAACGAAAAAGAGCGGCTCTCGACCCTCCTCAACAGCATCACTGACGAGGTCTGGTTCACCGACACCGATCACCGGTTCACCCTCGCCAACCCCCAGGCCCTGGAAGAATTTCAACTTCGCGAGGGCGATACCCCCATCGTAGAAGATCTTGCAAGGAGCCTCGAAGTACTCCGCCCGGATGGCACCCCCCGCCCTGTCGAGGAAGCCCCGCCTTTGCGTGCCCTCTCAGGCGAAGTGATCAGGAACATGGAGGAGATCATCCGGACACCCGTGACCGGGGAATTCCGGTACCGCCAGATCAGCTCCACACCGGTGCGGGATACGACCGGTGCGATCATCGGATCGGTATCCGTGGTCAGGGATATCACCAACCAGAAAAGGGCTGAAGAAGAGATCCGGGAATCGAATGAAAGGTTCAAGATCGTCTCGAAAGCCACCAATGATACCGTCTGGGACTGGGACCTTCTCACAGACAGCCAGTGGTGGAACGAGGGGATCCAATCAGTGTTCGGCTACCGCCCGGAGGAAATTGAGCCGACTGTCGCATCGTGGTA
>MVQD01000058.1 GCA_002067095.1 Methanoregulaceae archaeon PtaB.Bin056
TAACCACTATTCGACCGGTCCAACATACTATCCGAGTCCATCCCAGACCACTGAGAGAGGGTATGGGTCGATGGTTGTCTCAGGTGGACCAGACAACCAAGGACCATTTTATCTATGGGTAAAGCCCCTCTTCTTTGCCACTGACGTGGAAGACTATTACGACATGCAATGGCATTACTGTGGGACTCTTCCAGTGAATTTTGATAACAACATATTATCAGGTTCCTATTGCCTGAAAGTGACAGAAAGGAGATCACCATCGGCAGATGCAAGTTGGTGTGCGACGGCTATTGTTGCTCCGAACCAGACTACCATTGTGAATGTACCGGCTTTCCTGTCAGCCTGCCCGTTTGGTTGCAGCAACTGCTGTTGAATATCTCATATCCCGTCCATTTTTATTTTGGTAGAGTCCCCCTGGAGACTCATTGGTGCAAGACCCCCTCACCGGATCGTTTGCAAGAACAGTAAGGGGCTCATCCTCTCTGTATATATACCGCACACTCTCCTCTGTTTCTCCCCGAGTCGTCCATCCGTTGTGTATCCGTCCAAGGATGGCCCTGGAATATCCTGAAGCGGGACGAAAAAAACTCAAATGAAAGGGCTTTCCCGCATAAAGTTGCATCCTTGGAATCAGGAACCGTGGGACTCACCATGATTCCCAACCATAATAAGGCGCCTTTGGGGGAGAAACCCCGGGTAGAATAGCGGTTCCCGGATAGTAGTGCAAGTTGATTGACCCTATTGGTTGAAGATTCTTTTCCTGAGGTGTTGAAATGCTGAACTGAGGGGGCCAGGAGATAGTGAATACATGTGCCTTTCACACTGTAAACCATATAACGCTATATAATAGTAATCGGAAAAAAGAGAGGGGAAGGCAGTTATTACCGGGGGATACATTCGATAACCCTGATAACCACATGAGTGAAGAGGAAAAAGAGAGGTATGGACAAACGCATACGATTCCCTCCACTTCAAAGAGAAGAAGCGGAAAGTTCCTGCCCGGTGTTCGGAGTTGAGAGCGGCGGGCCCGTCATCGGCCTTGGCCTCCTCCTCATCCTCTTTGGGATATTTCCACTCCTCCCCGGTGCATACCGAATCCTCCCACTTCCACTCACCCTTCTGTTCATAGGATTCGGTACTTTTCTGGTCATTCTGGGGACCAGGAAGTGAATTTCAAAAACCATATCGTCACGTATCCCCCATTCTGGTCGGGATACGATTGGCAGATCCAGGCATACCGGAATCAACGGGGGAGGTCGCAATGGGGATACTCGAAAGAGAGGCCCGGTCATCCCCCGATCCGCATGTGCGGGGGTATTCCCTCTACCTGCTCGGGGCAGAAAAGGACGTCTCGAAAAAAAGTCTCTTCGTCACTGCGTTGAGGGATCCAGACAAGGGGGTGCGGGGCCAGGCCGCTTCTGCCCTTGCAGGGCTTGGAAAAGAGGCTGTTTCAGACCTGCTCGACCTGTTGAAGGACAAAGAATGGCGAATCAGGTACAGGGCTGCCGAGGCCCTGGGTATGATCGGTTCCGCGAGCGCAGCCGCCGCCCTTATCCAGGCACTCGCCGATGAAAAGGACCATGTCAGGTACATGGCAGCGAAGTCGCTTGGGCTCATGGGAGAGCGAAGTGCAGTCACCCCCCTCATCGCCAGGCTCTCGGATGAGAACGAGTATGTCCGCCGGATGGCTGCGATCTCGCTTGAGAAGATTGGCGGGGAAGAGGCGGCGGCTGGGATCAGGCGAGCGCTCGCGGAAGCAAAAGCGGGTCCCGCGGGAGATGCCCTAAGGGAAGCGCTCGATAAAAAGAGGCGGGAATAGGAATTACCGTATTTTCGTCCCAGGGGGGACGTCAGTCCGCGGCATGAGAAGGGAGGCCCGGTCGCCTGCGGCAAGGAGCATCCCGCGGCTCTCGACCCCGAATATCTTTGCCGGGGCAAGGTTTGCCACCACGACTACAGGGACCCCGATGAGATCTGCCGGGTCGTAGAATGGGGCAATCCCTGCCACAATCTGCCTTCTCTCATCACCGATATCCACCTGGAGCTTGAGGAGTTTGGAAGACTTTGGGATCGGTTCTGCGGAGATGATCTTCCCGGTGCGGATATCCAGGCGGGAGAACTCCTCTATGGAGACTGCGGTGTCTTTCATTGATCTCTTTTTCGCCTCTTCTACTCTCTTTTGCAGGAGGGCATCCATCTCGCTGATGAACGCGTCTTCGAGTTTTGGGAAGAGTGGCCTTGGTGCAGGGAGTGAGCAGGGGGAAAGATCAACAAGGGCCTCATCCATGAGGCATCCATCCATCGGACTTGAATTCCCGAGCATGGCCCATATCTCGCGCGCCTTTTCGGGCAGCACCGGTTCGAAGAGGAGGCAGAGCGCCCGGGCCAGTACGAGGCAGTCCTTGATCACCTGTGCTGCGGCCTGCCGGTCCGTCTTGATACGCTTCCAGGGGGCATTGCTCTGGATGTGGTTGTTCCCGAATGCCGCAAGCGCCATCATCTCGTCCACCGCGACCTTGAAGTCGTACTCGTGCATCGCAGTGTCGACCCGGGCAAAGGACTGCCGTATCTGTTCGAATATCTCTTCGCTTGCAGGGACATCTGGGATCCCGCCGAACTCCTTGTGCGCGAAATAGAGGCTCCGGTAGATGAAGTTCCCGAGGGTGTTCACCAGTTCGTTGTTCACCCTCTCGGAAAAGACCTTCCAGGAAAAGTTCAGGTCCTTGGTATGGTTCGTATAGGAGAGGAGGTAATACCGCAGGTAGTCGGCGGAAAGCCCCCTGTCCAGGTAATCTTCGTTTGTCCACACGACGTAGCCGCGGGACTTTGAGAACTTGTGGTCATCCACCTTGACCATCCCGCTGGCGACGACCGAGTACGGAGTCCCGTACCCCGCACCCTTGAGGAGCGCCGGCCAGAATATACAGTGGTGGTAGATGATATCCCCGCCGATGAAGTGAGTCACGCGGGTCTCGCCGCACCACAGGGCTTTCCAGTCATTTCCGGTCTTCTTCGCCCATTCTTCTGTGAACGAGATGTACCCGATGGGAGCGTCCACCCACACGTAGACTACGAGATCGTCCCGGCCGGGGAACTTCACCCCCCAGTCGAGCGTCCGGGTGATGCACCAGTCATGCAGGTCTTCCTTCACCCAGCCAAGGGCATAGTTTTTGGCATTCAGGGTTCCCGAAAGGCCGTCAAGGTATTGGAGGAGGAACTCCTTGAACTCGCTCAACCTGAAGAAGAAGTGCTCCTGGTCGCGGAGCTCTGCCTTTGTCTTGCACACCATGCAGACCGGGTCGCGGATCTCTCCGGGCTCGAGGTGGCGGCCGCATCCCTGGTCGCACTCGTCGCCCCGGGCCTGAACTCCGCAGTGGGGACAGGTCCCTTCCACGTACCGGTCTGGGAGGAAACGGCGGCACTTCGTGCAGTAGCTCTGCTGGACCACCTTCGAATAGACAAATCCGTTCCTCTCGAGGGCTTTGACGATATGCTTCGTGCGCGAGTGGTTTGTGGGATCGTCGGTCATGCCGAAATGGTCGAATTCAACCATCATCCGGCGGAATGTCTGGTCGAAGTGGGCATGGTAGCGTTCGGACATCTCCCTTGGGGAGATCTTCGCTTCCTCTGCACTGACCACGATGGGGGTACCGTGGTTGTCCGAACCGCAGACGAATACCACCTCCTTGCCTCTCCTCCGCAGGTACCTGACGTAGCAGTCGGCGGGGACATAGGTCCGCAGGTGCCCGATGTGACAGGGGCCATTGGTATACGGAAGGCCGCATGTCACCAGTATGGGCTTCTCACTCATCACTATGCTTTTGATGATGATGCTATAAATAACTTAAAAGAGGCATGGCGAAAAAGCTCGTCTTCCGGACTGTTTCCATGGGTTCAGAGCCGCCTATCCCGGACGCCAGAGAGCTTGCCCTGTGGGTCCGCACAGAGAGGGGGAGGCAGGCCGATCTTTCCTCTTTTCTCATCGAAGAAGGCCTCCGTCCCCAGGTGGATGCGGGAGTTGACCTTCCCTGCGCCGGCGGAAAGTTCTATCGTTCCAGGTGGCTTGAGTCAATTTCCGGGATAAAAGAGGGCTATATTACAGATGAACTTGGGATAATGCCGGGATTCGTGGAGGATGATGCCGCGAGGGTTAAGTCTGTTTCAGGCGGCTGCAGGGTCGCCCTCCCTGCACCCCACCTCCTGGACCTGACTGACCGGTATTATGGAGACGCGGACGAGTCCTCTGCTGCACTCTTTCAGCAGTATCGCCGCCTCTTGCGGGCAATGCGGGATGCAGGGGTGGCGGGCCACGTGCTTCACTGCACCGCTGCGATTCCTGAAGAACTGGAGGCCCTTGCTGGAAAAAACGTCTTCTTCTTCCTAAAAGACCCTGACGAAGAGTCGATGGCCACGCTTCTTGAGCACCAGCGGGCTATTGGAATAAGGGGATCCCAGCTCCCGCTTCTTCTTGACCACAGGGAGGAATACGAAGTGACAGAGGTTCTCATCCTGGACCCCGATGCCGGGGAACTCACGAACCTCCTCCATTCATTTGACCCAGACCAGATCAGGGTGGGAGGATATTGCCCTGAACACTGCCTTGAGTACTGGCGGGCTCTCGTGGACTCGGCTACCGTATCAGTCCAGTGATTCAGCAACCTTCACGAACCGGTCGATATGGGCGGATCTCCCAAACAGCCTGAAGAGGACGCCTTCCCAGAACGAGAAGGGGAATGTCCCTCCTGCCGCATTCGGGTGGCCCCCGCCTCCAAAGTGCCTTGCAAGGATATGGCTGATGGGGGGAACCGACCTGAGGGAGAACCGCCCTGAAGGAGAGATGAGCACCTCCATGTCGGTCGAGAGGGCGCTTCGCATCCCGGCCGCAGTCTCGCTCGGGTACCCATAGAGGGGTGCAAACGCGATGCGATACCTGGCACCCCGGATTTGCGCTTTTCGGATGCTCTTTTTCATCAGCCTTTCCATCTCCTCCCTTATTTCCCGATATTCTGCCATGATGCGCTCGTCGGAGAAGATCCCCTGCACAAGGCAGTCCCTCACGTACTCCCTGTTCTTTTTCCGCTGCAGCACCTGGCCGAGGACTGCAGACCGTGGATCGGCATGTGTCCAGAGGTCATAGTCGCAGACCACCCGTGCCACCTCGAGTGAAATGGCGTCATCCGGTGCGAGGTCGCGGGCGCAGATCCCTGTCGCGCAGGTATCCACCTGCACGCAAAGGAGATTGCACCCTTTTTCCACGCGGGCACGTTCTTCGTCCCGCCACCGGTGGTGGTCCCGCCACTCGACCTTCCAGCCCCTTTCCCGGATGGCTTCAACCACGCTTTCTGCCCCCTGGAAGTAACCAAGATCAGAGATGCTCAGAGTGTCCCCTTCCCCGCTCATCCTGGAGATTTCGCTCATCACGTGCGGAAACCTCCCCACCGAGCAGAAGACCGTGGTAACGGGATCAAAGACTCTCCGGTGAATTGCATCGCATCCAACTGCATCAAGGTCATTGTGGGTAATGTGTACTACCCCCCGGGGCCGGTTCTGCAGCTGGTCCCGGAGTTCCTCTTCTCGGCCTTTCCGGGGGGGAGCAGTCCAGGGAAATCTCACTGGATCCACCGCCGCAGCGCAGAATAAAATGGTCCTTGCCTCGTATTCATGCCAGAAAACACATCTTTTATTAGTCTGTACTGACAATATTGTTTCCCTGCCTCAGTA
>MVQD01000059.1 GCA_002067095.1 Methanoregulaceae archaeon PtaB.Bin056
CAACGCCATGTTTAACAGATTGCATTCCCAAACACATCGCCATGCACAGAACCGCCATCCCACTTCTGGGGGCTCTCAGCGTCCTCGCGATTCTCCTCGCGGGATGCACCGCACCGGCATGGCCAGGCCCCTCCATTGCCGGGGAGACACCCGCCCCGAGACCTACGATTACTCAGTCGTCCCCGCCACTTGGTGCGGTGGTCGATGCAAACAACCGGTTTGCATTTGACCTCTTCAATTCACTGGCAGATGACCCGGAATATGGGAAGGGCAATATCTTCTTCTCACCATATTCCATCTCCACTGCCCTTGCCATCACATACGAGGGGGCGAGGGAAGAGACGGCTGATGAGATCCGATCGGTGTTCCATTTTCCAGACAACAGGGCCATTCTCAGATCCGGCTACGTAAATCTCATCGCCCATATCAACGGCCAGGCGGACGCTTTCACACTCCGGACGGCAAACGCGCTCTGGGCAGAAAAGACGCATACCTTCCTCCCGGACTACATCAGCACCGCAGAACGTAATTATGTTGCAAAGACAACCAACATGGATTTTATCCACCAGCCCGAAGGTTCAAGACTCACTATCAACAGTTGGGTGGAGGACCAGACGGAAGACAGGATAAAGGACCTGATCCCCCCAGGCGAAATCAACCCCAGTACAGCCCTTGTGATTACCAATGCGATTTACTTCAAGGGTACCTGGGTGAAGCAGTTTGACCCTTCACTGACAAGGGATGCGGACTTCATGGCCGGCAGCGGGACAACCATCCGGGTCCCGATGATGCAGCGGACAGATGATGCTGCAATCTCTGGGTATGCAGAGACAGATACGTTCCAGGTCCTGGAGATGCCGTACGATTCTGGCGATGGGGCAGAACTCTCAATGCTGGTCATTCTTCCAGGAGAGAATGATACGGCAGGGATTGCGCAGTCGCTTGACTCCGGAACCCTGCAGGAGATCCGAAAGTCACTTGCATATAAGACCGTGCGAGTGTATTTCCCGAAGTTCACGATGGAGACGAAATATTTCCTGCCCAGGACTCTATCTGCAATGGGAATGCCGACCGCATTTACTGCAGGTGCTGATTTCTCCGGAATGGACGGGGGCAGGGATCTCTTCATCACGAATATCATCCACCAGGCGTTCGTGGACTTGAACGAGGAGGGGACCGAAGCTGCAGCGGCGACCGCAGTGATCATGGGAAAAGGCGCAGCTCCTCCTGAAGACAACGTGCCGGTATTCAGGGCCGATCACCCCTTCATCTTTTTCATCCAGGAGAGGGAAACTGGGAGTATCCTCTTTATGGGCCGGGTGAGCGAGCCGGTCTGAACCCCGCTCTTTTTCTCTCTTCGAATATCCCCCTTTTCTCGCATTCACTAAAAACCCAAAGGATCTGTGTTTCCAGATACACCGCAAGATGAGAACACTCACTTATAACCTGTCAGAGCAAGAGATCCCCCATGGTACACTGTGCGCCTCGCCCCTTCATGCCAAAGGAACCACTTCTCATCTCTCTCACCCTGTGCATGCTCATCTGTCAGTCCGTCGTTGCATTCCCCGTGCACGACCCTGCATGCGTTGTGCATTCAGGTAGTTACTTTTCAGATTTTTTTTCTGCAGAGCACCCTTTGTTCAGGGGCATTCACACCTCTGTCAGTCCTGTAGTGAAAGGGAAAGGTGATTCCCGGCCACTTGAGGTGGGGCTCGCGGAGTTCGACGAGTATCTCGACGGAATTGGTCGTCGGAACCTTACACCGGGAATGGGTATTGCCATCGTGCATGGCAATGATACAGTATATACCCGCTGCCTGGGGGTGAAGAGGATCGGGTATCCCGATCCAATAGACGAAGATACGGTCTTCCAGATCGGGTCAAATTCAAAACCGATCACCGCTGCGGTCATTGCACGGCTCGTCGACAGGGGTGTCATTGACTGGGATGACCGGGTCGTCGATTATTATCCGGGTTTTACGCTCCACGATACCTATGCCGGGGAGCACCTCACCTTCCGCGACGCACTCTCCCACCGGAGCGGGCTCCCCTCTCATGCAGGCGGCGAGCTGATGGTCCCATTCGGCTACGAAGCCCCCGAGATCCTCTACAGGATCCGGTTCCTTGAACCGGCAACCGAATTTCGCACCAGGTTTGAATACCAGAACGTGATGTACCTGCTCGCAGGGGAGGCGGCAGCACGGGCAGCCGGAAAGGACTGGCCGGAACTTGCCGCAGAGGAGATCTTCATCCCTCTCGGCATGCACTCCACCAGCGCACGCTTCGAGGATTTCATCTCTGCAAAGAACCGGGCATGGAATTACTGGGACAACAACAGTAAGTTCGAGGAGATCGGCCCACTGGACTACGATGCAATGTCGCCCGCAGGCGGCGTGAGTTCCTCTCTTTTGGACATGGCGCGGTGGGTCCGGTTCCAGATTGAAGGCTGCGGGACGAAGGGAGATCCGCTGCTCTCACCGGAGGTGTTCGCGGAGACGCATGCCCTCCAGACCGTGATCACCTCTTCGGATACCTACGTGAGCGGGTATTCTCTTGGCTGGTATTACTCGTTCCTCGACGACGGGCTTATCCTTGACCACGGTGGTTCGGCGACCTCTTCGACGAGCTATGTCATGATCATGCCAAAGGAGAAGACTGGCATCGTCGTACTCTGCAACAAGGGGATATCCCATTCGCTCCCTATGGCGGTCTGTTATACCTTCAGGGAGATGTACCTCCATGAAGCCCCACGGGTTGATCTCTACGAGGCGTTCAGGTCAGCCATCGACCCATCGTTTGACGAGATCCAGCCCATCAACGAACTGCCTGACCGGCCTGAAGGTGCCCTTGCCCCTCTCCCGCTTCAGCGGTATGAAGGAGCATATGACTCGGATTACTACGGACGCATCTGGGTTGAACAGGCGGGTGATGGAATCCACCTCTACACCGGTGCAAACCCTGTCCCCTTCAATCTGACACCATGGGACGGCAACACTTTCATGGAGGAGTCTTCACGTACGTCAGTGAATTTCACGGTAGAGGAAGACGGGAATGCACGTGCGGTCCTTGTTGGCATGCTCGACTTCAACATGCGGAACGGGACGTTCGTGCGGGTGCAGTAGGTCATGCCCTCCACACTTCTCCCTCACCTTCTGATGTGCCTCATTTCCCACACTATTTAAGCATTGAAACAAACCACTCTCAATCCGACATGAAAGACCGGCGACGCATTAACCTGAAGGCAATCGCCCGCGAGGCAATGGAGAGGTATGGCTTCGAACCCGAATTCCCAGAGGCGGTGATTCGGGAGGTCAATGCCATGTCGCCTGACCTCTCCGGATCAGGGCGGCACGATGTCAGGGACATGAGATTCCTCCTCTGGTCTTCCATAGACAATTACGATTCAGAAGACCTCGACCAGCTGGAATATTGCGAAGCCGGCAAGAGTGGAGAGATCCTGGTCAGGGTCGCCATCGCGGATGTAGACCACTTTGTCACAAAGGGCTCGCATACCGACCGGCACGCTGCCCACAACGGCACGTCCGTGTACCTGGGAATCGAGACGTTCCCGATGCTTCCCGACCGGCTCTCAAAAGGGATATCCTCCCTCCTCCCGGGCGAGGACAGGTATGCGATGGTGGTGGAATATACGGTTCTTCCGGGGGGGAGCGTCCGGAATGGGAGTATCTTCCGCGCGCTAGTCAACAACAAGGCAAAGCTCGTATACGAGGAAATCGGCGACTGGCTCGAGGGTGCGGCCCCTGTCCCCCCCTCTGTCAGCAGCGTCCCGGGCCTCGAAGAGCAGATAAGGCTCCAGGCGGAGGTGACTCGCCGGTTGAGGAGCCGCCGCATGCAGGAGGGTGCGCTTGACCTGGAGACCCTGGAGGCCGAGCCGGTCATGAAGGGCGAAACGGTGCATTCCCTCGTGATCCAGGAGCAGAACGCTGCCCGCCAGATAATCGAGGAGTTCATGGTAGCTGCAAACGGCACGATGGTACATGTCCTCGGGAGTGCGAAAGTCCCCATGATCCAGCGGGTGGTCAGGGTCCCGAAACACTGGGACGGGATCGTGGAGACTGCTGCAGCATACCGGTTCAAGCTGCCGAAACAGCCGGACTCAAAAGCGCTCGCGAAGTTCCTCGACCGGCAGAGGGCGGCAGATCCCGAGCGATTCCCTGACCTCTCCCTGACCATCGTAAAGTTGATGGGACCGGGTGAATACGTCCCCTTTATTCCAGGCGATACACCGATCGGGCACTTCGCGCTGGCGGTGATGGACTACACGCATTCTACCGCACCGAACCGCCGCTACGTGGATATCGTAAACCAGCGCCTCCTGAAAGCGGTGCTTGACGGCGAGGCCGTGCCCTACCCGGGCCACGAACTCGGCCGGCTCGCAGAGTGGCTCTCGGACCGCGAGAAGGCCTCCCAGAAGGCAGAGCGGTTCATGAGGAAGGTTGCAGCCGCCTTACTCCTCGAAAGACGTATCGGCGAGAATTTCGATGCGATTGTGACGGGCGCAGCAGACAAAGGAACATACGTGCGTCTTCTCGATCCCCCCGCGGAGGGAAGAGTGGTGGAAGGGGAACGAGGGCTCCGGGTGGGCAATAAGATCGTGGTCAGGCTCCTCTCGACCGATCCTCCCCGGGGGTATGTCGATTTTGCGTGCGTGAAGAAGCCACCACGATAAGGCACAACGTTCATCCCCCTCCTCACTCAATACCACCTCATGTCAGGCCCGGTCATCCTCGTCACCGGTTCCACGGATGGAATAGGGAAGGCGACAGTACGCGAGCTGGCGGCACGCGATGCCGAGGTGATAGTCCACGGCAGGGACCCCGAAAAGGGAAGGCAGGTGATGCGG
>MVQD01000060.1 GCA_002067095.1 Methanoregulaceae archaeon PtaB.Bin056
GAAAAAGAAGGGTGTGCACTTACAGGGAGTCCATGCTGATGCTTCCGAACTCCTGCCTGATCTCCCCGACCTCCTTTGCCCCAAACGCCGTCTGCACCGCGGCAATCTCGAGCTGGGCTGCAACATCGCACATGTAGTCCAGGATATCCACCGAGAGTTCCTTGTGCTGCTTGCTCTTGCGCAGCTGCTCGATGAGGAAAGAGAACTTCTCCGGCGGCTCCATCCGGATCTTCGCCATGCTGACTACGCACATGTAGATGCGGGTGAGGTTCCGGTCGGTACCCGTGATGGTATCGAAGAAATTCCGCAATATCTGGGCCTGGTAGACCTCTCCACCCATGCTAATACTCCGGTTGGCAAGTGCCAGTATATAAATCTATCTCACAAATGAACGTAAATCTTCCCTCAATTCTAAAAAAAAGGTTCATTTCGCGGCACTCACTATCCGGACGATGTCGCCACTTTGGAGTTGATGACTATCCTTGACCCGCATATTGGTCCTTGCATTGACTGCATAGAGGAAGCCCTTCCCGATATCGGTATGGACCTGGAATGCAAGGTCCCTCGGGGTCGAGCCTCTCTTCATGAGAAACGCGTCGGGGAGGACCCTCCCCCGGGAATCCGAGAACTTGTGCTCGTCCTCGACGGGATACACGACGATCATGCCGAGAAGATCGTAGACTGCCCTGTCGATAGCCTGCTGCACCCCTGTCCCTCCATTGGCGTTCATGACCGTCGCAATCTTCTGCAATCCCGCCCGCTGGGCAGGAGAGAGGCCCTCCTCCTTTATGATGGAGAACGCAGGGTCCCCGGGGTGGTAGGCGATCAGGCCTGCAGATACGGCATTCCGGAGCGCAAGTTCTCCTGCAGCGGTTGCGAAGGTGAGCCCCATGGGACGCAGCGCCTCAATGAGAGCCGGTGGCGCCATGTCCACGCGGTTTCCGACCGGAAGCATGGGCTTGCTGATGGCGACTATCCCGGCACAGAACCTGACCAGGCCGTCGTGGTCCGCCCTGGACAGGTCGACCGAGGCCGTTCGCTCCGCGTCCTGGACGTCCTCCGGGGTTATCCCGAGACCCGTGAAGACCTCGGAGATGCCCCGGTGGATGGAATAGGTACGGGACTGTGCCTGGCGCTGCAGCCTGGCCCAGTGCTTCTCCAGGATCCCGTGCACCCACATGGTCATCTCGAACGTGAGGAATGCGATGTCCTCGCGCGGGTCGTGGCTGCCGGCTTCCACGGGGTTTCCCTCAATATCAGTCGAGCCGCTCGCGTCGACGATATGGATGATTGCGTCGGCCTGGCGCAGGTGGTCAAGGAACTGGTTCCCAAGCCCCTTGCCCTTGTGCGCATCAGGAACGAGCCCCGCGACATCGATGAGGTTCACCGGCACGTAGCGGATTCCGTCAGCGCAGTTCCCGCATTTGAGCCCGAGAGTCCTGCACGGGCACTCGGTGCGGACATATGCCACCCCGAAGTTTGCATCGATGGTCGTGAAAGGATAATTGGCAATTTCGGCGTGGGCCATCGTCGCCGCCCGGAAAAAGGTTGACTTGCCGCAGTTCGGCTTCCCGGCGAGTGCGAGCGTGATCATAGCAATTCCCTTTACCTGGTACCACCTTAACCTTAGGGTGCGTATGTCATTTGTCGAGAGAAGCTGCTATTATTTCGATGCGCCAGGTCCAGCCAATACCGTGGACTGCGCCAGGTTTGCCCTCGAACGGGCGCGCGAACTCTCCATCGAGAGGGTGGTGGTTGCCAGCACATCTGGTGACACCGCGCTCGCATTTTACCGCATGCTCCGGGGCTCAGGCATCAAGCTGGTGGTCGTCACCCATGTCGTGGGGTTCTCCCGGCCGGGTGAGTGGGAGTTCTCCCCAGAGGCAGCCAGGACCCTGAAGCAGGAGAAGATCCCGGTCGTGACCGGGACGCATGTCCTCTCGGGGATGGAGCGTGCCTTCTCGCGTTCCTCCAAGGTTGGAGGCGGGTCCCGTACCGAGGCTGTTGCGGAAGCCCTCCGCCGGGTGGTGTCGGTCGGCCTGAAGGTAGCGGTCGAGTGCACCCTGATCGCCGCCGACCAGGGCGTCATCCCTGTCGAGCAGGAGGTCATCGCGGTCGGCGGGACCGCCAGCGGAGCGGATACGGTCTGCGTGATACGCCCGGCCCATACTGCCTCGTTCTTTGATCTGCAGGTGCGTGAGATCGTGGCAATGCCCAGGAACCGGTGAAGGGATGGTCCTGGACTCGCTGAAGCGTGCGTTCGCCCTGCTGCTGCAGAATCCCCTCCTCTGGCTCCCCGGGATCGCAGCGGGGGCGCTCGGCGCAGCAGACATCATGCTTCAGTATTACCTCGGCACTTTCCTTGCGACGAGGCTCTGGTTCATCGAGGCACTCCTCGTCCCGTTTCTCCTGGCGGGAGCATACGTCCAGATACGTTCGGGCGAGAGGGGCGCAGTTGCCTTTTTTGCGGGTGGGACAGCCTATTATTTCAGGATACTCCTCCCATCGCTCGTGATCGTGTGTGCGGTCCTTGCAACGGTCTTCCTGGTGGCATTGCCGCTCGCGTTCATCGGGGTCGTGGAGGCGGTCCTCCCGTTCGTGGTCATGGGCTGCACCATCCCCATCCTCTTCTTCACGTTCTTCTTTGACACCGCGGCAGTCTTCGAGGACCGGAGGGTGTTTGACAGTATACGCCGAAGCGTGGAGGTGGTGATGAACCGGCCCGGGAAGGTGATCGTCTTTTACCTGGTATCGATAGCGATTGTGCTCATGGTGGCGATTCCCCTTGCGGTCATATGGACCGCTCTCCTCTACAGCTCGCTCCTTCCCCTCGCCAGCATGGACCCTGCCCAGGTCCAGGCGTTCTCGGTCTCCATGTTCAATGAGATGCTCGGGCCCGGGGGAGTCCTCATCACCGCTGTCTTCTACCTTGCAGGGGTTTGTATCGCGGGGAATATCATCTATGCATTCAAGGCAGTCTTCTACCGCGATACCTGCGGGGAGATGCCAGGAAGCGCCCTCCCTGCGCTTCAGGGAGAGTACGACGAGAAGGGGCGCTGGTACAAGTACTGACAATTTTTCTCTCCCGCGAAGGCGGGGGGCCGCCACCCCCTGCCAGCGCCCGGGTTCGGGCGGTCGAAAGATCCGGCGGTCCCAGGGGAGGCATCTCTTTACTTTTCCAGAGACCACCTTATCCTGGAATGACCAGGGAAGCATCCGTGACCATCCGTTGCCGGGGGCATCCGCTGGTGAGAGCGGAACACCCCTCCACGCTCGAGATTACGCGGGAGCCATGCCTGACCCTCAGGGGGGACTGCATACTCGCGGTTGCCGCCGATCTTGGCGCATCCGACCTGCCGGAAGAGTTCGGAGCGCTCCTCTGCAGGGACGACGCGTCCCTTCTTACCGTTCTCTCATGTGAAGGGATGGACGTGGAGATCCGGGGCAGGGGCTCCTCTTCAATGACACTGGACCACCCGTCTGACCTGGTATGGAGGAAAAGCCGCTATGTCTGCGGGCGGACCGTCGCAATCGAGGCGGACACCGTCGCCCGCACCATCCCACGGGAGTTCGTCCGGGCCCTCCGGAACGGAAGTGACGTAGTCGCGGTCCTCACCGTTACCGTCCCGGCCTGAGCGGAGGTTAGTCCCTGCCGAGCATCGTGATCTTCATCTCTGCCGAGGCAAGGAGTTCCTCTGCCTGCCGTACCAGGACGGCCCCCCTCTCGTAAAGGGCGATCGCCTCGTCCAGCCCGGTCTGGTTGTCCTCGATCTTCGAGAGGATCTCTTTTAGTTCCTTCATGATGTCTTCAAATTTCTGTGTCAAGATGCACCTCCTCGACCCGTGTCTCGAGCCGCCCGTCCACCATCCGAAGTGTGAGGCGGTCGCCCTTCCCGATCTCGCCTGCGGACCGGATCACCCGACTGTCCTTCTGCAGGATGCAGTAACCCTTCCTGAGGGGCTGGGAAGGGTTTCGCGCGGCGAGCACCGCGGCCGCCGCAGAGAGCCTCTCCCGTTCCAGTGCAACCCGCGAGAGGATGGCCTTCTCCATCCTCCCCGAGAGAACAAAGACGTCCTCCCTCCGGGCAGTCACCTGCTGCGATATCCTCCGGGGCGCAAGTCTCTCCCTTACCTCACAGAGTAGGGACCCCGCCCGGTCAAGCCGGCCCAAAAGCCTGCTCCCCATGGTTTTCCTGTGTACTGCGAGGGACTCCATGACGGATATCCTGTCGGGAACCACCAGCTCGGCTGCGGCCGATGGCGTCGGGGCCCGGATATCCGCAGCGAAGTCAGCGAGTGTGACGTCAACCTCGTGGCCGATGGCACTCACTACCGGGACGGGACACGATGAGACTGCCCTTACGACCTCGGGATGGTTGAAGGGGAAGAGGTCCTCGAAACTTCCTCCCCCTCTCGCAATGATGAGTACGTCGACCTCCCGCTCCACGCGCCTGACTGCGCGGGCGATCTCAAGGTGCGCCCCCTCCCCCTGCACTGCAGTCGGGGAGATCACAAGCTCGAGGGGATACCGGCGCGATATCACGTTGCGGATGTCCTGGAGGACGGCGCCGGTCTCGGATGTCACGACTCCCACCCGTGCCGGATATGGGGGGAGAAGTCGTTTCTTCCCCAGGTCAAAGCACCCTTCGGCTTCAAGCTGCAGCTTCCATCTCTCCACCAGGAGGTGTTTTTCGCCGAGGCCGGCAGGCCTTATCTCCTTTACGTAGAGCTGATAGCGCCCCTGTGGTGAGTAGTGCCCGATGGACCCAAAGACCAGCACGTCCAACCCGTCCCGCAGCTCAAAGTCCACTCTCTTCGCATCGTTCCGCCACATCACGCAGGAGAGCACCGCGGAGTGCTCGTTGCGCTTCTCACCGAGGGAGAAGTAGCGGTGGCCGGAACCGTGGAGCTTGAGGTTCGTGATCTCCCCGCGGATCCAGATCTCCTGCAGCCTCGGGTCATCGAGGAGTGACTCTATGAGGGAGGAGACCTCGCTGACAGTGAGCACCTCAACGGAATGCCCGTTACGCTCGCGGGAGAGTCCCTGCTGGTACCAGGTCATCAACAATTATTATAGCCCGCGGTTTATGAATTACGATCATGGTGCAGTTCGCTGTATCCAGCATGTTTTTCCACGAATATCCGCTGGAGGAGATATTTTCCTTCGTCGTGGAGGCCGGCTGCGATTCGGTGGAATTCTGGGTGGAGACCCCCTCGTACTGGATGGCAGGCCAGCCGGAGGATGAACTCGTGTACACGCTGCAAAAGTTCCCGGAGCTGGTCTCCCCCACCATGCACGCACCGATCCTTGACCTGAACCCGACGTCGATCAACCCCGCGGTCGCGGAGATATCGGTGCGGTACACGGTCGAAGCGGTCAGGCTTGCCGCACGGGCAGGTATCCGCGTGGTGACGGTCCACCCGGGCCGCAGGACTGCAAAGAGGCCACCAGGTGCCCCGGATTATACGCGATTCGGACGGTATATCCGGGCACTCGAAGAGGCAGCAAAGGAACAAGGCGTCAGGGTTTCCATGGAGAACATGGAGCCGAAAGTCAACTCCCTCCTCTGCACCCCGGAAGATATGCGCGAGCTCCTGGACAGGGAGCCGTGGCTCTGGTTCACCCTGGACATCTCGCATGCCCTGGGAGCCGGTCCTGAAGAGGTCCGCCGCTATATCGACCTGTGCGGGGACCGGCTGGCAAACGTGCACGTGGGGGGATCTTCGAATGGGAGGATGCACCTTCCCGTGGACGGAGATGAAGGGATTGCAGGGATCCTCTGTCACCTCCTGGAGTCAGGATATAAGGACAACCTCACACTGGAGCTCGAGGACCGCAATTTCACCCACGACCTCTCTGCTGAGGAGAAGGTCCTCGTCATTGCCAGGGAATTGGCATTCATGCGAGATTGCCTCGTATAATCGACGGTTTTATAAAATGTCAGCACGATACATGTAGTGTCCCAGGACATATGAACAACATTGAAATAGCCGTCCAGGCGGCGTGTATTGAATGATCGAGGACTTTTTACTCCTTTTGCTGTTCATCCTCTGCCTGGTACTCTCCGGTTTTTTCTCGGCATCCGAGGTTGCCCTCGTCTCCATTACCAGGGCGAAGGTCCGCACCCTCGCAAACGAGCAGAGGCCCGGGTCTGATGCGCTGGTCCTCCTGAAGGAACACCCGAACCGTTTTCTTATCACCATCCTGATAGGCAACAATATCGTGAACGTCGCTGCAGCGGCGATCGCAACCGCGGTGACCATCAGCATCTTCGGCGACATCGGCGTGGGAATTGCAACTGGGGTCGTGGTGATTCTTTTACTCTTCTTCGGGGAGATTGGGCCCAAGATGTACGCCACCCGGAACACGGAACGGTTCGCCCTCACCGTCGCAAGGCCGATCTACTACCTCACGCTCATCTTCTCCCCCCTCATCTGGGCAATCGAGAGGGTGACGGATAGGAGGACAGGTGAGAGCGGGATTGCCGAGCCATCTGTAACCGAGGAGGAGATAAGGGAGTGGATCGAGGTGGGGAAGGAGGAGGGGGCAATCGAGCAGGAAGAACGTGAGATGCTCTATTCAGTGCTCGAATTCGGCGATACCACTGCCCGCGAGATCATGACGCCCAGGGTGGACGTGGTTCTCATCGACGACCAGAGCACGCTCGAGGCCGCGCTCCATATCTTCAACGAGACCGGGTTCTCGCGGATCCCCGTCTACCACGAGCACATGGACAACATCATCGGGGTGTTGAACGTCAAGGACGTCTTTTCAAGCCAGATCGCGGGAAAGAAGAACATCCATATCCGGGACCTGATGTACGACCCGTTCTTTGTCCCAGAGAGCAAGAAGATCGACGACCTTCTCAAAGAGCTCCAGCTCCGGAAAGTGCAGATCGCGATCGTACTCGACGAGTACAGCAGTTTCGTTGGTATTGTCACCGTGGAGGACATCCTCGAGGAGCTCGTGGGGGACATCCTGGACGAGTTTGACCGCGAGGAGCCGGAGATACAGAAGATCGGGGAGGGGGTCTACCTCGTGGATGCCAAGGTGTGGGTGGAGGAGATAAATGACGAGCTTGACATATCCCTCCCTGTATCAGAGGCCTACGAGAGCATCGGGGGGCTCATCATTGAGCGCCTTGGCCGCATCCCCCATCCGGGCGAGAGTGTCTACATCCAGGAGAGCCACATCTCGCTTGTCGTCACCCAGATGCTCTCTCGCCGTATCGTGAAGGTGAAGCTCATCCAGCACCACGTGGGAGAGGATGGAGCGGAGGAGCCGGGGCGATGAAGCGCATCGCGGTGCTTGCATCCGGCAGGGGATCGAACTTCCAGGCGCTTGTCGATGCAATAAGGGACGGGCAGATTCCCGCGGCATGCGTGGGCCTCGTCACCGACAACCCCGGTGCATATGCCATCACCCGGGCAAGAAACGCGGGGATACCCGTCCATGTCGTCGATTACGCCCGGTTCCCTGATAAGGAGGCCTACGAGTCCGCGCTCCTCGCCGAGATGAAGGCCCTCAATGCCGATCTCTTCGTCCTTGCCGGCTACATGCGCATACTCGGGCCAGGGATCGTCCGGGAGTTTTCCGGGAGGATGATAAACATACACCCGGCGCTCCTCCCGAGTTTCGCAGGACTCCACGCGCAGCGACAGGCACTCGAGTACGGGGTGAAGGTCTCTGGATGCACGGTCCACTTCGTGGACGAGGGGATGGATACCGGCCCCATCATCGTTCAGGCCTGTGTGCCAGTCCTAGACGGCGACGACGAGGATCGGCTTGCGGATCGTATCCTTGCCGAGGAGCACCGTTGCCTGCCTCTGGCTGTCAGGCTGTATTGCGAGGGCCGCCTGGCAATTGTCTCCCGCAGGGTTGTCCTGGACCAGGGAGGCCCTGGCGCCTGACCGGCGGGAACACGATGCACGTCTTCCCATCAGACCAAGCTGAATCCCGATGAGATCCATGGCAAGAAAGATATCACGCACAGATACCAGGCGGATCGCCCGCGAACGGATCGCCATCCTCTTTCAGCGGGCACGCGAGACCCTCCCCCTGGAACCTGCTCGAAGCGACAGGTACGTCTCCCTTGCAAGGAAGATCTCCATGAAACACCGGGTACGCCTTGACAGGCGGTTGCGGAGGCAGTTCTGCCATCATTGCGGCCGTCTCCTTGTCCCGGGAGTGAACATGAGAGTCAGGATACGGCGTGGGATGGTGGTAATCACCTGCCTCTCCTGCCACCGGCAGACGAGGGTTGTGGCACGGAGGCAGGGATGAAAGAGGACCGCGTGGGGTCCGGCATGCAGGAGATGAAGGCCACTGTATGGATCGGAAAACAGGGACTCACACCTACGGTTGTCGAAGAGCTGGTCCAGCAGTTGAAGAAGCGTCACCACGTCAAGGTAAAATGGCTGAGAAATGCCGATGTTGACCCCGAAGAGCTCGCCAGGAGCGCAGGAGCAGTCCTCCTGGAGGTCAGGGGCAGGACGGCGGTATTCACGGAACGAAAATCCCTGTAATCTTCAGGATATCTCCTGCGCCGCCACGGATATGCCTCCATGCTCGAAATATATAAAAGTGCAGGCAACATATAAGTAAAGACTGTTATATCCAATCGGTGACAGTGAGGTTCCAGTACATATGACAACCGTCTATGATGTTCCGGCCGACAGGTTCATCCGCACCCTGGCCGAGGAACTGAAGAAGAAGCCGGAGATCACACCCCCGGCATGGGCTGCATTCGCCAAGACGGGAGTGCACAAGGAGATGCCCCCCCAGGACCCCGAATGGTGGTTCGTACGGGTGGCATCAATCCTCCGGAGGGTCTATATCGAGGGCCCTATCGGCGTCCAGCGGATGCGTTCAATCTATGGAGGAAAGAAGGACAGGGGCTCCCGACCGTCACAGTTCAGGAAAGGAAGCGGGTCCATTCTGAGAAAATCGCTCCAGCAGCTCGAGACTGCAGGGCTTGTCCTCCACGACAAGACCGGGCGCAGGGTCAGTCCCGCCGGCATCTCCTACATGGACGGCCTGGCTGACCGTATCGCAAAGGAAAGCCCGGCCAAGGCACCACAGTAAGGTGAGTGGGATGGGAGACGACGAACTCGCGGAACTCAGGCGCAGGAGAATGGCGCAGTTGCAGCAGCAGTCCATCGACCAGCAGGTGATGCAGGAGGAGATGGAGCGCCAGAAACAGATGGACGCGCAGATCCATGCCGTGCTCATGCAGATCCTGGAACCTGAAGCGAGGGAGCGGCTCAACACCATCAAGCTCACGAAGCCCGAATTTGCGAGATCCGTAGAGCAGCAGCTTGTTATGCTGGCCCAGAGCGGGCGTCTCAAACAGAAGATCACGGATGCACAGCTGAAATCCCTGCTGCAGCAGTTGCAGCCGGCAAAGAAGGATTTCAGGATTACCAGGAAAGGATGAAGGCCGGAGTCCTCTTCAGCGGGGGCAAGGACAGCTCCCTTGCAGCTGTCCTTCTCTCAAGGGATTACGCGGTGGAGCTGAACACCTTTACGTTCAGCCCCGAACGGAGCCTGCATGCCGTCGAGGGAGCGGCACGCGCAATGGGCCTGCCCTGGGTACGGAGGACATTCGGGGAGGATCTTCTCGACCGTGCCGTGGGGATGGTCCTCGCGTCCGGGTATCCCAACGGCGCCATCCAGATGGTGCACAGAGAGGCCCTCCGCGCCCTTGCCAAAGAGTACAGGGTAATCGCAGACGGCACCCGGTTCGACGACCGCGTCCCCATGCTCTCGCGTGACGAGGTGCAGTCCCTCCAGGACACCACGGGGTGCAGCTATTTGCGCCCGCTGCTCGGGTATCCCCGCAGGGAAGTGGACCGCCTGGTGGCACGGCACCTGGAGTTTGCCAGCGGGGAGACAGGAAGCTTTGAGAACGGGGACTATGAAGCGGAGATCCGTGAGGCAGTGCGGGCAAGAGGCGAGGATGCAGGGAGATTTTTTCCCCAGGGCCATGCACAGTCTCTGGTCACGGGTACAATTGACAACACGAGGGTGAGATACACATGAGCAGATCAACCAAAGGATACAAGGTACGCCTGGCAAAGGCGTGTGAGCAGAACCGCAGGGTTCCTGCATGGGTGATGATGCGGACCAAACGGAAGGTCTCGACCCATCCCCGCAGGCGTAACTGGAGAAGGAGTACGCTGAAGGTGTGAGGGTTATGGCAGATAAGATGCAGGAGCAGATTTACATCATCCCATTGCGGGATGCGAAGAGGGCTCCCAACTGGAAGAGGAGCAATACCGCGATAAAGGATATCAGGAAGTTTTTGGCCAAGCACATGAAGAGCCAGGACGTCAAACTGGACCGCACCATCAACGAGCGGGTCTGGGACCGCGGCGCAAAGAAGCCTCCGTCTCGCATACGCGTCCGGGCCATGAAGTTCGACGACGGGCAGGTCCAGGCGGAACTCGCCGAGGAGTGAGATGGACAGGACGATCTCTATCGCCGGTGACTCGAATATCGGCGTGTTCTCCAGGGTGGTCGACGGTCTTGCGATAGTGCCCCCCAGTGCCCCCGGTGAGTTCTGCCAGGCTCTGGTGGAGTTGCTGGACGTGGAGATCATCCAAACCACCATCCAGGGGAGCGAGATCGTTGGATCACTTCTCGTCGGAAACCGGCGGGGGTTCGTTGTGAGCGGCCTCGCGCATGACCGGGAGATTGTCCTTCTCGAGGAGTACGGCCAGGTGTTCCTCCTCGAGCATACCATGAATGCCGCAGGCAATGTGATCATGGCAAACGACTCCTTTGCCGCTGTCCACCCAGACATGCCAAAGCAGATGGCACGGGAGGTGGGCGAGTTCCTGGGAGTCGCGACAATACCCCTCACCCTCGGCGGCATCAAGACGGTCGGGATGGCGGGAGTTGCCACCAACAGGGGGATACTGGTCCACCCGCGCAGCACCCGGGCCGAACTCCAGGTGCTGGAGGAGGCCGCGGGAGTGCCCATCGGTACCGGGTCAATCAACCGGGGCGCCGGTCTTGTGGGGACGGGCCTGCTCGTGAACGAGCATGGTTATGTTGCCGGCCTTGAGACCACCGGCTTTGAACTTGGAAGAGTAGAGGATGTATTTGGATTTCTGGAGTGAATGAGAGAATGGCGGACCAAAAGTTTGAGGTAAAAGGCGATTTCAGGATGGGGGACGAGTGGCGCCCCTACAGGAAGGTTATACGGGCCCCGAATGAAGCCCAGGCAAAAGAGCGGACATTTGCCCTCATCGGGAGCAAACACAGGCTGAAAAGAAGTTATATCACCGTGCAGTCCGTAACCCTGTTCAGTGGTGAGTAAGGTGGAAGGGATTGACCCGAGGGAGCTGCAGTCGCTTCAGCTCTACCTGAACGAGTACCGGCAGCAGTCCGAGATATTCTCGCAGCAGCTGGCCCTTCTCGAAGAGGGGAGAGTGGAGGCGCTTGCCGCGATCGATGCAATACATGGGATCAAGGAATCATCCGGGGACACCGTGCTCCTCCAGATCGGAGGAGGTGTCAGTCTCCGGGCACGCATCGAGGAGCCTGAGCGGGTCCTCCTGAACATCGGGGCCGAGGTCGTGGTCGAACGGTCGAGCGAAGAGGCCGTAGAATACTTAAAAGACCGTCTCACCGAGATGGATGCCTCTGCAAAGAAGGTCATCGAGACTCTCGACCAGCTGAAGTACCAGATGAACGAGATCGCCCGCCGCCTGGAAGCCGGCTACCAGCAGTACCAGATGCAGCAGGCCCGGCCGATCCAGGGCGAAGAATCGGGATAATGCTGCGGGCAGGGGGTGCGTGATGTTCGAGGGGCTCAGGGCAAGGCTCCAGAAGATCCAGGGAACCCTGGAGGAGAATATCGCGAAGACCGCCTCTCCTGCAGATACTGCGCCGCAGGACCCGGCGGTGTCCGGGACAGGACCCGAAGAGAGAGACCCCTCCCTCCTCTCCCGGGTCAGGGTCCTTATCACCGACCGCGAATTTTTTATCTCCGAGAAGGACGTCGAAGAACCCCTTTTCGAACTGGAGATGATCCTCCTTGAGAATGATGTCGCCCTCCCTGTCACCGAGGAGATCATTCAGAGGGTCAGGGCGGATCTTACCGGCAGGCGGAGAAAGATTGGGGAGTCAGTCGAGGGAATAGTCGTCTCAGCGCTGAGGGGTGCGATCCTTGGGGTGCTCGGGCAGGGGTTCGACCTGCTCACCTATGTCCGGGATCATGAAAAGCCCGTGAAGATCCTCTTTACGGGGGTGAACGGCACCGGTAAAACCACTACGGTCGCCAAGGTGGCCTCGTACCTGAAGAAGAACGGCTGTACTGTTGTCATCGGTGCAGGGGATACCTTCCGTGCGGGTGCGCTCGAGCAGATAGACGTCCACGCGGGTCGGCTTGGGATCAAGGTCATCCAGCACCAGGCAGGCGCAGATCCGTCAGCAGTCCTCTTTGACACGGTCCAGTATGCTGAAGCGCACCGGATCGATGCCGTCCTTGCCGATACTGCAGGAAGGTTCCACAACAGGGCGAACCTGATGAACCAGCTCGAGAAGATCAGGAGAGTGATGAAGCCCGATCTCATCGTCTATGTGGACGAGGCAGTTGCGGGCAACGATGCCGTGGTGAGAGCCCACGAGTTCGAGAAGACGGTCGGAGCGGATGCGGTCGTGCTCACGAAGGCAGACATGGACCAGAAAGGCGGCGCGGCGATCTCGATCGCGCATACCATCGGAAAACCGGTGATGTTCCTCGGAGTGGGCCAGGGATATGACGATATCATCCCCTTCGCACCAACGAGGGTGGTCGACGAGCTCCTGGGGGTCTCGGCCTGATGCTTGACAGGCTCGGGACGTCTCTTAAGGATGCCCTCAAGAAGCTCGCAGGAAAGACGGTAGTCGACCGTGCTGCGGTCGAAGAACTCGTAAAGGACCTCCAGCGGGCACTCATCCAGGCCGACGTGAACGTAAAACTGGTGATGCAGCTCTCCCAGGCAATAAAGACACGTTCCCTCGAGGAGCAGCCCCCGAAAGGCATGACGGTCAGGGAGCACGTGCTCCGCATCGTGTACCAGGAGCTCGTGAATCTGGTGGGAAGCGCTGGCGAGGTAAAGCTTGAACCCCAGGTCATCCTCATGGCCGGCCTCCAGGGGAGCGGCAAGACCACCACCACCGCAAAGCTTGCCCGGTACTTCCAGAGGAAGGGCATGAGGGTGGGGGTCATCTGCGCCGATACGTTTCGTCCCGGGGCCTTCGAGCAGTTACACACCCTCTGCTCCAGGATACACGTCTCCTGCTTCGGTGACCCAAAGGAGAAAGATGCACTCAGGATAGTCCGCGAAGGGCTCCCAGCGATGTCCGGGAACGAGGTGGTGATCATCGATACCCAGGGAAGGCATGCCCTCGAGGCAGAGCTGATCCAGGAGATCATCGATATCCAGAAGATCGCCTCGGCAAAGCACCGCTGGCTCGTGATCGATGCCGCTCTTGGCCAGCAGGCGGCAGATCAGGCCCGCCGCTTCCACGAGGCGATCACCATCGACGGGGTCATCATCACCAAGATGGACGGGACCGCAAAGGGGGGTGGTGCACTCTCTGCGGTGGCAGAGACGAAAGCCGGGATCGTTTTCATTGGCAGCGGGGAGACGAGCGACGACCTGGAGCGCTTCGAACCCGACGGGTTCATATCGCGCCTCCTGGGCATGGGGGACCTGAAGGCACTCGTTGAGCGGGCTGAGGAGACCATGGCCGGCCAGGAGGTCGACGTGAATGCCATGCTCCGGGGCAAGTTCTCGCTGCGTGATATGTACCAGCAGCTGGAGGCGGTGAACCGCATGGGGCCGCTCAAGCAGATCATGAGCATGCTCCCGCTCGGGAACATGGAGATCCCCCAGGACGCGTACGACGTCACCAGCACCAAGATGCAGCGCTACCGGATCATCATGGACTCCATGACGAGCACCGAGCTCGATGACCCTTCAGTCATGGGAAGTTCCCGCATCCACCGCATCGCGATTGGGGCGGGTGCAAGCCCCGAGGAGGTGCGGGAACTCCTGCGCTATTACAAGATGATGAAGAAAGCGCTGAAGGGCGTCCGCGGCGGGCAGGGGAAGTTCAACATGCAGCGCATGATGAAGAAGTTCGGCGGGATGTGAAGGAGCGAGATGCGACGGGTTGCCGTGGTTGGGCACCTGGCCCGTACAGCCGGAGACTTCAACCTCTCGGATATGCCGGGGGGCGCCGGCCGGATGGACGTCCTGTGCCGGTGCGTCAATGCATCCTTCTTCCTCTCCCACGAGATCCGAAGAGATGTCGAATGCCTCCTGGTGCTTCTCGGCGAACCTGACCCTCCCAGGACAATACGCTTCTCTGGCGGGAGAATCCGCTATTTGAGCCCTGATGAGAGGAGTGCGGGCTCACTGATCAAAAAGGCCCTGGCAGTCCCTGCCGGGAGCGAATTCCGCGAATCTACTCCCGGAGTCGAGGTGAAGAGGGGCGGACTCTTCGATCTCCTCCGCGAATACACCTTTGCGGTACTCGATGAGAATGGGACCGATGCCCGGGGCATGGCCACGCTCCCTGATGCATTTCTCCTGAGCGATCACATGGATTTTTCGAGGGAGGAGAATCAATTCCTGGAAGGACTGGAACGGATATCACTTGGTCCGCGTTCGCTTCATGCCGACCATGCCATCACAGTGCTCTGGAATGAGATCGACCGGAGGGAAGCGGGATGGTGATACTCGAAGACGTGGAGAAGATCCTCACGTACGGTGAAATATGCGATCATTGCCTTGGCCGGTTCTTTGGGAAACGGTCGTTTGGCCTTACCAACGAGGAGCGGGGAAGGGCGCTCCGCATCGCCCTGCACCTGCGTGACAACAGCCCGTACAGCGCCCCTGGCCGGTGCTGGATATGCGGCGGCCTCTTCTCGCGGGTCGAAGAATGGGCAGACAGGGTGGTCGCGGCAACCAGGGGGATCGAGTTTGAACGGTTTGTGATCGGCACCAGGGTCCCGCCCCTGGTTGCGGAGAGCGAGGAGATCGTCTGGAGCGACCTTTCCCTTGCCGAAGCCGAACCCCTGAAGTCCGAGATGAACCGCGAGGTGGGAAAGGCGGTTGCAAAAAAGATCCGCAGGACCGCGGACCCAAAGCACCCCGAGGTGGTCGCTATCCTGAACCTGGCGGAGGAACTTGTTGAAGTGCAGATCAACCCGCTCTTCTTCTACGGGAGGTACCGGAAGCTCGAGCGGGGCATTCCCCAGACGCACTGGCATTGCCGTGCATGCCAGGGGAGGGGGTGCGAGGCCTGCAATTTCACCGGCAAGCAGTACCAGGACTCGGTAGAGGAGCTGATCGGGAGACCTGTCATGCGGCTTTTTTCGGCTGAGAATGCCATCCTTCACGGATCAGGCCGCGAGGATATCGACGCGCTGATGGTCGGGACTGGCCGGCCCTTCGTAATGGAGGTGGTGTCCCCCCGTGTGCGTGTGCACGACCTCGCGCAGGTAGAGGAGGCGGTCAACCGGGAGGCAGAAGGGAGGGTCTCGGTCAGCCTCGAGCGGTGGAGCAGCCGTGAAGAGGTGGAAATTATTAAATCGGCGAAGGGGTATAAAAAATACAGGATCCTGGTCGAGATTGACGGACCACACTCCCAAGAAGAGCTCCAATCCGCAATCCGAGCCCTTAAAGGGGCAAAGATAAGCCAGCGCACCCCGATTAGGGTTGCACACCGCCGGGCAGACCGGGTTCGGGAACGCCAGGTCCTGGATATCAGCATCGCAGGAGAGGAGGACTCGATGGTGATCCTGGAGGTCACCGGCGAAGCGGGCCTCTATATCAAGGAGCTGATATCCGGCGACCAGGGCAGGACCGAACCGAGCCTCTCCGGCCTCCTGGGGAGATCCGCCCGG
>MVQD01000061.1 GCA_002067095.1 Methanoregulaceae archaeon PtaB.Bin056
TTCTCCCCTCCCCTCTATGTGAAAACCGCACTCATCACATGATGACGTTCTTGGGGCTTCGCCCCGCCACTGTGGCATCCCCTAAGCGCGATAGGGACAGTGCAATAGAACAGGGTCAAGATATCTAGAACACTCTGTCCACAGACTATCGCATATCGGGGGTGGTCCGGAGGGGGATTCTCCCCCTCCGGTCTGTGAATAACCGCACTCCATACACGATGACGTTCTTGGGGCTTCGTCCCGCCACTGTGGCATCCCCTAAGCGCGATAGGGACCGTGCGGAATATCTCGCAGAAGCAGAGGTTTCCATTTTGCCCTTCTTGCAGACTATCGCGTATAGGGGAGAGGTTTGGAGAGGGATTCTCCCCCTCCGCTCTGTGAAAAACCGCATTCCATACACGATGACGTTCTTGGGGCTTCGCCCCGCCACTGTGGCGTCCCCTAAGCGCGATAGAGCTCGTGCTGGGTATCTCGCAGAATCAAAGGTTATCCAGTATGCCCTTCTTGCAGACTATCGCGTATACGGGGGGAGATCCGGAGGGGGATTCTCCCCCTCCGGTCTGTGAAAAACCGCACTCATCACACGATGACGTTCTTGGGGCTTCGCCCCGCCACTGTGGCACCCCCTAAGCGCGATAGAGCCCGTGCGGAATATCTCGCAGAATCAAAGGTTATCCAGTATGCCCTTCTTGCAGACTATCGCGTATGGGGGGAGGGGTCTGGGGAGAGGGATTCTCCCCTCCCCTCTATGTGAAAACCGCACTCATCACATGATGACGTTCTTGGGGCTTCGCCCCGCCACTGTGGTATCCCCGAAACGCGATAGGGGCAGTGCTGGAATGTTTTGTCGATCCTTACTCAATCCAACCCTGCCCGCTGACTATCGCGTATCAGGGGAGGTTTGGAGAGGGATTCTCCCCACCTTTCAGCTGAAAAAGCATTCATCATAGCAATCGACAGGTCGCGTATTGGCCAAGGGGTAAAAGCCCTCGCGGCATTTTTCTTCCCGCTGGAGGCGTCTTTGGCAGTTGAACCCTTACAACCTAATTTTACCGTCGTTATGTGAAACCCGTCAATTGCGGGTTTTACCACTTCCGGGTCACTTTCTTAAGCTTCTAACACGAACCAATTTGAAGAAAAAACCCTTCCCTCCCGTGATTATCTTGCCCTCGTCCGCCACTGCATTCAGCCCTGGTCACCTCTCAGGGTATTTCAGGCCCGTATACGGCCCCGACCCTGCACACACGGGGAGCCTTGGCGCCGGGATCGTGATACGGGAGGGGGTCACGACCACGATATGGCCTTCTGACGATACCGAAGTAACCGTGGAACGCCGGGACCCGGTCTCCGGGAAGACTATCGGGAAATTTTTCACCTCCCCGCCCATCCACTACCTCCTGGAGCGATTGGGAGTGACCGCCAGGGTGAAGACCGTGTGCTCCCTTCCCATCGGGGCCGGGTTCGGCCTCTCTGCAGCAGCCCTCCTCTCCACCGCTACCGCGGCAAATGCCCTGTTTTGCCTCTCGCTTGACGCAACAGAGTGCGGGGCACTGGCACACGAGGCCGAGATTGTCCATAAGACTGGTCTTGGAGACATCGCGGCCTGTATGGGGGGCGGCCGGGACTGCAGGAAAGGCGCAGGTATCATGGCCGATATCGAGCGTGAACACGACATTCCCGCGTCCCTCTGTGCCGTGGTCTTCGGCCCTCTCCCCTCACCGGAAGTGCTTGGCTCGCCCGCTGCGATGGCAAGGGTCATATCGGCATTCCCAGGCCGCTGCCCGGAGGACACGGCGGATTTCTTTCGCCTCTCCAGGAGGTTTACCGAAGAGAGTGGCCTGGCCACGCCGGAGGTCCTTTCCGCACTGGCCGCCTGCGATGAAGCGGGAATCCCTGCCACAATGACGATGCTTGGCAATGGCGTCTTTGCATCCGGTGACGGGGCCTTCTCCCTGCTCTCACGCCTGGGTGAGGCCTTCCTTCTCCATCCTGCAGACGGGGGAGTCCGCCTCCTCGAGGTGGTGGAATGATACCACCCGACCATCCCAGGTACCGCTCCCTCGTTGCGAGGGAGCGGCTGGCACGCTGTGCTGCTGAGGGGATTGTCTCTCTCGAAGGCCTCGCAGCCCACGGTCGCGGCGAGGCGTTTGACTACCTCCTCGGCGAGAGGACCACAGAGAGCGCCCTGCTCGCAGAGAAGGTGGCGGCCGCCCTGCTGCGCTGCGCAAAGAGGCCTGTCATCTCTGTAAACGGGAACACCGCGGCACTGGCCGCAGAACTCCTCGCCCCCCTTCAGGAGAGGTCCGGTGCAAAGGTCGAGGTCAACCTCTTTCACCGGACCGAGGAGCGGATAGAAAAGATCACCCGCCTGCTCCGCGAACACGGTGTCCAGGTGGAAGAGGGGGTTGCCGAGAGGCTCCTCCCGCTCTCCCATGACCGTGCCCTGTGCCTGCGGGATGGCATCTACAGTGCAGATGTCATCCTCGTCCCCCTCGAAGATGGCGACCGCTGCCAGGCGCTCCGCGGAATGGGCAAGACCGTGATCACCATAGATCTCAACCCCCTCTCAAGGACTGCGCGGAGTGCGAGCCTTACGATCGTTGATGAACTCACGAGGGCTCTTCCCCACCTCACCACGTTCTGCTCCTCCCTTACAGGAAAAGAGGCCGAGGTGCTCGCAAGGTCGTTTGAGAACAATTCGTTCCTGGAAGCTGCACGTGACACGATGAGACGGGGGCTCCTCCATGCTCTGGATTGAGAAGTACCGTCCTCGTGCACTCGACGAGATAATCGGGCAGGAGAAGGTGGTGGAGCGATTGAAACACTTTGCCTCCTCCCGCTCTGTGCCTCACCTGATGCTGGCAGGGCCTCCGGGAACCGGAAAAAGCGCAAGCGTCGAGTGTCTCGCCCGGGAGCTGTACCTGGACCATGCGGAAGAGAACCTCACCGTCATCCCTACCAGCGACCTCTTCTCTTTCGGAAAGAAGTTCCTCGAAGGTGAAGAGCGGTACTCCCACCTGTACCGCGCAGACGAGAGCCTCCTCTCGAATTTCAAGCGAATTATCAGGGAGTACTCGTCTCTTCGACCCCTGGATGCCGAGTTCAAGCTGATGGCATTCGAGGGTGCTTCATCGCTGCCCCGCGAGGCGCAGCAGGCGCTCCGCAGGATCATGGAGCGGTCCTCGCGGACCTGCAGGTTCATCTACTGCACGAGCCACCCCTCGGCAGTCATCCCCGCGATTGCATCGCGCTGCCTGCCGGTGTTCTTTTCCCCCATCCCGGACCCGCTGGTCGAATCCCACCTGCAGGCCATCTGCGCCGCGGAAGGGAGGGGTGACTGCATCGTAAGGGAAGATCAGATAGGCCTGCTGGTTGCCGCGGCACGGGGAGATCTCCGGAAGGCCGTCATGCTCCTCCAGGTGCTTGCGGAGTCGGGTCCCGATGCAAACCTCCTCTCTCTCTCCATGACAGAGACCGACCAGGTCGCGACCGCCGCATTCTCCGCGATCCTCACAGGGGATGTCATGGCAGCAAGGCGCAGGCTGGAGACACTCCAGATAGAATACGGCCTCTCGGGGAGAGAGGTACTGGGGGCGCTCGGCAACGTGGTGAAGCGGGACTTCAATGACCCCCGTATCGCCTGCGCCCTTGCAGAGACCGACTGGGTGCTCGGGCACAGCCAGAACGAATACCTCCAGCTGAATGCGCTGGTGAGCAGAATTTCCAGGGAGGCGGGAGATATACGGCGGCCAGGATAAGGTCCAGCAGCACTACAACGATATGGCTGAGATCCACGATTCCCGTTACGACGACCGAAGAGGAAGGGCCTATTATTCTCGCATTTCGAGCCACGTGATGTCCTGACTCCCCAGGCAGGGAAGGCTCGTTGACGAGCGGTGCGGGAACGGCTTCTTTGTGCACCGCTATACTTCCCAGGGGGCTGCGTTGTGGTGCCTGATATATCCAGGGGGAATGATCACTCGCGCCCCGGCGAGGAAACAGAGCTTGGATTTTCAGCAACGGAAATGAAGAGATACTCTCCTCCATGGATGAGTCGTTTGACGCCGTGGCAAGCACCCTTGCCTTCTCGTGCCTGAAGAACCCCGGGCGTATGCCAAAAGAGGCGTGGAGGGGGTTTCCGCCGGGACGAAGGCTCGCAATCTGGACACCCGGAAAAATCTCCTCACCTCAGGCCTTCGGGCGGTGAATCACTCGGGGAGGTGATACGCATTCGGGAGGTAGGAATGGGTGCGTTCGGGGAGCGGTGCTATTCCCCGGCAGAGATGATCGCACTCCACCAGGCCGCGGGGTTCTGCGACGTGTCGGTCACGAAATGCCCGTTTGCTCACATCCACCTCGTCCATCCCCTCTATGCCAAGGGACGCCGCATCGAGCCGTTCGTCGTGGAGAGGATCCCGTCGCTTGCCGATCATACTCATTGCCAGCGGTGAATAACCAGGAGGGTGATCAGGAGGAAATGACGCCATGTGCCCGGAATTCCCCGTGTTCCTTCACACTTTCTTTCTGAGGCGGGCGACCATCCGCTCTTTCTTCTCCACCGCGGCCAGGGCCGCGGCCTCGACTGCCGCTTTCATCTCGTCAAAGTCCCTCTCGCCGCGGTCCACCACCTTCTTGACCGGCGTATAGGCTGATTCGCGGAACCGAGGCGTAAAATCCCTTATCCCCTGACCGGTGAGGAGGAACGCACCGGGGCTGCCCTCCTCGACGGACCCGATCTCCTCCACCCTCACCCCCGCACCCCTGATCACCTCCATGATCGAATGGGCTGCATCAGGAGGTGCGGTGATAAGGAGTGCATCGAGCGAGACGCCCAGCGGGTCGATGGAGAGACGCTCGAGGAGGGATCCGACCTCCTCCTGCACGAGCCCCTGCACCTTTTCCTCCTCGATCACGACCCTGCAGCCGGCAGTCGCCGCGAGTTCGTGCGCGTCACCGCGCAGCCCGCCGTTGGTGACGTCGGTCATCGCATGGATCCTCTGCAGTACGGGGCTAGCCAGGAGGGCCTCGCAGGCCTGGAGAAAGTGGAGGTTGATCGTCTGTTCCACGACTTCAGGGTACCCCGAGTAGAGAGCCGTGGTGGCAATTGTCCCACCTCCCGCTCCTTCCGTCATCAGGATCACGTCCCCGGGCCGGGCTTCCCGGCGGGCGGTCAGGTGAGCGGCAATTCCAACGGTCCCCACGCAACCCGTCATCCGTGAGCCGAGCACCATGTCTCCCCCTATGCGAAGCGTGGAGCCTGCAACAAGGGGCACCCCCATCGACTCCCCCACTGCACAGATCCCTGCCGTGTATTCGAAGATCTTTGCAACGTCTCCGTCGTCGGCTACGTGGATGTCAGAGAAGAGGAGAAGCGGGCGGGCACCCATGACGTACACGTCCCGCATCGTGGCGCGTGTCACGTGGAAACCCGCAAGAAACGGAAAATCCGAGAGTCGCGAGTGCATGCCGTCAACGGTGCAGACTACCTGGAGACCGTGACTTGTGGAGAGGCCCGGGATGGGAACCGCACCAGCATCGTCCATCTCGTCTACGCCTACCGTGGCGCCGGTCCTCCCTATGATCCTGGCGATCTGCCGGTGGGCGTAGAAGTCTCCGGTGCCGCGGGAACCCACGCCGAACTCCCCCATGCCGACGCCTGCCTCACGGAAGGTGAAGAGATCGCCGGAAAGGCCGGTGGTGTTCTTCACCTCCGCGATCACCGCAGCTGCAAACTCGTCGATATAGGCCGGGTCCGAACCCGGCTTGAACCCCCTGATGCACTCGGCGAGGCGATCCTTCACCATATCTTCACGGAGCCCGGCCGCGAAGGCCTTCCGGGCGAACTCCTCAACGTCCATACCCAGTGTTATTGCCGGTCCATGCTGATAAGTGCGCGGCCACAGGAGGGCTGATGACGGGACTTGCGTCCCGGTCGTCCCCTTTCCGGGTGAAAAAAGAGTATTTACCAGGAACGTACCTGCGGGGGTATCTCGAGGGCATCACTGAAGGTGGCCACCGAGCCGTCGGGGAAACGGATGGTGGTCACCGCAGGAGAGAGGTCGACGCTGACGAGTGGCGCAAACCAGTAGTTCTGGAGGATTCGTTCACCTTCCGCAAATGAGAGCCCGGGGGTCCGGACGGTAGTCTTTCCATCCTTTTCGGTCACGCTGGCAAACGAGTCCACCGAGAGGTGCACGCTCCCGCTGTCGATCCCGGTCACTGTCACGGGCTTCCTGAAGTTGGACTCCAGGGCTTTTTTGAGTTCCTGGGCGGGGTCAACCAAGCGAAGGTAGACCGAGATGTATTCGATCCAGTTGAGGCGGTACGTGAACTGGATATCCGCGCTGCCGTCCTGGCTGATCGTGATATCCAGGCTTTCCGAGGTCATGGCTGCCGCAGGTGCGATGAACAATGCCAGGCATGCAAGGATTGCAACGAGACACGGGATTGTCTTCATGTTGATGCACCTCTTTGATGCGGGAGTATTACCGGCATCTTGCATAAATGCTTTCCCGGGGGATTCCCACGGACGCCAACGTGCGATATCCTCTTTACGACGAACCGACATACCAAGAGCATATCCATGATGAAGAAACACCTGGCCATATCTGCACTGGCAGGGTGGGTCCTCCTGGTCTCAGGCTTCATGATACTGGCACGGACGCTCGACCTGGAGATATTCTTCGTGCTCTGGCTGATAGGAATCCTCATCATCGTTGAGCTGGTCTCTGACCACGCTGCAACTCCGCGATACCTGAGGTACCAGAGACTGGTCATTGCATCAGGCGTGATTCTCTTCGGAGCGATCGTAGCCCGGAAGATACTGGAGATACTTGCACGATGAGACGACTCCCTGCACTCGTGGTGAGCGGAATCCTCGTGCTCGCCTGCCTCCTGCTGATTGGATTGCAGGCCGGATCACCCCTGCTTTACAGCCCACGGTCAGATCCGGGTGGGGCAGACCACTCGAACCCTGCTGCGTTGGAGCGGGCCAGGGAAGACCGTGCGGCCCAGGTGCTCCCACTGATCTCCGATCTCCTGGATTCGCCGGGATCCCTCGTGCTGAACATCAAGAGCGGGGACTTCGAATATGCCGCACGGGATCTCCAGGAGTACCGCCAGATCTCAAGGAGCCTGGACACTCTCGTGATCAACCTGGATATGACCGAGGGCGAGCTCAACGAATTCCGGAATGCGAACCAGCAGAACCTGGCAATCCTCACGGAACTCTTCAATGGAACAGGGAGATGGAACGAACTCCAGACCCTGGAGATCAGGTACCGGGACAGCGGCGACTCCCAGATGCTCACTACCATCACCTACGAGGGCGAGGCACTCCGCAGGCGTATCCAGGACCTCTACAGGGATTACCTCGAACAGGACCAGGTGATGAGGGATACCGGGGAGAAGTTCGGCCTGGATACCACCGGCTATGGACAGAGCGTCATCGATTTCCGGGAGATTGTCAGCCAAATTGACCGGGACCAGCACGAGAAGATGACCACCCTGCAGACCACGGGGACGCCGGGTACGGGCCCCTATCGGCTCACGCTTGGAATCGACAGGCAGCGGGTCTCATACATGGACACGGTGAGAATAGAAGGCCTGCTCTGGGAACACAAAAAAGACCATCCGGACGAGGTCGACCTCTTCATCGATTCCAGAAAGATCGGTTCGATCCCCACGAAACCGGATGGATCCTTCTCTTATTCACACCTGGTCGAGCATGACCGGGAAGGGACTCACACCGTGTTTGCGGTCTACTCTGGGTCAGTCTTCTCTGAGATCAGGACTTTTTTTGTCGAGACGTCCGGGACCTCGCTTGACCTCAAAACCCCCTCACTTCATAATGGGCGGGTGGCATTCGAAGGGGTGCTCCTCGCGGGATCGACTCCGGTACGTTTTGCACCAATCGAGATCCTTGCAGAGGGGAAGCGATCGGGAACGGCGCGCACAGGAGAAGATGGAAAATTTTCATCTGACGTGAAGCTCTCCCCCGGCAGCCACAAGGTACACGCATTCTTTTCCGCGGACACCTCCCCCCTTGCCCCCTCTGAAAGCGCGACCTACGAGGTCTTCGTCCCCGAACCCTCACCAGGTATTGCAGGGGAAGACGGTCTCCTCGCAAACCCCTATTATGCAGTGATCCTTGCCGCATCGTTGTGCGCCTCCGGTTTCGGCGCCTTCCTGTACCTTCGCCGGCAGAGGGTGGGACTCTCACCTCCAATCCCGGTCTTCCACCTGCCTGGAGAGCGCGCTCCGGATGGTGCGGACAATGAAAATCTCCCAGATCTCGATGATGGGGGCACGGTTACAGGAGTTGTCCCATATACCGGTGAGGCAGAGGCGGTTGACACCGTGCCCAGCGGCGACCTCTCCAGCCTTTTTTCGGCCTTGCGGATGGCCGTCGCAAGGCGCCTGGCGTTCCTGTATCCCCTCTCCCTCACCCCGCGGGAACTCTGCGCGATGTGCAGGGAACTTCCCTTCCGTGCGGAGGTATGCAGGTTCACGAGCGGCTATGAGCAGGTAATGTACAGCGGTGCATCAGTCCCGGACGATGAACGGGACATGATTGGCAGCGCTGCCAGGTCCGCGATGGAAGGCATGGGGGGACCCGACCATTAGCCGTGCTGCGTGGATCCCTGCGATCCTGGTCCTTTTCGGTATCGTCGCCGTCCTCTGCCATGTCTCCTCCACCACCATGGAGTACAGCCGTTACAACCCCGAGTGGAACGGGACGTCCCGCCTCTTCCAGGAGATGATCGAGCGGGACGCGATGATGGTATCCGGCTTTCATGAACTCCCCGGGGGAGGCGATGCGCTCCTCCTCATACTTGCCCCCGGCGAATCGTATGCACCGGATGAGATCGGTCTCCTCCGCACGTTCCTCGAAGAGGGAAATATCGTGGTGCTGGTATCTGACAAGGAGAGAGAGAACCTCCTGATCTCAGGTCTCGGGAGCTCCATCCGGATCCGCGATGGAAACCTCACGAGCATTGACCGGTTCTTTGACCACCCCTCATCGGTGCTTGCATTCCCTGCCGGGCAGGACCCCCTCGGCGCCGGGATCTCCCGCATCGTCCTGAATAATCCTTCCTCTCTTGAGGGGGGTGAACCGGTCTTCACAAGCTCGCTCCTCTCCTGGATCGATGCCGACGGAGACTCGCGGCTTGGCCGGGATGAGACGCTCCAGAGGTTTTCGGTAATTGCTGCCGACAGGGTCGGAGAAGGGGTGCTCTACGTCATCGCGGACCCCAGCATCTTCATCAACGGAATGGACGCGATCGGCATGGACAACGAAAATTATGCGCTCGCGCGGCAGATCATGTCGGCAAGACCGCGGTTCATCGTAGAGCAGGGCCGGTCCCGCACCGCGTACGCCCCAGAGGCAATCCGAGTGGTTAATCTGGTCAAGGACTCTACCATTACCAAAATGGCTGTGATCACCCTGATCTTCCTTGTGGGATCCATATTTGTCATAGGGAGGTGGAAGGAGGCATGAACGACGTCAGCGAGGACCTGGCCCTCCTCTCCAGGTACTACCGCGGGATACGCGACCGGATGGGGGACTTCATTGTCGGCAACGAGATGCTCGTCGAGCTCTGCATGATAGGGCTCCTCTCAGGCGGCCACCTCCTGATGGAGGGGACGCCAGGCACGGGCAAGACCTCCATGGTAAAGACCCTTGCCCGGCTCACGGGTTGTGATTTTGCCAGGTTCCAGTGTGCCGTCGACAGCCAGCCGGCAGATATCCTGGGAGTCCGCATCTTTGACCAGGCAAAGAGGGACTTTACCCTTCGTAAAGGGCCAATCTTCTCCAACTTCCTCCTCATCGACGAGATCAACCGGCTGGCGCCCAAGACCCAGAGCGCGTTTATCGAGGCCATGAGCGAGCGCCAGGCAACCCTCGACGGGATCACCACGCGCATCAATCCTCCCTTCATTGTCCTAGCCACCCAGAACCCCTTCGAGTTCGAGGGGACGTTTCCCCTCATTGAGGCACAGAAGGACCGGTTCATGTTCTCGATGACCCTCTCCCAGCTGGACGCCGAGGGGGAACTCGAGATCATCAGGAGGGAGCATTCAGGCAGGCTTGACTGGGACACTTACTTCTCGAGGCTTCGCCCGGTGATGAACAGCGACCTTATCCTGCGGTTCATCGCCTCCGTGACCAGGCTGCATATCGAGGAGCCTCTCCTTGGTTACATCCGGGACCTGGTGATGGCAACACGGAGCCATGGCGATGTTCATATCGGAGCCAGTTCCCGGGCGTCAATCGCTCTTGTGAGGGGGAGCAAAGCGCTTGCAGCGCTCAGGGAACGCTCCTATGTCATACCCGATGACATAAAGGAACTTGCTCCACGTGTCCTCATGCACCGGATAATTCTTACCAGGGAGGCCGAGATAAGCGATATTACCCCCGGACGTGTGATCGCCGAGATACTTGAACGCGTCGAGGTGCCATGACCCGTGGAGGCGACTCGTACCACATGGGGATTTATCTTTGCGGTCCTCGGAACACTTCTCTCTGCGTGGTTCCTTGATTCGGTCCCTGCACTCTTTTTTTCAGCATTCATCGCAGGGTTCCTGGTGTTCCGGGCAATCGCATTCCTGAGGCTTGCCGGGTCCGCAGCATCGATGATTACGGTTGAGCGGGTGGTAAAACCCGAGTGGACCAGGCAGGGAGGAGTGGTGACTGTCTCAACCTCCGTCCACGTCATGGTCCCCGAGGGGTTGTCTGCCAGGGTCATCGACCTCCCTCCGCCAGGGGCACCGGTGGTCCACGGAGAGGTATGCTCTCCCGAGATGGGTGCAGGGGACCATGCACTCAACCTTCAGTACGGTGTATCCTGCCTCTCCAGCGGAAATATCCGGTGGAGG
>MVQD01000062.1 GCA_002067095.1 Methanoregulaceae archaeon PtaB.Bin056
CCCAGCACTGGCTCTATCGCGCTTAGGGGATGCCACAGTGGCGGGGCGAAGCCCCAAGAACGTCATCGTGTATGGAGTGCGGTTTTTCACAGAACGGAGGGGGAGAATCCCTCTCCGGACCTCTCCCAATACGTGATAGCCTGTAAGAAGAATAAAATGGAAACCTCTGTTTCAGCGGGATACTCAGCACTGTCCCTATCGCGCTTAGGGGATGCCACAGTGGCGGGGCAAAGCCCCAAGAGTGTCGTCGTGTATGGAGTGCGGTTTTTCACAGACCGGATGGGGAGAATCCCTCTCCGGACCTCTCCCCTATACGCGATAGTCTGCAAGAAGGGCATACTGGATAACCTTTGATTCTGCGAGATACCCAGCACTGGCTCTATCGCGCTTAGGGGATGCCACAGTGGCGGGGCGAAGCCCCAAGAACGTCATCATGTGATGAGTGCGGTTTGTTTAAGACCGGAGGGGGAGAATCCCCCTCTGGACCTCCCCCTTGATACGCGATAGTCTGCGGGCAGGGTTGCACTGCACCCTATAAATCTGCCTTGCGTTCCCGGGCTGAAGCTCTCAGATCTCTCGGGCTACGCAAGTGTGAGGGGGTAAAAGCATCCTAAAGCAAACTCTTGTTAAAAATGTGCGCTTGACCTGCGGGAGAAGAGGGGGTCATCATCCTTTCTTCGAAAACCGGAATATCTCCATCGCGCAACCGAGTATCTCGGCTGCAACAGCCTCCTTGCTGCCTGAGGCTTCACGCACGAACCCACCCTTTCCAAGGAGGGTCACGCGGGTGTCTGTCTCCCCCATGACGAGGGGATCGTTTGCCACCACGAGCCCGATGCTGTCCCGAAGCATTTCCCTCCCCCGTGCCGCGGCATCGTCACCAAGCTTGAATGCGATGGTGGGCACATGGAAGCGGTTTACGACATCGTCAAGTATCTTTGGGAGGGGATTGAGGGTGAGAGTCACCGGTCTCCCGCTTGGAATCTTTCCCGTGACTGGTTCGGGGCAAAAGTCCGAGACAGCGGCAGCAGAGATGAAGAGATCGACCGGATCGCATTCGCATATCCGGCAGACTTCCCTGTGCATCGTCTGCGCATCTTCGGCATGCACGTTCTCTGCGCCTGAAAACCGGTCACCGTGCACGACCGTGACCCGGGCTCCGAGCCGAAACGCCTGCATCGCGAGCGCCCGGCCCATCAGCCCGCGGGACCGGGTGGTGAGTATCCGCACGTCATCGACCTTCTCCCTGCAGGGACCGCTGGTGATGAGGACATGGCGCCCGAGGAGAGGTTTACCCAAAAGTTCCCGCTCGCAGAGGAGGACAATCTCGCTGATACCGGCGATCTTTGCCTTCCCTTCCTCGATCCTGGGGCCCGCAACCACGATCCCCCATCCCTGGAGGGTGGAAAGACACCCGGAAATGGCCGGGTGCCTGTACATGCTCTCGTGCATGGCCGGGGCGACCACCACCGGCATTCCCCTTCCGATCGCGGTGGTGGCAAAGGTGGTGACCGGGGTGTCATCGACCCCCGCCGCGATCTTGCAGAGGGTGTTTGCGGTCGCCGGGGCGATCAGCAGGAGATCTGCAGTCCCCCCCTCGCCGCAGAAGGTGACATGCTCGACCATGCCCGTGATCGCAGTGATTGCAGGCCTCCCGGTCGCATAGGTCAGGGCATCGGGGTGGATGATGCCAGAGGCGGCGCGGCTCATCACCGCCTGGACCCGTGCACCCTTTCGCCGGAGGGCATGGGCAAGCTGCACGGTCTCAACCGCCGCGATGCTCCCGGTCACCGCGAGCACGATCTCCTTCCCGTCAAGTGTTCCTGATGCACTCATTCCCGCGTCACGTCCTGCACGTAATGCCAGGTATGAGGTCCCAGTTTCTTTACCTTATGGGTCTCCACTCGGGCGCGGATCCCCTGCTCTCCAAGGACTGCCATTATCTCACCCGTCCGATCACCCGCCGAATGCACGTGGAGGACCGTTCCCGGCCGGGAATGGGCGAGTGCAAGGGGGAGGTGGTCGATCGCCTCGAAATGGCCCATGATGATGCGATCGTAGGTCCCGGCGAGGCATTCCCTGCAGTCCCCCAGTTCTGCAGTCACCCGGTGGCCGACGCCATTCTCAAGGATGTTCCTCTTGAGATACGAGAATGCCAGGCGGCGTATCTCCATTGCATGGACCCGGGCTCCCGCGATGGCTGCAGGGAGGGTAAAATACCCTATCCCGGCATACATGTCGGCAACGTATTCCCCTGCGCGGACGAGGGAGCGTATCCGCTCTTTCTCTGCACGGTTCCCCATGGAGAACATGATGCGCGAGGGGTCGAGCCAGTATGTAATGCCGGACTCACAATGCCGGACCTCCCTGGCCTGCCCGGCCAGTACCTCTGTCCGGGGAGTCCTCGTGACACCCTCGCAGCATTCCACCCAGATAATACCGGCCGGGTTCTTCCATTCAACGAGGGCACGGACCTCGCCGTCATCGGGCCTCTCACCGTGGAAGACCGCCACGTCGCCCAGCATGAAGTACCCCCTGCCATGGTAATTTCTTCGGGGTGGAATGGTTGCGGTGAAGGGGTATCCTTCCCTCACCGGGACCCAGGCGGTCGTGCCCTCGACATACGGCCGTCTCGTCCGATCGACCCATTCGGCATCTTTGAGTGCCCAAAGGTCGTTCTTATGGATCTCCCTGACCCGCATCCGCGTCACTCCAGCAGGACCAGGCGGTCCCCGTCTTCCATTATCCGTACCGTAGTCCCTGGGGAGATCTCCCTTCCCTGGGGTAATTTCACCTCTCTTGTGATTCCTGTCCGCGGGTCGAGTACTCCCAGGAGGTCGCCGTCACGGAATGCTACCATCCAGGCTGCGGCATCCCCCTTGTGGCCCGCCCTCCTCTCCACCTGTCGTTCAGGGACTGACCTGACCAGGCCAGACACATGGTCAAGGCACCGGAGCTGCCTGCCTTCGACGCCGAGCACCTCCATGTGCCTTCCGGAGACAAGGATGATATCACCCCGGGAATAGCGGGGGAGGCGGAGCGAGTAAGTGATACGGAAGACCTGCCTGCCCGCCTTCTCACCCACGAGTTTGGGGTGGGTGGTGAACCTGCCGCCGAGTTCCCGGGTGATTGCAGCGGCGATCTCGGAACCCAGCCGTTGAGACCCCACCGTGATATCAATGCCGTCCCGATGCTCTTCGAGGCGTGAAATGAACGAGAGGCGCTCTCCGGACTCCATCATTGAGGACTCGACAGCACAGGCGATCCTCGTCGTCTCTTCCACTTCGCGGGCTGAAGGTCTCCTCCCCGTTGCTCGTACCTGGACTACTCCCTCATAGTAACTCCCTGATATCCTGCAGCAGCGGTCGCACTGCTCCCGCTTCCACTCAACCTCGATTCCGCAGGACCCTTCCACCCTTACCCCAAAGAGCGTCCCACAGACCCTGCACTCAGCCCTGCTGCGGTTGACGCTTATGTCGTCGAGGGTGATAGCCAGGCTGATGTCGCGAAGGTCTGGGTGGAGTCGTATTGTCCTCGTAATCAGCTGGCGGGCAAGTTCATCCCTCTCGATATGGAGATCGCACCAGCCGCCAGCCTCTTTCCTGGCCCCGCAGGTAGGGCAGATCACCGCCGACACCCTGGGGGGGCATTCCAGCCAGAGCGTCTTTTCGGCCCGGCACTGCCCGCAGACTTCCCCGCCAGGCGAAGGGTTTCCGCAGAGGGGGCAGATAGTCTCCCGGATATCCATGTCAGATCCGGAATACCTGCGCGTGGGGCACATTGCCGAGCATCAGGCATGCGGATCGGGACAGCAGTCCCATCTCCACCGCAATGGCAACGGCACGCTCCCCCATGAGGTTTGCGTTCCCAGCCCCGGAAAGCACCGATCTCACCTCTTCGGGGGATGCGAGTGTTGTCCCGTAAAAGGACCCGGTGATCCTGATCTCCACTTCATTCCCGGAGATCGTCGTATTCATCAGCTCACGGTCGCACACCGCCACCACCTCGTCCCCGGCAGGAGAACGGTGAACCTTCATATACATGGTACCACATGTGGGAAGGGATGCGTATTAATACTGTAACTGGCGGCCGTCAGAGACTGATGTCAACACCATAGACCCTGGATGGCGTGGTGACGTGGATCCTGTGGACTGCTGCACTGTCGATCATGCCGAGAGAGAGCAGCCTCGTGGTGGCACGCGGTACCGACCGAGGGCCGATGACTGCTCCCGGGCGGGAATGCTCGTCCATGTAGTCGCTCTCCATCATGAATTCCCTCCCTTCTCCCGCGAGTTTGGGGATATCGGGGTGAGTGGCAAGCAGCGAGGGAACAAGGGGGGTCCCGGGGATGGCATAGTGCTTGACCACGCGGTCAGGGGAGAGCCCGGCCTCGCTGGCCATCGCCCGCATGTCTGCACATGTACCGCTCTCGGCATGGACCTGGACCGCGCACCCCACCTCCCCTGCCTGCTGGAATGCGTGGGAGAGGACATCGTTTGCGGCATCCCAGACCTCTTTTGACACCTCGTAATGCGGTCTCCCGCTCTTGATGCCGACCGCGACACCGTCTGCAACGAACCTTGCGGCAAGCGAGATCCCTCCTTTCATGATCTCCACCACTCTCTCCAGGGGGAACGAGTCCAGGAGGCGCGTGATCTCGGCGGGGTGCACGCCGAGGACAGGGAAGACCACGAGGCCTGTCTCAGAGATCATCCGTGCGACAGAAAGGGTCTCCTCGAACACGGGGAGGAAATCCTCGCCCCTTGATGGCAGGATGCCAAACGATGAAGATGGCTTGCTGACCAGGAACAGGTGGGTTCCCCCCGATCTCATGAAGTCCTTTGCGGCATCGATTCCCCGCCCGTTCCGGGGATCGATATGGATGTGGTGATCCGTGATCGGGAACGCCTGGCCGTGCATCTACTCCACGATCTCCATCAGCGGATAGTCGCCTTCACGCCGGATCCGGGCACGGCAGGACTCGCCTTCCACGCAGGTCGTGATCTCCACGTCCAGCATGAGACCCTGCAGCTCGGAGTACCCGAACATGTTCGGCTCCATGAGGCCCCTGTCGAGCCGGACTGTGATCCCCCTGACATGCGGCTGCAGCCCGACACTCTTCTCTATCGCATCCTCAATGGATCCGGCCGTTCCCGGCGAGACGGGGGTTCCCACCCACTGGTGATAAAGGGCCCCGAGCTTGATCCCGGCCTCGAATACCGCCTGCTCCCTTGCAGTGTGCATGGGGTATTTTTTGGGCCCGAAGGCAAAAAAAAGCGGTGATCAGATCAGCTTGATAAAGCCGCTCTTGGGCTCCATCGCCTCCCCCTCGCGGAGGAATACCTTGATCTGTGCATCGATCTCCTCACGCGAGAACCCCTGGGGCGCAAGCATCTCGATCAGCTCGGCGATCGCGATCCGGTCATTGCCGGTATCCTTCTGCATCTGCCGGATCGTCTGCTTGATCACCCTGATCAAGTCTCTCCTCCCCTTTGAGATCCCTGTGACGACCTTGTCGATGTCAAATGAGCCGGTCTTTGCGTCATAGGCCACTTCGCGAAGGCAGGTATCGACGATCTTGATCACGCGTTCGGCATCCTTCGTCTCGATATTGGGAGAGAGCCTGATCCTGGCGCTCGCTTCTGCAAGGCGCACAAGGGCCTCGAGCTGCCGGGCAGTGACAGGGACAGGCTTGTCAGAACCAGCCGCGAGGTCCCGGAGTTGCATGTAATACCCGATCAGGGCTTCCCTGGCCGCGTCACTGAGCCGCGGGAAGCAGGTACGCCTGGCATATGCAACGTATTTCCTGAAGAGTGCGGGTTCTATCTCAGGAGTGACAGGGCGGAGCTGCTCCTCGATATATGCATCGTCCACCCCCGGGATGGGAGTCCTCTTGTGCTGGGCGATGGTCTCCCCGATACTGTGAGCCTTGAGGATATGGTCGGCGATGGCGCTGTCCCTGGTATGGTCGGGGATGTCACTCATCTTGAAGATGAGGTCGAACCGCGAGAGGAGTGAGCCTGGCATGTTGATCTGGTCCTGGATGGGGAGGTATGCATCGAATCGTCCAAGTTTCGGATTTGCAGCACCCAGGAGGGCGCAACGAGACTTGAGGGTCGCCGTGATCCCGGCCTTCGCCACGCTGATCGACTGCTGCTCCATGGCTTCGTGCAGCGCGGACCTGTCCTCTTTCTGCATCTTGTCCATCTCGTCGACTGCCGCGATCCCCATATCGGCAAGCACCAGGGCCCCTGCTTCGAGAGTCCACCTTCCGTCGCCAAATTCGTCCTTGACCGCCGTTGCGGTCAGGCCCGCTGACGTGGAAGACTGCCCGCTCGTGTAGATGGCCCTCGGCGAGAGCTTGACTACGTAGCGGAGCAGCTGGCTCTTTGCGATCCCGGGGTCCCCGATAAGGAGGACGTGGATGTCACCCCGTAGGTGGCTCCCGTCAGGCATCTCCTTGCTGATCCCCCCGAAGATCTGGAGCGCAATCGCTTCCTTCACGTCCTCGTTTCCGTAGATTGTGGGTGCGATTGAGTGGATGATCTTGCGATAGATGTGAGGGTCACGGGAGAGGGCGAGGATCTCCTCCTCGTCTTTTTCATCGATCTGCACCTCTTCAAACTCCTTTTCCGCAATCTCGATTGAGTTGCACTCGAGGTAAATGTCAAAGAGAGTGTTCTTCTCCCCGTGGGTGACCCGCTGCATGGACCGCAGTATCCCGTTGATGACGACCCTATCGCCCGGCGCGACTTTCCCGGTCAGGTCGTCGGTCACGTCCACGTCAAGGGTCTGGGGCTGCTCCCCGCCCCTCAGACCCTCGGGGGACTCCTGGATGCGGAGCTTCTGGGAGTCAACAAAACGTGAGCGCCTGGCGATCAGGTCCAGCTTCTTGAAGGTGCAGCCCTCGGTCGCACACCCGTCCGGCTCCTTGAATTTTCCATATCCCTGCTCCTTGATGGTGATATGACCACCAGGGCACCTGAAGACTGCCTGCACGATGCGGGGGCGGACCTCGGTGGTCTTCCGCAGGATCCCTTCAACGCTGATGAAGCGGTTGATGTGGTCGGAGCGGATGTGCCGGATCCCGATCTTCCTGGGAAGGTTCACGAACCGGACATTCACCTCCCCGGTTGCCTTCCCCTCCCTCCCTTTTACGAGCTGGTGGTTCCTGATGGCGTTTCGCACGTCCTCGATGACCTTGCCGGGATTGTCCAGGAGCTCGTCGGCCATCCGAAGGCCCGATCTCCCGTAGCTCTCCAGTTCGCGGTAATCTATCTCGAGTGATCGCCGGTAGGGAAACTCCCTGGAGAGTTCAGAGAGCTGCTTCTTGTACCTGCTTTTCAGAAAGCGGCTCCAGTCTGCGTCGCGGTCGATGATCTCGGGAGCAGCATCGGCGGCTGCAGCATCATCCCTTTTGGCCATGCTTCCTTGCCTGGAGTACAAACTGTGCGATCATGGCTTCCATCTGGATCTCGGTGCCGGCCCCCTCGGAGAGGCGGAAATCCGTGGTCCCCAGCTGGTCTATGAGGGCAACCCTGAGGTGGGGATCCATCTCGCGCCTGACAATCATCCTGTAGCACTGGTTGATCAGCTCGTTTGGCGCGATACCGCGATCCTGCAGAAGGTGGTGCAGGATGGCTTCCGCCCCCTCGAAGTCCCCGGAGAGGGAGGTGGACAAAAGGTCCTCTATCTCGTCGGGGCGGGCCGTTGCGGTGATGGCGTAGACCATCCCCGCATCGATCTCGGGAGCGAGGATTGCGGCACCCTGGAGAGCATTGATGGCTTTGCGCATATCGCCCTGCGCGATATAGACGATTGCCTGGATTGCCGGCCCGGTGATGCGGATCTTCTCGTTCTCTGCTATTCTCAGTATCTCTTTTGTGATGGCCTCCGCGGAGAGGCTCCTGAACCTGTAGATCGCACAGCGGCTCTGGATGGGATCAATGATCTTCGAGGAGTAGTTGCAGGAGAGGATGAACCGGCAGGTGGTGGCGTAACTCTCCATGGTCCGCCGGAGCGCCGCCTGGGCGTCGGGGGTGAGGGCATCGGCCTCGTCCAAAAAGAGTATCTTGAACGTGGCGCCCCCCAGCGGAGAAGTCCGCGCAAACTGCTTGATCTGGTTTCGCACTACGTCTATCCCTCGCTCATCGGAAGCATTGAGCTCCCTGAAGTTCAGGTTCCAGGAGTCCCCGAAGAACTCGCGGGCAAGGGCGACGGCGGCGGTGGTCTTTCCCACCCCTGCGCTGCCGGTGAAGAGGAGGTGCGGGAGGTTCCCGGTCTTGACGTAACTCTGCAGGCGCTCCACGATATCGTCCTGGCCCACGATATCGGCAAGTGTAACCGGCCGGTACTTCTCTATCCAGATCATCGTGGTATCTTCCATCGTGCTCCTTCTCCCGGGGTGTGAAGACCGCGGTTCTTATCTCCACTATATCGGGGGCAGGAGGAGAAATGTGTTGTGATTGGTGGATTGAGAGTGTGAAAGCTCCCATTGTAAGGTATCCGGCAATCCCCGGCTCCCTGCTGTGGGAAGGCGAGCATGCAGAGAGAGAAAAAAGAGATGGTGTACTTATTCTTCGAACAGCACTTCCTGCTGCTGTTTCTTCTTCCAGTAATAGTATCCGACCGCCGCCAGTATGAGGATGATGAGTATCAGCGGCACGAGCCAGTACAGAGGGAAACGGGTCCAGTACGGCTCGGCAGGGGGAATAGTGGTGGGAACCGTCGTGACCGTTGTCTCGATCCCGGTCACCTCGGGAGTCACTGTTGGCGTGGGCGTGATCGTCTCTTCACCTGGTCCGCTCTCGTATCCTTCGGTCCCGGGAACCGGAGTGGTGGGCACCGTGGTGGGGGGAGTCGTCGTGGTCACGATGTATCCCCCGCCACCGCCACCTCCGCCGCCGCCTCCCCCGCCACCGCCTGAGGGCGTGAAGGTCACGCTGATGGTATGGTTCATCGCAACATCGGAGAAGGTGTATTCAACGAGCCCGCCCTTGCTGTCACCATCCACCATGACGTTCTGGACAGCATATCCGGAATCAGGGTGCATGGTGAAGGTGATATCGTTCCCACCGGGGACGCTCACGTTCCCGGAAGGCAGGATATTTCCGCCGGAAGACGCAGTTGCCTGGATGTAGAAGGTGAGCGACCCTTCGGGCAGGAATACTGCAGAGATGGTGTGGTTCGAGACGACGTTTGCGAATGTGTAGACCGGGACTGGGGTAACACTCTCACCGTCAACGAGGAGCTGGGCGGTGAAGAACCCGGTGTCGGGAACGACCTCGAAAGAGAGGCTCTCCATGTAGGGCACTTCACTTGTCCCCGAGGGGATGATAGTCCCGTTCTCGCTCTCCAGTGCGGTGATAGTGAAGTTGACCTTCGCAAACTCGGCAAAGATCGAGTGGTCCTCCATCACGTTCACGAACTGGTAGGATGAAGGGGTTCCTGCAGAGACATTATCAACCCGCACATCGGCGATCCTGTATCCCTGGTCAGGGGCGATCGAGAACAGGGCATTGCCTCCCGTTGCGACGATGACCTGGCCGGACGGGGTTATGGACCCGTGAGGGCCTGCCCCTGCAGTGATCCTGTGGCTCGTCACGCTGAATGTCGCATGGATTGAACCGTTCGAAGACACGTCCTCGAAGGTATAATTCGTTACCGGGCCGACGGAGATCCCGTTTACCAGGACATCGGCAATTGCGCAGCCTGCGGATGGAATTATTGTAAAGTGCGCAGACTCACCGGCAGGAACGTTCACGAGTCCAGACGGCACAATCTGTCCATTGGGACCGGCAGTCGCATTGATCACGTACAGTTCTGTCTCGTTCTCGACAAAAGACGCTTCCACCACGTGGTTGCTCTGGATATCCGAAAGATGCAACCATGTCATAGCTCCGAGCGCATGGCCGTCAAGATAGAGGTTCTGCACCTTGAACCCGGGGCTGGGAATGATATCGAAGTCCTGGTTGGCACCTGCCGGGACGGTGAAGGTTCCGTTCGGGATGATGGTGCCGTGTGGACCTGCAGTGGCGGTGATCGTGAACTCGTCCGGGATGGGCGTGAGGTTTGCGTACAGGTTGAGGGTCTGGTCTTTTGCAGGGTACGAGGTGATCGGCTGGGTCAGGGGATAATAGCCGTCCTTCTCGACAGTGAATGCTGTATAGGGGGTCCCGGTCAGGTACACCATGACGAGGAGGGTCCCATCCTCGATGAGGCCCTTGTGGTCGTCGTTGAACGAGACCGCGGCACCATCCACGTTGGAATGGACCAGGAAGTAGCCCCTGTCACCTCCTATGCTGCCGAGGGCCGTGATGAATTCGGGCCTTGTGTACGTCGAAGAACCATATGCATTCCCGACCGTGAGGCTGACGGTGTACCAACCGGGCAACGTGTACACATGGACAGGGTTTCGCTGGGTTGACGTGCCGCCATCACCGAAATTCCACGACCAGGTCTCGGGGACTCCTGTGGAGCCGTCAGTGAACGCAACCGGCAGAGGAACAACCCCTGTTGTCTGGTTGGCCACAAAATAGGCGGATGGGGGTCCGGGAAGGGGAGATGATACGCGGATGTAGTCAGCCTTCGTCTCGGTATCATGCCCGCTTGCATTGGTCACATACAGGCTCACGGTATACGACCCGTACTCCTGGTAGATGTGCCGGGGGCTCTGCTGGGTCGAAGTTCCGCCGTCGCCGAAGTTCCAGTGCCATGAAAGGATATCAGTTTCAGAGCAGTCGCAGAATTCCACCTCTATCGGGGCATTTCCCGTCCGGGGACTTGCATAGAAGCAGGCAATGGGAGGGTTCACCGGCGGGCATTCGGGGATACAGATGATTTTCGAGATCGAGTCCGTGCCTCCCTTGTTTGACACCGTCAGGGTGACGTTGTATTCACCAATCCCGGCGTAGGTATGGTTCGGGTGCTGGAAAGTGGAGGTTGCTCCATCGCCGAATTGCCAGAACCATGCAGTGGGGTTACCCGTAGAAGTGTCGGTGAACCTGACGAACCGGGAGTCCGGGCACTCCGAGATGTAGGTGAAATCCGCGACCGGTGGTTCAGGGCACGGGGGTATGCAGACGATGCATAAAATCTTGGAGATGGAATCAGATCCCCCTTCATTTGTGACGGTCAGGGTGACCTCATAGCCGCTGACTGCAGGGAAAGTATGACTGGGGTTCTGGAGGGTTGAATTTGTTCCGTCGCCGAATTGCCAGAACCAGGAAGTGGGGTTATTGAGGGAGGTGTCGGTGAAGTATACGGTGAGCGGATCGGCCGGGTTACTGCAGAACGTAAAATTGGCTACAGGGGGATTAACGGGTCCCGGGCAGTAGGGCACGTACACGCTCTTCGTGATGTAATCGGACCCCCCGGAATTGGAGACTGCAAGGGTGACGTTGTAGGTGCCTGTTGAAGAATACGTGTGGGCCGGGTCCTGCTCGTCGGAGGTGGCCCCATCGCCGAAGGTCCAGAACCACGAGGTGGGGTTATGGAGGGATGTATCGGTGAAATGGACAAATTTGGAGTCCGGGCATTCCGAGACATAGGTGAAATCCGCCACTGGCGGGTCCACCGGCACCGGGCAATCAGGGATGCAGATGATCTGGGAGGTGGAGTCGGAGCCTGCGTCGTTTGTGACGGTGAGGGTTACGTTGTATCCCCCTGTCCCGGCATAGGTATGGGTGGGATGCTGTTGTGAGGAGAACGACCCGTCACCAAAAGACCAGTTCCAGGCGGTGGGGTTATGGAGGGATGTATCGGTGAACCGGACAAATTTGGAGTCCGGGCATTCCGAGACATAGGTGAAGTTGGCGATAGGTGGCTCAGTACAGGGGACAATGCAGATGATCTGGGAGGTGGAGTCAGAGCCTGCGTCGTTTGTGACGGTGAGGGTGACGTTGTATCCCCCTGTCCCGGCGTAGGTATGGTTGGGATGCTGTTGTGAGGAGAACGACCCGTCACCAAAAGACCAGTTCCAGGCAGTGGGGTTATTGAGGGATGTATCGGTGAACCGGACGAACTCGGAGTCCGGGCATTCCGAGACATAGGTGAAGCTGGCGATGGGTGGCTCAGCACAGGGGACGATGCAGATGATCTGGGAGGTGGAGTCAGAGCCTGCGTCGTTTGTGACGGTGAGGGTGACGTTATATCCCCCTGTCTCGGCGTAGGTGTGGTTGGGATGCTGTTGTGAGGAGAACGACCCGTCACCAAAAGACCAGTTCCAGGCAGTGGGGTTATTGAGGGATGTATCGGTGAACCGGACGAACTCGGAGTCTGGGCATTCCGAGACATAGGTGAAGCTGGCGATGGGTGGATCGACGCACGGGACGATGCAGATGATCTGGGAGGTGGAGTCAGAGCCTGCGTCGTTTGTGACGGTGAGGGTGACGTTATATCCCCCTGTCTCGGCATAGGTGTGGTTGGGATGCTGTTGTGAGGAGAACGACCCGTCACCAAAAGACCAGTTCCAGGCAGTGGGGTTATTGAGGGATGTATCGGTGAACCGGACGAACTCGGAGTCCGGGCATTCCGAGACATAGGTGAAGCTGGCGATGGGTGGATCGACGCACGGGACAATGCAGATGATCTGGGAGGTGGAGTCAGAGCCTGCGTCGTTTGTGACGGTGAGGGTGACGTTGTACCCGCCGGTCCCGGCATAGGTGTGGTTGGGGTGCTGCTGTGGGGAGAACGACCCGTCACCGAAGGACCAGTTCCAGGCGGTGGGGTTATTGAGGGATGTATCGGTGAAGCGGACGAATTCGGAGTCCGGGCATTCCGAGACATAGGTGAAATCCGCGACAGGGGGAACGAACGGGCAGACGTAAATGTACTCAGACCTGGTGAGGGAGTCAGAGCCTGCGTCGTTTGTGACGGTGAGGGTGACGTTGTAGGTTCCAGGCTCGGTGTAGGTGTGGTTGGGGTGCTGCTGTAGGGAGAACGACCCGTCACCAAAGGACCAGTTCCAGGCAGTAGGGTCATTGAGAGAGGTATCGGTGAACTGGACGAGGAGAGGCGCCGGGCATCCCGAAGTAGGTTCGGCGGAGAAATCCGCGACAGGGGGGACGAACGGGCAGACGTAAATGTACTCAGACCTGGTGAGGGAGTCAGAGCCTGCGTCGTTTGTGACGGTGAGGGTGACGTTGTAGGTCCCAGGCTCGGTGTAGGTGTGGTTGGGGTGCTGCTGTGGGGAGAACGACCCGTCACCAAAGGACCAGTTCCAGGCGGTGGGGTCATTGAGAGAGGTATCGGTGAACTGGACGAGGAGAGGCGCCGGGCATCCCGAAGTAGGTTCGGCGGTGAAGTTTGCCACTGGGACATAAATGGGGCATATCGAGATGTATTCGTACTTCGTGAGAGAATCAGACCCGCACACATTGGTGACCGTGAGAGTGACGTTGTAGGTCCCAGGCGCGGTGTAGGTGTGGGTGGGGTGCTGGAGAGTGGAAGTGGCACCATCACCGAATTCCCAGAACCAGGTGGTGGGGATTCCTGTAGAAAGGTCGGTGAACTGGACGGGGAGAGGCGCCGGGCAACCAGACGTTGGTTCGGCAGAGAAGTCTGCGACCGGTATTGCAGGTGATTCTGAATCGTCACACAGGGTGAAGAGGAAACCTCCCTTGCCCTTGGGCTCGAATGCGACAGGATAGGGGGTGCTCGAAGGGAAGTTGGTGGAGTCCGTAAATCCTGTAATGGATGCACACGTACGACTGTCGGTGCAGTCAGTGCAGGTCTTTCGATTGAGTGCAATCCCGCGACCCACATCCTCGCCGTTCCCTCCGAGGAACGTCACATATTCCGGAGTCGTATCCCAGGGGACGAATTTCACCACAAAGGCATCTGATACATCGACACTATAGGGGGCACCACCGCCGAAGAAACGCTGGTAGGGGTTGATCAACGGCAGGTCAGGGGAGAACGTGAACCCTGTCACATACGCGGAACCGCAGTCGTCGACGGCAACACCCATCCCCTCATCGTTGTTGATTCCCCCGATATAGGTCGAGTATTCAAGCGTTCTTCCGTCAGGCGAGAGCCTGCTGTAGAATGCATCGGCACATCCGCCTGCACCCTGGTAGGGATTTTTCACCGGGAAGACGCCGAGAATGGTCGCCCCCGTGACGTGGGCGCGACCTCTTGCATCAACGGCGATTGACCTCCCCGAATCGACCTGTCCTCCCCCCAGGTACGTGGAGTAGACGAATTCACTGCCATCAGGGCTGACCTTGGTGATGAATGCGTCAGACAACCTGCCCCCACCAAGGGCGCCCTGCATCGCATTGACCACGGGGAAGTCGGTGGAGTAAGTCTCTCCGGTGACATATGAGTTCCCGTCGTGGTCGACGGCAACTCCGTTCCCTGCATCAATTCCTCTCCCGCCAAGGAATTCAAAGAAGAGTATCTGGGAGCCGTCATCCTTCATCTTCAGAATATACGCGTCCTGGCTTCCCCTGTATATGGTCTCGTGGGGTATCCTGATGCCCGGGAAATCGGAAGACATGGTATTGCCCGTGATATATATGTCCCCCCCGCTGTCAAGCGCGATTGCATTCCCTGTATCATTTTCACCACCGCCAAGATATGTCGAGAAGAGGAGAGTAGAGCCGTCAGGTGAAAGCCTGGAGACAAATGCGTCGTTTTTTCCCGTTAGGAAGTTTTTGATCGCATCTGCCGTGGGAAAATCAGTTGAATTCGTCTGCCCGGTGATACAGGCGTTGCCTTGCGCATCGACACTGATTCCTCTCCCGACATCATCGCCATTCCCCCCGATGTAGGTCACGAAGAGTGGCGCGGTGCCTTCAGGATTGATCTTTGCGACGACCACATCAATCCCCTCCCCGCTCATGTCATGCGAGCCCGGCCTCATGGTGTACGGGGCAGGGAATGATTCACCGGTCAGGTATGCATTTCCTGCATCATCAAGTGCGACCGATCTCCCGTATGCAACCCCGATCCCCCGCAGGTAGAGCCCGTATTTCATCACGGGGTCGATAACAAGGGGGCGGGTCTGATCATATGGCCCAGTCACAAAGCCCACCCTGCTGCTCCCTTTCAGCACGTACGAGGAACCGACAGGTATCACCTTCCCGTCGATCTCCTGGTAACATACGGGGGCGGATTCGACAAGTTCCCCCGCGGATGTCTGGATGTGGAGCGATCCATCCTCCACGAGCGTCAGCCCTTCTATCCACGAGTATTCAAAGATGATATCCTGCGGTGATGCGCCGGGTGCCACGATGAACGTACTTTTTATGCCTTCAGGGGTCCCCTGATACTGCAGATCGATTCCCTCGTAGAGTTCATCGTACCTGATTCCCCTGTAGGTTGACACGCCAGTGCGCCACCTTGCAGGATCATTCCCGACGAGGAAGTGCACTCTCGCGTCCAGGGGGTCAACGCCTGTGATCCGGTGAGATGGTTCGGCACCGACAAACCTGTACCCGAACAGGGTCGCGGTGGGAGCGCCCTCCCCCAATGTCACCAGTTTTACGTTCATGCCTTCCCCGGAAAAGAAGATTGACCCCCCGTCCGAGATAACCATGAACTCGACTTCTTCATCGCTCTGCCCTGCGTTCTCGATGAAATGCAGGGGTATTGCCGTTGCTGTCTCCTCCAGCGCTCTCTCCCCGCCCTCGATAATGGAGGGGGCGGTACCCGGCAGTCCGTCTCCAGAACCCGCATCACCGATATGCAGGTCAACCAGTGGGAAACCGGCTGTGCAGGATACACCTGTAATCAAGAGAGAGACAAGTATGACTAGCCACCTTAGCCTTTCTGTCCTCATGAAAAACCCTGTACTGTGATCTGGAGTAAGTCACACTATATAAAAGTAGTGGTAAAATTTTCGTGAATAAGACGTATTTTTTCGATCTGCCAGTAATTTCCGGCAGGGTTTAATGCGAAAAATATTTCAGCTTATATCTTGGCCGTCAACCGTAAAAAAGAGAGGGTTGTTCCGGCAACAGAATGGATATCTGCATTCGACTCATTATATATCCAACAGGATTGGGGAGGCATGCGCCATATGCCTCCTTTGCAGGGAATCCATGAGCGGGAATTTCCAGAGGGTTTTTGCCAGGGAATACAATGAGTCCACGGTGACATGCACGGAGAGTGGAACACAGTCGCAGACGGTTATCCTTACGCCGGGGGGAGCAGTCTGCACAGATCTCTTCTGTGCCGGCGCACTCCTTGAGCGGCAGGGGCAAAGCGGGGATTTCATGTATGCCCGACTGGCCGATCCGACCGGGGCATTCGAGCTGTACATCGACCGTTCCGATCAGTTCACTGCGGAGATCCTGGATTCGATGGAGATTCCCTGCTTTGCCACGGTCATTGGGGAGGCAAGGGTCACCGGGGCGGGACCATCGACAAAGTGCAGTATCCGCGTCCGGGAGTTGCGCATGGTTGACCGGTATGTGAGAGATGCATGGGTATTGCGCACCGCAGATCTCACCATCAGGCGGATCGAGAGGCTCGCAGCAGCGATACGCGAGGGGAAGGGCAATTCCCTGGCCGGTGCTGTTGCCGGGCACTTCCGCCCCGACCCCTCGGAGTTGAGGAGCCTTGCCCTCATGGTGAGGGAGGCCCTCAAGGGGGTAAATGCTGCCACGCCTGCACCCCCGGGAACAGGCGACCCCGCCGCAATAATACGTGAAATAATCCGGGTGCATGGAGGGAAGACCGGGATCTCAATCGAGGAGGTCTTCCGGCAGGCTGCAAAGCACGGGCTTTCCCAAAACGAAGTGAAAACAGCGGTGGAATCGCTCCTGCAGGAAGATGAATGCTACCAGCCCGCCAGGGGTGTTCTCAAACTCCTATGAGACTTGAATTCCTCGAGACGGGTCCCGCACTCCTTGTCGAGGAGGACCTCCGCGTCCTTGTGGCCGGAGACCTCCACCTCGGCATCGAGTCAGATCTCTCGAGGCATGGCCTTCATATCAGGAGCCGGAGCAGGGAGAGGAAGGAGAGGCTCCTTGCCTGCATCGAATCAGCATCGCCCGATCTCCTTTTACTCCTTGGCGACGTGAAGCACAATGTCCCTCTCACAAGCAGGCAGGAGTTCCGGGAACTTCCCGCCATCCTGGACGCGTTCCGGTCAAAGGTTCCGATCAGACTGGTCCCTGGGAACCATGACCCGGGAATCGAGGTCTTCTTCGAGAAAGGAGAGGTGCTCTCAAAGACAGGGGCATTGATCGACGGGGTGGGATATATCCACGGCCATACCTACCCGGACCCCCTGCTCCAGGGGCATCTCATCATCGCAGGGCATCACCACCCCATGGTATCCATCCGCGACGAAGTGGGGTGCGCACTCCGTGCCCCGGGATATCTTCTCGCTGCGGTGGACGATGCCTGCCTGCAGTTCCCCCAATCCCCTTGCAGGGAGACCGGCGAGACCCGGGTGCTCTTCATTCCCGCCCTGAACGAGCTTGCCGGATACGATGTCATGCGCACAGTAAAAGAGCCTTTCAGCCCCCTCTCCCGGTGCATGAACTTCGAACAGTCCGAGGTGTTCCTGGCAGACGGGACGTTCCTCGGGCCGCTTTCGTCCCTGGAGGACCATGGAGATACTCCGGACGCTTGACCGGAGGGTGCGGGACTGCATCCGGGCTCGGGGCTTCTCCCGGCTCTCCGAGATCCAGGAGAAGGCCATCCCGCTGGTCAGGGAGGGCCGGCACCTCCTTTTGATAGCCCCCACCGGGACCGGAAAGACAGAGAGTGCCATGATCCCGGTCTTTGACGCGATGATGTCCCATGCGGGGGATGGGTTCCGCACGCTCTACATCACCCCCCTCCGGTCGCTGAACAGGGACATGCTTCAGCGCATGGAATGGTGGTGCAGGGGACTGGGGCTCTCGGTTGGGGTCAGGCACGGTGATACGCCGCAGTCTGAGCGGAGGAAACAGGCGCTCCACCCGCCGGATCTCCTGATTACCACTCCTGAGACGCTCCAGGCCCTCTTCATGGGCAAGGTGCTGCGAAGGCACCTCGCGAACGTGCGGTGCGTGGTGGTCGACGAGATCCACGAACTTGCAGGGAGCAAGCGCGGTGCCCAGCTCGCGGTCGCGCTCGAGCGGCTGAGGGAGTATGCAGGAGAGTTCCAGCGGATCGGGCTCTCGGCCACAGTGGGAAACCCGCAGGACGTGGGTCGTTTCCTCTGTGGGTCACGCGACTTCTCGATCGTGTCCGTCCCGGTCACGAAGCACCTGGAGATATCCGTGGATTTCGCAGGGGACTCATTCGAGAAACAGGCCGCATGGGTATCCCGGGCCATCGGCAGCCACGAGTCCACGCTCGTCTTCGTGAACACCAGGGTGACCGCCGAGGCCCTCGGTCACCACCTCTATCACAGGGGCGACGTCGAAGTGCACCACGGATCGCTCTCGAAGGATGTGAGGATAGAGGCAGAAGAGCGCTTCAGGTCGGGTTCGGTCCGTGCCCTGATCTCCACCTCCTCGATGGAACTCGGGATCGATATCGGGCGGATAGAGCATGTAATCCAGTTTGGGTCTCCCCGGGAGGTCGCAAGGCTTGTGCAGCGGGTGGGTCGTGCCGGGCACCAGATGGACGCAGTCTCCAGGGGGACGGTGCTTGCCACCGGTTTCGACGACCTGCTCGAGTCCCTCGTCATTGCCAGGCGGGCGAGGGCGGGCCAGGTTGAGGACGTGAGTATCCACCTCAATGCAGCAGATGTCCTCGCGAACCAGGTGGCGGCGCTGATGGTGGAGTACCGCGAGATCTCCCGCCAGAGAATCCGGGACATCGTGGAGAGGAGCTACCCCTTTGCCATGGCAGGAAACCTCGTTGACGAGGTCTGTGCCCAGATGGCCGAGCACGGCCTCATCCGCATCGAGGGCGACATGGTGAGGTCGGGGGGGAGATCACGGCGCTACCTCTCGTCGAACCTCTCCATGATCCACGACGAGCGGAAGGTGGTCGTCTTTGACATGGTCGCAAGGAAGACCGTGGGGACCCTCGACGAGTCCTTCGTCGTAGGGTTCGTGCATACCGGGGCTGTCTTCATCACGAAGGGGCAGCTCTGGCGGGTGCTCGACATGGAAGAGGGCAGGATCATTGTTGAACCGGCGAAAAAGGCGAAGGGGGAGCTCCCGTCATGGGAGGGCGAGCAGATCCCCGTTCCCTTCTCTGTCGCCCGAGAGGTGGGAGCCCTCCGGAGGTCAAGGGACTTCTCTCCCTACCACCCGGGTGAGCACTCTCTTGGGTTTGCATCCAGGTTCCTCGTGGAGATGGACAGGAACCGTACAAAGGTGCCTGACGACACCCTGATCACCCTCGAGAACGCGCCCGAGGGCGTGGTCTGCAACGTCTGCGCCGGGCACAAGGCCAACGAGGCCCTGGCGAGGGTCCTATCAGTCCTCCTCTCGGCCCGGTACGGGACCACCGTGGGGATCGAGATCGATGCCTACCGGATATACCTTCGGCTTCCTTCTACGGTTAAGGCAGCGGACGTGCGTGAGATCCTCTGCTCGCTTGAGCCTGCGCATCTCGAGGGGATCCTGCAGCTTGCCATGAAACGGACAGCGCTCTTCAAGTGGAAGATGGTCCAGGTGGCAAAGAAGTTCGGGGCGATCGACCCGGATGCAGACTACGAGCGAATAAGCACCCACAGGCTTGTCGAGATCTTCGATGGGACCGTCGTACAGAAAGAAGCCTACCGCGAGCTCTTCTCGGTGTATATGGACGTCCCTGCTGCAGCACAGATAGTCTCGCTGGTCAGGGACGGCTCAATCGACGTGGCCATCTCCCCTCTGAGCATCCTTGGTGCCGAGGGGCTTTTCGCGTCCAGGGACCAGATATCGCCCCCCGCCGCTGACCAGGCAGTGATCGGGACCCTCAAGCGCCGCCTCGAACAGCAGGAGGTCGTCCTCGCATGCATGCACTGCAGGAAGTGGAAGAGCCGCACGACGGTCTCCAGGGTCCCGGATCCGCTCCAATGCCCGCTCTGCGGCGCCGGGCTTGTCGCGGTCTTGAAGCCGTGGGAGGAGCCTCTTATTGCTGTTGCAAAGAAAAAGGCGCAGAACGAGGAGGAGCGGGCACTCGTGCAGCGTCTCATGCGGAATGCAAACATCGTGCTATCTGGCAAAAAGAAGGCCGTGATCGCCCTTGCCGCGAGGGGAGTCGGCCCGGAGAACGCATCGCGGATCCTCTCCACACTCGCGGAAGGTGACGCATTTTACCGGGAGATCATCAGGGCAGAGCGCAACTATATCCGCACCAGGCGGTTCTGGTGATCAGAGGATCCCGCCGATCTTCTGCTCGAGAAAGTCGAGCCCCCGCTTGATCTCTTCGAGGGTCTTTCCGCCGGTAAGGATGATCTTTCCGGACGAGAAGAGAAGCGCGACGATCTTTGGGTCCCTGATCCGGTAGACGAGGCCAGGAAACTGCTCGGGCTCGTACTCGATATTCTCGAGGTTCAGGGTGATAACAACCTTGTTCAGGTTGATGTTCTTTCCAATATCGTAGGAGCAGACGATGTTGGTGATCCCTACCCGGGGCTCAGGGTAGGTCTTCACTCCGGCTCCCTTCATGGCTGAGATGATCAGGGAAAGCCCTTTTTTGAGGGACTCCTGGTCACGGATGCCGGTGAGCACCACCTTGCCGGAGGAGAAGATAAGAGACGCGATCTTTGGGTTTTCCATCCGGAATACCGCACCAGGGAACCTTTTCTGGTTGAGCTCGCAGTGCTCGATCTTCCCCGAGACTTCTGCGAGGTCAATGGCATCGGCAATTGCCCCGGAGGCCACGATATTCTCGATCTTCAAAGACTCGTACCTCGAATCGGCCATTGCTAATAGATCACTTTTCCCGCAGCATAATACTAATCGGATACCTTTATGTCACCGCATCCGGCCGTTTTCTTGGGAAAAATGGACAGATTCAAATCCGGGAATTGAGAAATACTATAGGTTTTCATGGAGGATACAACCGAATCGCCGGGTGCATATGATGAGCTCTGCAGGGACTTCCAGATACACGTCCCGAAATATTTCAATTTCGGCTTTGATGTCATCGATTCCTGGGCAGAGAAGGACCGGAACAAGCTGGCTATGATCTGGGTGAACCAGGAGAAGGAAGAGCGGAAGTTCTCGTTCCGCGACTTAAAGAACCTCTCCAACCAGGCAGCCAACATCCTGATCAAGTACGGCATCCAGAAGGGCGACCGGGTGCTCCTCATCCTGCCAAGGGTCCCCGAGTGGTGGGTGTTCGTGATCGCGCTGATCAAGCTCGGGGCGGTGGTCTGCCCGTGCCCTACGATGCTCACCCCGAAGGATATCAGGTATCGCCTGAATGCAGGGAAGTTCAAGATGGTCATCACCAGTCTTGAACATACGGGAAAAGTCGACGAGATCGCAGAGGAGTGTCCTGCCCTCTCCTGCCGGTTCCTCTTGGATGGAGAGCGCCCGGGGTGGATCAGCTACCCACACGAGCTCTTCTTCCCCGCGCCCGTCTCGCACCACTCGGTGAGCATGCCGGTCGACAAGAAGACCCTCTCAACCGACCCGATGCTCATCTACTTCACTTCCGGAACGACGGGCGAGCCGAAGATGGTCCTCCATAACCACGCTTATCCCCTTGGCCACATTGTGACCGCGGGGCTCTGGCAGGACCTCACTCCAAACGACCTCCATTTCACTTACTCGGACACCGGCTGGGCGAAGTGCGCCTGGGGCAAGATCTTCGGGCAGTGGATCCAGGGCGCATGCCTCTTCATCTACGATGTCCGGGGAAAGTTCAAGGCAACGGAGCTCCTCCCGCTGATGGAGAAATACGAGCTCACCACCTTCTGCGTCCCCCCGACCATCTACCGGATGCTGATCCTCGCAGACCTCGAGAAGTTCGACCTCCGCGAACTCCGGCGCTGCGTGAGTGCCGGTGAGCCCCTGAACCCAGAAGTCGTCCGTGTCTGGCAGGAGGGGACCGGCCTTCCCATCGCCGAGGGCTACGGCCAGACCGAGACGGTCTGCTGCATCGGCACCTTCAGGGGGATGAAGGTCAAGCCCGGCTCCATGGGCAGGCCCGCCCCCGGCTGGCACATCGAGCTCCACGACGAGGAGGGCAATCCCGTTGCGAAGGGTGAGGAAGGCAGGATCGCGGTGAAACTCGACCCGCGGCCGGTTGGTCTCTTCGTCGAGTACCTCAACAACCCCGAGGCAAATGCAGAGTCGTTCGTGAACGGGTTCTACTACACCGGGGACAAGGCCTATGTCGACGAGGACGGCTACTTCTGGTTCGTGGGCCGGGACGACGACATCATCAAGAGTTCCGGTTACCGAATCGGCCCGTTCGAGGTGGAGTCTGCGCTGCTCGAGCACCCTGCGGTCGCCGAGTCGGCAGTGGTCGGGTCTCCCGATCTCATCCGCGGGACCATCGTGAAGGCGTTCGTGGTCCTGAAACCCGGGTTCGAGCCTTCAGAACGGCTTGTAAAAGACATCCAGACCCATGTTCGGAAGAACACCGCTCCCTACAAGTACCCAAGGGCGATCGAGTTTACAACGGAACTCCCAAAGACGCTGTCAGGGAAGATCAGGCGGGGCGAGCTCAGGAAAAAAGAGCTCGAGAGGTTCAACAACTCCCACTGATTCCCTCTTTTTTCACTTCACATCCTGCGGATCATATCTGTTTTCACTTTCAAATTCCTGGTTCCACTGCCTGATTCGGAAAGAAAAGAACACCTTTTTGTCGGTTCTCGCACAACATGTCAGTTCATATGGCTGCCGCAGGGCACAACATGCACAATTACCAGGAAGTCTACGATCACTTCTCCCTCGAGGTGCCGGAATACTATAACTTCGGGTTTGACCAGGTCGACCGCCTTGCCGCAAAGGACCGGAACAGGCTCGCCATGATCTGGGTCGACCAGGAGGGCCACGAGAAGACTTTCACCTTCCGACAGATGATGAACCTCTCGAACTCTGCGGCGAACATGCTTCTCAAGTACGGCATAAAGAAGGGCGACCGGGTGATCATCATGATGACGAGGGTCCCTGAGTGGTGGATATTCGCGCTCGCCTGCATCAAGCTCGGGGCGGTCTTCTGCCCGTGCCCTACGATGCTGACCGGAAAGGACCTTAAGTACCGTATCAACGCGGCAAAGATCAGGATGGTCATCACGGACAAAGAGAACGCACCCAAAGTCGAGGAGATCTGCACCGAGTGCCCGAGCCTCCGCTCACGCCTGGTGATTGACGCCGACCTGCCGGGCTGGATCAGCTACCGCGAGGAGCAGGAATACCCAGCCCCGGTATCCCGTCGCCTCGTCACCATGAGCGGTATGGAGCGGACCCGCGCGAAGGATCCGCTGGTCATCTATTTCACCTCCGGGACGACGGGAGAGCCCAAGATGGTCGTGCACAACCATGCCCTGCCGCTCGGCCACGTCACGACAGGGAAGTTCTGGCTCGACCTCCGGGAAAACGACCTCCACTTCACCCTTGCCGATACCGGGTGGGCGAAGTCCTCGTGGGGCAAGTTCTTCGGGCCCTGGATGCAGGGGGCCTGCATCCTCGTGTACGATATCCGGGGGCGGTTCAAGGCGACCGAGCTCCTGCCGATACTCGAGAAGTACGAGGTCACGGTCTTCTGTGCTCCGCCGACCGTGTACCGCATGCTGATCCTTGCCGACCTGAAGAAGTACGACTTGAAGGAGCTTCGCCACTGCGTGAGTGCCGGCGAGCCCCTCAACCCCGAGGTCATACGGGTCTGGAAGGAGGGGACCGGCCTTACAATCTACGAGGGCTACGGCCAGACCGAGCTCGTGCTCGTCATCGGGACATTCCCCTGTATGGAGGCGCGGCCCGGCTCGATGGGAAAGCCCGCACCCGGGTGGCATATCGAGCTCCAGGACGACGAAGGGAAGCCTGTCCCCGTCGGAGAGGTGGGAAGGATCGCGATCAGGGTGAAGCCAAAACCCGTCGGCCTCTTCGACGGCTACCTGTATGACCCCGAGGCGAACGAGCACGCGTTCGTCGGCGATTACTACTACACCGGGGACAAGGCCTATGTCGACGAGGACGGCTATTTCTGGTTCGTGGGCCGCGACGACGACGTGATCAAGAGTTCCGGTTACCGCATCGGCCCATTTGAGGTGGAATCCGCGCTGCTCGAGCACCCGGCGGTAAAGGAGGCCGCGGTGGTGGGCTCTCCAGACGTGATCAGGGGGATGATCGTGAAGGCCTTCATCGTCCTAAAAGAGGGTTTTTTACCGAGCGAGCAACTCGTAAAGGACATCCAGAAATTCGTAAAGAAGACCACCGCACCCTACAAGTACCCGAGGGCAATCGAGTTCGTCGACGACCTGCCAAAGACCATCTCGGGGAAGATCCGGCGAAACGTCCTCCGCGAGAAGGAGATGCAGTCAGGTTCAAACAGCGGCAACCTGTGATCGGGGCAAAGCCGGGTTTCTCCTTCTCATATTTCTGCCAGGGAATCCACATCTTTATTTTCCCCGACAACCTACCAGTAGGAGGAGCGAGGGTAGCCAAGCCAGGTCAAAGGCGCTAGATTCAGGGTCTAGTCTCGCAGGAGTTCTTGGGTTCAAATCCCATCCCTCGCATTCCTTTTGCCATGGAACTGGCTGCGCGATTTTTCGTAAATGCGTAATACATGTGTCTCGAAAAGAATCATGTGTGTTTTTTTTGAAAAATGCGGCCCTGGAAAACGACACCAATCACCATTGCTGGGGGAATGAGTGGGTGCTCGATGAAGAGACCACAGGCAGTGCCCCATCCGCTCTGAAAGGATGAAAATCCGGCTTCCGGCAGATCTCTTCGTAAATCACTGGAGGCCAGTTGATATTGCCGTCTCGTTCATGCGGAATGGAGATAAACTACCCCTGATAATCACCTCATCATGAAGCGGCTGGAGACCCTGGCTGTCATCGCCCATGACATGGGGACCATCTTCGAGTTCCTCGGGGTGATCACTCTGGTTCCATTCGTTGTGCTGTTCTTATTTGGAGAATGGGAGATGGTCGTGCCGCTGGCTTCCGTGCCGCTGACGTTTCTCTCCCTTGGACTCCTGATATCCCGCATACCGAGGAGAGAGTATGTCCCGCAGATCTCGGTGGCCCTTGCGACTGTGGCACTCATCTGGCTTGTGATTGCCGTGGTCGGGTCTCTCCCTTTCGTCATCGGTGTCCACATGAGCTGGACAGACAGCATCTTCGAGGCCATGTCAGGCTGGACTGGAACCGGGTTTTCGGTGATTAGGGCCCTCGACACCACCCCGAAGACCCTCCTGTTCTGGCGCTCGTTCATGCAATGGGTCGGTGGGGTGGGGGTGATTGCGTTTGGCACCGCTATGCTCTCCCGGTCAAGCCTCATGCAGCACCAGCTGTACCGGTCCGAGGGGCGATCAGAGGAGCTGATGCCGAGCGTGGTCTCCACCGGGAGGCGAATGTGGGTCATATACCTCTTCCTCACTGTCGTCTTCACCGGCATGGTGATGCTCTCGGGGATCCCACTCTGGGACGCCCTCAACCTGACGATGGTCTCCATTGCAACCGGGGGTTTCTCGCTCCATGATGCCGGGATGGCATACTATCATAACGTGGTCCTCGAGTGCCTCCTCATCCCGGTCATGATCGCGGGTGCATTGCCCTTCAAGCTGTATTTCCTCATGTACAGGGGGAAGATCAGGCCGTTCTTCAGGGACAGTGTCGTCCGCCTCATCCTGGCACTGGCGCTGGTGGGATCGCTCGTGGTCACTCTCGATCTCCATCTCTTCAATAACTTCCCCATCGAGACCGCGGTCCGGCAGGGGTTCTTCTGCACGATATCCGGGTTGACCTGCACCGGGCTCCAGAACTCTGATCTCCACTGGGTTTCAGGGCCGCTCATTGTCATTACCCTCCTCATGATGATCGGGGGGGCTGCCGGGAGCACGTCCGGGGGCATCAAGGCCAACAGGGTCATTCTGGGGTACGAAGGCCTCGTGTGGTGGTTCCGGCGCTTCTTTGCGAGGGGTGGGGAGATAGTCCCGTTCAGGCATGAAAAAAAAGCCATCCCCACCCGGATCTCGGAGGTAGAACTCTCCAAGAACATGCTTATCATCGTCCTCTATGTCCTGATCATCTTCGTGGCCACAATCGTCTGCCTCCACCTTGCGGCAACCGACTTCAGGGTCCACGAGGTGGTGTTTGAGGAGGTATCGACGATGAGCAACGTGGGCCTTGGCCTCGGGTACCTGACTGCCGCAAGCCCGCTCTCGATCAAGTGGACATTCATATTCCTGATGTGGGCTGGAAGGCTTGAGATCATGCCTGTCCTTATCCTGGCGATGGGACTCGTAAGTGGGTTCGAAGCCCGCGTGAAGGGGAGCAGGAGATGAATTACCCAGAGAACCTGCACCTGCTCCCGGCACGTCATCAGTGCACGATCACGGGAACAATTCTCATCACGTGGGAGTGCCGTGGGGAATGGAATAGAATGGATCATCCCCGGCCGGTTTTCCCTCGCTTTTTTAAAAAATAAACGTATTCAGACCACTTTTCCCTTCCGGAAGCCTATGAGGGCAGTGCCTATAAGGATCAGTCCAAAAACTATCGAGAAATAGTCGATGATCCCCGGGGCGGCCATGACCTGCATGATGCCGGTCAGAAGAAGGAAAAACCCGACCACGAGGATGAGGCTATTGATGGTCTTCGGGTCCATGGGAGTTTCTCGGCATGGAGGTATAAAATGCTTTCAACCCTCCGGCTGGCCGGAATCAGGAATGAAAAATTACTTTTGGGGGTTCCTAGCGCCTTCTCGCAAGGATAAGGGCTCCCAGGATCGCCACGGCGCCGACTGCAAGGAGAGGGAAGACAGGCGACTTCGTGGGTGCCGTGGTGGGGACGGGAGAGAGCATCCCCATCACGGGAGTGGTCTGCCCTGCAGCGACCTGGGCAGAAACCAGGGCATCGGTATAACCGGGCATCCTGAACGTCACCACGTGTGATCCCGCAGGGACATCATGCAGGGAGAGGGGGGAAAATCCCTTGTACACGTTGTCGAGGTAGACATCGGCCCCCGAAGGGGAGGACTGGGCAGTGATGTCCCCTGTCGACGAGGGGACGGAACCCGGCGTGAGCGAGACGGATACCGTCGAGGTCTGTCCGGCCGAGACCGCGACCGTGGTGGTGGAGTCCTGGTACCCGCTCTTCAGCAGCGTGACTGTATGCGTGCCCGGGGCGACCCCCGTGATATCGAACGGGTTGCCATGGAGTGTCTTTCCACGGTAGTTGCCGTCAAGGTAGATGGCTGCGCCGTCGGGGACCGAAATGACGAGGATGTCTCCTGTCGTGGGCTGGTATACAGGGGTGAGTGAGACTGAGACAGAGGACTGGCTTCCGGTCGAGATATCCACGTTCTGGGTGTAATCCTGGTAGCCCGAGAGGTGGAGGCGGACTGAATGCCTGCCCGCACTCAGTGATCCGACGGTAAGTGGCGTGTATCCCCTGTAGATCTCGTCGACGTAGACTTCCGCGCCGGAGGGCGAAGAAGTGACCCGGAGTGATCCGGTGGTCTGCATGGGAGAGAGCGATGCGCTCACGCTGGAAGTCCCACCCGCACTCACGCTGACAGAGGTACTGTAGGGGAAGTATCCTGCCATGGATATCTCGATGGTGTGGTACCCCGGGGTCACGTACATGAAGTTCCCGGGGGTTGTCAGGGTCAGGCCCCCATCAAGCCTGGCAATGGCCCCGGATGGCGAGGAGCTCACCTGGATGGTACCTGTCTGGACAACGGGCTGGAGATTTGCGTTCACGTAGATTGTCTGCCCCGGGGACGGGTTCTGGTTGTACATCATGGTCCAGGTATTATACCCGTACTTGCTGATCGAGATGGAATGCGACGGAGTCCCGGTCGTATACACCTCGGTGACCACCGGCGTCTCTCCAAGGTATTTCCCGTCGAAGATGACATCGGCTCCACCCGGGACCGAACTTATGGAATAATATCCTGTATCTCCGCCTATCTGAGCGCGGTACGTCGTCCCTTCGGTAGGTACGGCAGTCGGTTCTGTGGTCATGGTGTCAAAGGGGACGTCTTCGCCTGCGGCAAGCCCCGTTCCGACCAGCATTACGCAGGTCAGGCAGAAAACGAGTACAACAAATCTCATGAGATCCTCCAATTCCTTCTGTATGGTGATTCTTCGAATCATTCCCTGATTAAGACTTCTGCAGATGAACAATGAATGATTGGCCGTGGGATTATCAACGTCAGAGGTCACGAGGAGAAGCGCCGCAATTGCACCGCCGGCAAAGAGGCATTCCGCAAGTCCTACAACTATCACCCTCGCATTGTCGCCAGGAAACCATATGAGAAGTTTTGGCATGCGACTCCGGTTCATCCATTGTTGCCAGGAAGGAAGGGCCAAGTATCATCTGCATCCGGCGTCAACAATTTGGGTGAGCAGGTTCCATGGCTGCCGGATGCGATCTGGTCCTCACAAATGTCCTCCTCCCGGGTGGAAGAGTCGCTGATGTCTCGGTCTTTCGCGGAAAGGTCTGTCACGTGGGTGCACGCCGTACTGCTGGCGAGATCATCGATTGCCGCGGGATGACGGTTCTTCCCGGTGCAGTTGACATGCACGTCCACATGAGAGGCCGGGATCAGCAGTACAAGGAGGACTGGGCAAGCGGTAGCATGAGTGCCCTTGCGGGTGGAGTGACTCTCGTCGTTGACCAGCCGAACACAGTCCCTCCGCTCACGACCCCTGAATCGTTTGCACGCAGGGTAGCCGAGGCGAGGGATGCATCGTGGTGCCACTATGCCATCAACGGAGGCTTCGTCCCGGGTTGCGATCTCTTGGCCCTCTGGAGGAGGGGGGCAATGGCGTTTGGGGAGATATTTGCTGCCGCTTCGAGTTATGCCGAAGGGCTCTCTTACGCGGACCTCAGAAACGTGCTTGGAACTGTGTCAACCCTGGGAGGCCTATGTACCATCCATGCCGAGGAGGTGGGTGCGGGGCCAGACACGGACCTGGGCTCCCATCATGCACTGCGCACGCCGGAGGGCGAGGCCGTTTCAGTGCAGCGGGTCAGGGACCAAAACGACCGTGGATGCCGCCTCCATTTCTGCCACCTGAGCTGTGCGGAATCGGTGAGCAACGCCGGCAATTCCACGGTGGAGGCCGCTCCCCATCACCTCTTCCTCTCCCTCGAAGAGTTCGACCCATCTGATGCCAGGGGGAAGGTGAACCCCCCGCTCCGGCCGGATGCTGTCAGGAGAAGGCTTGTCTCCTTGTGGGACAGGATAGACGTCCTGGCATCTGACCATGCCCCACATACTCCTGCAGAGAAGGAGCTGCCGTTCATGGACGCACCGTCAGGAATCCCTGGGGTTGAGACCATGGTGCCGCTGGCCCTTGCATTCTGCAGGGAGAGGAAGATACCCCTCGCATCCCTGATCGAAAAGACATCCATTAGGCCGTGCGAGATCCTTGGGCTCCCCAGAGCCGGCTTCCAGGCAGGCGACCGGGCGGACTTTGGGGTTTACCCTCCCGGCGATGTGGCCATCGATGCGGACATGCTGCACAGCAGGGCCGGGTGGACTCCGTTTGAGGGTAAGAGGGCAGCGTTTCCTGTCACTGTGATCATGGGCGGGGAGGTTGTCTATTCCGAAGGCACCTTTACATTGGGTCACCCTGCGTGGTTCCCGGGGAGAGGCTTTATAGGAGAGGAACTCCCCAGGAATAGTGCCGACACAGCACAGCCATAGGTCCCCGGGTGATCGATTGGCGGATGCCTGGAGATGAACCACGGGACAACCCGGTTGTGCGACAGGCATCGCCCGGCAATGGGTATAAACAGGGGAGGGACGGCATCAGTCCACCAGTGATCCGCAGTTGTTAATGCCGGGCGACACTACCTTTCCTATGTGTGGATGCATTGCACGAAGCCCTGATGGAGAGCAGGGAAGGGACAGTCATCTCTCTCGAAGTCGCAGCCGGCGCGAAGGAGAACAGGTTTCCCTCAGGATATAACCCGTGGAGGAAGAGTATCGGATGCAGCGTGCGTGCTCCCCCAGTGGGTGGGAAGGCCAACGCCGCGGTGGTCAGGCTCCTGGCCGGTTTCTTCGACGTCCATGAAGAGAGGGTACAGATCCTCTCGGGGAGCACATCGCACCAAAAACGGGTGCTACTCAAAGGGCTTGGGCCGCCCGAAGTCCTGGATATGCTGGCGCGTTCCAGGGACCCCGGGAGATGATCCGACCCTGCTGTCCGACTGAAGGGATCTCTTTCATGGCAGATGCTTCAAAAATATATTGATATATTATAATATCTAACTTATATTTGTCACATGACAGGTGCGGCAGTTCAGCATGGCATTGGTTGGGTGACAGATCACGATTCACGGAGTGGGGTGCATGTACTCCAGCGATACTACCAAGTATATGATTCATATTCACCTCGAGGCAGAGGGGGTGGTCGAGAAGCCTGACGTAGTTGGGGCCGTATTTGGCCAGACTGAAGGGTTACTCGGCGAAGACCTCGACCTGCGCGATTTACAGAGAACAGGGCGCCTGGGCAGGATAGATGTACAGGTAACAAGCAAGAAAGGCGAGACAAAGGGAGAGATATACATTGCGTCCTCGCTGGACCGTGCTGAGACCGCCCTGCTTGCCGCGTCTTTCGAGACAATTGACCGCGTAGGCCCCTGCGTCGCGAGGGTCCGCGTGGAATCGATCGAGGATATCAGGGTCACGAAGCGAAAGCAGGTCATCTCAAGGGCACGCGAACTTTTAATGGACGCGTTTGAGGAGGGGACCATCGACAGCAATGTCCTGATCGACGAGGTCAGGGAGAGCATGAGGATGGAGAAGATCGGGACCATCGGAGAGGACAAGGTGCCTGCCGGTCCGAATGTCGCCGATTCCGATGCCATCATAGTGGTTGAAGGGAGGGCAGATGTCCTCAACCTGCTCCGCTTCGGCATCAAGAACGCAGTTGCGGTGGAAGGCACACGCATCTCCCGGACGATTGTCGAACTCTGCGAGAAGAAGACCGCAACCGCATTCTTTGACGGGGACAGGGGGGGAGACCTCATACTTCGTGAACTGATGCAGGTCGCGGAGATCGATTATGTTGCATACTCCCCGCGTGGAAAGAGCGTGGAGGATCTGAGCAGGAAAGAGATCATCAAGGCATTGCGAAACAAGATACCGGCCGAGTACGTAAGAGAGGAGTTCGCCGGTGAGGCAGAGGGAGAGACCGCGGACGTCCCCGTTTCGTCAACTTCTCAGGAGATACTCTCCAGGAAGACGAGGGAGAGTGATCCCTCCCACAGAAAGCGTGGGGGCGAAAAACAACCCGGTCCCACACCCTCGAACGCGCCCCGCACCCTGACCGATCACCTCACTGCAATGCGAGGGTCACGGAATGCGCGATTCCTGTCGCGGGACTTTACCGTCATCCGTGACGTCTCTGCGGAAGAGGTTGAACGGGTGCTTGAAGAGATGAACGGCGATGCCGCCGGGCTTTTACTTGATGGGGAGGTAAACCAGAGGCTCCTGGACACCCTTGCGGGAAAAGGTCTCGAGTACGTGGCAGCCAGAGAGTATAAAGGCATAATAAAGCGTCCTTTATCGATAAAACTCCTAAAAATGGCCTGATCTTTTTCCAGGGGTTACCTATTTATCCCCTCTGCAACAACCCTCTTCTGGAGGCGAGAGGATGCACAAAGAGGAACTGATCACACTTCACGAGATGCTCTATGAGATCAAGGACTATTTTGAGTCAACGAATTCTGATCTGAAATTCAGCCAGTACTACTCTCTAAAGATCAACCCCGCGCAGCTTCATAAAAGCAAGATGGAACATAAGTATGCCATCTTCATCCTGGGTAACGAGCTTGCGAATGCCATGAAGGACGTGGAATTCTCTGCTTCCGGGAGGATCTCTGCAAGGATGAAGGAACTTGCCGTCAAGACCTTAAAAGAGATGGAATATATCCAATAAGCAATCTGCTTTCCTGATCCTCTCCACTCAGGACCTCATCTTCTTCTCCTCTGAGAGAAGATACCCGGCGAGGAGCCCGGGGATGTTGACACCCATGCAGTGCCAGTTGGGAGTCCCGTTCACCTCGAGGACGCAGTAATCGTCACCGCACGGGAGGAGATCGACCCCTCCGTAGTCCACCCCCACTGCTCTCGCGGCGGCCCCTGCAAGTTCTCCCATCCGTTCATCGATCTCCACAGGTCTGCCAGTTCCCCCCTGGTGGATGTTGTGGGTCAGAGAATCTGAGACCCTTGATATGGCCCCTACCGCTTTGCCGTCGATGACGAACACCCGGAAATCCCTGTCGTTTGGGACATACTCCTGGAGGTAGTAGGGGGGCCTGCCGAGTTGCGCCGGTGAATCGATAAGGAAGATACCGTTCCCATCGTATCCATACACTGGTTTTATCACCATCTTTCCAAACCTGGCGAGGAGATCGGCCGCGGTCTCGCGCGAGGAGGTAAAAAAGGTCATGGGAGTCGGGATACCCTGGCGGACGAAGAGCGTGCTTGTGAGCACTTTGCTTGCGCAGGTGAAGATGGCAAGCGGAGTGTTGACCACCCGGTTGCTGACCGAGAGGGCATGGACCACCTCGAACTGGTGTTCGTCCTGCCGGAGCCCGCAGACCCAGATAAGCGCGCCGGATAAGGGACTCGAGAAAGGATCGAGCGTGTCAAGATCGAGATAGGTGCTTTTACCTCCCTGCCTGGCGATCTCCCGTGTGACCATTGAGGTCGAGTCATCGCCAGCGGTATCGGTAGGCTTTCGTACGATGTGGATCATGTGGGGGTCCCCATGGTATAGTATCGCGTTGGAGCCGGAAGGGCATAATGGTGACTTGCCGTGCGTGTTGAAGAGTACCTGTCTTACCAGGGGGCTGCGGGCCATCACTTTCTTCTCTCCGGAGGCAGTACAGACCAATATGCGTTATTATGCGGACCCTGGAAGAGCAATCGATCTCTCCAGGCTGAACAGGGTGGTGGAAGAGTCCTTTGCGGAGCATGCCCGGGGCAGGGTGCAGATGCCCCCGAAAGTATACGTGACCCTCCCACGCGGTGATTTTCGGACAATGCCCGCATATATTCCCTCACTTGGCATTGCGGGGGTGAAGATCGTGAACGTCCACCCCGACAACCCGTCGAAAGGTATCCCTTCCGTCATGGCTATCACGGTCATACTCGACGTGGAGACCGGGGCACCGCGTGCCATTCTGAACGCCACGGAACTGACCGAAATGAGGACGGGGGCTGCAGGTGCGGTGGCGGCAGCACATCTCTCCCCTTCAAGGTCAGTGAGTCTCGGGGTGGTGGGCTCGGGCAGGCAGGCAAAATCCCAGGTGCAGGCCATCGAGAAGGAACTCGATGTCCGCGAAGTCCTTGTCTGGAGCAGGAGCGAGAAGAACGCCAGTCATCTGTGCAGACAGTTTCGCCATTTGGAGTGCAGGACTTCGAGCCTTCCCAAAGTATGCGAGTGCGAAGTCCTGGTCACTGCCACCCCGTCCAGGGAACCCCTTGTACGCGACGAGTGGATACGGGAAGGTACGCATATCAATGCGATCGGAGCGGACGCCCCGGGAAAGGAGGAGCTTGACCCGGCCATACTCAGGCGGGCCAGGGTATTTGTTGATGACATTATGCAGGCAGCCCATTCCGGTGAGGTGAATGTTCCCATTTCAGGAGGCCTTTTCTCTATTGAAATGATTGCAGGAACCCTCGGCGAGGTCATCATCGGTGAGAAGAGGAGGATGAGCCGCGACGAGATCACGGTGTTTGACTCCACAGGACTGGCAATACAGGACCTGGCAATCGCGGCGATTGCGCTGGAATCTCACGATGGGATAGAACTCACGTTCCCCTGAAAGGGCCGCCCGCCACTCGGATTAAGGCAGCCTTTTCCGAATTAGCCACCTCGAAATATTGTCAGGAAAGACTTGCGCTCTCTTGGAAAATCCTTTGTGAGAACCATTCCCAACATCGCAACCGGTAGCAGGGTAATTGGAGCATATATGGGGAAGATCGGTGCCCGCGAAGGGGTGAGGGATACCAACTTCACCCCGGCCAGCTCCCGAAGAGTGAAAGGAGGATGAAGACCTTTACTCGGGCAGGGGGCAACTCCACTTCTTCCACACGATCTCCCTGTAGACGGGGCCGCTGTTGTACGTGCAGAAGGGAATCAGCGTGCCGTCCGGGGTCGCATAATGGATGCAGCAACGCTGGACGCGGGAGAGGTCGTAGTTATACCTGTCCATGAAATGCATGGTCCCAATAAAAAGTGCATTCCAGTGGAAATCACGAAGGGCTTCGAAGTTCTGGAAGAGGAGCGTTTTTCCAAAGAGTTTCCAGAACTCCGCGCTGCTCCCGTGCTCGCTCTTTTTAAAAGACTCCTTCATGTCGCCGATAGCCTCGATAAGGGCCATGTACTTATTTAAAGTGCCACCCTTTCGCAGTTTTGCGGCAGTCTCGTTGAGTGCCTGGAACAGGCTCTCGACATCGACCATCCTGTTCACGGGTGTCATGCCGTCATCATTCACGAACACGTATGTCGCAGCGCCGCAGTGCTGGTGGGCGGTGAACCGTATCTGCGGCTTGCCGGTATACGCCTCCACAAAATCCGAGAAGGGGACCACGCAGGGGACAGGATAGAAGTCGGCCTTCTTGATCACACCGCCCGTCTGGTCTTCTATGTCCCCGAGGAGTTCGGGGATGGTGATGCGTTCGCGCTGCACGTCCTCTTCGCTTGCAGCCCCGGTAAAGGCGATGGGCTGGAAGTTGACGCCCCTCACCGCGCGGATGTGGTCTGCCGCGAACCGGATGATTGCGCCGACCTCGTGGTCGTTCCTCCCCTTGATCACAGTGGGGACAAGTACTACCCCTACTTTCAGATCTTCGCTGTTCCTTATCGCTTTTTTATCGCTGGATAGTTTTGGGTTGGTCTCCCTGCTCACCCCATCGAAGTGGAGGTACAGGGTCGAGAGGCCCGCATCGCGCAGTTCTGCAAGGTAGGAAGGGTCCTGCGCTATCTTGATGCCGTTGGTGGCAAGTTGTACCTGCGGGAACCCCAGTTCCTTTGCCGTACGGATGATCAGGGGCAGGTCCTCCCTCATCGTGGGCTCCCCTCCCGAGAACTGGACAGCCGGTGCAGGAACAGGCATCTCACTCCTGAGCAGTTTCATCATGTCGACGATCTGCTCGAACGTGGGTTCGTATATGTAACCGCAAGCACGTGCGTTGGCAAAACAGAAGTCGCAGTTCAGGTTGCAGCGATTGGTGAGGTCGATATTTGCCAGGAGAGTGCTGGACTTGTGGTTGCTGCAAATCCCGCAATAATTGGGACAGCCGTCGGCTGGTGCGAGCCGGTGAGGGTTCTCGATGCCTCTGCCCAGTGATTCGTACTGCTCGAATTTCTTCCACAATTCTGCATCAGACCAATAAATATCTCGGAAATGACCATGCTCAGGGCAGGAGCGTTCCAGCCATACTTTCCCATCGTCCTCCACCACGGTTGCCTCAAGGACCGCGTTGCAGGTCGGGCATAAACTCCTGGTTCTCTTCAAGATAACGGCCATGTCACCAATCCACCCAAGAATTGATATCTTCTGGGATATCTTAATGCTTATAATTACTTGTTATTACAATTGTCTGGAGAGCATATCATTAGTCCTGATTCCATCATAATAGCATTGGTAGCAGCGTTATGGTGCATGCTGCCGGCATATCTGCCCAACTCGGTGGCGGCGGCCTTTGGCGGCGGCGCTCCAATCGATGGAGGCAGGACATTTTCTGACGGGAGGAGGCTCTTTGGGGACGGAAAGACGTATCGCGGGTTCTTCGCCGGTGTGGCGGGAGGAATCCTTGCGGGAGGGGTGCAGATATGGCTGCAGGGGGTGTTTTCACTCTCATTCCTCCCGGTCCAGACTCCGCTCTCCATCATACTCCTTGCGACCGGGGCCCTCCTTGGCGACCTTGCCAAGAGCTTCTTCAAGCGGAGGCTTGGAAAGGCCAGTGGAGAGCGCTGGCCCGTCGCCGACCAGTATGACCTCGTGGCGGGAGCGCTCCTGATGCTCGCCATCTTTGATCTCCCATGGCTGATGGAAGCAGTAACACTCCCGGTGCTCTTCTGGATACTCGTACTCACGCCTATCCTCCATAAAACCGCAAACATGATTGGCTATCTTGCCGGAGTAAAAGATGTACCATGGTGAAGAGAATCGCAGACCTGCTGGAGGAGCACGGGGCCCTGGAATTTGGTGATTTTGTCCTGGCATCCGGAGCCCGGAGCAGTTATTACCTTGATATCAAGAGAGTGGTGACTCAACCAGGGGCTCTGCGGGAGATTGCAGAGACCATCACCCGGGGCTATACCTTTGACATGGTGGCGGGAGTCGCGGTTGGAGGGGTCCCCCTCGCGGTCGCCGTCTCGCTTGCGAGCGGCAAGCCCTTTGCGATCATCCGCAGCCAGGAGAAAGGTCATGGCAAATCGGGGAGGATCATCGGGGATGTCAGGGGCAAAAACGTCATCCTTGTGGAGGACGTGACCACCTCCGGAGGTTCCGCCCTGTTCGGCATCCGGGTGCTCAGGGATGAGGGAGCGACAGTTGATACCGTCGTCACTGTCGTAGACAGGGAATCAGGTGCCGCGTCGCTCCTCCTTGAGAACGGCGTGGTACTTGATGCACTCGTCAGGGCTTCTGATATTGTTGGCGGGAAGGGAAGAACAGCAACGGTGAAGAGCACCGGTTCAGATACATGACTATGAAGATCCTGGTTGTGGGAGGGGGAGGAAGGGAGCATGCCATCGCCCGGGCACTCTCCCGCAACAGAGAGGCAGAGATCTATGCCGTCATGGCCAGGCCAAACCCTGGGATCGTGAGGCTCTGCAGTCACTATCTCCTGGAGAAAGAGACCAGGGTTGAATCAGTCGCCGCTTTTGCCCTGAAGGAATCGATTGATTACGCGATTATCGGGCCCGAGGCACCCCTCGAGGCAGGGGTGGTGGACAGGCTCGAGGCCGACGGCATCCCCTGCATGGGGCCCTCGAGGGCGGCTGCCCGCCTCGAGACCGACAAGGCATTCTGCAGGGAGATGATGGCACAGCATGGCATTGCCGGGTGTCCTCGTTACCGCATCTTCCGCGACGCGGAGGATGCAGTCCGGTTCCTGGAGGCCCATGACGGTGACATGGCCGTAAAGCCTGCAGGCCTCACCGGGGGAAAGGGCGTCCGGATCATGGGCGAGCATCTGGACAGGAAAGGTGCGATCGAGTATATCAGGAGCCTTGGGTCAGACATTGTCCTCGAGGAGAGGCTTGTCGGGGAAGAGTTCACTCTCCAGGCATTCACAGACGGTGTGCACCTTGTGCCAATGCCCCTCGTGCAGGACCACAAGAGGGCATACGAAGGTGACGAGGGCCCGAACACCGGGGGAATGGGTTCCTATTCCATGCCGGACCACGGGCTGCCGTTCGTCACGGAGTCGGATCAGCGCAGGGCTCTTGGCATCATGCAGTCTGCGGTTGCGGCCATGGAGGAGGCGGGAACTCCGTACGTTGGGATCCTCTACGGGCAGTTCATGAATACCCGCGACGGGCCGATGGTGATTGAGTTCAACGCAAGGTTCGGGGACCCGGAAGCGATGAATGTTCTCTCCCTCCTCGAGACCGACCTCATGGACGTAATCGAGGGGGCAATCGAGGGGACCCTCTCCCGGAGCAGGGTCCGCTTCTCCGCGAAGGCCACCGTCTGCAAGTACCTCGTGCCCGAAGGATACCCGGAGTCCCCTGTCACCGGGCAGCCGGTATCTCCCGGGGCTTTTGAACCGGCACTCCTGTATTATGCCAACGTGGAAGAGAGGGATGGCACCCTCTACACGCAGTCCTCCCGGACCATGGCCTTCGTGGGGGTGGCAGAAACTCTCGCGGATGCAGAAGAGATCGCGGAGCGTGCGGCATCCGGAGTGCAGGGGAGGGTGCGCCATCGCGTGGACATAGGTACTGCGTCCCTGCTGAAGAGGCGGGTGGATCACATGAGGGAACTTCGATGAAACGGGACATTCTCTCCATACTGGACATCACAGAGGGGGAACTCCAGAATCTGCTTGACGAGGCAGAGCGGCTGAAGCGGATGCGGAAGTCGGGGATACCCCATCCCCTCCTCTCAGGCAAGACCCTGGCGATGATCTTTGAGAAGTCCTCTACCCGGACCAGGATCTCGTTCGAGGTGGGGATGGCAGACCTTGGGGGATGCGCCCTCTTTCTCAATGCCCAGGACATGCAGATCGGGAGGGGAGAGGAGATTCGCGATACCGCGAGGGTGGCATCGAGGTACGTGTCGGGGGTGATGATCCGGGCCTATCGGCACGACACCATCAGGGAGTTCGCCCGGTATTCCTCTGTCCCCGTGATCAATGGCCTCTCCGATCTCGAACACCCATGCCAGATACTCGCTGATGTCATGACCATCAGGGAGCATTTCCCACGCCTTGAGGAGGTGCGCATCGGGTGGGTGGGGGACGGAGACAACGTCTGCAACTCGCTGATCCTCTCGACAATTCTCACCGGGATGGAGATCAACGTGGCCACTCCCCGGGGCTTCGAGCCCCCCGCAAAGGTGGTTGAGATGGCCAAGGAGAGAGGAGGAAAAGTCACCCTTGTCAGGGGCCCCGAGGCTGCGGTCAGGGATGCCCACGTCGTGGTGACCGACACCTGGGTCTCGATGGGCACCGAGAAGGAGCGGGAAGCGAGGCTGCAGGCATTCAGGGGATTTACCATCGACCGGAGGCTTATGGATATGGCCTCGCAGGACGCGATCTTCATGCACTGCCTGCCGGCCCACCGCGGCCAGGAGGTCACAGACGATGTAATCGAGGGGCCGGGAAGCGTGGTCTTTGACGAGGCGGAGAACCGCCTTCACGCCCAGAAAGCCCTGCTCGTGTTCCTGATGCAGGACGGGGAGACCCTGGGCGGGAGATGAGCGGGAGTTCGTTCTGACTGAACCCCTTTTTTTACTCTGGTATATCACAGTGAAGGGATCTGAGAAGGTATTTTTTATGTAAACATCTGCACTTCCGATTTCCCTCCCTCTAGATTATATCTAAAAAGAAGGGTTATGATACGCAGGTTCTTTTTAATCAATCGATAATCGCCCCACTATTAGGGATGAAACGGCTAAATGTGACTCTTTCAGGCTAAAAAATGCTACCATTTCCCGATTCAGCAGGGTCATACACTGCGAGGGTGCTTTGTCACTAGTTCTTTCAATATATATCAGGGCATTATCCCACTCTCTGCATGGGGTGATACGTCTCCATGACGGAGGATTCTCAATTTTACAGCATGCTTCCAATGCATTATACCACATTAAAATTTTAAGACGAGTCCGAGTGCCGATCTGCGCTATTCCTTATGAGAGCCATTATCGATAACGATGAACTCGAACATGCTTTCTTTTACCGATTTCCCCCTGAAAGGATCCATGGATAACCCAGAGGTGGATGTATGCGTAAGGTTGGTCTCTGTAAAATTAATTCGGGATATCACATGATATGAAAACTTCACAAAACTTTATAAACCATTGATATGACTATGATGTAACGCCGGAAATGCAGTATTCAGTATTCTTCCGCCTTGGGGGGTTTGGAAGTTTATAATGCTGTATTGCAAAGAGCGTTGTTCAATTAGTGGGGTCATATGAGGTCTGGTTATGAATTGTAACTGTCAAAGTCCAAGCGTTTTGTGGGGTTCATCAGTAGTGGCCCCATTTAAAGACAGTGCATGGTATATGTTTGATGATCCAATCCAGGGTGACCAGAATAATTGCTCTCTCATCGCATCACTCTCATCTGTAGCCTGGGTTATGGAATCTTTACGGTTATCTTGCACCTATTTGAAAACCAATGCAGATAAATCAAGAAATTACAACGTTTCATTCTGGCCTGGTCCGGTTAATGTTCCCGTAAGTGATGTATTCCCCCTTGATACTCTCTATGATCAGCCTTATTGCAATGCTCACGCCAGGGACAAACTGGAAATCTGGCCAGCGCTGTATGAGAAAGCATATGCTGCAAAGTTCCACAATGCCGGGGAAAATCCCTGTCCGCTCCCGCAGTTCCTGAACGACATTAATAGCCCGAATAAGTGGCACTCCAATCCCCTCAAACCGTTATGGAACCTTACAGGATGCGGAAACAGTCAGAAACAAGAGGCGTTTTTTATATCTGATTCGAATTCCTACGATTTCTTTCAGGAGATAAAAAACAGGTGTAATTTAGGAAAAACAGTGTATCCGATGACGGCATGGGTAAAACCTCAGAACCTTCTGCCAAATGAGGTAGATGGTGTAATAAAGCCTGATCATGTGTATACTGTCCTGGGGCATAAATTTGTGAACAATGTTGAATATCTGATAATTAGGGACCCAACGGGTGTAACGGTAACAAATCCTCCAAGTCCAAACTGCATCTTATCAGGAAATGTGACATTTAATAATAATTTCCGGCAAAACTGTTCGCCTATATCGAGGAATTATTATAATAGATCGATTACAGTGCCATTGGGACTTGGAATATTTGGACTTGCTGGGACCAAAATTGAAGAATATTTCCAGGGATTCGCCTGGGCTGGTCCTGGTCCCTGAAGAGGCTACCTGGTGTGGCAGAGGCGGTATGGTATCGAATACAGAATATAGGGATAGGTTGGGGGTCATATTCCTATTGATTTTTTTCTTTTCCTTGTTCCCCGGTTTTATTATCCATGTTGGATTAACAGGCCAAACTGAACCGAAGGCCTTGAACGGAACCCTTACAACCTTATCTGTCCTGACTCCGGAATCGGACCAGTGGTTCTCAAAAATTTTTTCGAATGTTACGATTTGGTTGGATACCCGAAACGATACATCCAGATTCACAGTATATGATATCCAGAAAGGTCTGGAATTCCAGATAGCGTCGGCGGTTCCTCCTGCTTTTGGTATTCTCCCGGCAACAGATGGCAAAATGGTTGCGTGGACAGCGGAGAATGACTCATTCCTTGAGGTTCATCTATTCAACCTTTCATCATCCGAAGATAACTGTATTGCCGGAATAGTGGATTCGGGGGCATCAAATCCCGCGATTTATGGTGATATAGTCGTCTGGCAACAATTTACAGGTATGAGTCTGGATCTATTCATGTCTAACCTCTCATCGGGAGAGGTGACCCTTCTCACCCCCAATACAGATTCATCGGATGAGATCAACCCATCGTTATCGGGCAATACCGTCGTGTGGCAGAGTGTCAGTCTTGATACGTTTACTAGTGATATTATTTCCATTAATCTCGAATCTGGGGAAACCGTTCTTCTCACTCCTGATACGAATGAAACAAGCCAGGAGTATCCTGTAATTTTCAATAATACGGTGGTGTTCCTCGGAGTGGATCCAAAAACAGGGTCGTATGATATCTTCTTATATGACATCCATTCTGGAAATACGACGGTTATTCCTGCGATATCTGGCTATTCCGTTGAAGAAAGGCCGTCGATTTATGAAGATATGATTGTCTGGACCGCCATGAATATTCAAGATTATTCAAGGAAGATTTTTTTCTATCGAATCTCAACAGGGGAAATATTTTCACTTATTCAGGACGGCTCATATCGTGATCCATTTTTTCCGTCCCTTTTCGAAGATAGAGTAGTTTGGAGCGAGTATGACATAGAAACTGGTCATTCTGACGTGAGGATGGTGACACTCGGAACATACGAAGAAACACTAATTGCAGACTTCACCACCGACCTCTCCAGGGGAGAAGTACCCCTGAAGGTCAATTTTACTGACCTCTCGACGGGGGAACCGTCAGGGTGGCATTGGGATTTCGGGGATGGAAACACTTCGGCGGAGCAGAATCCTTCGCACATCTACTCGACACCAGGTGTATATGACGTTTCGCTGATTGTCCACACTCCATACCAGAGGTCGGGTGTCCGCTTCCCCTCGTATATCTATGCAGGAAGCCCGCCGACGCCGGCTTTTTCGTTCGACACGTATGAAGGGCTTGCCCCTCTGACGGTAAACTTTACAGACCAGTCAGCCGGGTCGCCTGAGACCTATTTCTGGGACTTCGGGGACGGGTCCACTTCAACAGAGAAGGATCCGTCACACACTTTCCTTGTCCAGGGCAGCTACAGGGTTTCCCTGACCGCAGGCAACGAATTCGGGAACTCTACCAGTTCTGTCGAGGACTGTATCGTGGTCCTATCCGGCGTCAGGAATGACCTGCTGCTGGACATCCCGGGTATCACCTGTCAGGATGCGATCTCTCCTTGTCGACTGTCCCTGAATTCGAGCCTTCTTGATCTCGATGTCATTCACAACACAACCATCGAGGTGAAGCCCGATCCTTCGAAAGGAATTGAGAAGATACTGTTAATCTCGGATGAGGGTTTCTCCTGGTTGGACCAGTTCTCTCTCGAGGGGAATCTCACCGGTGTGGATATTTCAAGTATTCCTCTCCTCATTGGTGGCAGCGGTGACAACTCGACCATGGCATACCGGGTGCACATGGATGACTATCCATTGAATGGTTCATTCCATGCGGAGGTATGGAAGAACGCGACTCCTCTGGACTACGAGGAGTTCAAGGCAATCTCGATCCTCGAAGGCTATTCGGGAATTTGTGGCGTCGCATTCACCGCCAGGTTTGTGCAGTGCAATATCAGCGGTTGCCCGGAAGGGACACTGCTATTCGGGATAGATTCAGGATGGATTGAGAAGTACGGATGGAGGAGACCGGTAAAAGTGGAATCGGACCCTGAGGGCGCGCAAGTGTACTTCGAAGGCCAGTACCTGGGTTTAACTCCGCTTATCCTCCCGGATGAACTTCCCGCAGGCAACCACACCCTGACGATATACAGATCTGGTTATGGCGAAGAACTGCGTAACGTGACGCTTACAGATAAGAGAGAGAGTATCCGCGTGATCAGGATCGCAGAGGACGGATCATACGAGATGCTCCCTGCGACGTTCCTCTCGCATGATGATACCCGCAACCTTGACTACTTTATCACAGAGTCCTCCGCTGGACTCTCCACGTTCGGCGCGGTGTCCACCAGCCATGCGGGAAGCCCGATCCAGATCATCTATCTGGCCCTTTCAGAATTTATTACCAGCCTTGTCGGTGGAGGCGGGGGTGGGGGGCCCGGCTATTCAGCCTCCCTGAGTTCATATGAATCTCATCAACCCACAATTCCTCCCACGAATCCCATCGTTGAAGAAATACCCCCAGTCACTCCAATCACCATACATGGAACACCAGCGGAGGTGACTGCTACCGAAACTGGTGTGAATTCAGAGAGACCGGTTGCACCTCCTGTTCCCACCAATATCCCTGATGAGGTACCTCCCATTCCGTTTACCATGATCCAGGGAATAGCCATCGTCTCTGCGATTGTCCTCGTCGCGGGTATACTGGTCCTGCGCTGGCAGAAGGGAGGAGAACAATCTTGAGGCTGAACAGGCAGTGGGATGACAGTGCATGAGTCTGGCGGCGGTTGTTCGCCGGATTGGACCCCCGGATATTCACTCGCTTGAGGAACAACGGGACATCCCGGGATTGATCGGCCTCCTCTCTTCTTCAGATTACAGGATCCGAAAACAGGCGGCAGACGCCCTGGGAAGGATGGGTGCACCTGCCATCGCGGTTCTGAATAACCGGGCAACCCGCGGGAGCGTTTCGACCCGGCTTGGAATCGTTGAGGCGATGGCAAGGATACGGAGTCATGACAGTGTTCGGGTCCTTTGCCGGATCCTGGCGGGAGACGAAAGCAACGAGATGCGCTGGATTGCCGCGATTGCCATTGGGGAGACCGGGATACACTCGGCCGTCCCGGCTCTCGTCGGAGCATTGAAAGACCGGGATAAGTATGTCAGGTTCGGGGCAGCAAAAGCGCTTGCAAAGATGGAATGGAGGCCGGATAATCCCGAGGAGGAAGTACGTCTCCTGATCGCGTTGCAGGCATGGAATGCCATCCCTGGCGTCCAGTCTGCTCCAATTGATAGTGTTGCCGGGTATCTTGACGATCCGGACCCCCGGATCCGGGCCAGCGTGGTGTCCCTTCTTGGAATCCTGGGTGACCCCCGGGCAGGAGGAGCCTGCGACAGGGCGATGCGGGATCCAGACCCGGAAGTGCGCTGGAAGGCGACCCTGGCTTTTCCGCGATGCAAGGTTCCCCACATGTATCTCCCGGCGGGAATGTCGCGCCATGCACGGACGGGAAAGAGTCTCTTCGGGGCAATGGTTCTCAATTTTTTCTGTTTGGGCCTTGGATATAATTACCTTGGAAAATGGTGGGGGATCCTGCTCTTTCAGATCGCCCTTAACACAGTGACCACCCTCTCCCTAATTTACGGAAATATCCTGCCTGTTCTCCTCTTATTCTCGGTCTCCTCCGTTGCGGTCGTGCATACGTGGTTCCTGGGCAGGAGGATTCCTGACATATGACTGTCGCGTTCCTTTCTTCGGGAGGCAGAGGGCTGTGATCCCCGGATGGATGTATCGTTACACCCTCCCTGATATAGCTGCCCTCAAGGAGAGGAAAGATTACGAGGGGCTGACACGGGCACTGCGTAACCGCGATATCAATGTTCAGTGGAGAGCAGCACAGGCGCTCGGAGAGATCGGTGAAGAGAGCGTGGCATATCTCATCCGTGACTTAGAGAATACCCGGAGCAAAGAGGCCCGACTTGGCATCATCGAGGCGCTCGGCATGATCAGGGATCAGAGGGCAGTCCCCTCACTGGTTGCGCAACTGGGGGACAGGAGCAACGAGATCCGCTGGGAAGCGTCCCTGGCCCTTGGAGAGATCGGGGATTCATCTGCAATTCCGGCGCTCCGGAATGCGCTCGAGGATGAGGATAAATATGTCCGTTATGGTGCGGCCCTCTCGCTCCAAAAACTCTCGTGGGTGCCGGAGAGTGAATACGAAAAGGCGCTTTTGATGGTCGGACTTCAGGAATGGGATAGAATCCAGGGGAAGGAGTCCGGTGTCGTCGATGCCCTGGCAAAGGCACTCCGTGACAATGACAGGAACATCCGCCTCATGGCAGTACGAACAATGGGAGTACTCAAGAAAAAGGAAGCCATTTCAGCCCTCTACCATACTATCGGCGATCAGGACGAAGAAGTCAGGTGGGAATCGGTGCAGGCAGCATCAGCATGTGGTCTCCCAATGCGCTATCTGCCAAGAGCACTTATGAGGCGTCCCCGTTCCAGAAAAAATCCCCGTATTGCCGGATTCCTGAACTTCATGGTTCCCGGGATGGGATACTTCTACCTTGGGTTATGGTGGGGTATCCTGATATTCCAGCTCGATATATACGCGACACTGTTCATTTACACAACAACCGGTCAGTTTACCTCTGTTGAGATCCTTTTCCCTCTCTATATCCTGCTCGGGATTCATGCATGGTACCTGGCAAAGAAGATGCCTGACCTCTGAAATGCCCCCAAAAGAAAACAATTGCACCTTCGCAGGCCCAAGGGCAATGAAAAAAAGAGGGATTATCGCTCTTCAATGAATTTCTTCAGCTCGGCGAACATAAAGTCCTGAACTTTCTCCATGACAGGACGCGTCCCCCGGAACGCAAGGAGTTCCCGCTCGTCTCCATCCATGTTTGCAAAGTGGAGCCGTTGTTTTCGTTCCACAAGCTCCACATCGAATTTCTGAATGATATCCGCGATGATCGAGCGCGGCACACCGGGAGGTATCAGGAGATCGAAAAGTTCTTTCTCAGCTTCTGTACTGCTCCCGGCCTTATTGGGCGAATTTTCCTGGTTTTTCTCCTCTGTCATCCCGATCTCCTCATTTACCGATCTTTATTCTTCTTGCCATGATGCAGGGACCACCCCGTACCCCCCCGATTGGTGTCTTCGGTTTTCCGAGCGAGTTCATGCACCGTCCCATCAGCGCCGCACCCCTTGCAAGTCCGTCGTCAACAAAGACCAGGCGGTCATTCGGGTTGTCGAAGAACTTCCTCTCGGCGATCCCTTCAAGGATATAATCAGGTTTCCTCCCGGAAATAGCTGCCCTCCCGGTGAACCCGATGCTGGAGTTCGGCAATACATGGCCCTGCTCTGCTGCCACGTCCACGAGGCGCAGCGCCATGCGTGCACATACGCGGTCGATGACTTCATTGACGATGTTCAGGCCGTGCTTCGTGTAGATCTCCCTGCCGAGTTCCAGCAGTGCAGGGAGGTTGCTCCCATTCTCCCCGGCATCGCAGCCGATGAGTGCCACCCCAGACTCTTTTGCGACGTCTGCGTAGACAGGGACCCTGCCGAACCTGCGCCGGTCGGGGGGCACCAGGCGGATATCGATCAACTCGTGGGCGCGATCAACATAGCGTTTTACGACATCACTCTGGCCTTTCAGGGAGAAATCGCTGATGACGCTCCGGTCTCCGAACACGTCGAGCGCCGTCCCGGTATGGGGATCCACGAGTCCGGTGCCTTTGACGATCGCATCAGGGATGGCCCCGGCAAGGCCGCAAAAGTTCCCCACGGTCTTTGCAAAGGGGTTCTTCTCATCGGGAGCCACGTCGCTTGTAATTCGCCCATCTAGGGTGGTCCCGAAGTCGATCGAGATGCAGGGGTTCCGGAAGTCGACGGGGGTCCACTTCGCGCCTTCCTTTATTCCCGCCATCGCGAGCTCCCCCTCCATCTCGTTTGCCACCATCTCGACCCCAGTGCTCCCCACAGGGGGAATAACCCCTGCAACAGCCCCGATGAAGACCACCTTGTCAGCATAACTGAATGGCTGGAGCTTTTGGGCCTGGTTGGCTTTCGACATGGGTGGAGTCATCTTCCTTGGAGGCACTCCCGCAAGCAGGCAGCCGTTTGCAAGGGCCAGGACGAACTCCCCCACCTGGTCAGGGGAGTCCATCGCCGCCACCACACCGGTACTCCTCACGACAAAGTCAAGGTCCTTCTGAATGTCCAGGTGCACATCCCGGTGGCATTCGACCAGTGTATCCCTCACAAGCTCGGTGACAGATTCCCTTGTCAGCTTTGTCCCGTCGAGAGTCTCGCCAAACACCTCTTCGCCGGGCTTTGGCTTGCGGACGTCCCTGCTCATCTTGACGGTCTTATGGATGACGTAACTCATCCCGGTCTCGAGGTTCACGCCGGTAAGGATGCACTTCGTGGTGGTATTTCCCATCTCCACAGAGGCAACAATAAAATATGGTTTTATCTTGAATTCCGGAACATATACGCCAGGACCGTGCGCGATTGAGGGGGGTGGGGGGCTCTCCACGATATGTGGCCTGGGCTTGAAAAAGCGGTCAAAAAAACGCGCACACATAGTATCGAATGGGATGCTTGACCGGCATATATCTTTCGATTTACACCTTTAACATCAGTTTCCGGTTATTCCCCCGCATTCTGAAGCACTTTTTTTTTTTGGCGGGAAGTGATGGGGTGCCATACCCGCATCCGCTTCCCGTCCCCCTCACCCGGAGAAGTGAAGTCGGCACCCTGAGACCACAAAGAGGAACGCGCCAAAGCCAAGGCAGACGGAACCGGCAAGGAGTATCAGGCCTATATACGGTATCCTGAAGGCTATCTGCAGGATTACAAAGCCTATCATGAACTGCTGCCATGCGTTCGTTCTCCACCCGAGCCTATCCCAGATAAGGGAGCCAAGTGATGAAGATACGAAGAGCGTCGAAAAAAGGAGGCCGGCGAAGAGAAATGCGAAGATGCAGATCGCGAGGGGAAGTCCGACGACAGTAACAGCAAGGAGGACTCCAAGCACTGAACCTCCCAGGACGCCACCCATCCCTGCAAGCACATTCAGCAGGGGCCGGGCCCTTACCCGGGCTTCGACTGCGAGGTAGGGCTCCGGTGCGAACCTGATCGCCAGGAGTCCAAGGATGGCCAAACCGAGAGAGAAGAGGATAAGTGCAAGAGAGAGTATTCCCAGTATCGTGTTTCTGAACGACGCGTTGTCCCTCTTGTAGGTGAGGTGACGTTCCGTCCCGGCTGAAGTGAAGTCCTCGCTTGAAACAGTGAGGATTCCTTTCACCTCTCCGTAGTGGAACACCCGGCCACCGGACACCAGCGCATCGGCACCTACCGTTGCACTTCTGGTGATATTTACCTCGCCCGCGTGCACAAGCGCGTTCGTTCCCACGCTGCTGTTCAGGGTGACCACCCCGCCGGCGAGGAGGACTTTTCCTCCGACCGGGGCATTGAGAGTGATCGTCCCTCCTGCAGCAATCACATCGCCCTCAATCGGTGCATTGATCTCTATCTCGCCACCGGCGGCAATGAGACTCCGGACCGGGGCATTTACTGCCACCTTTCCGCCTGCTGCGATGACGTCATCGTCTACCGGTTGGTTCAGCAGAACCTGGTCGCTGCTCTCTGTGACGAGGGCCGGGACGGCACATGGGAGCAGAAGTACGAGAAGGACGAACACGATGAATGACCTGGTCATGCAGAGAGAATAAGCGCGCCATATGAGAATAGTATCGGAAAAAATATGGGAGTGGGTTCCTTTACCTGCAGATCGTACCCGACTCCCAAATGACAATATTTAAATGGAGGCTGGAAGAAATGGCGATACATGGAGATGCGTGACCCCAGGGGGTGGGTCTTTTATTACCTTATCTGTTTTGTTGCACTCCTGTGGGTAGGATTTCTCACTGCCCAGGGGGTCATGATCTTTGTCAGCCTCTTCCTTACTCTCATAGTGCTTGGGTTTTCTGCCATCCTCTGCGTGATGCTGGTGCTGGAGTTGAAGGAAGAAAAAAAGACGGAAACGCGATGAAGTGATGGATCTCTGCAAATATACCCGTGGAATGGAAATGTCATCCTTTATGTAGTCTGAAACACCACCATCCATTGGAGGGGAGCATGAGGACCAGTTCCTTTACCATCCTGATGATTGTGCTCCTGATGATCATCATTATACTTGCACTCATCGTGATCATCGGCCTCACCGCGATGCTTGGCACGGGGAGCACCTCCGGAGAAGAGACCGGCCCCATCATGCAGTTCGTGGCCATTGGTCAGGAACAGATGCTCTCATTCTTCGACTTCCTCCAGCAGTGGTTCAACTACCTCATTACCCAGATCCAGAAACTCTCTGAAGTGATCTAGCGGGACGCATGCAGTGCCTGCCGGATCTGCGAGGTTCCCCTGCTGATAGGGTTATATCCCGTGTGAGCCATCTCACTATTAAGGAGCCGGGTCTCCCCGGGTGTGGATAGATGCGGATGGAACATGTGAAAGGCAGGCGGAGAGGAGAGATCATCCTGTATGCGCTCTCGACCTGCGGGTGGTGCGCGAAGACAAGAAAACTCCTCGACGATCTTGGGGTCGAGTATTCGTATACTTATGTTGACCGTCTGCCCCCAATCGAGATGGAGGACGCGATCCGGGAAGTGGAGAAATACAACCCCAGCGGGTCATTTCCCACCCTGGTGATCGATGGTTCAAGGGCAATTGTCGGCTTCAGGGAAGCCGAGATCCGTGAGGCGCTGAAATGACAGCCGAGGGGATCCCTGATGAGACAGTCAGCGTGAGAATGGAGGAGATCCGAAAGGCCGCGGAGGATGGGGGGTATATCCTGAACCCGGATCCGGATTTTGTCAGATCACTGGTAGCCGGGATATGCGTCAATGAACAGCGCTATGGATATGCTGCCTGCCCCTGCCGCCTTGCATCGGGAAACAGGGAGGAGGACCTGGATATCATCTGCCCGTGTGACTACCGTGACCCTGACCTGAACGACTTCGGGGCCTGCTACTGCGCGCTGTACGTATCGGCAGGAGTTGCAGCAGGAACCGTGCAGGCCCCCTGTGTCCCCGAGCGCCGGCCTGCGCGCCAGCAGAGAAAGAAGGCGAGAGAGAGCAGCGCAACCATCGCCGGGAAGGTATCAATGCCTGTCTGGCGGTGCAGGGTATGCGGATACCTCTGCGCACGCGAAAACCCGCCCCTTGTCTGCCCCATTTGCAAGGCTTCCCAGGACAGGTTTGTCCGTTTCATGTAATGCCTGCGATGAAACTTACGCGCATGCAGGAGCATTGAGGAGGTGGACCTGATGTTTTCGATATCCCATTGCGCACACTAATGTAGGATACTTCACCAACCTGTATACCATGGCAGAGACCATCCTGATCGAAGTAGTAGGCCTCAAAGACTCGGACTGCTCGCCGTTTCCATGCGATATGACAAGGACCTGCGGGCTCTATGACTGCCATCCCACTGGAAAGCTGGTGCCTGCATTCGAGGCATTGAATAAAGAACTCCAGGAGCAGTACGGTCCTGCAATCCGGATGAATCTGATATTGATAGACGAGGATATGCCCGGGCATATCAGGGAGATCATCGCAACCCAATATCCCCCGCTTCCATTCATTGTCATGAACGGTAGGCTGATCCCCATGGGAAGGATCTCGCTGCCGCTGATGCAAAAAGAGATAGAAAAGATACTCGCAATCAGGTGACCCTGGAGAGCTCCCCGTTCTCGAGGTCGTAATAAAGCCCGTGCACCTGGATTTTCTTCTCTTTTAATGCCGTTTTCACGATTGGGTACTGCATCAGGTGCTCGATCTGGAGCCTGACATTCTCTTTTTCAATCATCCTGGAACGTTCCCGTGCGTCCCTGGGGTTCTTTGGGGCAGGTATCTTTGCGTCGACGCGTTGCTTCGCTTCTATCGCATAGTTCAGCCACAACGGGATGTACACGTCGTCTGATTCCTTGTCGAGTGCTTTTATCGCACCGCAGTCCGAATGTCCGCAGATGACGACATCCTTCACCTTCAGGTGCCTGATGGCATATTCGAGCACGGTCGCGAAGTTCCAGTCCTGGAGTGGTACGATATTCCCAATATTCCTGTGCATAAAGAGTGTCCCGGGCATCGTCTGCGTGATATGCCCGGTCTGAAGCCTCGAATCGGAACACCCTATCCAGAGGACTTTAGGGCTCTGACCCTTGGTAAGCTCCTCGTGGTGTGCCTTGTTCTCCTTAAAGAAACCTTCCCTGAACTTTCTGTTGCCTTCGAGCAGTTCGTCGATCATGATAAATACACCTCCGGTCTGGGCATGTCGAACCTGCACTCACCTGGATGCAGGTGTCGGTAATTGGCTTATAGAATCGCATGAGAATTAAAGATTGATATTTTGCTCTGCAATGCCAGAGGTTGATGAAGAGGTTATGGATCAAATGCAAGGTCTCCCAGGGATGTGTGAGCGCCGAGAGTCTACGATATCGCGGTTCTGGGAGATAGATTACTGCCGGGGCATCGCGATTGGAATGATGATCACCTTTCATGTCGCATTCGACATGGCGTATTTTGGAGTCGTGGACCTCCGAGTCCAGACGGGCCCATGGAAGGCCCTGGCAGTATGCACGGCATCGCTCTTTCTTCTCCTTGTCGGCCTCTCTCTCACCATCAGCAGTGCAAGGGCACAAAAAACCCTCAGCCGCAGAGGTCTCTTTCTCAAATACCTTCGCAGAGGTGCGGGAATCATGGGTCTCGGATTTCTCCTGACGTTCCTGACATTCCTCTTGATCCCACAAGCACCGATACTTTTTGGGATACTCCATCTTATCGGGCTCTCGGTGATCCTTGCACCCCTCTATCTGCGATATACGTGGATGAACTTCTTTGCAGGACTTGCATTAATTGTCGCAGGTTGGATGATCGGGGGAATATATGGCCCCTTGTGCCTGGTATGGCTTGGGGTACACCCGCCGGGTTTTGCGAGCCTTGACTATACCCCGGTATTTCCCTGGTTCGGCGCAGTCCTTCTCGGGGCCTGGCTTGGCCACCTGCTCTATCCGGGGGGCAGGAGGAGGTCCACGCTCTTGATTCCTGACCTTCCAGGCAGGGAAATCGTCTGTTATGCCGGCAGGCACTCGCTGGCGATCTACCTGCTCCACCAGCCGGTCATCATTCTTATCATCCTCCTGTTGTGGTCACCGGCAGGAATGTATTCCTTCCAGTAGGTCACCCTCCATTATGGTGCCTTACGAAACGTCATCCGGAATGAAACGCCCTGCGTGTGGTCGCCTGCGACGCGGTCGGTGACCGATATCGTGCCGCCGTACCGCTCAAGGAGGGTCTTGACGATATAGAGGCCAAGCCCTTTACCGGCATTCTGTCGGTCAGCGTGCGAAAAACGCCTGAATATCACAGATTTTAGGTCATCGGGAATTCCAGGGCCCGTGTCTGAGACCCAAACCAGCACCGTTTCGGGGTCGGGCATCTCTGGCGAGATGAAAATCTTCACTCCCCGGCCCCCGAACTTGAGGCTGTTTCCAAGGAGATTATTGAAGATCTCACCGATGAGATCATCACCCAAGACCCTTGCGCCGCTCTCCTGAAATTCGATATGCGCTTCTGGGAAGAGGCGAATCTCTTTCCGTATTGCATCGTCCAGGCTGACGGCCTTTAGTTCGTTCTTTCGTACCTGTATCTTCCTGATGGTCTCCAGGTTCCTGATGATATCCCTGCTCTTCTTGATCCCTTCGATCATTTTTCCGGCAATCTCTCTCGATTCCCCTGAAAGCATGTCCTGGAGGAGGTCGCCATACCAGAGCGAGGCAAGGTTTGCGTTGTTGATATCATGCATGAGGATGTCAAGGTAAAGGTTCGCCTGCTGGTTGGTCTCGGCTACCCTCTGGGAAAGGAGGAGCCGGGTTACCGTCGTTGCAATCTCCCGTGACAGGGACTCGAGGGTCTGCTGCTGGTCTTTAGAACATGCCCTGCCGCTACATGACAGGAAGTACATGGCCCCAATCGTGTCATCACCGCTCTGGAGCGGGACCACGATACCCGTTTCGGGTGACCTGCATTGAGGCGAGGATCCCCTGTTCCAAACAAGGAATTTCCCTCCAGAAATTGCCTCCTTCCATGTCGCTGCAGATTCGTCGGCAGATTCCATGAGGCTCTGAAAGAGAGAGGCGTCACCGTGATGAATCTCTGTGAGATTTCGGGAGGCCCCCTCGCCGAACAGGGTGATGCCCCCGAATTCGCAACCCATGTACCCGGTCAGGTTGGCAAGCACACCCCGTCCCATGTCCTCCACGCCTTTGGCTCCGGAAGCCTGTGCGATGACCCGGTTGATAATGGAGAGTTGCTGGTTCCTGGCCTCCATCTCCTGCTCGTGAGCTTTCCTGGCAGAGATGTCTATCATGGTGAGAACCATCATCCGGCCAGGGAGGAGTGAGCCTGATATGAGCACCGGTACGCTCGCCCCGTTCTCCCTGGTCATTGTGCTCTCCATCTGTGAGACTGTTCCGTTCTTTTTCAGGGACTCAAAGAGGTTTTGTCTTGCCGGGGAGTCTCTCCAGAATATGGCAAGGCTCTGTCCTTTCAGGTCAGCGGGGTGACACCCGAGGAGCGTTCCGCCACCCGGGTTTGCCTCTTCAATCCTCATTTCAGAATCGCCATTCCCGACAAGGAAGATTGCTGCTTCGGAACTGGAAAAAATACCCCTGTACCGTGCTTCCCTTTCATTTAAGCCGCTGGAGAGGGAAGAGATGACCACGGCAATCGCGACGAGTACATAGAAACTGGCGGTAGTAACGGCAAAGGTGATATCCGGGAGGCTCGGGTAGTGGTAGAGGTATACAAAGAAGACCTCTGCAATCCCAATACCCACCGCAAAAATCACCCCCTGCCGTGGGAACCAGTAGGCAGCCAGTATAATTGGGAAATAAAAGAGGAGCGGGGTGATTGCAGAGAGGCCAAGCATGGTCCCCGTGATGTAGCCGATCCCGACGAGGACGCTCACAATGATAACCAGGGATACCCGGACTCTCGGACTCAGGACAACTTCTGATCTGCTCACCAGGGGCATTGGAAGCCTCGCGTTCAAAAAGATATTGCAGTTGTCCCTTTTAATATCGGTGGTTGGTGGTTGAAGGTTCCCCTGAGATAGGTATCACTATCTCGTCAACGATGAGCTTTTCCAGGGATCAGGCGCAGTATTGTCTGCGCTTTGTCAAAAGATCGCCTGGCCTCCTCGAACTTGCCCAGTTCTTTCAGGCAGACTCCCCGGTAGTTCCAGGCATTCACGTTGTCCGGCTCCATCTCCAGCACCCTGTCAAAACATGCCACAGCCTTTTCAAAGAGAGAGATATCGCCATTCTCCTTGCCGAGTTTCTCCATGGTCTCCCCCAACGCATAGTACGTTGCAGGAACACCGCCATTCAGTTCCAGGGCACGGGTGAAACACTGCATTGCCTCCTCGTAGCGGCCAAGCTCCTTTAAGCATACGCCCTTCTCGGTCCACGCATTCACATGGGTGGGGTCCATCTCGATCACCCGGTCAAAACAGCTGACTGCCTCCAGGAACTTCCCCTGGTTGTAATAGAGGTCCATCCCCTTTTTATACCAGCTTGCGGTGGACTTCCCGAAGATGCGGTCGAACATTCCGGTCTCTCTCTCACGGGCAGCCTCGGCCTTCTTTTCCCCCTCTGCCTTCCGGATGTCGGTGATATCCCTTATGGACTCGATCGCCCCGATCACATTCCCCTTCCGGTCGGTGATGAGCGTTGCCCTCGACCAATAGACTGCAGGTTTGTTATTCCGCCGCCCCGAAGGATTCTCCGCAACAAGGGAATTGCCGTCCCTGCGGATATTCTGGTAAGAAAGCGCGCGCATCTCCTCTTCCGGGCTGTTGATCAGGTCAACGAGAAGGGGTCTTCGTTCGCCATAAAAGGGGATTGCGTACTCGTAATTGCCCTTCCCGATCACCTCCGCCGCAGGGATGCCTGTCAGGTCTTCCATGGCCTTGTTCCAGGAGATGACCGTCCCCTCCCTGTCAATGGCAAATGTCGCGTCGGGTAGGTGGTTGATGATATCCACCATCCTGCGGTCTGCGACGCGGAGGGATTCCTCTGCAATTCTTCGATTGATGGCCTGCCGGATCATCCTGTCCAGTTCGGAAAACTGGGCCTTGGGGTCCTGTCCCTTGGAGAGATAGAAGTCTGCACGGTTATTGAGGGCATCCACGACGACATGCTCCCTCCCCTTGCCGGTAAATATGATAAAAGGAGTATTGTCTCCCTCCGCCCGGAGTATCTTGAGGAGGACGATCCCGTCCATCATCGGCATCTCGTAGTCAGAGACGATTGCATCAAATGACCTTGATTTCAGGAGTTCAAGGGCCTCGAGTGCAGACCTGCAGGTCTCCACCTTGAGTTCACCGGACCGCTCCAGAAAAAGGCGCGTGATCTCGAGGAGGGCCGGTTCGTCATCGATAAAAAGAACTGATATCATGCAATCCCCGCGATTGACCTCTCCACTGCAAACTCCATTCCACTTCTATTTACTTAACTCTTTCATTGATCCCACCTCTCTTTATCGTTCTTCAGCCATCCCCGGAGTATGCGGGGACCCGAAGTGGAGTTGCAAGTGCAAGCGAGCCCCCTATTCATGCAAAGAGGGGTGTGTCCTTAAATGAGTCTGCGTCGAAGACTCCCCTGTCAGTCACCCGTAAATGCGGGATGACCGTGAGCGAGAGGAAGGAGAGATACATAAAGGGATCCTGTATGGCCCCGAGTGACTCAGCCCTCGTATTCAATCTTTTTAACCGCATTGCAACCTCTTCTGCGGGAAGGGATGACATCAGCCCTGCACAGTCGAGGGGAAGGAGATCAAACCCCCCCGGTCCCGCGACTGCCAGTCCTCCTTGGCTTCTGATTATTCCGCTGATCGCGTCGCGGATTGACTGGTCATCGACTCCCACGGCTATCAGGTTGTGGGCGTCATGTGCGATACTCCCCGCAATTGCTCCTTTCTTCAGGCCAAACCCATGGACAAGACCAAGGCCGCACTTTCCTTGCCGGTAACGGCTGCAGACCACCACCTTCAGGATATCCCGGTCAAGGTCAGGGATCTCTGATCCTTCCAGATCGAACGCAAGGTGTTCTGTCAGTATCTGGCGCGGGACTATCCCTATTACCCTGGCAGTTCCCTCCCCCCGGATTGCCAGATCTTCTGGGGTGGGCACGTGAGCCCTCATCGGCGAAGCGATAATCCGTGGTTTATCCCTGACGGACAGATCGAGGATCTTCCCGGATTTGCAGGTCTTCATGACAAAAAACGGCTTATCCTCCAAAAGAATGCAGAAGTCAGCATTCCTCCCTGGTGCAAGTGCACCCCTGTCATGAAGGCCGAAACGATCCGCCGCGGAGAGAGTGGCCATGCGGAGTGCAATTTCGAGTTCAAGGCCGCATTCGAGCGACTTCCGGATGCAATCGTCGATATGCCCTTCCTCAACAAGCGAATCGGCATGGCGGTCGTCGGTGGCAAACGCCATCCGGGACGCGGTGCATGGGGATACGAGGGGGACGAGTTCGCGGAGGTTCTTCTCCGTTGATCCTTCCCTGGCAAAGATGAACATGCCCCGGTTTAATTTTTCTGCGGCCTCCTCTTTCCCTGTACACTCGTGGTCGCTCTGCATCCCTGCAAGGATATAGGCATTGAGTGCCTCTCCGGAGAGGAGCGGTGCATGTCCGTCCCGGATGGAGCAGAGCGCGAGCTTATCGAATATACCTTTGTCCCGCTCAAGCACCCCCGGGACATTCATCACTTCTCCAAGGCCCAGCACCCCATCCCTCCCGATGAACTCCGAGAGGTCCTCTGCAGTCAGTTCCGCCCCGCCCCTGTCAAGGGGAGTGGCCGGGACACAGGAGGGAAGCATGATGAATATATCGATGGGAAGACCTTCCCGCTGACGGAGCATGTAATCGATTCCTGCCTTGCCGCAGACGTTTGCAATCTCGTGTGGATCGGCCACAACGGTCGTGGTGCCGTGCGTCGCCACCACCCGAGCATACTCTGCGGGGATAAGGAGAGAGCTCTCTATATGCACGTGGGCATCGATCAGGCCCGGGACCACCTTTCTTCCCTTCAGGTCGAAAATTTCCCGGGCCCTGTAATGACGGCCCAGACCTACGATCTTTCCGGAAGCAACAGCAATATCAGTATTGATCCAGCCGCAGGTGAACGGATCGTATACGCACGCATTCTTGAACAGCGTGTCGGCCGGTTCTTTCCCGAGGGCCTGTTTCATCATCGCAGGAGAGGGGAGGTCTTCCATGAGGAAAGGGGTGGTCCGGGATAGGACAAGAACATTCTTCTCAAGTGGCAGAGGCGCCGGGGTATTTCACCATATGGGTGAATTAACGAATGCATAGGGGATTATGAGCCGTGTAAAAAGAAGGGGAAATTGAGAAAGGATGAGTGATTGACGGGACAGGGGAGTTCCAATTGGAATCTTTAGGTATTACCTGCGCTCCTCGGCGGCAATCTTTTGCTGGGCAGTAAGCACATCCACCAGCAGGTCTTTCATGATCTTCTTCATGAAATCCCGCCCTTCCTCAGACGCGAGGTAGTCATGGAGGTTCTCTTTGAACTGTCCCACATCGTTCTGATTGTCGACGAAATATATTAATGCTTGGGTGATACAG
>MVQD01000063.1 GCA_002067095.1 Methanoregulaceae archaeon PtaB.Bin056
TTCCAGGTGCGCATGAGAGCCGTTTGTCGTGAAATGTGTATTCTGCGCAAAAAGTTTATAATTCGAGGAAATAAAGAATAGAGCATGCAGGGGGGATTTTTCTCGGAATGGCTCAGCCGCTACCGCCACTACCTGAGAATGCGCAATTACTCCCCCCGGACCATCCAGAGCTACGAGCAGGTGGTCAGGCACTTCGCCTACTATGTGTGGCTTCGCCGAAACATCGACCCCCAGAAGCTGGTGATCTACTGGAAGGACTTCTCAAAAGCCCGGGTTGAGACGAGTGTCGAGGTCGAACCGGTGCTCCTCGACGATTACCTCTCGTTTGTGACCTCGATGCGGACTTATAAGCCCAAGACACTGCACCGGATCATCTCCACGCTGAGTTCCTTTTACCGGTTCCTGTACTCCCAGGGGGCGGTCTCCTCCAACCCGCTGCTTGCCGTGGAGCGGCCAAAGATCAAGGGCCAGGAACTCCGGTACCTCAAGCACAGCCAGGTGCTCAGGCTGATCGATTCCATCGAGGATGTCCGCGACCGGCTGATCGTGCGGGCCATCTACGCGACCGGCGTCCGGGTCTCCGAGCTCTGCGGGATCAATATCGAGGACATCGATTTCGAGGACGGGACCATCAGGGTGCGCGGAAAGGGGGGCAAGATACGGATCGTCTTCGTCGACCCTGATACCCTCGCGGACATGGACGCATTCATCGGCAAAAGGATCGAAGGGCCGCTCTTTTGCGGCCAGCAGGGCCATCACATCTCTCCAAGGGCGGTCCAGCACATCTTCAGGAAGTATGCCCCCGAGGGGATCACTCCCCACAAGATCCGGCACAGCTATGCAAGCGAGCTCTACCGGAGATCGAAGAACCTTCGGGTGGTGCAGGAGAACCTTGGGCACACCTCCATCAAGACCACCGAGATCTACCTGCATACTGACCTGGAAGAACGAAAGAGGGTGTACCAGGAGTTCTTTCCCCTCTCGGAGCGAAAGTCCGGCGACAAAAAACCGGAGCAGAGAACCGGGACGGAGAGTGGGCAGGGGTAAGCCATTCTCCCGGGGTCACGATGCCAGTCTTTTTGGGGCAGAGTGTGATTTTTTTGGAGTTTGCGGAATAGGCGAAGCGAAAGGCCAGTGATCATCTCGACCTGGTGATCCGCGAGTTGAATTCTCCGGGCCGCCCTATTCTCCCTTCATTGCTCTCTTTTTTGCATAATCCCCCTGGAAATTGGGACAATGCCCGCCATCCTGTCTTGGGTCCGGAACGCCAATAAACCATATATTGCTATACTCAAAGAGCGATGGGTTTTTCCTATCAATACCATTTCCCAAACCCCTTTCGGGGTCCGTTTCTGAAACATCAAGATGCTGAGATACGTGATAAGGGATATTTTTCTTCATTCAAAATTAAGCGCAATATGGTCGCTAATTGCGAATATAAAGTCTATTTTAAGATTTTCTTTTTGCGGAGGCCCCATCTTCTCCAATAGAAAAACCGCTGTATCCTCTGCCGCGGAGGCGTTCTCGCTACTCTCATATGTGATGAGGAAGAGAGATCAACCAATGAGCACTATCCTGCAGGTAGCGGAGGAGCGCCGGGGTGATGTCCCCGTCCTGTTCCTGAAGGGACGCATGGACGCCACCACCTCCCCGGACGCGGAGGCGCATATCAACCGCCTGATCGATAAAGGAGATCGCCAGCTGGTGGTCGATCTCTCGGGCCTCGAGTATATCAGCAGCGCCGGCCTGCGGGTGCTGCTCTCCGGGTTAAAGAGGCTGAAAGCCTCGGGAGGGGCGATGAAGCTCACCGCACTCGCGCCCGAGATCCAGAAGGTCTTCGATATCGCCGGGTTCAACCGGCTCTTTCTCATCTACAGGAGCCTTGACGAGGCGCTCGGAACAGACACGGCACGATGACTGCCGCCACCGCGTACCGCTGGACCGCCGCCTGATACCATGCTCCCCGAACTTGTCACCGATTCCATCATCCTCTTCCAGATGATGTGCGTCGTCGTAATCTTTGCCTACCTTGTGACAAGGACCCGTTTCTATACAGAGGTGCTCGAGGGAGCCTTCTCCTGGAAGAACCAGGCAATCCTGATCCTTGCCTTTGGGATCCTCTCCATCTATGGCTCGGCGAGCGGGGTCGATATCCTCGGGGCCCCTCTCAACATCCGCGACCTCGGCCCCATGGTGGCCGGGTTTGTGGGAGGTCCGGTCGCGGGAATCGGCGCAGGGGTTATCGGGGCCGGGTACCGGATGACCATGGGGGGTTTTACGGCGGTCGCATGCTCGCTTGCGACCGTCCTAGCCGGCCTGCTGGCGGGGCTGATCAACCTTGCCAACAAGCGGCGGTTCCCGGGCACCCTCCTTGCGGTATCGGGGGCGGTCCTGTTCGAAGGGATGCATATGGGGCTCGTGCTCCTGATCAGCCGCCCCCTCTCCCAGGCAGTCGAGCTCGTTTCGGACGTGGCATTCCCCATGATCGCGGTCAATGCAGCCGGCATGTTCATCTTTGCCTTCATCACTCTCAACCTCGAGAACGAGAGGAGGACCTCCAGGGAGCGTGACCGCTACCAGGCAGAGCTGCAGCGCAAGAATGCAGAGCTCCAGATCGCCAGGGAGATCCAGGAGAGTTTTCTTCCCCCCTCCCTCCCCACGCTCCCGGGATATGCACTTGCTGCGGAGAGCAGGCCCGCCCGCGAGGTGGGAGGGGACTTCTACGACGTGCTCGGATCTCCCGGCGGGCGGGTGGGCCTTGTGATCGCCGATGTCTCGGACAAGGGGGTTCCTGCCGCGCTCTTCATGGCACTCTCGTCCACGGTGATGCGTGCGAGCGCCGCATGGCACCAGCGGCCGCGCGACGCGGTGAGCGACGCGAATGCCCTCATCTGCCGGGAATCAGGCTCCGGTATGTTCGTGACGCTATTTTTCTGTATCCTTGACCCTGCGGAGATGACGCTCACCTACGTGAATGCCGGCCATAACCCCCCCATGCTCGCAAGGGCGGACGGGTCTCTCATCGAGCTCCAGTCCTCCGGGATCGCGCTCGGGGCTGACAGCGGGGCGGCCTACGAGGAGCGGGAGATACGGCTCTCACCCGGCGACCTCCTGGTCCTCTACACTGACGGGGTGACCGAGGCAGAAGACGCCTCGCAGCAGCAGTTCGGGGACGAACGGCTGGCGGAACTGGTGAGGGGGCTGCGAGACCGCACCGCGGGCGAGGCACTTGCCGCAATCCAGGAGGCGGTGGCGGCCCATACCCTGTCTGCACCGCAGTACGATGACATGACCCTGCTTGTCCTGAAGGTGGGATCATGACTGGGGAGGTGACCCGGAGGCTCACCGTCCCCGCGACGCTCGGGCACCTCGAGGATCTGACCAGCATGGTCACAGGCCTCCTCCGGGAGCAGGGCTTTCCCGAGAAGACTATCTTCGAGATGGACCTTGCCGTGGACGAGGCCTGCACCAATGTCATCAGGTATGCCTATGCGCCCGGAGAGGGGGAGGTGACGGTGGAATGCACCGTGACCCCCACCGCCGCGACGGTCTGCATCATCGACTGCGGACATCCCTTCGATCCCCTCGCGGTGGAGCCCCCTGATCTGAGCGGCGGGGTGGAGGACCGCCCTATCGGGGGGCTCGGGGTCCATCTTATCCGTAGCCTCATGGATACGGTCACGTACGAGTACACAGGGGGAAAGAACATCCTCTGCATGACGAGGTCCCGCACAGAGGGTCTGCCGGAGAGCGAGTCTGATCATTTATGAGGAAAGAGCACCAAGAGGGAGAGTGGAGTGGTGTCTGATATAGTAATCCCCTCCGAGTGGGAAGCGGTGCTCCGCGCACTCCGGGACAGGGGATCGGGGACGGTGTACGTGGTCGGTGCCGCGGACAGGGGAAAAACCACGTTCTGCCGCTGGCTGACTGCCCGGCTGGCCAATGTGGCACTCACGGGGTTTCTTGACTGCGATATCGGGCAGTCCACCCTCGGGCCCCCTGCGACTGTAGGCCTCGCCCTCTTCCAGGAATCCGTCGACCTCCCCAGGGCAACCTATCTCAGGTTCGTCGGAGCGGTGACCCCGAGCGGGCACATGGTCCAGGAGCTCGTCGGGGCGCTCCGGCTGAAGGAGCGTGCGAGGGAGGAGGGGGCGTCGTTCCTTGTCGTTGACTCGCCAGGGTGGGTGGTTGAGCCGGCCGCACAGGAGTTCCATGTCCGGATGATCGACCTCCTCCAGCCCGACCTGGTGGTGGGGTTCGAACGCGGGCCGGAACTCGAGGGGATACTGGTGAACTTCCGCCGCCATCCCCGGATCCGGATCATCGAGTGTGCCGCGCCGCCGCAGGTGGTGGAGCGGAAGCGCGACTGGAGGCGTCTCTATCGCTTCCAGCGGTTCTCTGAGTATTTTGCAGATGCGGTCCCCCAGGCGAGGTTCCTCTCGGGCCTCGGGGTGCACGGGAGGATGCCCGAGTCGTTCCGGGAGGAGTCGTGGAAGGACCTCCTGATCGCCCTCTGCGACGCCGAGATGATGGTGGTTGCCCTCGGGCTCGTGGACAGGCTTGACCTCGTGTCGGGCACCCTGACCTTCAGGGCCCCCCCTCACGACGTGCACAGGGTGGCAACTGTCCATGTCGGGTCATTGCAGGTGGACCTCTCTAATCCGCCGGGAAGGGCCGTGCAGCGAAGCCAGCCTCGTGCAGCGCGGCAATCAACGCTTCCCGATGATGCCGACCCCGTGCTTCAAGCTCCAGTATCACCCGCATCTGGTGCACGGGGAGGTCGGGGGCACTCCGTTCCTGATCAATACGGTTGACTACGCCGCCGGCATGTGCGAGGGCCTGCAGGAGCGCAGGGAGGGAGTGAGTGCCCTCCTCAACCGTGACGGCGAGCTGCAGCATCCTCCCGCTCGCATACAGGCCTTTTTTGAGGATCCTTTCCAGGAGGAAAGTGTCCACGTTCCCCCCGCTTATCACCAGGACGACCTTCTCTCTCTTTGCGACGGCAACTCCCCTGGAGAGGAGCGCGGCCAGCGGGGCTGCACCTGCCCCTTCTGAGAGGACTTTCTTGCGCTCGAGGAGCTGGAGCATCGCCTCCATGATCGCCTGCTCCCCGACAAGGACCACCCCATCCACAAGGTCCCGAACCACGGGATACGTCAGGTCACCGGTCCGTTTCACCCGTATCCCGTCCGCGATGGTGGGCAGCGCCTCGACAGTGACCGGCCCGCCTCCCCGGAACGCCTCTGCCGCGGAGGGGCATGCGGCCGCCTGGACCCCGACCACCCGTGCGCCTGGCCGCGAAGACTTCACCGCTGTGGCGATCCCTGCAATCAGCCCTCCGCCCCCGACCGGGACGACCACGATATCGACGTCCGGCAGGTCCTCGAGGACCTCAAGCCCGATCGTGCCCTGGCCTGCGATCACAAGCGGGTCGTCGTAGGGGTGGATGAAGGTCATGTCCTCATCCAGGGCTGCCTTTTTCGCATAGGCGATGCTCTCCTCGAGGCTGCTCCCCCGGAGGATGACCCTTGCACCGTATCCCACCGTGGCCTCCTGCTTTGAAAGGGAGACCCACTCGGGCATGACGATGGTGGCTGCGACACCAGCCATGGCCGCTGCAACCGCCACGCCCTGGGCATGGTTCCCGGCGGATGCGGCGATCACGCCGCCTCGGCCGATTTCGCTTCGTCTCCCGAAGATCCGGTTGGCCGCCCCGCGGACCTTGAAGGACCCTGCCTTCTGCATGGTCTCAAGCTTCAGGTACACCTCTGCGCCGGTCATATCAGAGAATGTGGGGGAGTACACGAGCGGGGTGCGGATAACCTTTCTCTCCAGGAGTGAGCGGGCGGCCTGGATCTCGGCGAGAGAGACCATTGGATGATAGGTTCTGCCTCACCTGGACATTAAGGATTCGGGCCTGGCGGGGGCCTGTTTCACCCGCGGCTTTTTTACCTGCTCGGTGCATAGATGGTAAAAAAGAGGGACGGATCATGCACTTCGTCGTCACCGGGGGCGCCGGGTTCATCGGGTCGCATCTCTGCGAGGCACTGGCGCATGCCGGCCACCACGTCGTGATCATCGACGACCTCTCCTCCGGAAGGATGGAGCATATCGCCCCACTCCTGCCGAGTCCCAGGGTCAGTTTCATCCAGGACACGGTCCAGGACTTCTCCTCGCTCCTTGACTATTTCCACGGCGCTGACGGGGTCTTTCACCTGGCTGCGATGGTGTCGGTCCCGCGGTCCATCGCGCACCCCCTGGCCAGCCACGAGGTCTCCCTCACCGGCACCCTGAACGTGCTCCTTGCCGCGAGGGATACCGGCGTGAAGCGGGTGGTCCACGCCTCCTCTGCCGCCGTGTACGGAAACCTGCCGGGTCTCCCCAAGAGGGAGGACATGCCCGTTGACCCCCTCTCCCCGTACGCGGTTGCCAAGTACGCGGGGGAGCGGTACTGCAGGGTTTTCTCTCTCCTTTACGGACTGCAAGCCGTATCTCTCCGCTTCTTCAACGTGTTTGGCCCGCGGCAGGACCCCTGTTCCGATTATGCAGCGGTCATCCCCAGGTTCATCGCGAGGATGCGGGCAGGAGAGGCACCGCTGATCTACGGTGACGGGGGCCAGACACGGGACTTCATCTACGTAAAGGACGTAGTGACTGCAATGATCCAGGCAATGGAGTCAGGGGCGTGCGGGGTGTTCAACGTCGCATCCGGGACCGAGACCAGCGTCAACGAACTGGCCTCTCTGCTGAGTGGCCTCATCGGCTGCAGGCTGGACCCGGTCCATTGCCCCGGGAGGCCCGGCGAAGTGAGGCGGTCTGTTGCAGATATCTCCCTGGCACGAACAGAGCTTGGGTTTTCCCCGCGGTTCAGCTTAAAAGAAGGGCTTTCTGACACGCTCGCGTCGATGGAATGACCCTCAGGGATCCCGCCGCGCGTTTCACAATGCTTATGCGGGCCGGTTGATCAAAAGTCAATGCATGAAGGTACGCATACTGTTGCTCTTCCTCGTCCTGGGAGCAGCGCTCATCGGCAGCGGGTGCATCACGCCGGGAGAAGAAGAGAGGGAGTCTTCCGCGGCCAGTGCGACGCTCACAGGGGCCGTAAAGGCGATCGATGCGGAGCTTGCCAATGTGCGG